>JBAYYV010000003.1:0-15000 GCA_041672845.1 Bacteroidales bacterium
AGTCTGCAACTCGACTCCATGAAGTTGGATTCGCTAGTAATCGCGCATCAGCCATGGCGCGGTGAATACGTTCCCGGGCCTTGTACACACCGCCCGTCAAGCCATGGAAGCTGGGGGTGCCTGAAGATCGTAACCGTAAGGAGCGATCTAGGGCAAAACTGGTAACTAGGGCTAAGTCGTAACAAGGTAGCCGTACCGGAAGGTGTGGCTGGAACACCTCCTTTTTGGAGCTAATTGATCAGTATGAGGTTATTTTGTACTAATCTTTACTTATTATTCTTTTCAATGCTATTTATTATATACAGTCTCGTAGCTCAGTTGGTTAGAGCACTACACTGATAATGTAGGGGTCAGCAGTTCAAATCTGCTCGGGACTACTGGGAATGTAATTGGGGGTATAGCTCAGTTGGCTAGAGCACTTGCTTTGCAAGCAAGGGGTCGTCGGTTCGACTCCGACTATCTCCACAACAGTAGTTAAAAGCTGTAATAAGAAACACGAATTCTATTTAGGGTTCGTGTTTTTTTGTGACTACCTGATTATAGATTATCTTACGTAGTTTATTTTAAACTAGAAGTTTGGATAGCAAATAGCAAAACACTATATGTTTACAAGAGATTGATTCTTAAAATATACTAAATATTAGGGAAAGGATTTTGTCAGACTTTAATTAAAAAATCAAGGTTTGTAGCCAGAAAGTAACCATACCTGCTAAATATCCCAATAATACGATTAGTGAAAATCGTTTCATGTACCAAATAAAGTGTATTTTTTCAAGTCCCATAACGACTACACCTGCTGCAGAACCGATAATTAATAAACTTCCACCTACACCAGCACAATAAGCAAGTAATTGCCAGAAATTGCCATCTTGAGCAAACATAGTGGCATAAGCAGGATCTGCTGCTGCGGCTATAGCATCAGGGCTCATAATAGGATACATACCAGCTGCTCCAGCTACTAATGGCACATTATCTACTATAGAGGATAAGATACCAATAGAGCCGTTTATTAAGTAAGCATTATGTAAATGTACATCTAAGTAACTAGCAGCTGCGTTTAATACACCAGATACTTGTAGAGCTGCGACTGCTAATAATATTCCTAAGAAGAATAATATAGTAGGCATATCTATATGAGTGATTACACGAGTTACTCTATTCTTTTTATGTTCTTCTATATTCTTAACTTTTTTATAAGCTATTTCAGTATAAATCCATACTAGAGAAAGAACTAATATTATTCCCATAAATGGAGGAAGACCGGTTAATTCTTTAAAAACTGGGACACACATAAGGCCTATTACTCCTATTATTAATATACTTTTTCTATCTGTAGTAGTTAATTGTTCATAGTATTTACCTTCTTCACTATGAATAGGAGGAGTTTCTACGATACCACGTAAGAAGTAAGAAATAAAAGCTACTGGTATTACCATAGAAACTAAAGAAGGTAATATTAGATTAGTTATGGTAGGAAGGGCTGTTATATCTCCTTTTACCCATAACATGATGGTAGTTATATCGCCAATTGGAGACCATGCTCCACCAGCATTTGCAGCAATTATAATAACACCGGCAAACCACATTCTAAGATCTTTATAAGGAATAAGTTTCCTTATAAGCATAATCATAACGATAGTAGTAGTTAGATTATCTAATAAAGCTGAAAGGAAGAATGTAATAAAAGCTATTGTCCATAATAGTTTTCTAATTTTTCTAGTAGTAATATGTTTAGTAATAAAATAGAAACCTCCATGTATATCTATTAACTCTACTACGGTCATAGCACCTATTAAGAAGAATAAAGTTTCACTAATAGAGCCTAAATGAAATAATAGTAATTTATTAACTATAAATTTTGTGGATTGGCTTTTTAACCCTAACGAACTAAGGCGTGGTGTTTTTAATAAAAACTCTTTGAAAGCTTCAGCGTTGTATAAGGTGGCTATATCTGTTGAGAAAAACATTACAATACTCCATAACGCGACGGCTAAAAATAGTGCGATAGCACTTTTGTTTATATTAATGTTATGTTCTAAAGAAATGGCCACATAACAAACCACAAATAGTAAAATCAGAATTGCCCACATATTATATACTTTTATTTTTTTAGCTGAACGTGCGCGAAATTAAAAAATATATACTAATTATACGATTATTATAGAGGAAGATTCTATAATAATTTTGCATTCATTTAATAATGTTAAATGAAATACTAAATCTTTTAGGAATGATAAAAATTTATCTTAACACTGCAGCGATAATAAATCCTAAATAATTTCCTGCCGCATAACCGATTATACCGACAGTGACGCCTATTATGACGGCTTGTCGATTTTTCATAGCATCAGCTATAAGTGGTACAAAAAGGGGCGAATTTACAAGAGCTACAGATGTTATAATAGTGGAATCTGCATCTATTTTGAAGATACGAGCTAAGATTATCTGAATGATTAATGATCCGAATATGGCGAAAGCTATATATGCTAATAGCCATAAGCCAGCTGAAAAATTAATTTCACGAATATTTACCATAGATGCTACGACTACAGAAAATATAAGTACTAGGTACATCCCGATATCATAAGTTTTTTTAGCTTTCTGAATATAAGTGATAAAAGAAGCTGCGATAGCGAAAGAGGTTAAACTTAGCATTATTATTACCATAGATATTGCATTTTTTATGAGAAAAGAAATACCTATACTAAGCCCTACTATAAGTATAGCTGTCATAATAGCAGAAATAGAACTTCTAAAATTTCCATTAGTAAAGATATGCTCGTAAGTTTCATCAGGACTATTAGGTAACTTTTCTTGACTCTTTAGTCCTTTTAACTCATCTTGATTTGCAGAGTTTTCTAAGGTTTTAGTAGTTCTTACATGAGCTAATGTCTTGGTTTTCATCTTATATGGCAATATTTTTCTAATAAATTTTGTACCAAAACTTAGTAAGAACATTAAGAAAATAAAACTTACCATCATATCGAAAGAGTTAATCAATATATAAGTAGTTTCATTTACACCAAGCATCATTTTCAGAGCTGCCAGGTTAGGGGTTCCCCCAGTATAAACTCCTACAAGCATGGCTGCTACTTCATTAATGTTTTGAATTTTACTGGGACCTCTAAAAATAAAATATCCAATAATAACAGCACTACATATAGCTAATAATCCGAAAATAAGAGAAAGAGTAGCTGAGCGTAATGGCAATTTTTTATAATTACAGCTAAACAAGATTAAAGGTATCGCTATAGGAATAGTGATAGATGTTAATCCATCTTGTACCATTTTTAAATTTAGAGCTAAATCAGGAAATGGGAAAATTAGTAGATTTGCAAAGATGATTCCGAAGATGTATAATAATAGGATTTCTCCTATTTGTCCGAAGAATTTTACTTTTTTACAAAGTAATATTATAGCTGCAGGAACTACTAAAAAGAAGATAGTCCATAGGATAATTAAGATTGTCATTTTACAAATATAATAAATCTAAAAATAAAGATGAAAATTTGTAACTTAGCAACGCAAAAAAATTGTATTAGTGAAATTTTAATAAACGTTATGAATCGATATCTATTAGATGATTTTCCAAACTTATCAGCCATTTATAAATTGGCTGAAGTAGTATATGATTGTGAAGATTGTTTTTTACTGCAGAGAGGTCACCTAAACATCGAAATAGAAGAGAAAGAATATAGATATATAAATATTCCAGCGTTTTTATATACAGATAGTGAGGAATTAGAAGTTCGTCATCCCCGTAATAGTTTTCAAAGTGGTTCTATTAGAGATGATTTTGATTTTGGAGAACTAATATTATTAGACAAGAAATCTTTTCTGAATGCTGTTAAAACTATTAAAGCTTTCTTTTGTTCTGAAGAAGCTAAGAGAAAAAATATAAAAGAAGAGGATATTAAACATGCAGGATTCTATATGTTTTGGTTAACATTATTAGCTAATAATCAGAAGATAGAATATATTCCCAAAATAGGATATAGTATAAAAACTTCAAAAAATAATTCATTAACTGGAATAAGTAAACCAGAATCTAATTTCAATTATGTAGACCCTCATAATAAAGATATCCAAAAGGAAATGGAATTAGTTTTTACTTGGTATCTAGAAATGATAGGAGCTAAAATTATACCAGAAAATTTAAAATCTTTAGATTTTAGTAAAATAGAAAAAAAATCTTTTGACTGTTCAGAAAGTAAATTTTTTATAGAAGCTTCAGTTATTATCCCAGTTTTTAATAGAGAGAAGACGATAGAAAATGCATTGGCGTCAGCCGTAAATCAGAAAACAACATTTCCATATAATATTATTGTAATTGATAATTATTCTACTGATAAAACTGGAGAGATAATAGAAAGAATGGCTAGAATGAGCCAAAGAGATAATGAGAAAAATACAACTGGTAATAATCAGGTAAATATTATACATATTATTCCACGAAGGAAGGACTTAGGGATCGGTGGTTGCTGGAACGAAGGGGTACACTCTGAGCAATGTGGTAGATTTAGTGTGCAGTTAGATAGTGATGATATGTATTCTGGTCCTAATACTTTACAGAAAATAGTGGATAAATTCTATAAAGATCAATGTGCTATGGTTATCGGTTCTTATAAAATAACGGACTATAATCAAAAAGAATTGCCACCAGGCATAATAGATCATAGAGAATGGTCTGATGACAATGGGATGAATAATGCATTACGAATCAATGGGTTAGGAGCTCCGAGGGCATTTTATACACCTTTAATCAGAGAAATAGATTTCCCAAATGTGAGTTATGGAGAAGATTATGCGATGGCATTGAGACTATCTAGAGAATATAAAATAGGAAGAATCTATGATGTTTTGTATTATTGTAGAAGGTGGTCAGGAAATTCAGATGCAAATCTTACACAAGAACAAGTGAACAAAAATAATTATTATAAAGATAGCTTAAGAACAAGGGAAATAGAAGCCCGTCAAAAAATCAATGGAAAAACTAACTACTAAAGAAGATTTAAAAAAGCTATTCCTACGACAGATTATGGAATGGCCACAAGCAAGACACAACTATTCTTATTTATCTAAAGTACAAGAACGTGTAATACAGGTAAAAGGTTTTGATGTTAAATTACAATATAATCCTGCTAGAATAGTATCTACTGTCGCTCAAGTGGATTCAATCAGTATTAAAAAAAGAAAGTGTTTTTTATGTGAAAATGCTAGACCATCTCAGCAAGAAGGTTTGAATTATACTGCCCTCTCAGGTAAAGAATACACTTTTTTAGTAAATCCATTTCCTATTTTCAAAGAACATTATACTATTGTTTCTACAAAACATGAGCCTCAGAGTTTGTTTGGTAGACTCCATGATTTATTAGAGATTACTAATCTTTTAGAAGATTATGTAGTATTTTATAATGGTCCTGGTTGTGGAGCTAGTGCTCCAGATCATTTTCATTTCCAAGCTGGTAAAAAGAAAGAACTAACTTTAGAAGATGATGTGTTTTTATTGAAAAATAGAGAGATAGCTTCTACAGAACATAGTAGGATAGTTCTATTAAAAGAATATTACAAGAGTGCATATTGGTTAACTTCTAATTCTTTAGAAGAAGCTAGTGAAATGTTTACTAATTTGTATAATATTATTTGTGGACATAGATCTGAAGAGAGTGGGGAAATGGAATATCGTCCTAAGTTAAATGTCCTATGCTGGAAAACTGATGAGATATTTAATATTGTAATTATTCAGAGAAAAGCTCATAGACCTGCTTGTTATTATTCAGAAGGTGCTGATAGGATTACTATTAGTCCTGGGGCTGTAGATATGGCAGGTATTTTTATATTACCTCTAGAAGAAGATTATAAAAAATTAGATACTAAAGCAGCAGATAAAATAATAGATGATGTTTGTTTAGATGAATCAGATATATTTTATCAGTTTGATGCCATTAGGCATTGTTTCTTAAGAAAACAGCCATATGTGTCTGTAGGTGTAATGTCTTCTAATAAACTTAATGTTGATTTTCTAGATGGTTATAAATATGGTCGTTTTCCTATTAATGGAACACAAGTTTTTAGAAGTAGAAATGATCAAATAGAATGGAATGGACATCTTTATAATGAATTATTGTTCCATCCGGTAGATTATAAAGCCTCTTTCTTTAGTATACCAAATGTAAGGATAGGTATAAATTTCCACTGGGATAGAGAAGAAATTCTAAATTTTCAAGGATCAGTCAAGATTATAGTAGAGAATAATAAGCTTAGACTTATTAATGTATTAGGGGTAGAAGAATATTTACTTTCAGTAATTTCCTCAGAAATGAACTCTAATGCACCTAAAGAATTTCTAAAAGCACATGCCATTATTTCCCGATCATGGTTAATGAGAATTTTAGAATCTAATTCTAAAAAAACTGAAGAATCTAAAGTTAATCCATTAGCAGTAGATATTCCTGAAAAAATTAAAGCGTTGGGTCTTCCTATAAAAGTGATAAGAAAATGGTATGACCATACTGATCATAATAATTTTGATGTTTGTGCTGATGATCATTGTCAGAGATATCAAGGTCTTCCAAAGGATAAGAATAGTAAAATAGAGACTATAATAGATGATACTTGGGGAGAAATGCTATATGATGGAGATACTATTTGTGATGCAAGATTCTCTAAATGCTGTGGGGGTATTACAGAGAAATTTTCTACTTGTTGGGAAGATTATGACAAATCTTATTTGAGTTCTATATTAGATAATGTCGAAAATGTAGAAGAAGAAATTAATGATAATAAAGTTCCCATAAATTTCCCTGATTTAACTAATGAACAAGAATTCGAAAAATGGGTATTATCTTCTCCTGAAGCATTTTGTAATATTAAGGATGATAAATTGATTTCTAAGATATTAAAGGATTATGATAAGGAGACTAAAAATTTTTATAGATGGACAGAATCTTGTAATCCTAAAGAATTATCTGAATTGTTGAGATCTAAATCAGGTGAAGATATAGGCTTGATTAAATCTTTTATTCCTTTAAATAGAGGAACTTCTGGTAGATTATCTAGATTAGCTATAGTAGGTGAAAAAGCAATTTTAATCGTAAGTAAAGAACTAGAAATAAGAAGAGTTCTTTCTCAAACTCATCTTTATTCTTCTGCTTTTATAGTTAAAGAAGAAAATGGGAATTTCGTATTTTATGGAGCAGGCTGGGGCCATGGTGTAGGTTTGTGTCAAATAGGGGCAGCAGCTATGGGAGATAAAAATTATACATATAAACAGATACTTAATCATTATTATCATGATATTGAAATCAAAGCCAAATACTAAGTTTAGCAATAATCCTTGGAGCTGGGTTCCTACTTTATATTTCGCTGAGGCATTACCATACGTGGCGGTTAATGTAATTTCTGTAATAATGTTTAAGAATCTAGGAATGTCTAATACTAACCTAGCTTTTTATACTGCTTGGCTATATTTTCCATGGGTAATTAAGCCATTCTGGAGTCCCTTCGTGGATATTTTAAAGACTAAAAGATGGTGGGCTGTAGCTATGCAGTTTTTGATAGCGATTTTATTAGCAGCTATTGCTTTTACTTTACCTTTAAAATTTTATACTAGTATTACTTTAGCTGTTTTTTGGCTTATAGGTTTTGCTTCAGCTACACATGATATAGCAGCTGATGGTTTTTATATGTTAGCGCTAGATTCTCAGAAACAATCCCTTTTTGTAGGAATAAGATCTACTTTTTATCGTCTGGCGACAATATTTGCTCAAGGCGTTCTTATATACATTGCCGGTAGGCTAGAAACTTCACTAGAAAATATTCCTCTTGCTTGGGAGATTAGTTTTATAATAATGGCAGTGTTGTATTTATTATTTGCGATATATCATTATTATATATTACCAAAACCTGCTGAAGATAAGGCTGTTATTAATAATGAAAAACTTTCAGTCGCTAAAGTATTTAAAGAGTTCTTAGATACTTTTAAAACTTTTTTTCAAAAAGATCATATATGGATAGCTATATTATTTATATTATTATTTAGATTACCAGAGGCACAGGTAGTTAAGATGTTAGGGCCATTTATGCTTGACTCTATTAGTGATGGTGGATTAGGCCTTCATACTTCTCAGGTAGGTATGGTTTATGGGACAATAGGGGTAATAGGTCTAGTAATAGGTGGTATTATTGGTGGAATATTGGTTTCTAAACACGGTTTAAAAAAATGTTTGTGGCCTATGGCTTTAAGTATCACTATTCCATGCTTTGTATATTGTTATCTAAGTATGCAACAGCCTGATATGACTATAGCATCTAATATGGTTATTCTTAATTTACTTATATTTATAGAACAATTTGGGTATGGCTTTGGGTTCACTGCTTTTTTGTTATATATGATGTATTTTGTAGAAGGTTCTCATAAAACTTCTCATTATGCTTTATGTACAGCTTTCATGGCACTTGGTATGATGCTTCCAGGTATGGCTGCTGGTTGGATTCAGTCCAAGCTCGGTTATGTAGGATTTTTTTGGTGGATAATGGCTTGTAGTGTTGTAACTTTAATCGTAACAGCATTAATTAAAATAGATTCTGAATATGGGAAAAAACAAGAGTATAGTAAATAATATATTAAATATTAATTTTCTAAAAAAGAGTGTTATAGTATTCTTAATGATGCTTGTTTATAATTTTAGCTTCGGTCAAAACGCCTCTTCTAAAATAATAAATGGTTCTGGGGTTCTTTGTGGAATAGATGTTCTGCAGGAAAATGATTTTCTTCAGCTTAGAGGGAAAAATATAGGATTAGTTACGAATCCGACTGGTGTCAATAAAAACTTAGAATCAGATATTGATATTTTATATAATAATCCTAGTGTAAATCTTAAATGTTTATTTGGACCAGAACATGGTATTCGAGGAAATTCAAATGCGGGAAACAAAGTAAAAGGTGGATTTGATGAGAAAACGAATCTTCCTATTTATTCTCTTTATGGACGTACTAGAAAACCCACAAATGAAATGTTAGATGGATTAGATGCTATTGTTTACGATATTCAAGATATCGGATGTAGATCTTATACATATGTTAGTACTATGGGTAATATTATTCAAGTAGCTGCTGAGCATGGTCTTGAAATAATTATTCTTGATAGACCTAATCCGTTAGGGGGTAACAAAATAGAAGGTCCTATAGTTAAACCAGGTTTTTTTTCGTTCGTAAGTAAATATCAAATTCCATATATTTATGGACTTACAGCAGGTGAATTAGCAAATTTTTTGGTAGGTGAAGGCTTTATTGCTGCCAATGCTAAACCCGGATTTAAATTAACTATTGTTAAAATGGAAGGATGGAGTCGTTCAATGTCTTTCGAAGACACTGGGCTTATTTGGTTACCTACTTCTCCTCATATTCCCTCTACGCAGTCGGCTTATCTTTATCCGGCCACTGGTATTTTAGGTGAACTTTATCAGATAAATATAGGGGTAGGATATACTTTGCCATTTCAGTTAATAGGCGCAAAAGGAGTAAATGCAGAAGTTTTTGCTACTAAATTAAATAATCTTCATAATGAAGGAGTGATTTTTCGTCCTGCTTATTATACACCTTATTATGGAAGTGCTAAGGGAAAATGCTTAGGAGGGGTACAAATTCATATTACAGATTTAAAGAAAGTTAATCTGTCGATAATACAATTTCAAGCCATGGATATTTTACATAAAATGTATCCTACAATGGATGTTTTTAAAAATGCTGCACCTGATAGATTGAAAATGTTTGATAAAGTTTGCGGTAGCGATATTATTCGTAAAACTTTCCAGAAATCATATAATTGGAAAGAAATCGAACCTTTGTGGTCTGCTGATATTAATGCTTACACAAAGGCTCGACTAAAATATTTATTATATAACTAATTATATATAATAATTATACTTAATAGTTATATGTATTATTCCACAGTTACTGATTTAGCTAAATTTCTAGGCTGATCTACATTACAACCTTTAGCTACTGCTACATAATAAGAAAGAAGCTGAAGAGGAAGAATCGCTAATAGAGGTACGAAACATTCTTCAGTGTTAGGTATTTCTATATAGTAGTCCGAAATCTCTTTTATAATAGAATCTCCCATGGTAATGATAGAGAAAATACGACCCTTTCTAGCTTTTATTTCTTTAATATTACTTAAAGTCTTTTCATGAATAGTAGATGTAGGAGCTATTACTACACTAGGCATATCTTGATCGATTAAAGCTATAGGACCATGTTTCATCTCAGCGGCAGGATAACCTTCAGCATGTATGTATGAAATTTCTTTAAGTTTTAAAGCCCCTTCTAATGCTACGGGGAAACAATAACCTCTTCCTAGATACATGAAATTTTTAGCATAAGTAAATGCAGGAGCTAATTTTTTAACTATCTCATTACATTTAAGAGTTTCTTTCATTTTATCAGGAATAGAGGCCAATTCTTTGACTAATTTTTTATATTTAGTAGGAGAAATAGTATTTCTTTCTTTAGCAATACATAAAGCGATTAAAGAAAGTGTACATACTTGAGCAGTAAAAGATTTAGTCGATGCTACTCCTATTTCAGGACCCACATGAGTATAAGATCCGGAATCAGTAGCTCTAGGAATACTAGAACCTACCACATTACAAATACCGTAAACAAATATTCCTTGATCTTTAGCCATTTTTACAGCAGCTAAAGTATCAGCAGTTTCACCAGACTGAGATATAGCAATCACTATATCATCTGGATAAAGTACAGGATTTCTATATCTAAATTCAGAAGCATATTCTACTTCTACAGGTATTCTGGCAAAATCTTCGATTAAATATTCTCCGATTTTTCCAGCATGCCAAGATGTACCACAAGCTACTATGATAATACGTCTAGCATTTATAAATCTATCTCTATTTTCACGAATACCAGAAAGTGAAATAATATCTTGTTTTATATTTATTCGACCCTTCAAGCTATTTTTTAGTGCTTCTGGCTGTTCCATAATTTCTTTAATCATGAAGTGAGGATATCCACCTTTTTCTAATTCAGAAAGATTCATTTCAAGTTCTGTAATAGTATAGCTTTTCTTTACATTTTCTAAATTAAAAATTTGTAAATCTTTACCTTTTTCTAAGCAGATAACTTCATCATCTTCTATATAGATAACTTTATTAGTATATTCTACTAAAGCAGTAGCATCAGAACCGATAAAATATTCATCTTCACCTATACCGATAACCATCGGACTAGCTTTTTTAGCTGCTATGATTTGGTTAGGAGAACGTTTATCGACGATAGCTATAGCATATGCTCCGACTACTTGGGTAAGGGCTAGCTGAACAGCTTGTAAAAGGCTACAATCATGTAATTTTTGAATATATTCTATAAAATAAACTAATACTTCTGTATCTGTATCACTTCTAAAAGTATATCCTTTTTCTATTAATTTCTTTTTAAGAGTAAGATAATTCTCAATAATTCCATTATGGATTAAAGCAATATTTTCAGTTTGAGAATAATGAGGGTGAGCATTAACATCATTAGGTTCTCCATGTGTAGCCCATCTTGTATGGCCTATACCGACAGTTCCAGAGACATTTTTATCTTTGACAAATCTTTCAAGATTTACTACCTTACCCTTAGTTTTATAAAGGGATATATCATTATTATTAATTAATGCTATACCAGCACTGTCATAGCCTCTATATTCTAATCTTTTAAGACCATTTATTAAAATAGGGTAAGCGTCTTTATTCCCTATATATCCTACTATTCCACACATATTTTTTAGATAAAAGTTGTTTATATTTTATTTATGTTATAATAATTTCCATCTAACTCTCCATTTACCTAAAACATCAGAAGTTCTTTTATCTAAAGTATTAGCTTTTTCTGGCTTAATGAAAGAATTACTTATTATTTTGAATTCTCCTATTTCAGATGTGTTTTTAACATGCTCACCTATACATGCACAATCATCATAATCTCCTATACTAACTATTCTTAAAGTTTTGGAAGCATTTTCAGGTAATTTACTTAAATCTACTATTTTAGAAGCTTCTTCTCTAGTAACATATTTCATATTAATATCTAGATTAGAATTAATTACTTCATTTACTTTAGCTTCTATTTCTTTTATTTCAGTTTCATTTGGTGCAGTTTTAAGTAAATAATCACATTTACTTTTCTTTTTTTCTATATGAGTATTTCTAGACCTAGAACATTTAAATTTATTCACCATAGTACGATTTAGAATATGTTCGGCAGTATGTGCTGGAGGATATTCTTTCTTATTATGGTTATTTAAAGCAGGAATCTTTTGTTCGTCCATTATTCAGCAAAAATTTTGATAATATTTAATACTACCTCAGATGCTTTTTCCATGCTTTCATAAGGAATATATTCTAATCTGCCATGGAAGTTGTGTCCACCTGTGAATATATTAGGACAAGGTAAATTCATGAATGAAAGTCTAGCACCGTCTGTGCCACCTCTTATAGGTTGAATTTTAGGTATTATATCAGCTCTTTCCATAGCTTTAATAGCAGTTTCTACAATATGATAATGAGGTTCTATCTGTTTCTTCATATTATAATATTGATCTTTAATTTCTAATTTGACAGTATTTTCATAATATTTAGTGTTTATATATTCAGCACATTTTTCTATTAATCTTTTTTTAGCTGCAAATTTATCAGTATCGTGATCTCTAATTATATATTGAAGATTAGCTTCTTCTACAGTACCTTTGAATTGGATAAGATGGAAGAACCCTTCATAATCTTGAGTATATTCTGGTCTTTGTTCGATAGGAAGCATGTTATTAAATTCATTAGCGATTAGAATAGCATTACGCATTTTATTCTTAGCGTTACCTGGATGAATGTTAAATCCTTGGATATGAACTTTGGCGCCAGCCGCATTAAAGTTTTCATATTCTAATTCACCTATTTCTCCACCATCTAAAGTATAAGCATATTTAGCGTTAAATTTCTTAGTGTCGAAATAATCAACACCTCTTCCGATTTCTTCATCTGGAGTAAATCCAATTTTTATTTCACCATGTTTAACTGTAGGATGTTCCATTAAGTATTGAGCAGCATTCATGATTTCAGCTACACCAGCTTTATCATCGGAACCTAATAAAGTAGTACCATCAGTAGTTATAATAGTATTCCCTTTGTAATTTAATAATTCTGGATAATCTTTAGTTTTAAGGTAAAGGTCAAGATTATCATTGATAGTAATATCAGAACCATCATAATTTTCTATTATCTGAGGTTTGATATTAGCGCCAGAAGCATCCGGAGCCGTATCTACATGGGATATGAACCCTATAACAGGAATATCTTTATTAATATTAGATGGAATAGTAGCCATAACATAGCCATATTTATCTAATTCAGAATTTTCTATTCCCATAGCTTTTAATTCTTTTACAAGAGTATCTAATAAAGCTAATTGTTTATTAGTACTAGGTTGACTTTGTGATTCAGGGTCTGATGCTGTATCAAAAGATACATATCTTAAAAATCTGTCAATTAATTTTTCCATGATTATATTTTTCTAAAATTATTATTCTTTTTAATGTTAGTTTATATTAGTTTAATAGTAATTTACTAAGCTAGTTTATTTAATTTAGTTGTCTTATTTAATCGAATTTTTACTAATTTAAAAATTATTCAACGATTTTATTTGCTCTTTTGGTATCCCAAATCATATAGATTATAAGAACTATATATGCTACTAAACTTACCCAAATAGCGGCAGGGGAAGAATTCCATTTCGTCATCATAAGATCTCCACCAGCAAATTTAATAATAGCAGAAACTACACCCATTAAAGCGCCACCTGCTATAAATCCAGATGCTATAAGAGTACCTCTTTCTTTACGTTGATTCCCGATTTTTTTGTCTTTATTTTTACTTACAAACCAAGCTACTAACCCACCTACTAATAGCGGAAGGTTAAGCTGTAATGGAATAAACATGCCTAAAGAGAATGCTAAAGCTGGAACTTTAAAGATAGTTAAAATAATAGCTATTAATGCTCCTATGCCATATAATATCCATGGTGCGCCACCACCATTCATAAGGGGTTCTATAACAGCAGCCATAGCATTAGCTTGGGGTGCGACTAAAGCATTTTCGCCGGTAAAGCCATAAGTTTTATTTAATACCATCATTACACCACCCACAGTAGCAGCGGCTACTAAAGTACCAAGGAATTTCCAAGATTCTTGTTTCTTAGGAGTAGTACCGATCCAATAACCTATTTTTAAGTCAGTGATAAAACCACCAGCCATAGAAAGTGCCGTACAAACTACGCCGCCTATTACTAAGGCAGCGATCATACCAGCGGTCCCTTTCAAACCTACAGCTACCATTATGATAGAAGCAAGAATTAAAGTCATAAGAGTCATACCACTTACTGGGTTAGTACCTACAATAGCAATAGCATTAGCAGCTACTGTAGTGAAAAGAAAGGCAATGACTGCTACTACTAATAATGCTATTAGAGCCAGACCTATATTGCTATCTAGAACGCCGAAGTATAAAAATACAAATATTAGAGCAAGTGTAATTAAGGTACCTATAGCTATAAATTTCATGGATAAATCACGATCTGTTCTTTCTGTTTTCTCATCAATTGTCTGTTTATTCTTTTTGCCAAAACTTTTCGCAGCTAAACCGAAAGCTGATTTAATAACAGATGAAGACTGAATAATACCTATAATACCTGCAGTAGCTATACCACCTATACCTATATGCCTGGCATATGTAGTAAAGATTTGTTCGGGTGACATTTCTGCAATAGTAGAAGTAATCCCCGAATTCATAAGATCTATTATTTGAGGGCCCCATATTCCATTAATTAAAGGAATAACGAGAAACCAGATAAACATAGATCCACATGCGATAATAAAAGCATATTTTAATCCAATAATATATCCAAGACCTAAAACAGCAGCACCGGTATTTATTTTAAATAATACT
>JBAYYV010000003.1:20000-302088 GCA_041672845.1 Bacteroidales bacterium
CCAGCTAATAGTATAGCTATATGTAATTTTATTAAAGCTTTTTTCATAATTAAGTTACTAAGGTAATTAACTTTAGTAAAAGTTTTATAAGTAATGAGATTTTATATGAATTACCAGAAGATATAAATAAAAAGGATAAGGTATCTAATGATACCTTATCCTACTCTCAAAGCAATTAAATTAATTTATTCAAAAATCTATCTATGAGGTGTGAAATCTCCATCAAATGGAGTTTGATCTCCTGCTGGCCATATTCCATCATTAAGAGCTTTATTGTTAGCAATTTCAGTTGTAGGTAGTTGATATACAAATCTCCATGAATAAGGGCCAAAGACTTTCTGTCCATTACACCATTGGTGTGCACCTTCTCTCTTTAATCCTAGTTCACATCTTTTAAGATCAAACCAAGCAAACCCTTCACCGTATAATTCTTTTCTTCTTTCTTTTAAAATATCAGATATTAAATCTTCACCTGTACTTACTGTTCTAGTAGCATGTCTTAAATCTTGTAATTGCCATAATAAATTTTTAGCACCTAGTTCATTACCACCTCTAGCTAATGCTTCTATTTCGTCTAGTAATAAGACTTCTGAACGCATTATTACCATAGAACCTAAGTATTCTTGATTATCTCTAAATTTCCATGAAGAATTAAGCCATTGTCCTGCATATACATGAATACATTTTACTGGATTAGTAGAATCATTACCTGTATCCCCATCTTTTCTGATATCTCCATCATTAAATAAGTTCACAAATAGATCGTTAAGGAAGAATGAATTATATTGCCAAGCTCCTCTATTTGATCTATTCCAATTAGACCACATAGAGAATGGACTAGAGTCACCCAATTGTTGATCTTTAGTTTGAGGTATTCCCCATAACCAAGAAGATGTACTTAAATCATTGAATCCACTCAGATAATCTTTATTAGAAGTTAAAGGATAACCAGTACGAGCTGTATGTGCGTAATCTGCAGCTTCATCCCATTTATTCATGGTTAAATACACTTCGGCTAATATACCTTCACATACTTGTTTATCAATATGATTTTTAGTAGCATTAGTTCTAGTATAACCAGTTAATAAAGTTTCAGCCTGAGTCAAATCTGATAAAATTTGATCATAAGTATCTTGTACAGTTCCTCTAGGGTTACCTTCTGTTTTGTCATTAGTAGGAGTAGTATAAATAGGAACACCTGGCATATCTTTAGCAATAGCATAAGTTTGTTGGAAGAATCTAATTAAATTAAAGTAGGCAAAACCCCTAAGAGCTAAAGCTTGACCTTTAATATAATCCTTATCTTGTTGTGTGCCTGTTGCATCATCTATATAAGTAATTACACTATTTGTATTATTGATTAATCTATAATAGAATGTCCATAGAGCATAAGTTTTGAAAATATCACCTCTAGTATGTCCCCAGTATGAGTAATCATAATAATACCATCCTCTGGCTATAACGTCTTCACCATCTACATCTACTGTCATTTGATGAGTAGGGTAACCCCAATCATCGGATCTATTAGTTCCTCCAGTTCCAGATTCAAATTGAAAGTAACATCCATAAAGAGCAGATTGTGCTCCCTGAGTAGTATTGAAAACTGTATTATCTGCTACCGAAGTAGAAGGATTAGTTTCCAAATAATCTGAACAAGAAGTCAAAGAAAACATAGTGACTCCTATTATCATTAAAATTTTAATATATTTATTCATTTTTATAAGTTTCTATTTGATTATAATGTTAATTCAATTCCTAATGAAATAGATTTTGTAGGAGGGAATCTATTGTCAGTAGTACCTGAAATGCTTTGTTCTGGATCTGTACCACGTTTAACTGAACCAGCAAAAGTTAAAATATTATCAGCTGAGGCATATATTCTAAATTTTTTAATATTATATTTCTTTAGAAGTTTTGTAGGTAGTGTATAACCAATAGTTATATTACGCAATCTGACAAAAGTATTATCAAATATCCATTTAGATGAAAATTGTTGTGAAGAAACTGCAGTACTTTCAGTAAAACGAGTATTTGTGGTATGATTATCTGGAGTCCAAGCATCTAATACATCTGGAGACCAACTGAATCCAGCCTTATAAGACATCATTTGTTGATAGTCAGTATCATATAATTTACCACCTATACTACAGTAAAACATAAATGAGAAATCAATATCTTTATATTTAAAAGAGTTAGTAATACTACCATAAAGATCAGGTAAAGCATCTCCTAAATATTGTTTTTGGTCATCTCCGATAACTTCACTAGAATTTTCAGTTTTAACTTTATCGACTACTACCTGTTCGCCATTTCTTTCTTCATAAATCTTTTTCCACCATTGGTCATTACCATTATCTGGATTTACACCTGCATATTCAGCACCCCAGAAATTATAACGGCTTTCTCCTTCTTTCCATTTGAATACGCCAGAATACATTTCATCTTGAGGAAGTTTGGTAATAACATTTTCATAATGAGTAGCATTAATATTCAAAGACCAATTAAAATCATGATTATCTACTATAATTCCATTTACTTCCATTTCTATTCCTGAATTTTTAACATCACCTATATTTCTATCTATAGAAGAAATACCTGTAGATATAGCCATAGGCATTGGGAATAATAAGTCTTTAGATTTACGACTAAAATATTCAAAAGAACCAGTGATTCTATTTAAGAAAGCATAATCAACGCCTACATTAAACTGAAGATTAGTTTCCCATTTAAGACTTTCATTAGGAAGTCTTTGTATCATAATACCTGCTTTACCGAAATCATCATAACCAGTAGCATATAGACCTTGATAAGCATAATAAGTAGATAAATTATCATTACCTACAGCACCATAACTAGCTTTAACTTTAAGATTATCTATCCATTTTATATCCTTCAAGAATTTTTCTTGAGATAATCTCCATGAAGTTCCGACTGACCAGAAAGTACCCCATCTTGAAGCTTTAGAAAATCTAGATGAACCATCTGATCGTAAACTAGCTGATATATAATAGATATCATTATAATTATATTCAGCACGACCAAAGAAACTAAGTAATTTGTAATTATCTACATATGAAGATAAATCAGTCATGTCAGCAGCAGAACTAAATTCATATAATCCACCAAATGGAAAACCTTCTTTACTTCCTGATAAACCTATATTATGAACTTGATATACTTCTTGACCTGCTAATAAATTAAAACTATGTTTGCCAAATTCTTTGTTATAAGTTAGTAAATTATTCCAAGTAGAACCTACATATCTAGTATCACTTTTGTATGCATTTCCTCCCATACCTACTGCCCAACCGTGATCAGCACTAGTATAACTGTCATATTTTGCAAAATTATAATCTATGCTGATATTTGAAGTGAATTTTAATTTTGGTAATAATGTTAGTTCTATATAATCTCTTGTACTGAAATTATCAGTATTACTAATAGCTTTATTATATTCAGCATCTGCTAATGGATTCCATCCTCCCCATTCTTTACGAGTACCAATACCATAATCATATAATTTTTCACCATTAGCATCTGTCTTATATTGATTAGAAGTCTTATCATACTGATAAATAGGATAAATAGATGGAACTACTCTTAAGAATCTAATATTACTAGCGCCAGAATTATTTATAGAAATACAATGTGCAAAAGTAGTATTAGTTCCTACTTTTAACCATTTTTTTATTTGAGAATTTACATTTACACGAGCTGAATATCTTTCGAAAGAAGATGTAGTAAATAAACCATTATCTTTCACATAGTTACCTGAAATATAATAATCAGTTTTACCTTTTTTGCCATTAAAATCAAGAGTATATTCTTGTCTTGGACTAGAATTTAGAGATTCATCAATCCAATCACCTTGAAATAAAAGCTGTGTACCTGGGTTAATTTTTCCATTAATCCCTACAGGCGTATCAGAATCCCATGGGTTAATTCCTAAAATTTGTGTTACTGTAGAGCAAGCTAAATTTCTAGCATTTTCATCAGTATTACCTTGTTCTAAAAACCCTTGATATTGAGAAGACCAAGTGGTTTCAGTATATTCCTGAGGTGTTAATTTTCTAGGTAATGAAGTTGCTAATTTAGGAAAAGATATATTTACTTTAAAATTAATTTGTCCTTCTTCTGATTGACCTTTTTTAGTAGTAATTACGATTACACCATTGGCGGCTCTAGAACCATAAAGAGCAGTAGCAGAAGCATCTTTAAGTACTGTGATAGAATTTATATCATTAGTAGACATAGAAGAAATAGAACCATAATAAGGCACTCCATCTACTACGTATAATGGTGAACTAGAAGCATTCATAGAACCAATACCTCTAATAAGAACGGTAGCATTAGCACCCGGTTCTCCACTACTATTAATAACTTGGACACCAGCACTCAAACCTTGAAGTGCACTAGTTACATTAGAACTAGCTATTTTTTGGATATCTTCCTTTTTAACAATGGTAGCTGATCCAGTAAATGATGATTTTTTACCTTGTCCATAGGCGATTACCATAGTACCATCTATTGACATGACATCTAAAAATAATGTTACATTTATTGTTTTCCTTGAATTAATTTCTACTTCATTATCTCTATAACCTAGAAATTGAAATAGTAATTTTTGAGATTTATTCTGTACAGTAATGGAATAATTACCATTATCATCGGATACAGCATAATTCCCAGAAAACTGATCCAAGACAGATACTCCTATCATAGGAGAACCGTCATCGGATGAAGTGATTTTTCCTTTAACTTGCATGTCTTGTGCGTATGTATAGCACATAGTTAACATGAGAGTTAAGATAATAGATAGAATTTTTTTCATATCGATTTTGTTAATTTATTAAATAATAGAATTTATTTATTTTAGTTATTATTTGCCCCAAATATTTTTTAATATTTGATACATTTGAGGGTCATAATCTTTTAACTGAGCATTATTGTGAGGGTAATAATCATTGAACCCAAAAAAAGCTTCACATGTTTCTGTGAAATATTCTTTATGGTTAGTCAAAGCATAAGCTTTATCTTTTTTAATGTATATTCCATTACCAGAGAAGTAAGAAATATTTCTATACATCCCAGAGTCATTAGCATGATTATAAGCTTCTATAATAAGGGGGTAGTCAAACCCTAATACTTGATCATGATATAAATGGCATAATTCATGAAATAATGAATAAGGTTGATTTAATTTCATCCAAGCCACGAAATGTTTATAATTAGTTATCTCTACACATTTGGCTTTGGCTGTAATCATATTATTTTCTTTTAACCAATCATAAGAAGGGTTATACCAAGCACCTCCATTATTGATATTTTTTTCTACCCATATCGGATTCTTACATATTTTTTTTATGTATGAAATATCGATTAATGTATATATAGTATCTATTTTAGCTTTTAGAAATTCAATAGAGGAGTTTGCATCACTTTCATTGAAAATAATATTATTGACTCTGAAAGTAAAGTCTTTATATTTTATGTCAGAAAACCCTATATAATTTTGAGGATAATCAGGAGTATTAGGATCAATATTTTCTTGTGTTTCCCCTTTATTTGAACATCCTACCACTGAGAATATAGTTAGGAGAATAAATAATAGATAATGTTTTTTCATATCGATTTTGTTAATTATATATAAAGAATAGAATTTATTTTTTTACTATTTTACCCAAATATCTTCTAATACCTGAAACATTTGAGGATCATAATCTTTTAACTGAGCTTTATTGAAAGGAAAATAATCATTACCTCCGAAAAAAGCTTCAGATGTTTCTGTCAAATATTCATGATGATTAGTCATGGCGTATGCTACATCTTTAGTGATATATATATCATCTTTAAGATGATAAGAGACATCTCTGTACATTTTATTATTTTTAGCATGATTATAAGCATCTATAATAGGAGGGTAATCTAACCCTAATACTTGATCATGATATAAATGAATTAGTTCATGGAATAATTCAAATGGTTGATTTTGTTCATGCCATGCAATAAAATTCCTATAATTAGCTATTTCTACGCATTTGGCTTTGTCAGGATTCCTACCATTGTCTACTAACCATTGTTTAGATATATGATACCATCCGCCTCCACCAGGACGTGTGTTTATTTCTACCCATATAGGATGTTTGCATATTTTTTGTATGTAAGAATCTTTTATTAAAGTGTAAATAGTATCTATTTGTTTTTTAAGATTATTTATTGAATAATCAGCATCATACTGTAATAAAATATCATTATTGACTCTGAAAGTAAAATCTTTATGTTTTATATCTGAATAGCCTTTATAATTTTGAGGATAATCGGGAGTATTAGGATCAATATTTTCTTGTGTTTCCCCTTTTTTTGAACATCCTACTACTGAAAATATAGTTAGGAGAATAAATAATAGATAATGTTTTTTCATGGGTAATAATTTTTTATTTATTAGGATGATAAATATTTACTATTTTATGTTTGCTTATAGGTCCTTTAGTTTTTGGAAAGAATCTTTCTAATATCTTATAAAGTCTATAATCATATTTTTTAAGTTCTTCTCGAGTATTTACCTGATTATGTTTTCCATCTGGAGAAGGAACTTCTGCATTAGCATTAAACCAATCTTGTACACCTTCAGCTAAATATTCTTCTATATTAGTTTGTGCATATGTATTATCCCAAAGGCCTTCTTTTTTAGCTTGATTAAGTGCATCCTGCAATTCTTCATTAAAATAAGGACAAGTAGGAGCAATGCCTACATTATGAATAGTATGAGCAAATTCATGAATTAGTATATCTTCAGCATGGTATTTATCTATTTGATAAGCTAAAACATTTTCTTCAGCACAAGTAGAAAAAGGTAATTCTAAGGTACCACCTAACCCTCTAGCTCTAACATCCCAATTAATAGTCGTATCATTAGCTAGAAATTTATGTTCAGGAATATCGGTAGTTCCTTCATATCTGGCCATGATCGCTACTCTCACTCCATGAGAAATTAAAGATTGTTTTACTTTTCGTGGAAGATGAATAGTCTCTGCATATAGTGTATTATATACAGCAACGAATGCAGAATCAGGTACTTTTTCAGAACTGATAACTGTAATACCATTAACGTTCATGTACTTTTTGTAAAACTTGTCAAGATGAAATTTCTTAGGGACTGGTTTAATTACTTGAGCTTTAGAAGAACAACCAGAACCTATAGTCATAGTAAGACCTAAGGTTAAGATTAAAAATACTTTGGTAATTTTCATAAGGTTTGGTTGGTTAGGTGAAATTTATTAAGGCTAGCAGATTTGGGGAAATCGGATTATGTATAGTTTATATGTTTCTAGTTAATCGAGAAGAGGATATAAAAATAATATATTAAAAACTATAATTATTTTAAATATTAATAGTGATTTTATAAATTAATTTTAATATAATCTACTGAAAGGTTAAATTTATTTTTTATGATAAATATAAAATAACCAAATAAAATTTTAATACGATACGATATAATTATGACGAAAAAAAACACACTTAGAATAAGATGTGTTTAAAAGAAAAAATGAAATCAATACATAAGACAAGAATATAAACCACGGCCTGGTTTATGATTAATGTTTAATATGTAATAATAAGAAATCATTAGTTATTGTTAATTTTCTAGTTCAAAGATAATAAATCAAAATCTATAAACAACATTAAATATCAATTATTTTAGTTTAATGTAGAAATATATTTAAGTATAATGAATGATATTAAAAAATGCTAATAAATATTTGGATAAATGAATAATTTTATTAGCGTTTTGATTTTAGAATTATAGGATTAGAATCATACTATATAAATAAAGAGATTAAAGGCATTAAAATTAGATTTAGTAGTTTATAAGATTTTTATTATTATAAGGCTTGAATTACTATTTAATATCCCTATATTTATCAAAATTTTAAAAATCAAGATTTATAAAGCTATATGACTCATAAAACCCCTTCCCCACTATTTTTTTTATTGATATTTCTGATATTTCCCTTAGGAGTAAAGGCCACTAATAATAAAACTTTTGATTTTCTTTCTACTAGAGATTCTGTTTCACATTCAAATGTTAAAGTAGTAGGTTTTAGACAAACCACTGAAAAGATAACTATTGATGGTAAGTTAGATGAAAATATATGGAAGAAACGTCCACAAATACATAAATTAGTAGAATATTCCCCTAATCCGGGTAAAGTAGATAAAAAACATCCTACTAAAGTATGGTTATACTATGATCAAGAAGCTATTTATTGTGCTGCAGAACTAACTGAAGATCCTTCAGAATTTTATAAGGATTTCACTAAAAGAGACGATATAGGAAATTCCGATTTTTTCGGATTACTATTAGATACATACCAAGATAGGATAAACGGATATGAATTTGGTGTTACATCTTCTGGACAACAAGTAGATACCAAATATTCTTCTAGTGGAGGAGATAGAAAATGGGATGCTGTATGGTATTCTGCTACTAGTAGCGAAAATGGTAAATGGACTCTTGAAATGAAAATTCCATATTCTGCTATTAGATTTTCAAATAATAAAGAACAAATTTGGGGATTTAACATAAGAAGATATAGGATGGCTGAGAGACAAGAATCATATTGGAATGAAAGGCATCCCTCAAAATCTAATTATGTAGCACAATGGGGTACTTCTAGGGGTATTAAACAAATAAAACCACCGGTTTTACTTTCCTTATCACCATATATTTCTGCTTTTGTCGATCATACTGAAGAAAATGGAGGTATTTGGCATCAAGGTTATAGCGCTGGCATGGATCTTCAATGGGGTATTAATAGATCTTTCACATTAGATGCTACGCTTATACCTGATTTTGGACAAGTGTCTTCCGACAATACTGTTTATAATTTGTCCCCTTTTGAAGTTACTTATAGTGAAAAACGTCCTTTCTTTTTAAAGGGTATGGGATTATTTTCTAAAGGTGGTTTATTATATAGTCGTAGAATAGGAGGTACTCCTCATTTCTTAAATAATTTAGATGATAAGGTATCTACAGGTGATGAGATTTTAGATAATCCATCAGAATCTCGTATGATTAATGCTTTCAAATTTAAAGGTAGAACAAATGGAGGTCTAGGCATAGGAGTTATGAATGCTTTAACTGCTCAAACATTTGCTAAATATAAAGATGCAGAAACAGGTGAGATTCATAATGTTTTAACAGATCCTTTGACTAATTATAATATGTTAGTATTGGACCAAAGTCTAGCTAATAATTCATATATTACTTTGATTAATGCATCTACTTATAGAAAAGCTGAATATTATGATGCTGATATTCTGGCTTTGCAATTCCATTTTAATGATAAAAATAATAAATATTATATAAGCGGTAAAGGAGTTGGAAGTTTTTTCACAAATAAAAATTCCGGTTATAAATATGATTTCGGGGTAGGGAAAGGTAATGGTAGATTCAGGTGGCAGTTATCTCATTCTTTAAAAGATAATAAGATAGATATCAATGATATGGGAATACAGAAAGAAAGAAATAGGATTTCCGAATCTGCAAGTGTTAGTTATCGAGGATATAAACCTACTGACTGGTATAGATCTTTTTATACAGGTATATGGGCCGATTTATCTCATAGATATACTACAGGTAAATTTGAATCGAATTCTTATGGGGGTAGCGCTAATATTACTCTTATAAATATTACCTCATTAAATGTTGGGGTTAGTTATACTCCTTTACAGCATAACTTTTATGAACCACGAAAAGAAGGTCGATATTTAGAAAAAAGAAATAGTCTTTGGTTAAGTACTTCTATGAGTACTAATTATTCTAAAACTTTCTTTTATGATATTTCAGCTAATTATGCCCAGTGTGAAGAACCATTTAATATGACTAGATATAGATTATGGATAAATCCTGGATTTCGTCTTTCTCGTAAATGTCTATTAAGAGTAGGAGCTGGAATAGATGATTACACAGATGATGTAGGATATTATAGTAAAAATAGTGCTGAGGCTTTTTCTTCTTCAGATACAGTATTAATGTCTCATAGAAATCGTAGAATATATGAAACCAAATTGAATATGGTATATGCGTTTAATAAAGAAATGAATATTTCATTAGGAGCTAGACATTATGTATCTAAAGTGAAAAATAAAGATTTGCATATATTAAATGATAATGGGACTCTTTCTCCTTCAGATATTGAACCTATTTCAGGAATAATATATAATTCATTCTATCTAGATTTTATTTATACATGGAGGTTTGCTCCTGGTTCTGAATTAGATTTCATTTGGAAAAATAATATAAATCCAGATACGATTTATTTTGAAGATAGATCATATTTAAAAGATGTTAATGCTATATTTGATGGCTGCAAGTCAAATAATATAATGTTAAAACTAATATATTATTTTGACTGGAATCGTTTAAGAAGGAAATCGTAATATGGTATTTCTAATGGGATAAACCGATATGCATTTTATACATATGTCCTATGACTTTTTCTATTTCATCTATATATTCTTTTACTGCTTTTACAGAACCGGGTACACAAAATATAATAGAATTTGATGCTATTCCTGCTATACTAGTAGAAATAAGAGCATTAGGATTTTTAGCACCATATTTCATTTTAATAAAATCCATAATACTAGGAATTTCTTTATCTAATAACGGACGAAGAGTATCTACAGTAATATCTGAAGGACCTATACCTGTACCACCAGTCGTGAAAATAAAGTCATAATTTTCGTCAATAAGCTTCTTGACTTCAGCTTTCAAACTTTTAGAATCATCAGATAATATTTTATAATATGGCTTAGTCGGCCAATGATTTTTCTGACAAAAGTTTTTTATCCTGTCGGACAATAAAGGGCCACTCAAATCTTCGTATATTCCATTATAAGCTCTGGTACTTAGAGTAATAACGGCAGTCTTCCAAACCTTAGGAATATATTTCAATTCATCTCCTGCTTTTAAAGTACCACCATGAAGAACTCTAGTAAAAATACCTTCCTTAGGCATTTCACAAGTGCCTACTACTTTATATAGCTGACACTTTTCCATTTCACAATGCTTACCTATCTGACTAACTTCCATAACCAATTCACCACATACAAATCTATCACCTATATTACATTGTTTAAGATATCTGAAATTATCAGATGGACTACTTTTTACAGTAAGATTCTCTGCATAAATACCGTAATTTGGCTTGCCATTTTCAGAATAAATTAGCTTATTTATTTTTACACTTTTCTCTGAATCTTTACAGTCTAATATGGCAAATTGCTTTTCAGAAGTGAAAGGTGGATAAAACTCAATATTTAATAAAGATATGTGTTTATGATCTTGACCACGATGAGCATCATGAATTATACCTTTGGTATCTAGTGTAATAGAAGAAACAGGATATTTAGGAGTTCCTTTTTCTTTAGAGATATTTACTGATAATATTTTCATAATTAATCGATTCTATCTTTTGTTTTGTTTAGAAGTGTGATATTACTAATAACCATACTTTTGTCGACGGCTTTACACATGTCATATATAGTAAGTAAAGCTATTGAGGCTGCAGTTAAGGCTTCCATTTCTACACCCGTTTGTCCTATACATCTAGACATAGTTTCTACTTTCACGAAATCTTCTTTTAATGAAGCTTTAACTTCTATTTTGCTAAGTGGAATATTATGAGAAAGAGGTATTAGGCTTGAAGTGTTTTTAGCGGCTTGTATTCCTGCTATTTCGGCTACTGTAAGTACGCTACCTTTTTTCATCTTATCCTCTTTAATAAGCTTAATGGTATATCTATCCATGTGAATTTCTCCATGAGCGTAAGCTGTTCTAAGAGAATTTACTTTAGCGGAGACATCTATCATATTTATTTCTCCGTTGTTAACATGTGTAAGTTCTCCAAGTCCTAAAATAGGTAGTAAATCTAGTATATTTTTAGGACGAAATAATACATTATCGAAGGCAGATTCATGGCTGTTTGAATGATAAGATTGCCAACAGGCAAGGACGAAATCTATATTTGCTGCATGGCTTGATTTACTATCACAGTCAGTATCTCCTACAAATAAACAATCATTAGGAGAAGCATTAGCCTTACGGCAATATTCTAAAAGTGGATCAGGATCTGGTTTATGTTTAACCGTATCTTCAGAAGTAACGACATGATCGATATAAGGTAACATTTGTTTTATAAATGGATCTAAAATAATCTCCATTCTATTCCTAGAAGTGACTATTCCAGTACCTAAGCCAGCTTTTTTAACCTCATTAAGTAATTGGAATACTCCATTGAAAGGACGAATAAAATTCCATAAAGCCTGAAAATTGTTTTCCCAAACATCTAAGAAATTCTGAATGTCAGGATATTTTAAATTTTTTACAGTCTGTATAGTGGGTAGCCCAAAATAAGAATATGCTTTTTCATCAGACATATCAAGACCCATTAAATCTTTAACAGTTTTTTGCAAAGAACTACTTGCAGCTTTACTAGAATCTAACAGTGTGCCATCAATATCGAAAATTATGTGTTTATACTTCATTCATTTTTTCTTTAATACTTTTTTTATAAACTCTCTTTTTTCAGTTAATACCTTATCCATTTTTTTATCAAACTTATCGACAGGTATATCATCTACTATTTGGAGATCATAAGCTAGGCCTATTAGAGGACAATTAAGTCTAGGGATAAGTCTATCATAAAACCCTTTTCCTCTTCCCATGCGATTACATTTGCTATCAAATCCTACACCTGGAATAACCGCTAAATCTATATCTTCAGCGTTTATAGTAGTAGCATCAGAGGTAGGTTCTGGAATGTTTTTATAACCTACTTGAATATTCTTAGGATTATACTCTTTTAATATAAGCTGAAAATTAGGCTTAACTAAAGGTAAAACTATTCTCTTGTTTATATACCATTTATTAAGAAAATCCACTGTTTGAACTTCATCCGGTAAAGCATGATATATAAGAATAGTATGAGCAGATGAAAAGTTATCAAGCTGCTCTAATTTATTAAGAATAGTATTAGAAAAAAGGCATTTCTTATCGAAAGGTATTGTGTTCTTCCTATGAGAAATGTCTTTTCTAAGATTCTTTTTTAAATTTATGGTATCCATTAATATTATAAATAAATATATTAATATCTAATATATCATTAAGATAAATAATTTAATTTGTAAATCTATTTTTATAAAAATTTTCTAATAATATAATTCTATATATTAGAATAAATATTTTACCATTATACAACATCTAAGATTACTAACGATATGAGTATCAGTTACAGTTGAATCAAAATTTATAGTATTGCCATACCAGACAGATGTGTTTTCTAATTCTAAGCCTAATACTAGGTTTTGATATGTATGCATTACATTAGCAGATAGTCTAAACATTTTATCCATATTAGTCGGCCCTCTCATATATACTTCAGTACAATTTTCAGTAGTTCCAAAATTTTTCATGTAACCTAAAAAAGCTGCTATTTTAGTTTCTTTACCATAAGAAGCAGTTAACCAAGTACTTTGGCTTCTCATAGGAAGGTAAGAAGCATTTCCAACACTATCTTGTTCTTTCATAGCAAAGCCACTTACCATAAATAACTGAGCAGTATTTTCAGCGTATATACTTTTAGCTTTGGCTGTAAATAATCCTTGTTTGTATTCTGCATAAACAAGACCTGAAAAAGAGTTTATATAATCATTAGTTTTAAAAGTAGCAGTATTATTTGTATAAAATAATCTAGGTTTTAATCTTAATAAATCTATACCACCACCGAAGAAAAAATTATTTGATTTATAATCAGCTGATAAATATAGTTCAGGACTTAAAGAATTTCGATCATAATCGCTACTTGCTCCGTCTGGACCTACTGAAAGATATTGAGACTGGAAAAGAGCAGCACCGATAAATCTTAAATTATTTTTTTTGTAAGTGTATTTAACCATTTGAGTACGGCTAAATGGGTTAAAAGGAGATCCTGACGCCAATGAAAATACATCTGGCATGACGCTACTTGTTATAGGATGCCATGTTTTTCCAATTAAGATATCTTGTTTACCCCAGTCTAATTCTATATATGCTTGTCTAAGTCTGCATAATAAGGGATATCCACTAAACCCATTAAAATCAGCCTCTATTTTAGCTTTAGGAATAGCACCCCAAAGTTCATTAGCTGTAATGTCTAAGCCTAAACGAGTAGTAATAGCTAATAACCTAATTCTAGCTGCAGCATTTATATCATTACCATTATCATCTAGATATTCATCTAATGGATAAAGATAAAACTGTTCTTCACCTGCCATCTTATTTTGTCTGCTATCTGTAGCGAAATAATTACGAATAAAACCGTAAAAATCATAAGTAGTAGAATCTTTTGTTTGTCCTAATCTAACTTTCGCAGTAGCAGGTACTGTTATTAAAGCTATAGCTAAGACTAAAAGAAATGTTTTAATATTTTTCATTTTAATGCTATTTTTTATATCTATAGTAGTTTAATGTTACATAGAAGTATGCTAATTTAGAATAATTCTAATAAAAATCTACTATAACTTATTCTAATTTATAGACCTATCCCTAATAGATTATATCCAATAGTCATTCCTATACCTATAATTAAACCAAGGGTTCCCATTATTAGACCTACTTTTTCCATATCTTTCTGTTGGATAAGTCCAGTGGAGTGAGCTAATGCATTTGGAGGTGTACTGATAGGTAATACCATAGCTACAGATGCTGAAATAGCAACACATACTAGTAAGGTAGTTACGCCACCGATAGAAGCAAGTGAATCTTCCATGCCTACTCCTACAGCACATAATATAGGTACTAATAAAGCTGCTGTAGCTGTATTTGAAATGAAAGTAGAAAGTGTCCAACAAATTAGACAAGAACCAAGAATTATTAATGGTACAGACCAAGTATTGAAAGGAATAGCATTAATAAGGTCAGCAGCTAGATGCGTTTCATTTAACCCTACACCTAAAGCGATACCACCTGCTACCATCCAAAGTACACTCCAGTTAATTTCTTTTAATTCTTTTTTACCTATAATTCCAGTTAAACAGAAGACTGCTATAGGAATTAAAGCAATAACATTAGAATTAACACCAATTACTTTATCAAGCATCCATAAGATAATAGTAACACCGAAAGTAATAGATACTATTAATTTATCTCTTCTAGGAACTTCATTTTTGTTAGTACTTTTTATATCTAATTCTATCGTTTTTTTATTAGAAGGGAATAAACGACGTAATAATAGCCATGAAATAAATAATAATATTAAAGCTATAGGTAACATATGAATTACCCAATCTCCAAATCCTATATTGATATTAGGTAGTTCATTTAAAGATTGAAGAGCTATAGCATTAGGAGGAGTTCCGATAGGAGTTCCTATACCACCGATATTAGCACCGATAGGAATAGCCATGACTAATCCTAATTTGCCTTTTCCTTCTTCTGGTAAAGCTTTTAATACTGGAGCCATGAAAGCTAACATCATAGCAGCTGTAGCTGTGTTACTGATGAACATTGAAAACATAGCAGTTACTAAAATAAATCCAAGTAATACATTATTAAATTTATTACCGAAAGGTTTTAACATTACCTTAGCTAATTGAACATCTATTCCTGTTTTCGTAGTAGCTATAGCTAATACAAAACCACCTAAGAATAGCATAATGATAGGATCGGCGAATGTTCTTACATATGATTTATAAGAAACCAATGTTCCTAAAGCTGTAACGTCAGAATTTTGTTTCAAGAACCAAAAGGCACTATCTGAGGTAGTTAGAACTAACATTACTATAATTAATACTGATGTTACCCAAGCTGGGAAGATTTCAAGAATCCAAAGCAGGGCGGCTAAAACGAAAATAGCAATGACACGTTGTTCAGTCATTGTTAAATCTGGAATTCCGAAAATTGTCGAAGGTAAAAGCCATACTATAAGAAATATAGCGAAAGTTATTATACCCTTGATAAATTTACTATTGTTTATTTTAGACATTATTTTTATTTTGTAAATGTTTTTAAGTGTTTTTTTAAGGTCACAAATATAACTCATTTTTTATTAAAAAAGCATAATTTTAGAATGCGGTTTATATTTCATATATTTGGCATCCAATTTGAAAATTAGATATTTAATATAATTTTATATCAGAAATTAATTAAACATTGAATAATAGAAATTTGAATAATAGAATATAATAGACACAATATTAATATAATAAAATAAATACCATGAATAAACAAATAGCATTAAGCGGAAATCCTATTGTAGAATATTTAGGTGAAGAAGCTACTGATTTTACCCGTGAGGATATCATTAAATATATTGAAGAAAATGAAATTAGACATGTAAATTTTATGTATCCTTCTTCTGATGGTAGATTAAAGACACTAAATTTCTTTATTAATAATAGAGCATATTTAGAAGAAATCTTAATCTATGGAGAAAGAGTAGACGGTTCATCTTTATTTACTTTCATAGATTCTTCTAATAGTGATATTTATGTAATCCCTAGAATAAAAACAGCATTTTTAGATCCTTTTACAGAAGAACCTTCTGTTTCTTTCTTATGTGCTTTCTTTGACAAAGATTCTAATCCATTAGCTTCATCTCCTCAGCATACATTACATAAAGCTGCTGAAGAGTTTAGAAAAACTACTAGTATGGAATTTTGCACAATGGGTGAATTAGAATATTATGTAATAGCTGACAATGTTCCATTATATGAAGCTGAAAAACAACATGGTTATCATGAAAGTGAACCATATGCTAAGTTTAATAAATTCCGTTGTGAATGCATGACTTACATAGCTCAAACTGGTGGTCTTATGAAATATGGTCATTCTGAAGTGGGTAATTTCATTTTAAATGATAAACTTTACGAACAGAATGAAATCGAATTTTTACCTACATTGGTAGAAGATGCTGCGGATCAACTAATGTTAGCTAAATGGGTTATTAGAAATTTAGGATTTATGAGAGGTCTTAATGTTACTTTTGCTCCTAAGATTATTTCTGGAAATGCTGGTTCAGGCCTACATGTTCATATGAAAGTTACCAAAGGCGGTAAAAATATGATGCTTAAGAATGGTAAATTATCGGATATTGCTAAGAGAGTTATTGCAGGATTAGTAGATACAGCTGATGCATTTACAGCATTTAGTAATATGAATCCTACATCGTATTTCAGATTAGTTCCTCATCAGGAAGCTCCTACAAATATTTGCTGGGGTGATAGAAACCGTTCAGCATTAATCAGAGTTCCTTTAGGATGGAACGCTAATAAAGATATGTCTGCGATGGTTAATCCTAATGAAAAACCATTAAGACTTACTTCATCACAGAAACAAACTATAGAAATAAGAAACGGAGATGGTTCAGCTGATATTTATTTAATGATGGCTGCTGTTACTGTCGCTGCTCGTCATGGTTTCGAAATGGATGATGCTTTAGAAGTAGCTGCCAAGAATTATGTAGATGTTAATATTCATAAAGCTGAAAATTCATCTAAATTATCTACTTTAGCTTCATTACCAGATAGTTGTTATAAATCAGCTCAAGCATTAAGAGCTAAAAAAGATATTTATACAGCCAAAGGCGTATTCGATTCAGATATGTTAGAATCACAAGCTAGAATGTTAGAAAATTTTAAAGATCAATCACTTAGAGAAGATGTCACTAAGAAAGGAGAAAAAGCTATACTAGAAGTAGTAAACAAATATTTCCATTGTGGTTGATTTTAATCAATTGATAATTATAGAAGCTACGCGTCACTTGGGTGAAAGCGTGGCTTTTTTATTACCTGTCGGTCATTTGAATGATGTAGTCTGATACAGAGTTGATTTCTTCTATATCGTGTGTGACATGAACAATAGAGAGTCCGTCATGTGCGAGTGAAGAGAAAAGTTCTAAGGAAGCTTTTCTCAGAGGTGCATCTAAAGCGGAAAGAGGTTCGTCTAAAAGTAAAACATCAGGTTTAGTGATAAGTGTTCTAGCTAGAGCGACTCGCTGTTTTTCTCCCCCTGAAAGATTTTCTGGCATTCTATGTAATAAGTCGGTTATATTAAAGCTTTTCGATATATTATATACTAATTCTTTTTTGTCACTTTCAGATAATGGTTCTAAAGGAGTTTTTACATATCTTAATGGATAAGATATGTTCTCAAATACATTCTTGTGTGGAAATAAAGCATAATCTTGGAAGAGGTACCCGCAGTTTCTTTTCTGTGGAGGTAAGGCAGATACATCTATTAAATCGTCTTTACCTAAAAATATTTGTCCTGAATCTTGATGGCGTAATCCTGCTATTATTTCTAAAATTACACTTTTCCCTGAGCCTGAAGGACCTAGTAATCCCACGTACTGACTATTTTCGACTTTCATAGAGAAGTCTTCTAAAATAAATTTATCTACGTGATAATATATGTTTTTGCATTCTAGCATATTAATGAATCTTGGTTAAATTTTTTGGTATTTATTATGACTGACGTCAATTTTTTCTACTAGTTTTTTTTTGGCCTAATAGTCTCAATAGAATAAAGACAAGAACGCAAACGCTAACGAAAATTATAGATATAGGACGAGCATAACTTAACCCGAATGAATTAAATCTATCGAAAATAAGAACTGGTGCTGTCATAGGGTGATATGCTACTATTATTACTGCACCGAATTCTGACATACCGCGAGCAAACATTAATACTAAACCTGAAATAATAGATGGTTTAGCTAGGGGAAGAGCGATAGTTTTAAAAGACTGAAAAGGGGATGCTCCTAATGTAGCAGCAGATTGTTCTAATCTTTTAGGTACTGCTTCGAAACCATCTTTGGCTGAATTAATTAAGAAAGGTAATGATACGAAAGCCATGGCTAATCCTATGGCAAAAGGAGATCCTATCAAATTTAAACCTATTGAATCTGCGAGTCTTCCTAATAAACTATCTCTAGTTATAAGACCCAATACTGCTATACCTGCAGCTGAGTGAGGTAAAACTATAGGAAGATCTATAAAACCAAGTAAAAGATTTTTGCCTTTAAAATCATGTCTTGCAAGTAAATAGGCTAGTGGAATAGCAAATACTGCAAAGATCAAAGTAGTAGCCGCAGCTATAACTAAACTAGTTATGATACTTTGGCTAACTTCTGGATCAGCAGCACTTTCAAATATCTTATCAAGACTACTAGAAAAATACAAACTAATAATAGGTGATATGATAAAAAGCAAAGCAATACCTGATAAAAACAAGAAAATCAATCTGGAAGTGCGGTTTCTATTTTTCATTTGAGAAAATGTAATTTATATACAAAGTTAAATTTTTCTGATGAATTTACTACCTTTGTTTAATAAAGCTTATAATATGATAGATTTTAAGGACGCATTACAGATTCTTGTAGATAATACCATTCCTGAATTTACTGAGACTTCAGATAATTATACAGAAATAATCCCTATAGAAGATAGTGTTAATAGAATATTAGCTATGGATATAGTTTCGTATTCTGAAATTCCACCATTTAATAGAGCTGCTATGGATGGGTATGCTTGTAAAAGGGAAGATATAGATAAAGGGAAATATCTTAAGATCCAAGAAATTATCCCAGCTGGAAAACTTGGTGAAAAAGAAGTGATAATGGGAGTGTGCTCTAAAATTATGACAGGAGCTTCATTGCCGACAGGCGCAGAAGTAATAGTGATGGTAGAAGAATGTGAGGAAATAGAAATTAAGGGCGAAAAATATATGATATTGTCGTCAGACTGTACTAATATAGAAAATCTGCGTAAGAAAGAAAATTACAGTAAAAAAGGTGAAGATTTGCAGAAGGGTGATATAGTGATTAAAAAGTTTAAACGACTTAGAACCCAGGATGTAGCGACTATGGCGAGCTGTGGATATAGAGAAATAAGAGTGAACAGAAAGGTGAAAGTGGCAGTCATTTCGACAGGAGATGAAATTTGTGAACCTTTTACAGATAAGGAGCAGTCATCTATTAAAAATATACCTAATGAAAAATCAGCAAATCAAATAGTATTGCCAATAGGCAAAATCTTTAATGCAAATTCTTGGCAAATCATGGCGCTGTTAAAACAATTTTCTGCGGAACCTACTTATTACGGTATTGCAGTGGATGATATGGAAAAGACTAAAAAACTCTTAAAAAAAGCTGTTTCTGAAAATAAATTGGTTCTGATTTCAGGTGGTGTTTCGGAAGGTGATTTCGATTATGTGCCTATTGTTATGAAAAAATTAGGGTTTGAAATATTATTTGATAGAGTAGCTGTTCAGCCTGGAAAACCTACGACATTTGCAGTACGGAAAGTCAATGAACGTAAATATTTAATAGGACTTCCAGGTAATCCTGTTTCGACTTATGTTCAAACAAATCTCTTCGTAAAAGCTTTATTATCAGTTCTTAATGGTTTGGGTTATGAGGATAAAACTTATGATTTTGCTCTTGCTAGAGATTATCATAGAAGAAATGCTAAAAGATTAGCTCATATTCCTATAGTGTTGACTGCAGATGGGAGAGTTATACCTATAGAATATCATGGCTCGGCTCATATTAGTGCTATTCCTAAAGCAGATGGATTTGCCAGAATTCCTATCGGTGTGAAAGAGTATAAAGAAAATGATCAAGTTCAAGTAATATTATTATAAAGAAATAAAAGTATAATGAAAGATAATTTCGGTAGAGAAATTAGTTATCTAAGAATTTCGGTTACAGATAGATGTAATCTTCGTTGTGTATATTGTATGCCTGCTGAAGGTGTTCCTTTAATTCATCATTCTCAAATTCTTAACTTCGATGAAATATGTGGTTTTGTAAAATATGCTGTCGCTCATGGTATTCATAAAGTTAGACTTACGGGAGGTGAACCTACTGTTAGAAAGAATATTACGACTTTAGTGTCTATGCTTTCATCCATAGAGGGTATTCATGATTTAGCTATGACTACTAATGCTCAGCTTTTGGAAAGTATGGCACTGGAATTAAAACAAGCAGGACTAAATAGAGTGAATATTTCGTTGGATACTCTAGATCCAGATAAATATAGAAAGCTTACAAGAATCGGAGATATCGAAAAAGTTTTTAGAGGAATAGCCGAGGCTAAGAAAGTCGGTCTGACGCCCATTAAATTAAATTGTGTTTTGATGAATGAGCCTGCTGATAATAACCTTTGTTCTTTACCTGATGACCATACAAATGTTTCTAAGAAAAAGACTGAGAAAAATCAACAGCATAGAGTACAGATGCAAAAATTTGCTGATGACAATGATTTAGATCTTCGTTTCATACATTATATGAACTTAAAGGATGGTAGTTTCTCTGTAGTCGAGGGTGGTCGAGGAGGAGACTGTCCAAACTGTGATCGCTTGCGATTAACTTCTACTGGATTATTAAAGCCTTGTTTGTTCTCAAATATATCTTATGATATTCGTAAACTAGGATATGAAAAAGCTTTCCAAGAGGCTATAAAAAATAAACCTCATCATGGTGTAGCTAATACAGAAGATGAGTTTTATACTATAGGTGGATAAAATAGTAGTAAAAAGCTATAGATTCTTATTTATAGATAGGAGTTTGTCCCATTTCCTTAAGAATTTTCATACCATGATTTTTATCTAATATGAAATTCACAAATTCATTAGCTAATTTTTTATTGGGTGCATTTTTTAATATGCATAAACTGTAAGTCATAGGAGTACCCTTTATAATTATACTATCTTTAGGGCTGGATCCTCTTACTTTTACAGATACTGATGCATAATGATTAGCAAATTCTTTATTTGAAAGATTAATCTCATCTGGTAATTCTAAATAAGGTAACCCATGCTGAATAGCTACAGATTTATATAAGAAAATATAATCCAATGCACCTGAATCTAATAGAGCTATAAGATCTACTTCTTTAGGACGAATAAAACGATGGTCCTTAGCTAGAAACTCATTTATATCGAAAGGACTCTTATTATTATAATATTGCTGAGCCAGTTTCATAACTAAAATAGATCTATATCCACAAGGATCACTATTAGGATCTGATCTACCGTAAAAAACATCTGGTTTTAATAAAATTTTAAACCAATTCTGATCATTAATTTCATCATGATATCGAGAATTCTTGGTGTAAACGATAGACATTTCATTACCTGCAAATACAATATTTGAATCAGTGTACTTAGGTAATAATAATTTATCTATTACAGTATAATCAGCAGATGCCATAATATCACATTCTTTTTTTAATTCAGTGATTTTTCTAGCACAGTCTATACTGCCAGATGCTTCCATTATGAAATCTACATTAGGATGTGACACTTTAAAACTATCAGCAATAGTCTTAAAAGGCATTGAAAGGCTGCCTGCATGAAATATCTTTATTTGTTCATTATTTTGAGTACAAGAAAATAAAAATGGAACAAATAAAATGAGTAAAAAGTATTTATTAATATTTATAGATTTCATGATTATAAAGATTTTTGGATTTCTTATTAAACTAATCTTCCGGTATATCATAAGGAATAAGTCTTATTTCTGATACACTTCTTATCGCTCTATCAGCGAAGTGATCAGGTGCGATATATGCTCTGTAATTATTTCTATTAAGTTTCTTAAATTCATTTATTAGAAGAATTTCTCTCTGGTCATTTCTATTTAATACCTCTGATACAGAAAAAGCACATCTATAACCATCTATGCCACAGATACTAAACATACCTTCTCTAACAAATTTAGGATCGTATTTATTGAAATATTTAATAAGAATATCTCTTAGCATAGGACCTGTAAAAGTTTTTTCACCTTTGAATCCCATACTTCTACCATAAAATATGGCAGCATGAGATACTACAGGAATACTTTTATCTATATCACCTATTTTGCCTAATTCTTGATAATCATTATCGACTACTTTAATATAACCAGGATAATGTTTAAAAATAGTATCATTTCTAACTACGATGTAATTACCTTTTAAAGAACGTATAGTAATTTTAGAAGGATTAGGGATATTCCTTTCTGCTATGAGGTCATTTTTGCAAACTATTTTAGTCTGTGTAGGGTAAGGCCATAATTCACCAGTCTTCCCAGTGGGAAGGCGAGTGGCTCTTTTGGCTATTATAATACTATAAGGACATGCAGCATAGAAGATTTCTCCCCAAGAAAAAAGTGCTTTATCTCCTTTATCATTGCTTATTTCGACATATAAATCTACAGGAGGATAGAAAGAATTTTTATTTACTTTATCTATTTTAATAGAGTTTAGGATATCGCAAAGTGCATAACCATCATATCTAAAAGCACCATAAAAATCTCTTCCATTTATAGTGCTAGCTGGTGCACCATTAGGAGCTATTTGAGCTGGGTTATCCCTATTGTATCTTTTTTTAACCCAACCAGTAGAATCTATAAAATCGCCATGAAATCTACTACCTTCTACTTTTGCTTCCATAATAGTGACAGAACGAAGTGGCAAATCTGTCAGGTCTATGGTTTCATCACTTTCTACTTCACCAGTAATTAAAATATGAGAATTCCCTTCTAAAGTTTTAGGTTCAGTTTGATTAAAAAAGTTATTAGAGCCTGACTGCCATACTAAGGTAGAGCCACTAATAGCATCAATAGATGATTTACAAGAAGAAATAGAGGTAATACATATAAAACATACTGCTATCAATATTCCTAAATTAGATAATTTTTTCATAGAATTAAGATTATTTTTTTACCATTATATTCAAAATTAATTCATCAGTAGATTGCATACCAACAGAACCTATTTTAGCGACATTTTGTAAAGTTTTTTCGATATCATCTTCTATTATACCATCGTTTCCAGAAACACAAACATTGTCTAATGCCAGTATAGCAGCTTGCATAGCTGAAGATACACCGGCAGCGACTTTTAATGAACAACCTACTTTGGCTCCATCACAAATCATACCGATGATACTACCTGCCATATTTTTGATAGCACTACACATAGTGTTATAACCACCATTTCTCATATATACTATACCGCAAGAAGCTCCTATAGAGGCTATCACTGCACCACAAAGGGCTGAAAGCTGACCTAGATGTCCTTTTATATGAATAGCTACTAGATGACTAATAGTAAGTGCTCTAGCTAGAGTTTCTTTATCTACTCCAGTTTTTTCAGCGATAACTATAATAGGTACCGTAGCTGCAAGGCCTTGGTTACCACTACCAGAGTTAGACATGGCAGGAAGCATACACCCAGCCATACGGGCATCAGAAGCAGCTGCAGTCATACCCATAGCATAATTCATGAGGCCATCACCATATACAGATTTATTATTATTGTTCATAAGAGTTTTACCTACTCTAAGGCCACAGTCTTTTTTAAGACCTTCTTTAACCAGAGCCATATTCATATCGACACAGTCTAATATAAATTCTATATCTTTAAAATCTACAGAAGTAGCAAATTGATAAATTTCTTTTACAGTAATTTCAGCAGCTAGATTACTCTTAATTTTAGGGATGTCCTTACTTGTAGAAGATTTATTAGTATAATTATCTAAAAGGATTTTACTATCAAGTTCTATTTTTACGAAATTAGTGTGCTTATCAGCTATTATTACAGTAGCAGTATGAGAGCTAGAAAAAACAGTAGCTTCTACATATAATTTTTCTGGATTAGGAGCTATTTCTATAGTTACCCTTTTTTCATCTACCATTTTTAAAGCTTGTACTACATTATAAGGAGTAACATCTTTAAGAACTTCTAATTTATATTCGGATTTTCCACATATAGCACCTAAAGCAGATGCTATGTATAATCCAGTTTGCTGAGTACCAGGTATTCCTACACCCATACCATTTTTTAATATATTCCCACTAATTTTTACTTCGATTTTACCGGGTTGTTCCCCTAATATTTCTACACTTTTAGCTACGGCTAAAGCTACTGCTATGGGTTCAGTACAACCTAAAGCGGGTTTTACTTCTTGTTTAAGAAGTTCTATCATTTTATTCATTAAGAATTTATATTTTAAGTTATTATTAATCGTTTCAGTTTAATATTTTAAGTAAACACCAAGAATGGTTATTTTCAAAACGATACAAAGATAAAAATTTTTCAAATTATTTAATAGACTATTTATAAGAAATATAGAGCAAGTTTATTATATGATAGTTTAAAACTATTATAACTGCATTTTAATATGAAGAAAATTTAAAACTTTCCATTCATACTGTTTGAAATGAAGTGTATAAAAATTACATTTGTATAAATAATTAACAAAAACTACCAATGGACTTACGTAAAATCAAAGAAACTAGAAAAATATTGACTAGTGTTCCTTATAAGTGGAAACCTTTAGAAAAAGGATATACAGATGTGGATCTCTATGTTAATGTACAAACTAAAAAAATAGAATTTAGACCTATTTCTCCTGCAGTTAAAGACAAATTTGTGGGTGGTAAAGGTTATGGACTTCGTTTTTTATGGGATGCAGTGACACCCAAAACTAAATGGAATGATCCTGAAAATGAATTAGTGATTTCAGGTGGTCCAGTTTGTGGTATCACTCAGTATTCTGGTTCTGGGAAAAGTATTTGTGTAGGTTTATCTCCTCAAACAGATAGAATTGCTGATTCAAATGTAGGTGGTCACTTCGGACCTCATTTAAAATTTGCTGGTTTTGATTCTATCGAATTACAAGGAATAGCCGAGAAAGATGTAATCGTTTATATAGATGGTGTTAATCATAATATCGAAATATTTGAACCATTTAAAGAATTAGACATTGATTCTCATTTATTATGTGAAGAATTACATGAAATGTTCTCTGATAATGAAAGGGATAAATTAAATGTATCTGTGGTATCTTCTGGTTCTGCTGCAGAACATTCAGTTATCGGTATGTTAAATTTCAGTTTTTATGATGTTAAACGTAAGAAAATAAGATTAAAACAAGCAGGTAGAGGTGGACTTGGTACTTTACTAAGATATAAACATATCAGAGCTATCGTAGCTAAGATTCCTAAAGTGGGACCTAATTTAAATAATGTAGTGGATTTGGCTACTATTTCTGAAAGAGGTAAGAGGATCCAGAAAGAAATGAAAGAATTAGACGATTCTCAGTCTAAAATGAAAAAAGTGGGAACAGCTCATTTAGTAGATCTTATGGCTGATTATGATTTATTACCAGTTAAGAATTATAAATTTGGTGATCATCCAAAAGTACCTTTAATCGGAATTAAAAAATGGGAAGAAATTTTTACTCAAGGGGTAAATGACGGTTGTTGGATAGGATGTGCTATGCAGTGTGCTAAAGCAGTAGATGATTTTCCTTTACAAACAGGTCCATATAAAGGAACTAAAGTTATAGTCGATGGTCCTGAATATGAGACTGCTGGAGGACTTGGCTCTAATCAAGGAATTTTTGATCCATTTAATTTAATAGAACAAAATTTTTATTGTGATACTTATGGAATATGTACTATTTCATGGGGGAATATAATGGGTTTTGTTATGGAATGTTGGGAAAATGGTATCCTTAATTCTGAAAGAACTTATGGATTAGACTTCACATGGGGTAGAGGTGATTCTTCTCTTGAATGTATGCATCAGATGGCAAGAGGTGAAAAATTTGGCCTTATAGCTGGTCTGGGTGTTCATAGAATGAAAAAACTATTTATTGAAAAAGGATGGGGAGATCCTCAGTTCTTACAAGATATAGCTATGGAAAATAAAGGCATGGAATATTCAATGTATATTTCTAAAGAATCTCTTGCTCAGCAGGGTGGATTTGCTATGACTAATAAAGGCCCTCAGCATGATGAAGCTTGGGTAATTTTTATGGATATGGTAAATAAGCAGCTACCTACATTCGAGGATAAAGCTGAAGCATTATACTATTATCCTATGTTTAGAACATGGTTCGGTTTAGCTGGATTATGTAAATTAGTTTGGAATGATGTCGAGCCTGCTAATAATAGCGAAACAGATGAACCTGCTAAGGTCCCAGAACATGTCGATAATTATGTGGAAATTTTTAAAGCTGTTACAGGACGTCCATTCTCTAAAGAGGAAATGATAATTCAGTCTGAAAGAGTATATAATTTCCAGAAAATATTTAATATTCGTATGGGATATGGTTTAAGAAAGCATGATGCGCAGCCATATAGAGCATGTGGTCCTGTTACCTTCGAAGAATATAATTCTAGAATAGTTAGATACGAAAATGAATTAAGAAATGAATGTGGTCTGGATCCAGATAAGATGACTCTTCAAGAAAAATATGATGCTACTAGAAAATATCGTGAAGATAAATACGAGAAATTATTGGATGCTGTATATAAGAGAAGAGGATGGAACAATGCAGGTATTCCTATTATAGAACATCTTAAAGAAATTAAGATGGATTTACCTGAATTGATAGAGATTATTAAGCCTCTTCAGTAAATATCATTAGCTACTAAATTTGTAATTATAGATATGAGGGAAAATAAACTTAATATATTACATATATTTTTAGATGATTCTTTTCTCGATGGAGTTATAAATGTATTTGAACGCTATGAAAGAACACACAATATCTATTTATATTATTCAAAAAATAAAAATTGTAAGTTCTCTCATACTAAAAATGTAGAGAAAATAACAGTTGTATATTCTAAAAAAGAATATTATAAATATTTGTCATCTAAAGATATAGATGTTATATATTTTCAAGCTATATTTCCTATTCAGTATCATTTATTTAAATATATAGATGATAAGAAAATAGTAATTTGGTGGGCATGGGGATCAGATTTATATAATCCGTCATTTACCATGCCTGCTATTTGTTATTATCCTCAATATAAGCCTTTAACTAAAGGATTTATACGAAAAAATCCTCGAAATATTATTCAAAAAATTACTATCCCGTTACTTAGTATATTTTTCAAACCACGTCAGAAAAAGGTAGTTTCTAGAGTAGATTATTGCAAAAATGTTCTTCCTATAGAATATGACTTATTAAAAGAAAATGTTAAATATTTTAGAGCTAAACCTTTAAAATACTATATGCCTTTATCTGGATCTTTAATAGATCATTCAAGTGATGGTGATATATTATTAGGAAATTCTTCTACTGCTTCTAATAATCATTTAGATGTATTAAACCTATTATCTAAGAAAGGAGTTATTAATAAAATATTGATGCCTCTTAATTATGGAAAGATGAATTATAGATTTTATATAGAGAAGTATTTCCCTATTAATCTAAATATAAATACTCTTAAAACTAGACTTCCTTTTATTGAATATCAAACATTGATAAATAAATGTTCTTATGCTATATTTGGGCATATAAGACAGCAAGCAGTAGGCAATATACATATGTGTTTCACTGCTGGTATAAAAATGTTTTTCTATAAAGACAGTATGGTTTTTAAACAGTTTAAACCATTAGGATTCATTATATATTCTATAGAAGATGATTTAAATTTAGAAGAACTCAGTATCCCCTTAACTAAAGAACAATCTCTAAAAAATAAGAAATTATTTGCTGATATGACTTCTGGAAATTTAGAAACATCTAGAAAACAAATTGATTCTGTAATAGATGAATTGATATCAGAACGAAATTTAAGGATAAAAAAATAGAGAAATAATTAATTATTTCTCTATTTTTTTATCCTTAAATTTCTAATTCAATATTACTTATAATCCCAAAGGTCAATGTCATTATATCGAACTTTATAAGTATAGTCTGAATTTTTATTTTTAAAGAAATCATTAGTATTACCATCTTTTACCCATTCCTTAAAATTAGGATAAGCAGCAGTAATAGAATCTTTTTCTATAGGGTAATCAAACTTTTTAGTAAAGGAAATGCCATAAGGTAACCCATTATGTCCTATTACATTAGCTATATCTGTATTAATATCGTTAGTGGCAGCATAATATCTAATGTGATCAGCTTCTATAAACCACATCACTTTTAATGCAACTGATTGGTTTAAAACTAAAGGAGTCATAGGATGTAGTGTTGGATAATGAGTTCTATTAGGTTCAGTATAATCTCTTGTATTAATTGGAAAAGCCCCATTATGATTAAAGAAATCTCTTCTACAGTTATCAGATAATATAGCATCTTTAATAATACCATTCTCTTTATAAGATATTCCAAGAGTAATATTCAAGAAAGCTCCTAAAGCTACTCCTTGTACATAAATATATGTAGTAGTATAACCTGGTGCGTAAATGGAGTTTTTGTGATTAACACTATTTGTCACTTTAGCATGAATTACTAAGTCATTATAATCAAGATCACCATTTTCAGTATCTTCAAAAGCCACGAATTGCCAATAACTAGAACTAGCTATTTTATCATAAGCATCTGAAAAAGTAATAACTAAATCACTATCTTCACCAGCTTTAGTGCTGGATACGGCTTCTTTAGGTAACCAAATATCTATAGGTTCCGTAGTGACAGCTAAAGTTTCACCTAGGTAAGTAACTATAGTAGTAGAATTAGTTTTAGTAGTTACATGATATTTAGCAAGAGATTCTATATTATCTAAATTTGTATTAAATTCAGTTTGTATTTGATTAGGATTCTTAATGCACCCAGTAATAGAGACCATCCCTACAAATACTAATATTATTTTATATAATTTCATTAGTTTATATTTTTAGTTTATATTTTATTCTTAATAATAAATAAGGTTAAACGATAAGCCGAGTTCTGTATCGATAATCGATCTCTATCATTTATCTAAGCAACCTACCCCCCGATATCGAACGAGCCATTCTTAATTGTCGGTATATTTGGTCTTGCAGGAGAAAGATTTGTGCTATATTATTATCGCTAATAATATCTGTAAGCTCTTACCTTGCATTTTCACCCTTACCTTTACGGCGGTTATTTTCTGTCACAAGATTCATAAATTTTCATCTATCTGTGATTTCCACAGTTCCTTGCTCTTACCTGCCCGGACTTTCCTCTGTATTACTACAGCGATAGAGTGTTTAACCTTATTTATAATTTATATATATAAATGTATATAAATATTTTACAAATATAATGTATTTTTTAATTTATTATCATAAATATAACAAAATTACCCATCTTATATAATTAAAAATTGTGTATTTTATAATGTTAAGAGAAAATGAAATTTTATTTTTTTTAATTAAAATTAATGTAAAAATTTTGTGGGTAAATAAATTTGGTCTAACTTTGATACCCCGTAAAGAACAAAGAAAAAAATCAATATTATGTCTACAAAATATGTCTTCGTTACGGGTGGTGTCACTTCTTCCTTAGGAAAAGGGATCATAGCTGCTTCTTTAGCTAAACTCCTTCAAGCCAGAAAATTACGAGTAACTATTCAGAAATTTGACCCTTATCTTAATGTAGATCCAGGAACTTTAAATCCGTATGAACATGGAGAATGTTTTGTTACCGATGATGGTGCTGAGACTGATCTTGACTTAGGACATTATGAGAGATTTTTAGGTGTTCATACCTCTCAAGCTAATAATGTTACTACAGGGAGAATATATCAAACAGTGATAGATAAAGAAAGACAAGGTGCTTTTTTAGGCAAAACTGTACAGGTTATTCCTCATATAACTGATGAAATCAAGCGTAGAATGCTTATACTTGGTAAATCGGGTAATTATGATGTAATTATCACTGAACTAGGAGGAACAGTCGGAGATATCGAATCTTTACCATTTATTGAAGCTGTAAGACAGCTAAAATGGAATATGCCAGATCATGACTGTATAGTCGTTCATTTAACATTGGTGCCATATCTTTCTGCTGCTAAAGAATTAAAAACTAAACCGACCCAACATTCTGTTAAAGAATTACAACAGAATGGGCTTCATCCAGACATTATAGTTTGTAGAACCGAACACCGTATGCCTCAAGCACTGAAGAGAAAAATAGCTCTTTTCTGTAATGTAAGAGAAAATGCTGTAATAGAATCACCAGATGCTAAAACTATTTATGAAGTTCCTTTAATTTTGAGAGAACAAAAATTTGACCAGATAGTTATAGAAAAATTAGAATTAGGTGATTTGCCAGAACCGGATCTTACTAAATGGGAATCTTTCATAGATAAATTCTATCATCCTAAAGGTGAAGTTAAAATAGCATTAGTAGGGAAATATGTTGAATTACAAGATGCTTATAAATCTATTCTTGAATCATTTATTCATGCAGGAGCTGCTAATAATGTGAAAGTTCAAGTAGTTCCGATGTCTAGTGAAAAAATAAACGATAGTAACTGTGAAGATCTGTTAAAGGATATGCAAGGAGTTCTTGTAGCTCCTGGTTTCGGTGAAAGAGGGTTGAAAGGGAAAATTATTGCTATCAAATATGTTAGAGAAAATGGAATTCCATTCTTCGGTATTTGTTTAGGTATGCAAATGGCTGTGATAGAATATGCTAGAGATATTATGGGCCTTAAAAATGCTACTAGTACAGAGGTAGAAGAAGATGCTGAAATTCCCATCATAGATTTAATGGAAGATCAGAAAACGACTACGATAAAAGGTGGAACCATGCGTTTAGGAGCTTATAATTGTGAGATAGATAAAGGTTCACTTGCATATGATATTTATAAGACTACTATGATTAAAGAACGTCATAGACATCGTTATGAAATGAATAGCAAATATATAAATGCTTTAAATGAAGCAGGTATGCACACTACTGGTCGTAATCCTGAAACTGGATTAGTAGAAATCGTAGAACTTCCTACTCATCCATTCTTTATAGGAGTACAGTTCCATCCAGAACTTATGAGTACTGTGGAAAAGCCACAGCCTATATTCAAAGCATTTGTAAAAGCTGCTATGGATTATAAAACTAAGCATACTGATCAAAAGAAATAATAGTGACTAGAAGAAATATAATTATCATAAAAGTTGTTTTTACTATTTTAACTTTAGTTATCGTTGGTACTTTTACTGACGATAATAGTTTAATGGCTGAAAATCATAAAGTTTTAAGCAATATGACTGTTGGGCAGAAACTAATAGAGTATAAATTAAAGGTGGAAAAAGTTTATAATCATAATCGTACGGCTTATACTCAAGGGTTGTTTTTTAATCAGGGAGTATTATATGAAAGTACTGGTCAGTATGGAGAATCATCTTTTAGAAAAGTGGATCTGGAAACAGGGAAAGTTTTAAATTTTAAAAGTTTTGACTCTAAATATTTCTTGGAAGGTTCGTGTGTTATGGATGGAAGATTATATATATTGACCTGGAGAGCAGGATTAGTTTTTGTGTATGATTTAGACTCTATGAATTTATTAGGTCAGCTTCCGAATCAGAAAGAAGGTTGGGGACTTACGACAGATGGAAAACAACTTATTACTTCTAACGGTACAGATAAAATTTATTTCGTAGATCCTATGAGTTTTATTTCAAAAAGAGAAATAAAGGTAAGCATGAATGGAAAGCCTGTTTCTTATCTAAATGAATTGGAATATATAGATGGAAAAATATGGGCAAATGTATATTTACAAGATTATATTGTAGTTATAAATCCTTATACAGGAATAGTAGAAGCAAAAGTAGACTGTCGTAACTTGTTGCCTGATAGTCTTAAAAATTCTTATACAGATGTTCTTAATGGAATAGCTTGGGATTCTCAAACAGGATGTCTATATTTGTCAGGTAAATATTGGCCAAGATTATATAAAGTTTCTTTAATTAGAAAGTAATCGATATTTTATTTATTAACATTGCCTATAAGGCAAGGGGGTGCTCGAAAGGGCTGAGATTATACCCGTATTACCTGAAACAGATAATGCTGTCGTAGGAATCGTGTTTTCTCAACTATACATCCCCGCTTAAAAAACATTTTATTATGAAAAGATTGTTTTTGTTTTGCGGGTTATTTTTTTTACCGCTATTCTCATTTGCACAGAAATATAGTTATGATGTAGACACATTAGCTATCCCAGAAATTTTAGACTCAGTAGTCATATCCGCAAATATGGTTACTTCTAAAACTCCTGTTTCTTATTCTTCTGTTAACCACCAACAAATTAAAAGTTCTGAACCAGGTGCTTCAGTTCCATTGATTTTAAAATTACAGCCTTCAGTTATTTCCATTTCGGAAGCTGGTGCTGTAATAGGTAATACTAAAATATCTGTTAGAGGTAGTAATGCTTCTCGTATTAATATTACTTTAGATGGTATTCCTCTGAATGATGCTGAATCTCAAGAAGTATTTTGGGCTAATATTCCATCTATGGGAGGTTTTCTTCAGAATATTCAGATACAGAGAGGGGTAGGCACGTCAGTTAATGGGCCTGCTGCTTTCGGAGCAAGTATAAATATGTCTTCTAAAGGTATTGCTAACAAGGCTTACGCCCATACTGAATTAGGATATGGATCATTTAATACTTGGACAACAGGTCTAGGTGTTGGAACTGGTATTATGAAAAACGGGATGTTTGCAGATCTTAAATATGCTTACAACACTACAGACGGATATATAAGAAATGGTAAAGCTCATTCAAATTCTCTTTTTGCATCTTTGGGATGGATAGGGGAAAAAGATATTATTAAATTTCATTATATCCTAGGTGATCAACATACTGGTATTTGCTGGGAAGGTATTACTCGAGAACAAATGAAAAATGATAGAACATATAATCCTGCAGGAGAATATGTAGATGATCAAGGTAATACCAAATATTATGATAATGAAACTGATAATTATACTCAACATTTTTTTCAATTATTTTATTCTCATCAGTTTTCTGAAAATTTGTATTGGATAAATGCTTTTAACTTCACTAAAGGTGATGGTTATTATGAAAATTATAAAGCCAATAAAACATATTCAAAATATAAGTTGGATCCTCAAACTATCGATGGTTCTGAGTATTTAAAATCTGATTTCATAGTAAGAAAACAAATGGATAACGGTTTCTATTATGGTACTAGTACTTTAAAATATATAACGAGGAATATTAATGCTCAGGCTGGTATATCTTACTCTTATTATGATGGCGATCACTTTGGAAATGTTCTTTGGACTAAGTATAATCAAAATGTTCAAGAGAATTACGAATGGTATAGAAATAATGGTTTAAAGAAAGATTATTCAATGTTTGCAAGAACTGAATATTATCTAAATGATTTGACTTTATTTGCTGATATGCAATATAGAGGAATTAATTATGATTTGAAAGGTCCTGATAAAGATCAAGCAGATTTGAAATATAGTACTAAATATAACTTTTTTAATCCAAAAGCAGGGTTAGCATATTCTATTGATGAACAAAACCATTTTTATGGATCGGTAGCTGTGGGACATAAAGAGCCTACTAGAGATGATTTGAAAGAAGCTATTAAAGCAGGTAAAGGTGATGATTGCAAAGCTGAACAATTAGTAGATTATGAATTGGGTTATAAATTTGCTGCTCCTAAATTTGCCTTGGGTTTAAATCTATATTACATGAATTATAAAGATCAATTAGTAGCTACAGGACGTCTTTCTGAATCAGGGTATGTGATTAAAGAAAATATTCCTAATTCTTATCGCAGAGGTATTGAAATTACTGCCGGGTGGCAATGCTTGAGGAAACTTAGAGTAGACGGTAATCTGACTTTAAGTCAAAACAAAATAACTGATTTTACGAATTATGTAGATGCTTTCGATGCTAATTGGAATAAACTTCCTCAGGTAAAAGAAACATATGAAAATACAGATTTGGTGATGTCTCCATCTGTGATAGGTATGGCTATGGTTACATATGATGCTTTCAGAAATTTTAGTGTATCAGTTAATGGCAAATATGTAGGTAAACAATATTATGACAACACTTCATCTGATGATCGTTCTATTCCAGAATATTTTACATTAGGAGCAACTGCTTCATTTAAGATCCCATTGAAAAAAGGTGTTCTACTACTTTCAGCATATGCAGATAATATTTTAAATAAGAAATATTTTAATAATGCTTGGGTATATAGAGCATTTATCGGTGAAAACGAAACTTATGTAGGTGATGGTTTTGAAGGATTATATCCTCAAGCTCCCATCAGTTGTATGTTTAAAGTATCTTACGAATTTTAATATGATAGGAAATTTAGATAATTGGATTCTAATAGAGCAAATAGTAGATTACTCAGCTATGGTTTTAGGTATTCTATATTTGATACTTGAGATATGTAAGAAAAAATCTATGTGGATAGTGGGATTTATCCTTTCAGCAGCTTATATAATAATATCGGCAAGAGAAAGGCTATTGGCTAATGCAGGTTTGCAAACATATTATCTTATTATGTGTGTTTATGGCTGGTATCAGTGGAGAAAAGATGAAGACCTTGAAAATACTAGTTCCAAGATTTCTATCCGAAAAATGCCTCGGACTACTTTAATTTATTCGATATTGATATTCATAGTATTATCTATTTTTAGCTATTTCGTGTTGTCTTATTGGACTACTGATTCTCAGCCTATATTGGATAGTGTTATTACCTCATTGAGTATAGTAGGTACTTATTGGATAACTAAGTCATATATAGAACAATGGATAGTGTGGATGATAGTGAATCCCTTGTATATTTGGATGTATTTTGCACAAGGAGTAAAAGGTTTAGGAATTCTTTATTGTTTCTATGTTTTATCTGCTGTGTATGGATATTATTATTGGAAAAAGAAAGGAGTGTTAATAAAATGATTAATTTTGTCTATATAATAGATAAAAATCTATATAATAGATGAAATTATGATATTAATAGCTGAAAGTGGATCTACTAATATAGAGTGGAGACTTATATATAATAACGGGGTGATTTCTAACTTTTCAGGAGTAGGAATCAATCCCGTTCATATGTCTATAAAAAATATAGATTTAGTGTTGGCAGCTACTTTTTCTGAATGGTATAAGATATTAAAAAGTGATAACATATTAGATTTTAAGAATGATAAAGAGCTAGAATTATATTATTATGGAGCAGGAGTTTTATCTGAAGAATATTCTTTAAAACTGGCATCTGCATTTATAAAATATATTCCAAATGCTATTTGTCATTTCGAATCAGATATATTGGCGGCAGCCAGAGCTTTATGTAAAAATGAAAAAGGAATAGTCGGTATTTTAGGTACAGGTTCTAATAGTTGTTTTTATGATGGTCAGAAGATAACTGATACTATAGCATCGGGTGGTTATATACTTGGAGATGAAGGTAGTGGTGCTTATATGGGGAAAAAATTAATTTCAGATTATATTAAAAATCTGATGCCTTCTGATTTAAGAAAAATATTTCAAGATCGTTATGCTTTACAGTATTCTAGTATTGTAAAAAAAATATATCATAGCGATTCACCTTCTGCTTTTTTAGCTTCTTTTTCTAAATTTATTTATGAATTTAGAAAAATAGAATATATGTCAAATTTAATTCATGATTCCTTATCAGCTTACTTTATTAGAAATATTACTAGTCTAGATTATAAAAATTTCGATGTGAACTTAACTGGTTCGATTGCTTGGTATTATAAAGATTATATTAAGATAATAGCTAAAGAATCAGGAATCAAGATCGGACGAATACTTCAGCTGCCAATAGATGAATTAGTAGAATATCATATAGAGAAACTCATATAGAGAAACTCAAATAAAATCAGAAAATAGGATTAATAAATACGATATAATAAAGAAGATTAATAATTAGATATGAATAAATTATTAGAAGATGCATGTGAACAGTTCTCTACTTTACCTGGAGTAGGAGGCAAAACAGCTATGCGACTTGCATTACATATGTTAAAACAACCTCGTGAAAATGTAGATAATTTCGCTAATGCAATAGTTAAACTTAGACATAATATTAAATATTGTAGAGAATGTAATTTGATTTGTGATTCTGATTTATGTGAAATTTGTGCTAATCCTAAACGAGATCATTCTATTATTTGTGTGGTAGAAAATGTAAGGGAGGTATTAAGTATAGAGGATACTCAAGAATATAACGGCATTTATCATGTTTTGGGAGGAATTATTTCTCCTATGGATGGTATAGGTCCTGATGATTTGCCAATTCCCAAATTAATAGATAGAGCTTTTAGAGATACTACTAAGGAGATTATTTTAGCATTAAGTACATCTGTGGAAGGTGAAACTACTTCTTTTTATTTGTATCGGTTGTTAGAAAAAACAGGGGTGAAAGTAACTACTATTGCTAGAGGTGTCGGCTTCGGAGATGATTTAGAATATACTGATTCATTAACACTTGGAAGATCCATCACCCATCGGCAAGAATTTTCTCCAGAGCTATAATTTTACGATTAGTAATAAATCATATGTCTAGTTTCTTAATTTTCTTGATAACCTTTTTTGTTTATACAGTTTCATTGTTTTTCATTTCTTGGAGAACATCGAAAAAATCTAATATGACTTCTTATTTTAGAGGTGATAGGAAAACGCCTTGGGCTGTGGTAGCATACGGTATGATAGGGGCATCTCTTTCTGGTGTGACTTTTATTTCTGTTCCTGGAAATGTATTGGCTCAAAATTGGTATTATTTACCTATGGTTATAGGTTTTATCGCAGGGTATGCTTTTATTGCTGAAGTCCTTTTGCCTATATATTATAAGAAAAATCTTAATTCGATTTATTCATATTTAGGAGATAGATTTGGGCTATATTCTAATAAGACTGCAGCATTTTTCTTTATGATTTCTAGATTATTAGGAGCAGCTGTTAGGATTTTCGTGGTTATTATTGTTTTTATGACTTTTATTCCTAGTTCATCTATATCAGAAATGGGATTATTTACAATAGTAGCGGCTATTTTTCTGCTATTTTTATATCTTTATACTTATCGTGGAGGTGTAAAAACCATCATTTGGACAGATGTATTGCAAACGACTTTTATGCTTCTAGCTGTATTTATATCTATTTATTTTATAGTAGATAAAATGGATTGGTCTTTTAATGATATGTTTAAATCCATTTTTAATGCTGAGAATCCTTTAATTCCTGGTGTGAAATTATCTACTTCTATAGATTTAAATTCTTCAAGTGCTACTAATTTTATAAAACAATTCATTTCTGGAGCTTTTGTCTGTATCGCCATGACAGGCTTTGATCAAACTATGATGCAGAAGAATTTATCTTGTAGAGATTTGAAATCGGCTAAGAAAAATATGTATAGTACTTCTATTATTATTTTCTTGGTGAATTTGTTATTCTTGGCTTTAGGGATAATATTGACAGTTTATATTTTCTCTAATGGAGGTATGGATGCTTTCGGTATAAGCAAGACTGACCAGATGTTTCCAAAAGTGGTTTCTTCGCTAGGAGTAGGAATTACAGTGATATTTTTGATTGGGCTAATTTCTGCGACTTATCCTTCTGCTGGTGGTGCTATGACTTCTCTAACTAGTTCGTTTTGTATAGATTTTCTTCATTTTGATAAGAGAGCAGACCTGTCGGTCCATACTAAAGAAAAGATGAGGAAGTTTATCCAAGCTATTTTTGCTTTAATATTGTTAGTGATAATGTGCTTATTATATATTTTGAATAATCAAGCAGTAATCGTACTTGTCTATAAATTAGCATCTTATACATATGGACCGTTGCTTGGAATTTTCTTTTTCGGTATTTTTACTAATAGAGATGTTAATGATAAAATTATTCCATGGTTGGCCATATCATCACCTATATTATGTTTTCTTCTAAATTATATTTTCAAAACATTTATTGGATTTGAATTCGGTTTCTGTTTATTAATTGTCAATGCTTTACTGACATTTTTAGGAATGTTCTTTATATCAAAACCATCAAATAATATTTGTAAAATAGCAGAATAGACATATTTATTTCGTTATGTACTATCGTAACTCTACAGTGATAGTAGTTAGACTAAAAAATAAATGGTAATTAATCTCCAATAGCGAACCCTTCTTTTGATATTTTTTTTATCTTTGTAATGTTAAAAAAATATTCAACAAATGGATGATAATGCTTTTTCGTGTAAATCAAATACTATGTCAGCATTCGACTTACTATCATTATGGTATGATAGACTCTGCTAAGTTTCGAGTCCGATGGTAATTTAATACTGTCCACCAGTTTTATTAATTATTCATCATTTAAGACTTATCACCATGATTAAAATATTTTACAAAGACGAAGCTAATAGAATCACATATACAGAAGAAATCCAAAAGTTAAACGACTTTGGATTTGATGATGTAGTTTGGATAGATTTATGTGATCCAGAAGGAGATGAAAAGAGAATAGTAGAGGAATTTCTTGGTACCAAATTACAGTCTAAAGCTCAAGCAGAAGAAATCGAATCATCTTCTCGTTATTCAGAGTCTGAAACTTCTATTTTTATCAATACTGATTTCTTGATTCCTGGACCTGAAGAGTATCAGATGGAATCTGTTTCTTTTATTTTATGTGAGGGTATATTAGTATCTATTAGACACTTAGATTTAAGAAGTTTTGTAGATATACAGAATAAAATATTGATTCATCAGAAATTATATCCTACTGGTTATCATATTTTCGTAGGTGTAATAGAAAATCGAATAGATTTAGATGCTGATATGATAGAGTTAATGTCTAAAGATATTGACCAATTTAGTCGGAAAATATCTACAAGTAAAGATGTAAATGAAGATTCTTTATTAGATATTAATCAGTTACAAGAAAATACTATGATGATTAGGGAAAATATCGTAGATAAGCAGCGAATGATCACTGCTATTTTTAGATCTGATAAATTTCCTCATGATGTTTATGGTAAGTTAAATGTTATTATTAAAGATATTAGTTCTCTTATTAATCATACAAATTTTAGCTTTGAAAGATTAGACTATTTACAAAATACTATATTAGGTCTTATTAATTTGGACCAGAATAGGATAATGAAAGTATTTACTTTCGTATCATTATTATTAATGCCTCCTACATTAATAGCTTCTATTTATGGAATGAATGTGAAGTTACCTCAAGTAGATTCTCAATATTGGGATTTTATTATATTATTAAGTTTAATGATCGTGTCTTTATTAATAGCTTTTACGATATTTAAACATAAAAAAATGTTATAAAATGGAAAATGAAATAAAGGATGTAAATCTCTGGGAAAGTGGTAATAGAAAAATAGATTGGGTGAAAGCTCATATGCCTTTACTTAGAACTCTTGAAAAAAGATTTGCTAAAGATCAAACTTTTAAAGGTTTAAAAATAGCGTTATCTATTCATTTAGAAGCTAAGACAGCTTATTTATGTAAGGTGTTAGCTGCTGGGGGAGCGGATATGTATATTACAGGTTCTAACCCTCTTTCTACTCAAGATGATATCGCTGCTGCTTTAGTTCATGAAGGTCTTAAAGTATTTGCATGGTATAATTCTACTCCAGAAGAGTATCAGAGACATATTTCTAAAGTAGTAGAATGTGGCCCTAACATTATCTTGGATGATGGTGGGGATTTAGTTAATCTTATTCATTCTAAATATCCTGCTTTACTTAATAATGTTTATGGAGGTTGCGAACAAACTACTACTGGAATCAAGAATCTTTTAGCCATGGATAGGGCTGATATTTTAAAATTTCCTATGATGTTAGTTAATGATGCCAAGTGTAAGCATTTCTTTGATAATAGATATGGTACAGGTCAGTCCGTTTGGACAGGTATTAATACTACTACTAATTTAATAGTAGCAGGTAAAACAGCTGTAGTAGCAGGATATGGATGGTGTGGTAGAGGTGTCGCTATGAGAGCTAAAGGTTTGGGTGCTAAGGTGATAGTTACAGAAGTAGATCCAGTGAAAGCTATAGAAGCTGTAATGGATGGTTTTTCTGTAATGCCTATGGCTGAAGCGGCTAAAGAAGGTGAGATTTTTGTAACAGTAACAGGAGATATAAATGTTATTACTACAGATCATTTTAAGTTAATGAAAGATGGAGCTGTTTGTTGTAATGCTGGTGCTTTTGATACGGAATTAGATATCGCAGGAATTAAAAGGATAGCTGTAGAAACCAAATTAGCACGTAAAAATATAATGTCTTATAAAATGGACAATGGAAATTGGATAAATATTTTAGCGGAAGGAAGATTGGTTAATCTTTCTGCTGGTGATGGTCATCCTGCAGAAATTATGGATATGAGTTTTGCTATAGAGGCAGTATCAGCTGAATATGTAGTTAAAAACCATAAAAACTTTAATCGTGATTATAAAAAAACTATGACGATAAATGTTCCAGAAGAATTAGATACAGAGGTAGCTAGCCTTAAATTAAAATTCGGGGGCTTACAAATAGATATACTTACTCCTGAACAACATAAATATATAGAACAAGTACATTAATATTTTAAGGAATTAAGTAAAATATTTAACTAATAAACGAAACACATTAAAATAACATAATTATTCAGTAATGTCAAAAGTAAAATTTTACAGAGATATAGAACTCCCTTTAGAATTCCACAAAGCTAGAGTGGTACAGAGGGTACATCTTTTACCTATTGATGAAAGATTAAAAGCTATAGAAAAAGCAGGCTTTAATACATATCGTATTAATTCAGAAGATGTTTATCTAGATATGTTAACTGATAGTGGAACGAACGCTATGAGTGATGTACAGCTAGCTACCATGATGAGGGCAGATGATGCATATGCAGGATCTAAGACTTATCAGAGATTACAAGATGCTGTTAAAGAAATATTTGGGAAGAATTTTGTACTCCCAGCTCATCAAGGTAGAGGTGCAGAAAATATTATCACACGTGCTTTAGTACATCAGGGAGATTATATTCCTATGAACTATCATTTTGGTAGTACCGTAGCTCATATAGGTATAGCTGGAGCTAAATATTGTGAATTATTATATCCAGGGGCTTTTGATTCTGATTCTGATAATCCTTTTAAAGGGAATATGAATATCGAAAAACTTGAAGAATTCATCAACAAAGTAGGTACAGATAAGATTCCATTCATAAGAATGGAGGCATCTACTAACCTTATCGGTGGTCAGCCTTTCTCCATGAAGAATTATGAAGATGTACGTAAGGTAGCTGATAAATATGGTCTTAAAATCGTATTGGATGCTAGTTTACTGGAAGGAAATGCTTATTTAATCATTCGCAGAGAAAAAGAATATGTGAATAGTACTATGGCTGAAGTAGTTAAAAAAATGGCTTCATTATGTGATTTGTTGTATTTCTCAGCTAGAAAACTTTCCTGTACTAGAGGTGCTGGTATTTGTCTTAATGATGAAGCTACTTATCTTCAAATGCAAATGTTAGTAGCTGTTTATGAAGGGTTCGTTACTTATGGTGGTATGTCTATGAAAGAAATGGAGGCTATGGTAACCGGCCTTTATGAAATGTTAGATATAGATACTGCTCGTCAAAATCCTGATTTCATTAAATTCTTCATAGATGAAGCAGTAAAGAGAGGACTTCCTGTAGTCACTCCTGCTGGTGTCTTAGGTGGACATTTAGATGCTAAAAAATTCTGTGATCATATTCCTCAAAAAGAACTTCAAGCAGCTGCCTTAGTAAGTGCTATATTTATTTGTTCTGGAGTTAGAGGTATGGAAGGGGGGTCGCTTTCTGAAGTAGATTCTAAAGATCCTAATTATTTCGCTGATATGGAATTAGTTCGTCTTGCTTTTCCTAGAAGAGTGTTTACTTTGTCTCAGACATTATATGTACTAGATAGACTTGAATGGTTATATGATAACAGGAAATTAATCCATGGTATGAAATTCGTTGATGAACCTAATGTTCCAAGAAACTTTCGTTCAATGTGTAAACCAGTTGACGACTGGACTCATATACTAATTGCTAAATTTAAAAAAGATTTCGGCGATAGTCTATAAGAATTTTAATTTAGATAAATCAGATTAAAAAAATAAAAGGCAACCATTAGGCTGCCTTTTATTTTTTTAGATTAATTATTAAAGTGCTAAAAAAGCTGATGCGAAGGCTAAAATAGCATAAAGTTCTGGGAATACAGCTAAGATCATTGTTCTACCGAATACGTCTTGTCCGTTTGATATTTCGTTAATACCATTAGCTACTAATTTAGCTTGTCTGATAGCTGAGTAATAACCTACGATACCTGTGGCAAGTGCTGCAGCACACATAGCTAAACCTGCATTTAAAGATAAGGCTGTTTCCATTCCTTTTAGTTTATTAAGCATAAGAAAGAATCCAGCGAATCCGTATAATCCTTGAGTAGATGGAAGAGCTGTTAAAATCATGGCAGAACCAAACATATCAGGATTCTTTTTTAATGCTGATACTGTGGCGTTACCGCCGATGGTTACTCCGATGGCTGATCCGATACATGCCATTGTTATCATGATGGCCATGCCTGTGTAGGCTAAAATTAAGGGTAATGTTTCCATAATGAAATTAATTATTTGTTTATTATTTTGTTATTCGTTTAATTATTATTTACAGTTAGTTTATATTATTCACTGACTGTTACTTTTTTTCTGAAAGGATGGAAGGCACGGCCTCCTCCTGCAAATTCTGCATTTTTGTAAAATTCTACGAAGGTTAACCTCATAGGATGTACGAAAGCCCCAAGTGATGATATGGCTAATACAAATGTATGTCCTATAATTAGCATAAGTACGGCTAAGAACCAGCCTAAGTAAGGAATTCCTGACATTTGTATAGCGACAGAATCCACTACTAAACCTAATATAGCTCCAGAAGTACCTAGCCCAAATAATCTTATATAAGATAATACGTCTCCGAATATTCCTGTTATATCATATAATGAAGCTATTCCTTTAATAGGTCTCATCCAGAATTTCTTATCTGGTTTACTGCAGCATATGATTAGAGCTATACCTCCCCATATTAATATTTTATTAACTAAATCTGGGAAATATTGTTTTTCTGCCATACTTCCTGCATACATAAATGTAAAAACTATTATTAACATTATCCAACCGATATTGGTAAGAGCATGATCCCAGTTTCTTTTCTTTAAGCAGTCTATTATATTTATTAATCTACCAAATATGATGTGGACGATACCAAATAGGATACCGAACCAGAATAATTGCATATCAGATAAGAATAATTTAGATATTCGATCAGGGAAGCTAAACAATTCATATATTTTAGTACCGAAGAATCCTCCACTTAAAGCAGGTATTATTATAGTACCTATACCTAGATACATGACTAATTTGCCATATTCTTTCATCTTAGGTAATTTCCACATCATGAATAGTCCTATTAATAATAATACAAGACCGTAACCCATATCTCCTAAACAGAAGCCGAAGAACAGCATATAGAAAGGAGCGAAGTATGGAGTCAAGTCTGGCTCATTATATTTAGGAAGCATATATAAATCTCCAATAGCCTCGAAAGGTTTGGTGAATATATTATTCTTGAGTTTAATAGGAGGATTATCTTCTATTTTCGCTGCATCTTTAATGAAGTAAACATCAGAATTTTCTAGAAATTCTAATATTTTTTCATCTTCAGAAGTAGGAGCGAAACTTTCTAGTACAGCTATAGAATCTTCTCCAGAAGTAACTGTAGAAATTTTAGCGAAGTAGTAATCTAAATCATTATTAGTACTGTCGTACAATTCTGTTATTCTTGGTAGAAATTCAGGAATATAAATCACTTTCCTTTCTAAGAAATCTAATCTATTAGTTAGATCTTTTATCTCAGCTGTTAATTCACTTACTGAACGTTCAGGTAATTTGGCTTCTTGAAGAGAAAATTTAAAATCCTGGTCTTTAGATAATATAACGAAATAAGTTCGTGGATTATCTTTAGCACTTAATATTTGTAGGATATTTTCATTTTCCCAATTTGTATCGAATTTTTTGGCTGCAGTAACATAGAAATAAAGTCTATATCCTAATTCTTCTAGTTTAGTTATATCAGATTTATTAAAATCACCCCAAGATATAGCATCTGACAAATCTCTTTTTCTCTGTGCGAGAAGATCTGTTAGAGTTTTTCTTTCAGTTAAAATATTATTTATAACATCTAATATATTCTCTTCATTTTCAATCTCAAATTTTAAAGCTTTTTTTTCAGATTTTACTTTGGCGACATTTTTAATATCTCTTATAAGTTTTTTATATTTATTAGAAATAGCCATAAGTGCTTTAGAATGTTCATCCATAGCACGAGTAGATCTTGTGATATCTATCATGCCGAAATCCCTAAGTTTATCAAGGAATGGTTCTAGTTCGCTATTAACAAGAACTAGGGAGTATTTGGTCATTTTGTTAATCATGCTTCTTCCTCCTCTTTATCATGTCTAGCTTTTACTATCTTTTGAGCAGCTTTTGATAAATTTTCTTCATCTTCCATATAGCGTTTGATCTTTAATATCGCATCTTTATATCCAGGAATCTGTACTTTTTCGTACAAATTTACTTTTTGAGTGGTTTTTTTTCTAGAATAGTCAAGAAGTCGGCTTCTTTCTGAATATACTTCAGATTCGATACCTAATCTTGCTAAATTTTGAAGAATACCTATACCTTGTGAATACCAAAGAGGTTTAGCGAAAAGATTAAATTCTTTTACTTCATAATGAATCTCTTTTAGCTCAGGTACTTTAATACCTGCGAATTTGACTATTTCTAAATCTACATCTGTGATGCGAATTAATCCACTTTCAAATTCATTCCATAAACCAGCGAGATAATTATATTCTTGAAGTGAAGAAGATAGCTGTTCCAAAAGAGCTTCAGAATGCTGCTTAGCCTTTTTAACTTCAATACGAAGAGCGGATTCTTTGTTCTGAAGGGTAGGTAAAGTATTCGTACGAACTTTCAATTGCTTGTTAAGCTCGTTTAATGAAGTCTTATTATATTGGAATTTTATAGCCATCTTTTATTTATTTAGTAGCTTCATTAGGGGCATCAGCCTTAGCTTCAGCTTGTTTCTTAGGTTCTTTCCAATACTTATCTATAAATTTCTGTTTTAATCCTGTCTCAGCTTGTGAGAAATATTTTCCGAATAATTCCCAACCAGTATCTAACATCTCATCGATTGGAATATTTACATCGATAGCTAAAAGTCTATTTGAATAGTCTTTAGCATATTTAAGACAACGTAAGTCATAATCACTTAAATCAAACCCATTTTCAAGTTTGGTTTTAGCATTAGCAGCATCAGCGTACAAACGTATGGCTGTATTCATTACTTGATTATGATCTTCTCTAGTTTTCTTACCGATAACATTTTGTTTCAGTCGAGATAGAGAACGGAATGGGTCGATAATTACTTTACCAGTATCTGTATCAGTACGTAAGAATAACTGACCTTCAGTGATATAACCTGTATTATCAGGAATAGCGTGAGTAATATCTCCATCATTAAGTGTAGTTACAGCGATAATGGTAATAGAACCACCATCTGGTAATTGTACAGCTTTTTCATAAATCTTAGCTAAGTCAGAATAAAGTGAACCTGGCATAGAATCTTTAGATGGAATTTGATCCATACGATTACTTACGATAGATAAAGCATCAGCATATAAAGTCATATCTGTCAATAATACTAACACTTTTTCATTTTTATCTACTGCGAAATATTCAGCAGCTGTAAGTGCCATATCTGGAATCAAAAGTCTTTCTACTGGTGGCTGTTCGGTCGTATTAATAAATGAAATAATCTTATCCAGAGCACCAGCATTTTCGAAAAGCTGTTTGAAATATAAGTAATCATCATTAGATAATCCCATACCTCCTAAGATAATCTTGTCTACATCAGCTCTCAGTGCTACTTGAGCCATAACTTGGTTATAAGGCTGATCTGAGTTAGCGAAAAATGGAATTTTCTGTCCTGATACGATGGTATTATTTAAATCGATACCTGCTATACCAGTAGGAATAATTTCTGATGGTTGTTTTCTTTTATAAGGATTTACTGATGGCCCTCCGATTTCTCTTCTTTCACCTTCTACTTTAGGTCCATTATCAATAGGTTCTCCATAAGCATTAAAAAATCTTCCAGAAAGTTCTTCACTAACATTTAATGAAGGTGCTTCACCTATGAAAACTACTTCTGCATTAGTGGGAATAGCTTCTGTACCTTTGAAAACCTGAAGTGTAATAATATTACCTTTTATTTTTACTACCTGAGCAAGACGACCATCTACGTAGGCAAGTTCATCATTTTTTACGCCTTGAGCTCGCAGTGAAATAGTAGCTTTGGTAATAGCTTCTAGTTTCGTGTATATTTTCTGAAATGCTTTAGTCGACATGGTTTATAATTTTATTTATTTTTTCTAAATAAGTATTGAATTCTTTACTTTCAAATTTTGAATAATTCATTTGTTTAAAAATATTAATGACATTTTTATAGAATAAAGAACAATCTTCAAATGTTTCAAATTCTTTTTTCATATCACATACTTCTAACACTTTTAGTAACATAAATTTCTGTCTCGGAATAGGAGTAGAAGCATCTATGTCATCGAATGCATCTTGTTGTAAGATGACAAAATCTATTAATTCTGATTTCCAGTAATTTTCATGATATAAAATAGGTACGCCATCATCACCTAAAATGTTAATTTGTTCGTAAGCTTCTTTACCTCTTAAAGTAATAGTTTTAGCTTTAGTAATACTTTCGGTCCAATGAGAGTCTATTTTTTCATTTAAGTAAGTTTGAATTTCAGGATATTCCAGATATTTAGAATAAGAATCTATAGGGTCGACAGCAGGATATCTTTTAGAGTCTGCGCGCTGCTGCGACAATGCGTAAAAGCATCTAGCAGCTTTCTTAGTAGATTCAGTCACAGGTTCTTTTAAGTTACCACCCGCAGGAGATACAGTACCTATGAAGGTAACAGCACCAGTTTTTCCATTATTTAAAACTACCATACCAGCGCGAGCATAGAAACTGGAAATAATAGCAGATAAGTCTACGGGAAAAGCGTCAGCACCTGGTAATTCTTCCATCCGGTTAGACATTTCACGAAGAGCTTGTGCCCATCTAGAAGTCGAGTCAGCAAGTAATAAAGCTGTAAGTCCCATAGCTCTGTAATATTCGCAAAGAGTCATGGCTGTATATACAGAAGCTTCACGAGCAGCTACTGGCATATTAGAAGTATTACAAACAATAATAGTTCTTTCCATAAGGGATCTACCGCTACGAGGATCTATAAGTCTAGGGAACTCAGTGAAGATCTCCACTACCTCATTAGCTCTTTCACCACAAGCTGCATTTACGATAACATCAGCATCACCTTGTTTAGCAATGGAATGCTGTAAAACAGTTTTACCACACCCGAAAGGTCCAGGTATGAAACCAGTACCACCGACAGCTATAGGATTTAAGGTATCGATACATCTAACACCTGTCTCCATAATCTTATTTGGTCTTGGTTTTTCTTTATAACATTTTATAGGAACTTTAACTGGCCATTTTTGAATCATGGTAACTTTTACATCTTCTCCCTTCTCGTTGGTTAAAACTGCAATAGTGTCATTTATATTATATTCACCAGCTTCAGTTATAGATTTAACTGTATAAGTTCCTTTGAAACTAAATGGAACCATAATTTTATGAGGTAACCAGCCTTCTTTAACTTCTCCTAGCCAGTCTGCTGCTATTACATTATCTCCGATTTTAGCTTCAGGAATAAATTCCCAAAGTTTAGTATCATTTAATGCTGCTGTATATTCTCCTTTTTTTAAGAATACACTTTCCATAGTAGCTAAATTGTTCTGTAAACCATCGAAGTTAGAAGAAAGAAGTCCAGGTCCTAATGTTATTTCTAACATATGTCCTTCAAATTCCACTTTATCTCCAGTTTTCATCCCTCGAGTACTTTCGAATACTTGGACGAAAGCGTCTTCCTTGGTTACTTTAATTACCTCAGCCATTAATGCTATCCCACCCACATTTATGTGGCAGATTTCATTTTGAGCACAAGGACCATCGACTCGGACGGTAACCAAGTTCGAAATGATACCCGTAACTTTTCCTGTGGTTTTCATTATTTCTTATTTTGTTTATTATTTATTCCTTTATATGTACCTCGTACTTCTTGTACAAGTCTTTCAAAGAGTCGTGCACCTTCTTCTTTATCCATACGACTCCAACGATCTACTAATTTAGCTTTAGCTAGAAAAGCAAGAACCACATTCATATTGAAATATTCAAAAGTAACTATATCGGAAATTTTTTTCCATTTTAAATTATCTAGTTTTCTTTCTCTATCTATGATATTAGAAATAGAAAAAATAGTTTTAATTTCTTGATATTCCTCAAATTCTGTATCTATCGGATCGATAGTGTAGAGGCTTGCATCTTTTGATTCTTTTTTAGCAATTAGAATAGAAAGAGTATTTCTAATATTTTTATCGAAAGTTAAATAATCCCGAATGAAAGTATTCGTGGATTTAGCTACTCTATCATAATATGTATGGCAGAGATTTTCTTCGACAAAATTAAATTCAAACCAATCTACTAATCGTCGATCAGTTTTAGATAATTCTTGGACAATATTATTCCTAAAATCATCATAATGAAATTCAGCAGAATCGAAATCTGCTGTAAGTTCTGGTAGCCCTGTAATAATATAATAATAGTTATCCATAAATAATTATAATTATCCGAATAACAATTTTCTAGTATTAGGTCTCAAATATTCAGCAAATAGAGCTTCGAAATCTTCAGAAGTAAAATTAAGCATATAACCTTGATTTGCTGGACCTATTTTAAATCCATTAGTTATGTTTTTACTATATTTAATTTCAAGACCTTTATTCAGAGTATCGATAACTTTATTATTTATGAGTTTCTGAAAATCATCTTTCATATTTTCAGGAAGTAGAAGATTAAGAGAAATGTTATCTTCATTATTTGGTTCAAATTTTTCAATTAAAGTATTGATTAATTTAGATAAAAAATCCGTATCTAACATATTAGCTTTAATAGGATCTTGAATAGCTTTAGCTATGATTAAACTCTCTATTTGTTGCTTAACAGAAGAGATGGTTTGTGTAGTAGCCATTACAGTATCCTTGCTAGTTTTTGTCTTTAATTCTTCAGCCTCTTTTTTGGCTGACGCCAATATGGTTTTAGCTTTTTCAGTGGCTTCAGATATGATAGTATTTGCTTCTTTTTTAGCACTTAACTTCATTTCTTCAGCTTCCTTTTTTCCTTTAGACAAACCTTCGGAGTACAGTTTGTTAGTTAATTCTTGCAGTTTGTTTTGCATAAGTTTTATTTTAATAATAAAGTCAGTCAAAGATAAGATTTTCTGAATAAATATCAAACTTCTAAACGCATAAAAGAAGTCGGATTTTAATCCGACTTCTTTTTAAATACGATATAAAATCGATATGTAATAAATCTTAAAATCTTTAAGCTAAGAATCCAAGTAATAGACCAGCTGCGACAGCACTTCCGATGACACCTGCTACGTTAGGTCCCATGGCATGCATTAATAAGTAGTTAGTAGGGTCGTATTTTAGACCTTGACACATAGATACTCTAGCTGCATCTGGTACTGCTGATACGCCAGCGTTTCCGATAAGAGGATTGATTTTGTTTCCAGGTTTTAAGAACATGTTCATAATCTTCACGAATAATACACCACAGAATGTAGCCATTACAAATGAAAGTGCTCCAATTCCAAAAATTTTAATTGAACTAAGTTGTAAGAATTTGTCTGCTTGTGTAGAACATCCTACTGTTAACCCGATTAAAATAGTAACTATATCTATTAGAGGACCACTTGCTGTATTGGCTAAACGACGAGTAACACCACTTTCTTTAAGAAGGTTACCGAAGAATAACATACCTAAAAGAGGAATACCTGAAGGTACTATAAAAGCAGTAGTAAGGAAACCTATAATAGGGAAGATTCTCTTTTCAGTAGGAGAAACAGCCCTAGGGGCTTTCATTCTAATTAATCTTTCTTTTTTACTAGTAAGTAATTTCATAATAGGAGGTTGGATAACAGGTACTAAGGCCATATATGAGTATGCCGATACGGCTATAGCTCCCATAAGGTCTGGTGCTAATCTAGAAGATAGAAATATAGCAGTAGGACCATCAGCACCACCGATAATACCTATAGCTCCAGCTTCTGCAGGTCCGAATCCGATAGCGAGAGCTAGGGAATAAGCACCGAAGATCCCGAATTGAGCGGCAGCTCCTATAAGAAGAAGTTTTGGATTGGATATTAAAGAAGAGAAGTCTGTCATCGCACCTATACCTAAGAAAATTAATGGAGGATAGAATCCTTTCTTAACACCATAGTATAAGATATTCAATACTGAACCATCTTCATAAACTCCAATGTTCAAGCCTTGCATCATAGGAATATTACCTATGATAATACCAAATCCAATAGGAATTAATAACATTGGTTCCCATTCTTTCTTAATGGCAAGATATATGAATAAAAGACCTATCGCTATCATAATAAGATATTGATAGTTAGCGTTAGCGAAACCAGTATATTGGTAAAATTGTTTTAGATTTTCAATTATTGTACTGTTCATTTTATTATTCTATTACAGCTAATGCTACTCCTTCAAGCACTGAGTCGCCTTTGGTTACATTAATACTTTTTATTTTTCCATTAATAGGAGATTGAATTTCATTCTCCATTTTCATAGCTTCTAGCATAAGAATAACCTGGCCTTTTTTAACTTCATCACCTTCTTTGCAGTTAACGCTAAGGATGACTCCTGGAAGTGGTGAAGGTACAGAAGTTCCTTCTCCAGTAGAAGTAGATGGTTTAGAAACAGGTGTAGGTAGAGGTGCTATAGGTGCTTGGTTAGTACTTACAGAACGAACCATATTTATTTCTTTATGTTTGGTAATAGGCTTTTCAAATTCAACGTTAAAACTAGTACCGTTAACTTCTACGGAAGCCTTGGTATTTTCTAAGTCATTAATGGCTACATTATAGTCATTGCCGTTTATTTTTAGCTTGTAATTTTTCATTATATCCTCTTTTTCTTATTTTTTCTTTGTGGTGTTTGACGAATACCTCTAATTTTTTGTGACCAAGGTGAATATTGCTTATTAGTATGTGACATAGTAATAGTAAGACTTTCCTCATCATGAGCTTCACTTTCTTGTCTATAAAGATGTAATCCCATAGCGATAGCTGCATATACTTCATTAGAAGTTTCAGCCACATTTATATTAGCTTCACCTTTCTTTTTAGAAACTTTATCTGATGTTTCTTGTAAGTGTTTTACAGAAACTTTTCCAGTAAATTTGAAAATAAAGACAAGTAATATTAAAGCTATGAATACTACACTCATACAAGTAATAGCCATAAGAAATCCTTTAGGATCGACCTTAGCCATTTTCATGGATTTAGTTTCCGTAATTCTTTCTACGTTACTAGCATTAGCAGTAGCTGTAGGGAATACTTCCCAAGGAACATTAGAACCATCAATAGATCCTTCACCGTCAATGATTCTACCAAAGGATTGGTTTTCAGTAAGTTCAGGAACAGTGATTCTATCTACTATATTTACTCCATCAGAAGATGTAAAATAAAGAGTATCCCCAGCTGCTATTTTGAAATTAGCATAAAATGTGCCTATTGCTTCAGCATTAAACCAAATAATACGAAATTGACGAGGCTTAACATAAGTTCGTGCATCATTTTTAGTTATTTGATGTTTTTTTAAATTATTTCTATCGTTAGAAATGAAACATCCACCCATTTTAACTGTACCAAAAGAAGAGTTAAATATTTCTAACCACTGGCTGTGTTGACCATATTTATCTAATGCATTAGTCGTATTATGTAACATAACCTCATTTAGACGTATGTCTCCTTGATTTTGTGCACAAATACATACAGAAAAAAGTAAAACAGATATCAGTATTATTATTTTCTTCATATTCTTCATATTATAGAGGAATGTTATCATGTTTCTTAGCAGGGTTAGAAAGCTGTTTATTAGCTAACTGTTCTAAAGCTCTGATAATGCGGAAACGAGTGTTTCTAGGTTCGATTACATCATCTATATAACCATAACTGGCTGCTTGATAAGGATTACTAAATAATTCATCATATTCTTTCTTCTTCTCAGCAGCAATTTCAGCTTTTTTATTAGGATCTTCTTCAGCTTTAATAGCTTTAGCATATAATACTGATACAGCACCATCGGCGCCCATAACAGCGATATTTGCTGAAGGCCAAGCATAATTAATATCACCTCTAAGCTGCTTGCAACTCATGACAATATGAGATCCACCATAAGATTTTCTTAATGTAATAGTAATCTTAGGAACAGTAGCTTCACCATATGCAAACATAAGTTTAGCACCGTGAAGAATGATACCATTATATTCTTGTTGTGTACCAGGTAAAAATCCAGGAACATCTACAAGTGTAACAATAGGGATATTAAATGCGTCGCAGAAGCGTACAAATCTAGCAGCTTTTCTAGAAGCATTGCTGTCTAGCACACCAGCTAAATATTTAGGCTGATTAGCTACTATACCACAAGAAGTACCACCAAAACGTGCAAAACCTACTATAATATTTTTAGCCCATTCAGCATGAACTTCCATAAATTTACCATCATCGACGATATCACCTATTACTTTATACATATCGTAAGGTGTATTAGGATTGTCAGGAATGATTTCGTTAAGAGAATCTTCTAGACGGTCGATAGGGTCGTTGGTCGCTACGTATGGAGCTTCTTCCATATTGTTTTGAGGAATATAACTTAATAAGTTTTTGATTACCTCAAATACATCTTCTTCTGTTTCACACGCAAAATGTGATACTCCACTTTTAGATGCATGTACCATGGCACCACCTAATTGTTCTTGAGTTACATTTTCTCCAGTTACTGATTTTACTACTCCAGGACCTGTAAGGAACATATAACTAGTACCTTCAGCCATTATAACGTAGTCCGTAAGAGCAGGAGAATAAACTGCACCACCAGCACAAGGACCTAAGATAGCAGATATTTGGGGAATAACACCTGAAGCTAAAATATTTCTTTGGAATATTTCAGCATAACCACCTAAAGCTGTGATACCTTCTTGGATTCTTGCTCCACCTGAATCGTTAAGACCAATACAAGGTGCTCCCATCTTCATAGATTCATCCATGATTTTACAAATCTTCTTAGACATCGTCTCAGATAATGATCCCCCAAATACTGTAAAGTCTTGAGCAAAGATATAAACAAGTCTTCCATTAATAGTACCATAACCTGTTATGACACCATCTCCTAAAAATTTATTAGCATCCATACCGAAGTTTGTACAACGATGTGTTACAAACATATCGTATTCTTCGAAACTACCATCGTCTAAAAGTAATGAGATTCTTTCACGTGCGGTATATTTACCTTTTTTGTGTTGAGAATCGATTCTTTTTTGACCTCCTCCAATACGTGCCTTGTCGCGTAATTCTATTAAAGATTTGATTTTTTTAAGCTGTTCGCTCATTTTCTTGGTTTTTTAGTTATTATTTTGGTTTATGACAAAGTTCTGTAAGAATACCACAAGTAGATTTAGGATGAAGAAAAGCTATTTCTAATCCTTCAGCACCATCCCGAGGTGTTTTATCAATAAGTCTAATGCCTTTTTCTGAAGCATCTATTAATGCTTCTTGAACGCCAGTTTCAGTAGCAAAAGCTAAATGATGCATACCTTCTCCTTTCTTCTCTATGAATTTAGCAATATTGCCGTCAGGAGTAGTACTTTCAAGTAATTCAAGTTTAGTTTGTCCTATTTTAAGAAAAGCAGTTTTTACATGCTGATCTTTAACTTCTTCAATGTTATAACATTTAAGTCCAAGAACATTTTCGAAATAAGGAAGTGCTGCATCAATAGATTTAACAGCTATCCCTATGTGATCTATATGAGATAATTTCATTTTATTGAATTTTATTTATTCATCATTTTCGTCATCACTAGTATCTAGAGTATGATAAATGTTAAGAACATCTTCATCTTCTTCTAATTTAGAAATAAGACCATCTAGACCTTCTCTCTGAGATTTCTGTAATTTAATTAATTCTATATTAGCAAATCTAACGAACTGACCTGATACTAATTCATAACCATGGTCTTCAATGTATGTCTGAATATTACCGAAAGATTCAAAAGCACCATAAATACCTATGATATTTTCTTTTTCATTAGCTATGAACACTTCTTCACCACCGAAATCGATAAGATCTAATTCTAATTCATCTAAATCAAGTTCTTTACCAGGTTTCATTTTGAAAACACATTTTCGGTCAAACATGAATTCTACACTACCTTGAGTTCCTAGACTACCACCATGTTTAGTGAAATAACTTCTTATATTAGCTACAGTACGATTATTGTTATTAGTAGCCGTTTCGATAAGGAATGCGATTCCATGAGGACCGTAACCTTCATATATTATCTCCTTATAATCAGAAACATCTTTTTCATATGAATTTTTGATTGCCCTTTCCACATTGGCTTTAGGCATATTTTCGGAATGAGCTGTAGAAATAAGAGTTCTAAGTCTAGGATTGTGCGCGGGATCAGCACCACCTTGCTTGGCAGCAATAGTGATTTCTTTTCCTATTCTAGTAAATGTACGGGCCATATTGCCCCAGCGTTTAAACTTACGCTCTTTTCTAAATTCGAAAGCTCTTCCCATCTTATTTAATATTTAATCTAGTTATGTATTTATCTATCTCACTACCTTCATAGGTATTAGGATAATTATCTTTAATTTCTTGGTAATATTTTAAAGCTTGATCTTTATTACCTAATTCTTCACTAGCTATACCAGCTTTTAATAAATAAGAAGCACTGAACTGATTATTAGCTAATTTAGAAGCTTTAACATAATTACTAACAGCATTCTTAAAGTCATTATTTATAGAATAAGCATCACCCACACAGCTAAGAGCTCTACCCATTAAAATAGGATCATCAGAATCAAATTTCTTTAAGTAAGAAATAGCTTCCTCAGCTTTGTTAGTTTTTAATGCAGAAACACCAGCATAAAAATAAACGACTTCACCGGCTTTACTACCATATTCGTCTATTATTTGAGAGAAACCTAAAGCATTGCCGTCACCGTTTAAGGCAGCATCATAATTCTCAGCCCTAAAAAGCTGTTCAGCTACAAACATTTGACCAAGGGCTTCTTTTTTAAGGGGTTTTACATAGAACTGCATAACAGCCATATAAATAGCTACAATAGCTATGAGTATAATAAGTCCCCATGTAAGTAATTTCCCGTATTTCTGTATGAAAATTTCAGTTTTAGAAAATACTTCTCCTACATTTTGTGCAGTTTCATTATGCACGTTTTTATTATTATTAGACATATTTTATAGTTTATTATTTTGATTCATTATTATCTCGCAAATATAGGAAAAAACTATAAAACCCTACCTATTTTTTCTATCTTTGTAAAAGAAAAAAGCTAACCTAATGTATCTAGAGAAAATAATTCTATCAAATTTTAAAAATATTGCTTCATGCGAAGTGACTTTTTCACCGAACCTAAATGTTATTTGTGGGAATAATGGTGAGGGAAAAACTAATTTTTTAGATGCTATACATTATCTTTCTATGACTAAATCTTTTTCTAATAGTTCTGATAAATTCACTTATTCTTATGATGCTGAGCAGTGCACTTTATTTGGGAATTATTTTTTAAAAGGACAAAAAGAAAAAATAGCTATAAAGGTAAGGGCTAAAGGAGATAAAATAGTTAAGCGTAATGATAAATCTTATCCCAAAATATCAGAACATATAGGCCTTTTACCAGTCGTTATGATTTCTCCGTCTGATACAGCATTGATAAATGCATCTGGAGAAGACAGAAGACGTTTCTTAAATATGATTCTTTCTCAGTTAGATTCTAAATATCTTAAATCTTTACAATCTTATAATAGGGTATTAGTGCAGAGGAATCATTGTCTTAAAATCCCAAACCCTTCATGGTTGTTAATTGATACTTTCTCAGAAAAATTAGCAAAAGATGCTGATTATATTTACTTGAAAAGAAAAGAGTTAATAGAAAAATTATCAATAGGTCTGAAAGATTATTATAGTATTATATCAGGAAATAAAGAACAAGTCTATATGTCATATACATCTGATTTGAATAAAGCTACTTTATTAGATTTACTAGAAAATAATAAAGAAAGAGATACTATATTAAAATATACTTCTTGCGGAGTTCAGAGAGATGACATATCATTTGTTATGAATGATTATCCATTAAAGAAATGTGCTTCTCAAGGTCAACAGAAATCGTTTCTTATTTCATTAAAGATGTCCCAATATAGTCTTATGAAAGAGCAATATGGTTTCCGTCCCATACTATTATTAGATGACGTCTTCGATAAATTAGATGCTTCTCGTGTGAAATTCCTTATTAATATGGTAGCCGAAGAAGGTTTTGGACAAATATTTATCACTGATTCAAATAAAGTTAGAATAGCCAAATTAGTTAATTCTATAACTGACGAGAATAAATTCTTTTTAGTTCGTAATGGAGAAATAGAAGAGACTACTGAAATAGATTAAATCTAATGCCCATAATTAAAGCTAATTTCTATAATTAAGGCCCTACATTAAGGCTGATACCTACAATAATAAAGATTATAATTACATAAAAAGATTAGTAGAAAATAAATGAAAAAAGGAAGAGCTATATTAGTGAGTGAGATTCTCAGAAAATATCTGAAGGGTTCAGGCCTAGATAAAGATATGAAACGTATAGAGATTCTTATGGCTTGGGATGAAATTAGTGGAGTAGAAATAAAGGATAGAACTCAACGATATTTTAAAGATGGGGTCTTATATGTTACTGTAAATTCATCTATGCTTAGAACAAATCTTTATTATCAGAAAGAAGGTTTATTAAGAGAATTAAATTCCAAATTTACAGATAATCCAGTCCATAAAATAGTCCTCAAGTAATAGTCCTCAAGTAATAGTTCTCAAGTAATAGTTCTCAAGCAATAGTCCTCAAGTAATAGTTCTCAAGCAATAGTCCTCAAGTAATAGTTCTCAAGTAATAGTCCTCAAGTAATATGTGGTAAGCATGAAAATAATAGTAGACAAAAATATCCCATACCTAAAATCAGTTTTAGAGCCTTATGCAGAAGTAAAATATATGGATGGCGGGGATATCGATTTCGAAAGTTCAAAAAATGCAGATGCTTTGATTATCCGTACTAGAACTAAATGTAATAAATATTTATTAGAAGCGATTACTAAAACCCAGACAGAAAATTCTATTAGGGATTCTAAACTTAAAGGCCATGTGTCACATTCTAAAGTATCTATTATAGCGACTGCGACTATTGGCACAGATCATTGTGATACTAATTATCTAAAATCAAATATTATAGTATTGGCAAATGCTCCTGGCTGCAATGCCGGAGGAGTAATGCAATATGTTTGGACTTCATTATATATGTTAGCATATGGTGATAAGTTTAAAGATTATAAAGGTCGTTCTGGAGTAAATATTGATTCACATATATATAATATAGGTATAGTAGGAGTAGGAAACACTGGAGGCAGAGTAGCGGATCTAGGAGAAAAACTTGGATATAAAGTGTTAAGGAATGACCCTCCTAGAGTAGAAAAAGAAAATATTATTACTTATGATGGGAATATATCTAGTTATCCTAAAGGAGCTTTCTGTAATCTTGATTATCTATTGGAACATGCAGATATCATAAGTCTTCATCTTCCCCTTAATTCTACTACTATTCATATGGCAGACAGGCAGTTCTATAAAAAATGGAAACATCCTCACATCTTTATAAATGCTTGTAGAGGTGAATGTGTAGATGAAGCTGAATTACTGAAGTTTAAGGAGAATTTAGATGGCTTGATTATAGATGTTTGGAATGACGAACCAGCGAATATTTCATTAGCCTTATTGGCGGCAGCCGATATTACTACACCTCATATAGCTGGATATTCCATAGAAGGGAAAATGAATGGTACGGCTATGGCAGTTAGAGCTATTGCTAAGCATTTTAAAATTAAAGAATTATATAATTTTTACCCAGCAGAAAAACAGCAGTTCGAAGATGATAATTTTATCGATATGACAGAAGTTTCAGGTTTTGAATTAGCTAAGAAATTACATAAAATATTTCCAATAGAAGGAATATCTAATCGTTTACAAGCGAATCCTAGAGAGTTTGAAAAGATTAGAAAATCGTATGAATTACGAAGAGAGTTTTGTTATAAAAAATAGATAAAAATTTTAAGTGAGTAATATTTTTATAAAAAATCTAAAATCCATAAGAAAATTAAAATCCATAAAAATCTAAAATTTATAAACAAATAAGAAATAAAGAAATAGATAATATGTGTAAAAACATTTTTATTCAGAGATAAAGTAGGATAACTTTATAAAAAAATACTTTTCAGACAAAATAAAATATAAGACCTTTAACAAGAAAATAATAGATATTATGAAAATCGTAAAGAATAATTTATTTAGAATAAGTGGATTTTTAATAGTCCTTACTATTAGCACGATTTGTTTCGCTCAGCCATATTTAGCGACTAAAGTAGGAACTAAATTATGTTATGATGAAGTAATAGATTCTAAACAAAATGTAGTAGTAGAAGAGGTTCTTTCTTCTGAAAACAGGGATGGGAAAGTTTTTGTAGTAACTAATATGATTTCTGGGAAAGATACTATTAAAATGCGAAAAGAAATTCAGGGAAATGATTATTTTTATAATCCAGTCGAAGGTATTTATGAAACTATGATAGACAAAGGAGTGGAAGAAGCTATTAAAGATGCTAAAAAAGATGGTGAAGAATTTACTACTGAACAGATAAATGAGTTACAAGATAAGCTTAGAGCTAAATTAAAAATATCTGGAAAATCAGCTTTATATCCTGAAAATATGAAAGTGGGAGATAAATTACCAGAAAGTAAGATAAAACTTAAGATTCTTTTGTTTAGTATGAAATCTTATATTGAAGATAGAGAGGTAATTAAAGAAGAAGATGTAACTACATCTGCTGGTACATTCCATTGTATTTGTCTCAGTCAGAGGGAAATAATGAAAGCTCTCGGTAATAAATCTGATCAAGTAGTAGAATATTATTTAGCTAAGAATATAGGGATAGTTAAATCCATCGCAAGAGAGGATGGCAAAGTAGTAGGAACTACTACATTATCTTCTATTGATTGGGTGAAACCAGTTGAAAAAGTAATTTCCAATACTCCCAATAAGTAAATTAATAATTAATACTTAATAATATTTATTTCAAATAATGTCTGAATTTTTTTTTGAGAAATATTTACCTTATATGCTTATAAAAGAATATATTAAAAAAATATTATGGCGCAGAACATCATGGTCGATAAGATTTGTTATGAGTTTATCGCTAGGATTTCTGTTATATAATTCCTTTTCTTTGGAAATTAATGCAGCAGAAGTAGCCGATCTGGCTAATCTGGCTAATCTGGAAATATTGATAGATGAACCACCGATTAATGAATTTATTTCAGTAGACAGTGTTGCATATTTTTGCAATAAAGAAGGATTTACTTTAGAGTATACTAGAAAGAAAGCAGATGGCAGCATTTATTGGTATGACTATTGGAGAATTTATAAAGTAGAGAAAAATGCTGTTACATATTCTATAGAAATTTTAAATAAGAATAAAAAGCCAAAAATTAAAGAAACTTCTCTATTGACTGCTGTTATTTCTCATAAAAGTGTAAATGATAATTATTCTGCTGGAGTTTATATAGATACTGGATCTTCTATGGCTGCTATTATGCAAGCATACACTTCTGATTATATTAAATTTACTAGTAAAGGAGAGAAAAGTTTATTACCCTCTGATATGCAGGTAGGGGATTCTTTGGTTCCAATTTATACTGAAGTATATGCGATGGGACTAACTATGAAAATATCTATTAATGATAGAATAGTTTTAAGAAGAGAAAGAATTCATACAGAAATAGGTGATTTTAATTGTATGGTCGTTAGAGAACATAAAATCGAAAAAGGTATGGGTCGAAATAGAAAAACAATAGGATATACGTGGTATGCTAGAGGTTATGGTATGATACGCCATGACACATACAATATGAATAATGAAAGAATAACTATGGAGTTGCTTAGTTCTGTAAAGAAAAATCTGTAGTCTTATTTTATATTATTTTAACTGATTATAAATCTTATAGTTGATAATTAGATTCTTTCGCGATTATTAAATCTTATAGCTGATAATTAGATTCTTTCGCGATTATTAAATTCTTTATGTATTATAATGAATCTATTTAATAGTCTGTGATATTATATTCATTCTGAAAATAGTAATTAGTTATTAATCTCTACTAGTGGAAATATATGAAATTTCTATATTAAGAATATTTATATCTGGTTCTATAATATGTACCCTTATTGTGAGGTTCTTTCAAAGACTTTTTAAGATTTTTATTATTTAATAATCAAATTCCGTTTATCCATTTTATGGAAATGTCAATATGTTTCATACAAAGCCGATTTCGTTATTTCCTGGTTCTGAAGAGGCTGATTTTACAATAGGAAATGTCATTTTAGGTCATAGAAAGCACTTTTCGTTATTTACTAGTATGATTTCGGTGGTTTTTGGAATAGGAAATGTCGAAATCAGCCTCACAGAGATTATTTCGTTATTTCCTCACTATTCATATTGGATTGGAAGGAATAGGAAAGTATTAGAAATTTTATTTGAGGAATAAAAGGCAACAGCAGTCGAAGGTTAGAATAAATAATTGTGGTCTTTTGTTGTTTTCTAATGTTTTAAATATAGATTTAAAAGATTCAGAGAACCCACGAAATCTTAAAGGAGAAATTTTTAAATTTCTTTCTAAAATTTAATTTTCACTGTGTAGCCAAGAGTAGGAGCGTAACATCTTAGTGATGTTTCTTAGTGATGTTTAAGATCTATAGAGGACATCCATGTAACCCTATTCGTTTGATGTGTGAAACACTTATTTTGAAACTGGTACATTGAAACTCGTATATGGAACTGGTATATTGAAACTCGTACATTAAAACTAGTACGTTGAAACTGGTACATTGAAACTCGTATATGGAACTGGTACATTGAAACTCGTATATGGAACTCGTACATTGAAAAAGTTATACTCGATATCAAAGAGAAAAAAACGAAAGCTATTCCGTAAACGAGCTGCGAGAAAACCAACAATAATATATTTGGAGATAATATCAATATTATGCGCGTTACTGCTGCTTATAATTTTAAAAGAGCAATGAATGCTCTTTGGTTCTATATTATTTTAACTGATTATAAATCTTATAGTTGATAATTAGATTCTTTATGTATTATAATGAATCTATTTATTTAATTAAATAGGTTTATTTTTTTATGTAAAAATAATACGATATATTTGCGACGTTAAATAATTAAAGGTTTATCATGTACTTCATGTACTGATAATTAAAAGGGAAAGTTGTGAAATTCAGCTACAGTTCCCGCTGCTGTAAGTTCATCCTTAGTATTAATAAATTTAGTAATAAGGAAATCTCAGATTTCAAATAGCCACTGATGTAAATTGGGAAGGCACTGAGATAATGAATAAGTCAGAAGACCTACCTCTAATAATAACTATTGTTTAATCCTACGGAGAATAGGGTTTGCACTGATATTCTCATAAATACTCCATTTATATAAAGTTTATCTTTTGCTTACTTCTTTTCTTTAAAATTTTAATTTTATGAAAAAGAATTTTTACTTATTTGCTATTTTTATGTTGTTTCTGACAGCCTTTGTCTTTACTTCTTGTAGTCAATACGACAGAGATGTATCTGTTTCTGAAGAAGCATGGATAAGAATGCCAGATGAAAATTCATCTCCTTATGTAACTAAAGTATTTGATTATATAGCTGCACCTGGTCAGTTTACAAACTGCCTGCCTACCTGTAAAAAGGGTGAACCTAAAGATTCTGTGATAGCGAGATGTGAAAAAGTACTTGTAGGTCCAGAAAATGGCGGACTTATCACATTAGGAGGATTCGGTGGATATATAATAGTCGGTTTCGATCATACTATCCAGAATGTAGCTGGGAAGAGAGACTTTAGAGTTAAAGGTAATACTTTTTGGAATAATTCATCTAATAAAGATGCAGATAGTATGTCTGGGAGTAGCGAACCTGGTATTATAGAAGTTTCAAGTGATATAAATATGAATGGTGAACCAGATGACACATGGTATGAAATAGCTGGTAGTGAATATAAGAAATCAGAATCAGTAAAAAATTACGAAATAACATTCTGTAAACCTGAAACAAGACCTGATGGTGCTGAAGTAAAAGATATCAAATGGAAGGAATATATCAAATGGATAGATAATCAAAAGAATACAGGATATAGACCTAAAAATGGTTGCAAGAAGCAACCTTGTTTTCCATTATGGGTTGAAAGAGATACAGTGACGTTTAAAGGACATCTTCTTCCTAAGAATGGTAAAAAGGAAAGTGCTGATAATTGGGTATTATCTTCATTTGCTTATGGTTATGCAGATAATGCTCCTAATGATAATGATGTGTCAGCTATAGATATTGACTGGGCAGTAAAAGAAGATGGTACCAAGGCTAATTTACATGGAGTTGATTTTATACGTGTTTATAATGGTGAAAATCAAGAATGTGGTTGGTTAGGTGAAACCTCTACAGAAATATCAGGTTTTGTAGATCTACACTTAACTGAAGAAAATATAGAGACTGTAGAAGCTATAGATACTGAAAAATAAATAATTTTTATATCCTAAAATCTAGCATTTATGAATTTAGGATTATTAATAATATAGGGATCATATATGAAAATCAATCAATCAATAGTAAGGCTAATAAGCTTTTTAGTATTTGGTATTTTAGTGCTTTGGTCTTGTAGAAAAGAAGAAATTATTATTCCTCCCACTTATACTCAAGTAACTAAAGGAGTATCGGTATCTCCTATCAAAGAATCTATTAAAGGATTCTATTTATTAAATGAAGGTAATATGGGTAGTAATAAATGCACTCTGGATTATTTTGATTATGAAACTGGAAAATATGTGAAAAACATATATGCATATAGAAATCCTGGAGTAGTTAAGGAATTAGGTGATGTAGGTAATGATATACAGATATATGATAATAAAATCTTCTGTGTAATTAATTGTTCTAATTTTATAGAAGTGATGGATTCTAAGGCTAAACACATCACACAGATTTCTATACCTAACTGTCGATATATAAGGTTTAAAAATGATTTTGCATACGTTTCTTCATATGCTGGACCTGTAGCTATAAATTCAAATGCTCGTAAGGGATATGTGTTTAAAATAGATTTGAACTCGTGGAAAGTAGAAGATAGCTGTGTAGTAGGTTATCAGCCTGAAGAATTAGAAATAATAGGTGATAAGTTATATGTAGTTAATTCTGGTGGATATACATCTTTAAATTATGATAATACTGTATCAGTTATAGATTTAAAGACTTTTACCGAAACTAAAAAAATAGAAGTGGCCATTAATCTTCATGGGATAGAACAAGTGGGAAATGATAAATTATATATTTCTTCTAGAGGTGATTATAATACTGTTAGTTCACAAACATATATAATAAATACCAAAGATGATACTGTTTCAGAATTCCCTGAATCACTTCCTAATACCAATATGTCTCATTTTAAGGATTCATTATATTTATATTCTAGTGATTGGAGTTCTAAAACTAATAAGACCACTATTTCATATGCACTAGTAAATACTCAACAAGATTTAATACTAGCTAAAAATCTTATTAAAGATGGAACAGATGTAGATATAAAAATTCCTTATGGAATAGCTGTGAATCCTGAAACAAAAGACTTTTTTGTGACAGATGCAGGTAACTATGTCACACCAGGAACTCTTTACTGTTTCGATAAGGATGGAATTAAAAAATGGGAGGTTATTACCGGTGATATCCCTGCGCATATAGCATTTACCACTGTTCGATTAGAAGGTTTATTTAATTAAAAAAGTATTGATAAAGTATTAAAAAAGTATTAGAGCTGATTATATGAGTAAAAGGTTTTATATTATATTAGTTGTCGTTAGTTTGTTATTATGGACTGGCGTCAATACTTTTAGCTCTAAGATTTATGGACAAGATTCCATGGACTATATAGCTTTATCATTAGAAGATACTACTCTTATAAATTCTGCTACCATAACTGCAGAACGATTTATACCTAAGATTATCCCAGTACAAATTCTTACTGGAGAAGCCCTTCATAAATTAAGTGTACATTCAGTAGCAGATGCAGTGCGATATTTCTCGGGAGTTCAAATAAAAGATTATGGTGGAATAGGAGGTCTTAAGACAGTAAATATTAGAAGTTTAGGGACCCAGCATGTAGGAGTATTTTATGATGGTATCGAATTAGGAAATGCTCAGAACGGTACTATAGATTTAGGAAAATTTTCATTAGATAACATGGAAGCCATCTCAGTGTATAATGGGCAGAAATCTTCAATATTTCAATCTGCAAAAGATTATGCATCAGCAGGATCCATTTATATGCAAACCAGAATACCTCATTTTCAAGGTGGTGAAAAGAACAAATTTAAAATTAGTTTAAAAACAGGTTCTTTTGGAACTATTAATCCATCTTGGTTATGGGAATCTAAAATAAACAAACATATATCTTCTTCTTTAAGTACAGAATATCTATACACTAACGGTAGGTATAAATTTTCATATAAAAAGAGAAATGGATACGATACCACCGAGGTAAGAAAGAATGGTAATGTATCAGCTTTTAGAGCAGAAGCAGCACTCTTTGGTACCATCAAAACAGGAGGGTGGAGGTCTAAAATTTATTATTATAATTCAAAACGTGGATATCCAGGAGCATCTATTAGAGAAGAACCAGGAAAATTCAAACATCAAGATAGTCAATGGGATCAAAATTTCTTTATTCAAAGTAGTTTTAATAACACTTTTAATAAATGGTATAGCTTAAAAGTAAATGCTAAGTATGCATATGATTATTTGCATTATTTATCAGATCCTCGATTAGATGTGACGACTATGTATATTAATAATCATTATATACAACAAGAATTATATGCCTCTTTAGTTAATCAATTCACGATATCTCCTTGGTGGTCAGTAAACATGGCTACTGATTTTATGTATAATATATTAGATGCTGATATGTGTGACTTTGTATTTCCAGTTAGATATACAAGTTTAACAGCATTAGCTAATTCATTTAATTTCGGAAAACTAAAGTTTCAGACCTCTATTTTATATACTCATGTACATGAAGAAACTAAAGTAATAGGAGCAGATGTAGCACCAGAAAAAAACAAATGGACTCCTACTGTTTTAGGATCATATAAACCATTAAATAATATAGATTTATCATTCAGAGCATTTTATAAAAAGATTTTCAGAATGCCTACTTTGAATGATTTATATTACACTTTCATCGGGAATATACAGTTGAATCCTGAATACACTGAACAATATGACTTGGGTTTTGTATATGAAAAAGAGATGAATTCTTGGTATAAATACTTAAGAATACAGGTAGATGGATATTATAATCGTGTGAAAAATAAAATTATAGCTATGCCTACTTCGAATCAGTTTCGCTGGACTATGATGAATTTAGGATATGTGGAGATTAAAGGCTTAGATGTAGCTTGGCAGCAACGCTTTGAGTTCGACCAAGTCGGAATAGATTTGAGGCTAAATTATACTTATCAGACAGCACAAGATTTGACAGATCCAAGTGATATGTATTATGGAGGACAAGCACCTTATATCCCATGGCATAGTGGATCTATGATAATAAATGGAAATTGGAAAAATTGGGATATGAATTATAGCTTTATATATACAGGAGAAAGATATGAATCACAAGCAAATATTCCTGAGAACTATGCACAGCCCTGGTACACAAGTGATATTTCATTTTCCAGAGAAATAGAATTTTACCAAAATCGACAGACTACCCTAAGAGTAAGCTTAGAAATAAATAACATATTAAATCAGCAATACGAAGTAGTAAAATGTTACCCTATGCCAGGAATAAATTTTAGAATAGTTTTAGATTATATATTCTAGATACCATATTTAAATCACTTGATTTCTATGATTTGATAACCACCATGTTTTTATAAAAACAATAAATATTAATAATTAAATATCCATTTATATGAAAAAACAATTAACATTCTTTTTACATTTTTTATTAACCATAATCTTAATGTCTTTTTTTACATCTTGTTCGAAAGATGATGATATTAATTCCGAATTATATTTTGAAGGTAATATTTCTGAATTAAATGTCCCAGCGGCAGGTTATACTCAAACCATGAAAATATATTCAGATTCAGAATGGGAAATTTTAAATAGTAGTAGTTGGTTAACTATTACCCCAGAATCAGCTGCCAATAATCAAGAAATAACTATAATAGCTACTCCTAATTTAGAATTAGCTGATAGAAGTTCTAAGTTTAGTATTTCTTTAGCCGATGGTTCTAAAACTTTAGAAATAACCGTAAAACAAGCTACAGGTGTAAAGGTAATCACTTTCGAAAGTGAAGAATATCAATCAGTTTTAGCGGGACCTACTTCTTATGGTGAAAATCTTTATTCTACATATGTGGCAGATGATACTTACATATTATATAATGGTGTAACAGATATTAATACAGGTATAGGTTTCGATATAAATTTATCTATTCCTTATGGAGGAACAGAACTTGCCAAGAATTTTTATAATGGTGGTTTCGCTATCTCACAATGGAATATTTTTACTAAAGATCCAGAATATATGAATCAGTGTAGTGTAATAAGTGGAGATGAAGGTGAAAAAAATGGTGGTTATAATAAATCAGCTACATTTGCTGTGGAATATGGTATCGATACTATTACTACTGCTGAGCCTTTAATATTTGATCACTTGTATGTAAACAATTCTTCATATGCATATATATCTATGAAAGATGGTACTGATTTTACAGCTGCTTTCTCAAAAGGTTCATGGTTTAAAGTAATTTTTACAGGATTAAAATTATCTAAAGGTGGCTATGAATCAATGGGAACAGTAGAATTCTTTCTTGCAAATTATAAAAGTGATGAAACAGTTCCAATAAAAGATTGGACTAAAGTAGATCTTTCTTCTTTAGGAAAAATAGATGGATTAGCTATCAGTTATGATGGTTCAGATAAAGGAATGTTTGGAATAAATACTCCGTTATATGTATGTATAGATAACATTGCTATTATCCAATAAATATTAGTTTATCATTTAAAAAAAGGGAATGCATTATTTGCAATTCCCTTTTTTAATATATTACCAACCAAGTATGTAAGCAAACATAAGTGGTGCTACGATAGTAGCATCTGATTCGACTACAAAACTAGGAGTATTAGGAGCTAATTTTCCCCATGTGATTTTTTCATTAGGAACGGCTCCTGAATAAGAACCATAAGATGTAGTAGAGTCAGAAATTTGACAGAAGTATTTCCAAAGAGGAACATCTGTCCATTCCAAATCTTGAGCCATCATAGGAACTACACAAATAGCGAAGTCAGCTGCAGTACCACCTCCGATCTGGAAGAACCCAACACCTTCTCCACCAGAATTTTCACGATACCATTCAGTTAAAAAAATCATGGTTTCTACACCATTTTTAACCATATTAGGTTCATACTCACCTCTAATACAATGAGCAGTGAAAATATTAGCAGTAGTACAGTCTTCCCATGCAGGAATAACTATTGGAATATTCTTTTCACATGCTGCTAGAACCCAACTATCTTTAGGATCTATTTCATAATATTGCTTAAGTTTTCCACTTCTAATAAGACGATACATGAATTCGTAAGGAAGGCAACGATCTCCATTAGCCTTAGCTTCATCCCATATTTCTACAAGATGTTTTTCAAGTCTTCTGAAAGCTTCTTCTTCAGGGATACAAGTATCGGTTACACGATTTAGATGGTGGTCCAATAAATCTTGTTCCATTTCTTGAGTTAAATCTCTGTAATTAGGAACCCTTTTGTAATGATTATGAGCTACTAAATTCATTATATCTTCTTCCATATTATTAGCAGAACAAGATACAATACTTATTTTATCTTGGCGTATCATCTCTGCGAGTGATAATCCAAGTTCAGCTGTACTCATAGCTCCAGCCATTGCTAGCATCATTTTCCCACCCTTATTGATGTGGGCTTCATATGCTTTAGCAGCATCCACTAAAGTCGCCGAATTAAAATGGCGATAGTGATGTGTAATAAATTTTGAAACTTCTCCTTTGTTCATTATATAAATGATTAACGTATAAAATAATGTGTTATTAAATATTTCGCTAAATTAGTAAAATTTCCTAATTTTGTAGATTGAAGTAAGAATTTTATAATTGAAATTTACAGTAGATACTAAAGATTTACAGTAGATACTAAAGAAAATAAGAATATAATATGTTTGATAATCTTTCAGAACGCCTAGAGAAATCATTTAAACTGATAAAAGGGCAAGGTAAAATCACTGATATAAATATAGCTGAAACATTAAAAGATGTTAGAAGGGCATTACTTGATGCCGATGTCAGTTATAAAATAGCCAAAAATTTCTGTGATAATGTAAAAGAAAAGGCTATAGGTCAGAATGTTTTAACTTCATTACGTCCAGATCAGCTTATGATTAAGATAGTTCATGATGAACTAGTAGAATTAATGGGATCTGAATCTCAGGACATAAATATTAAAGGAGTGCCTGGAATAGTATTAGTTTCAGGGTTACAAGGTTCTGGTAAGACTACTTTTTGTGGAAAGTTAGCGTTAAACTATACTAAAAAAAGAGGCTTAAAGGTTTTATTAGTAGCTGGAGATGTTTATAGACCTGCTGCTATAGAGCAGTTAAGAGTGATAGGGGAGCAAATAAAATGCGATGTTTATACAGAAGAAGATAATAAAAATCCAGTTAAGATAGCGCAAAATGCTATTAAAAAAGCTAAAGCTGAAAGTTACAGTTTAGTAATAATAGATACAGCTGGTCGTTTAGCCGTAGATGAAAATATGATGAAAGAGATAGCAGCTATTAAAAAAGCTGTTAATCCTACGGAAACTTTATTTGTAGTAGATGCCATGACTGGTCAAGATGCTGTCGAAACAGCTAGATCTTTCAACGAAAAATTAGATTTCGACGGAGTAGTTCTTACTAAAATGGATGGTGATACTAGAGGTGGTGCAGCACTTTCTATAAAAGCCGTGGTAAATAAACCTATTAAGTTTACATCTGCAGGTGAAAAAATGGAATCATTAGATGTTTTTCATCCAGATAGAACGGCAGATAGAATCTTAGGTATGGGTGATGTCGTTTCTTTGGTAGAAAAGGCACAAGAACAATATGATGAAACAGAAGCTAGAAAATTATCTAAGAAGATAGCTAAAAATCAGTTTACTCTAGAAGATTTTTATCAGCAAATCCAACAGGTTAAAAAGATGGGTAATATTAAAGATTTAGCTTCTATGATACCAGGAGTAGGAAAAGCTATAAAAGATGTAGATTTGGATAACGATTCATTCAAAAGTATTGAAGCTATATTATTATCTATGACTCCATATGAGAAGGAAAATCCTATTGCAATTAATGGAAATAGAAAAAAAAGAATAGCAGCTGGAAGTGGTACTTCTGTAGCAGATGTCAACAGATTATTAAAACAATTTAAAGACACAAGTCGTATGATGAAGAAGATGTCAGGTGGAGGTATGAAGAATATGATGAAAGGACGTAAAAAGCATAGAAAATAAACAATTTTTAAAACACGGTACAAATGATATTATTAGATGGAAAAGCTACTGCGGCAGTAGTAAAAGAACAAATCCGAAATAAAGTCGAAGAGATGGTAGCTAATGGAGAAAGTAGGCCTCATCTTGTAGCTATTATCGTCGGACAAGATGGCGCAAGTAAAACTTATGTAAAAAATAAGGAATTAGCATGTAATGCTGTTGGTTTTAAATCTACAGTTCTTAAATTTCCTGACACTATATCAGAAGAGACATTATTAGAAGAAATCGATAAGTTAAATAATGATGATTCAGTAGATGGGTTCATAGTACAATTACCATTACCAAATCACATAGATGACTCTAAAATAGTTAATTCTATTTCTATGTATAAAGATGTAGATGGTTTTAATCCTGTGAATGTCGGTAAATTAATGTTAGGAGAAGATACTTTCGTATCAGCTACTCCTAAAGGAATTATCACATTACTCGAACATTATAAAATACCTACTGCAGGTAAATATTGTGTAGTTTTAGGTAGAAGTAATAACGTGGGTCGTCCCATGGCAAATTTATTATCTCAGAAATCAAGTCATGGAGATTGTACCGTAACTATTTGTCATAGTCGTACTACTAATATTGCTGAATTAACTAGACAAGCTGATATCGTTATAGCAGCTTTAGGTGTACCAAATTTCTTGACTGCAGATATGATAAAAGATGGAGCTACTGTTATAGATGTAGGAATTACTAGAGTTCCTTCTAGCAATTCTAAAAAAGGCTATCGTTTAGTAGGAGATGTCGATTTCGATAATGTAGCTGCTAAATGTTCATACATTTCACCAGTACCGGGAGGTGTAGGGCCTATGACTATAGTTTCGTTAATGCAAAATACGTTCAAAGCAAGACAAATTAATAAAGCTCGTATCGCAGCTCGTAAAAAATAAGATATTCCAATACTAAAAAATATCATTTAACCCATAAAAGTAGCCACGCAATTTCAAAAAGATTGCGTGGCTTTTATTATGATAAATTTTAATAGTGGTATGATAAATTTTAAAGTGGTATGATAATTGTAAGAGTAAAATAAACGATAATAAATTATCGATAAACGATAATAACTTATCGAAACACAAAAAAATATGAAAAAAAATTTATTTACAAGTTTATTAATTATTCCATTTATTCTTCTAAGTAGTGGAATGATAGCAGGTAACCACTTTTCTACTATAAATATTTTTGATAGAAATGAATCGTCAGTAATCAAAGGACAAGTATTTGATTCTCAGACTCAACTTCCTTTAGAATTTGCTACAGTAGCATTTTTTACGGCTGATTCTATTATTGCAGGTGGTGCTACTACTAATGAAAATGGTAGTTTTGAAATTCAAGATATTCTTTATGGTGAATATATAGTTAAGGCTTCATTTATCGGTTATAAAGAAACAAAGTTTAAATTGACTGTAAATAAAGATAATATAAATATAGGTGGTATAGATTGTGACCCTGATCAAGAAATGTTGACAGCGGCTGTAAAGACTGCTAAACGTCCTATTATAGAACAGAAGATGGATAAAATAGTCATGAATGTTTCTGAAGCAGCTACCATAGGTGGCACAAATGCAGATGATGTTTTGAAAAAAGCTCCTGGCGTAACTGTAGATCCTGATGGTAATATTACTTTAAACGGTAGTAAAGTAGAGGTTTGGATAGACGGTCGTCCTTCTCATTTATCAGGTGATGCATTAGTGGCTCTTTTACAAGCTACCAATGCTAGTACGTTAGATAAAATAGAAATTATTTCTCATCCTTCCGCTAAGTATGATGCTTCAGGTAGTGGTGGAATTATTAATATAAAAACCAAAAAGAATTTTTTGAAAGGCCTTAATGGTAGTGTTCAGCTTTCTTATGGTGGAATGAAATTTGATAAATATGCTCAAGGTGCAGATGGTAGTTTAAATTTGTCTTATAGAACTGATAACACTAACACATTCTTATTCTATGGTCCTAGATATCATGAACATAAAAGTCAAACAGAAAGTACTACATTATTTGGTACTGATTATACTATGACACAGAAATCAGAAGATGATGCAGACTGGACTCATACTAATCATTCTTGGAAAGTAGGTAATGATTGGTTTATAAATAAAAACAATACATTTGGAGTAATAGTAGATGGATTAAATAGACATGGTTCTTATAACAATGATAAAGGTGGAACTACTACATTTTATCAAAATGCTGCCGGTACTTATAATCCAGAAACTGAAATAAGTAAGATAACTAGTATTACAAATAATGCAGAGGATTTTAATAAAGTAACAGCTAACATGAATTTTACTCATGTTTTCAATGATAAAAAAGATCAGGAAATAACCACTAATTTTGAATACACTCGTTTCGATAATAATTCCGTCAATTCTCAAAACACTCTTTATCAAGAAGGTCTATATTTTGGACAACTTAAAGATGATGAACAGTTTTCATTGAATTCAGATCAAGGAGTAGATATTTGGACAGCAAAAGCAGATTATGAACAGACAATAGGGAAGATGGGTAAATTAGAAGCTGGTGCCAAATGGACTCTTTCAACCACTGATAATAATACTATCAGGATGGATAAATTGGAAACTGGATGGAATGAAAATAACACTTATACAAACAATTTTGTATATAAAGAAAACGTTTCTTCTATTTATGCAGATTATGCTTCTATGGTAGGTAAATGGGTAATTAAAGCCGGATTAAGAGGTGAATATACTTATGCTACTGGTGATTGGAAGACTAGTAATAATGAGAGTGTTAAAGATTATTTTAATTTATTCCCAACTTTATATTTAGGTTATAATCCAAATCAAAATTGGAGATATGGTTTATCTTATACTCGTCGTATTCAGAGACCTCAATATAGTCAGTTAAATCCTAAGACTACTTATATATCTGCTACTTCATTAATGGTAGGGAATCCTAAATTAAATCCTGTATTTACTCATTCATTACATGCATCTGTAGGTTACGGACAACATTTGAATTTGGCTTTAATTTATCATCATTCTACTGATATGATGACTCAGACTCCTAGTGTAGATGATTATGGTATTAATACTATGACCTGGGATAACTTCGGTAGTCAAGATATGACAGGACTATCATTCGGTATCACAGAGTTACCGATTACTCCTTGGTTGTATTATAATGGAAATGTATTTAGTTCATATATAAGTAGTAAGACTACATCTTCAAGTACTGTAGCTACAAGTTCTAAAAAATCAAATAATGGCTATTTTACTACTGTCTATTCTAATTTAACTTTTATGTTGCCTAAAGATTGGAAGTTTGAATTCGGAGGTACTTGGCATAGTTCTATTCCTTGGGGATATTTTAATATAGATCCTCAATATGAATGTTTTGCAGGAATTAAGAAAAATATATTAAACAATAGAGCAGTTATAGCTTTGAACATAAAAGATATTTTTAGATCTACTGATACATTTGTTAATATGCAAGATGAAAATGGTGTAAATTATATGACTACTAATATGTATCAGAATCAGCAGCGAGTATCTATTAGCTTTTCGTTTAATTTCGGTACAGCATCTAAAATACATAGAAAACATATAGGTGCTTCAGATGCATCACGTCTAGAAAGTTCTTCAGCATTAGATGCCCTTCCTGCTAAGTAAAGAAATTAGTTATTTTAACAAATCTGGCCGGAGGTCTTGGGTTCTTTTATAGGCCTGTTCCTCTTGCCATTTTTTTATTTGTTTAGAGTCACCTGATAATAAGATATCTGGGACTTTCCATCCATTAAATTCTCTGGGGCGGGTGTAAATAGGAGGTGCTAATAATTTGTCTTGAAAACAGTCTGAAAGAGCTGATTGACTGTCAGTCATGGCCCCTGGAATTAATCTTATGATAGTATCTGTTACTACACAGGCAGCTAATTCTCCACCGCTTAGTACATAACTTCCTATGGATATTTCTTTGTTAATGAGATGTTCACGGATTCTATGATCTATTCCTTTATAATGTCCACATAAAAGAATGATATTATCGGCACATGAAAGTGTATTTGCCATAGGCTGATCTAGAATTTCTCCATCTGGTGTTAGGTATATCACATATTGATAATCCCTTTGGCTAGTCAACTCTGTAATAGCATTATAAATAGGACCTGGCATCATTACCATTCCAGCATCTCCACCGAAGCCATAATCATCTATTTGTTTGTAGTTCCCTCTACCATAATCGTGAAGATTAATAATGTTGATTTCTACAATCCCTTTTTCTTTTGCTCTCTTGATTATAGAATGATTTAATGGGCTTTCTAAGAGATCTGGAACTGCACTTAAAATATCTATTCTCATAATGTTATTATGTTAATACAGATAATGGAATATAGTATATTTTCTTAATAAAATATTCTTGATTATATTAATGAAATATTCTTGATTAGATTAATGAAATATTCTTGATTATCTTAATGACGCAAAAATAAGTATTTTATCTGTCTATTTAAATTTAAATCTTATCTTTGTGAGATAAATAAATACAAGAAATCGTTACTATGAGCGAAGACACTAAAAAGATTGTTTCTAAAGAACAATTAGCGGATGCTGATGAAATCTTAGCTACATTCATTAAAACTAAGAAAATTGCCGACGAGGCTCTATCTGTATCTCCTAAAACTATCAAAGATCCATTTAAGATCACAGATGAAAATATTGAAAAACTCTCGAATAGGAGTTTGAAAGAAATCGTGGAATTTTTCCAACACTTAATAGAAAGTAATAATTTACAAGTAGCGTACAAATATGCTGACACAGTGAAGGCTTCTTTCTATAAAGCTTTGAAGAGGGAGAAAATCGATTGTGGTTTTACTGATCCGGCTGTAGATAGTACGATTAAAGATGAAGATAAAACAGGTGTTTCTATAAATCCTTTTGCTGAAGTAGAAAAAGTTTTTAAAGAATTATATACTTTATATAAATCTAGGAAATCTGAATATTTGGCTGAAATGGATAAACAGAGAGAAGCTAATTATAAAGTCAAACTTCAAGTAATCGAAGAAATTAAGAAATTAGTAGAAGCTCCAGAAGATTTGCATACTACATTTAATGCTTTTAGAGAATTACAAGCTAAATGGCGTAAAGCTGGTCCAGTTCCCCAAGATAAGAATAGAGCTGTATATGAAGAGTATCAGAAATATAATGAACTTTTTTATGATTTTGTAAAGATTAATAATGAGTATAAAGATCTTGATTTGAAAAAGAATCTTGAATCTAAAACATTACTTTGTATAAAAGCTGAACAGTTAGTGAATATAGAGAATGTGGTTTCTGCGTTTAATACTTTACAGAACTTTCATGAAGAATGGAAAGAAATAGGTCCTGTAGATAAAGAACATAGAGAAGTTATTTGGGAAAGATTTAAAGCAGCTACTTCTATAATTAATAAGAAACATCAAGCTCATTTCGAAGAACTTAAAGAACAACAGAAAGAAAATCTTTTAGCTAAGACTGTTTTTTGTGAAAAAGCGGAAGTGATAGCTAATATGGATATTAATGACTCTTTAGCTTGGAATAAGTATTCTAAAGAGATGATAGATCTTCAGAAAGAATGGAAGAGTATAGGTTTTGCTACTAAGAAAGATAATCAAAAAATATATGATCGTTTCAGAGTCGCTTGTGACCATTTTTATGATAGAAAAAGAGCTTTCTATTCTAGATTTAAAGAACAAATGGCAGAAAACATGCTTAAGAAAATTAATCTTTGTGAAAAGGTAGAAGCTCTTAAGGACAGTGTAGAGTGGAAGAAAACTACAGATCAATTGATTAATTTACAGAAAGAGTGGAAAAATATTGGTCCTGTTTCTCGTAAGAAATCAGATCAGATTTGGAAACGTTTCAGAGCAGCATGTGATACATTTTTTGATAACAAAGAAAAGAATTTCGGTGGTGTAGATGTTAAATATGTAGAAAACTTACATCTTAAGGAATCTATTTTAGAAGAAATTAAAGCTATAGAAGATGCGACTAAAGATAAAATGAGAGATATTATTTCTCGTTGGAATAAAATAGGGTTCGTACCATTTAAAGTAAAAGATAAAATTCAGAAATCTTTTAATGAAATCATGTCTTCTACATTTGAAGGTTACCAAGAATCTGCTCCTAGATCTTCTAAGAGAAAAGGAGAAAGCAGAGGTAATTCTGAAAGAGATAAATTAATGCAAAAATTCCGTAAGAAAGAAAGTGAAATTCAAACTTATGAAAATAATATGGGATTCTTTGCTAATTCTAAGAATGCGAATGCTTTATTGGATCAGTTAAAAGAAAAAATTAACCTTGCTAAGGAAGAACTAAAAGAACTAGAAGAAAAAATTAAATCATCAGAAAATCAAGATTAAGAAATGAAAAGAGATACTATTATTGGTCTTCTTCTTGTCGGCCTTATCCTAGTAGGATTCAGTTTATATAATAATAAGCAGTATGAGAAAGTGGCTGCTGAAAAAAGAAAGCAAGATTCAATTACTCTTGTTAGAAGGTTAGATTTTGAAAAGCAAATTGCTATTAGAAGACAAGATAGTTTATCTAAACTTACTCCTGGTCAAAGAAATTTATATGAGAAGAATCAGGTTGCTCAGAATTCTGAAAATGTAAGTAATATAGTTAATCAAGGAAATAATAAGGATAATAATTATTCATATACTTATAAGAATAAATTTTTAGAAACTGCTTTAAATTCTGATGCTGAAAGTTATACTCTTGAAAATGATAAAATAATAGTAGATTATACCACTCTAGGTGGTCAGGCTAATCAAGTTATTATTAAGAAATATTTTAACTATGATAGTACCACACTTTATCTTATAAAAGACGGTTATAGTAAATTTAATATTCAATTATTTGCTCCTAATCAGATAAATACTGAAGATCTTAATTACAAGATGATTTCTCATACAGATTCTTCTCTAGTAATGAGATTATATTTTGCTGAGAATTCTTATATAGAAAATAGTTATAAATTGCCTCCAGGCAAGTTTATGGTTGACTATTCTCTTCATATGATCGGTATGGATAAGTTCATACCTAGAAATGTTACAGGTTTAGATGCTTCATGGAATTTAGACCTTCCTAGAATGGAAAAAGGTTATAAGAATGAAAAGAATTATTCTACTGTAGTTTTTAAATATCCTGGAGAATCTAGTATAGATGATTTAGGTCTCAGAAAAGATTCATCCCAAAAAAATGTAAAAACTAATTTCCAATGGGTGGCTTTCCAGCAACAGTTTTTCTCAGCTATTATGGTAGCAGAGGATAATTTCTCTTCAGGTGATTTTAGTTATAAGTTTTATCCAGAAACAGATAAGGAAAACAAATTAATGGCTTGTTCATCTAATATGTATATCCCTATTAAAATAAGTTCTGATATTACTATTCCTTTTAGATATTATTATGGTCCTAACCATTTCAAAACTCTTAAAAAATATAATTACGGGTTCGAAAAAATAGTACCTATGGGTGGATGGTTAATAGGTTGGATTAATAGAATCGTTATTGTAAATGTGTTTGATTATCTAAGTCGTTTTATTAATAGTTTTGGATTAATTATTTTACTTCTTACTCTTTTGGTTAAGCTAGTGATTTCTCCTCTTACTATTAAATCTTATAAGTCATCAGCTAAGATGAATGTCTTAAAACCTGAGATAGCTAAAATTTCTGAACGGTATCCCAAGAAAGAAGATGCCATGAAGAAGCAACAAGCTACCATGGATTTGTATAAGAAGGGAGGGGTGAATATGTTTGGAGGCTGTTTACCTATGCTATTGCAGTTCCCTATTCTGTTAGCGATGTTTAGATTTTTCCCATCATCTTTCGAACTTCGTCAGCAACCTTTTTTATGGGCTAGCGATTTAAGTTCATATGACTCTATTTATAATTTTGGGTTCAATATTCCAATGTATGGAGATCATATTAGTTTATTTGCTTTATTGATGGCTGTATCTATGTTTTTTTATTCTAAGATGACTTCATCTCAGATGGATACCTCTCAGCAAGGAATGGGTGGTATGAAATTTATGACAGTATGGTTTATGCCTATATTTATGGGTGTAATTTGTAATAATTTTTCTGCAGGTCTTAGTTATTATTATTTATTATCAAATATAATTACTATGTTACAAACATGGATTACTCGTAAATTCTTAGTAGATGAAGATAAACTACTCAGAAAAATACATGAAAATTCATCTAAACCTGCTAAGCCAAAATCAAAATGGCAACAGCGATTAGAACAAGCTGCTAAAGCACAACAGCAAGCAGCTAAGAATGGGAAAAGATAAATTTTTATAATTATGGATATTAAAGAGAATCTGCTAAAAGTAAAAGCTGAATTGCCAGTATCGACGGAATTAGTAGCGGTTTCAAAATTTCATCCTGTAGAAGAAATTATGGAAGCCTATGATGCTGGGCAGAGAATTTTTGGAGAAAATCGTCCTCAAGAATTAAAAGAAAAAGCTAAAGTGTTGCCAAAGGATATTCAATGGCATTTCATCGGGAACTTGCAAACCAATAAAATCAAAATGGTCGTTCCTTATGTAAAACTTATTCATTCTGTTTCTTCTGAACATTTATTATTCGCTATTGAAAAGTATTGTGCTAATACTAAGAGAGATATAGATGCATTTTTAGAATTACATATTGCCCAAGAAGAATCTAAGTCTGGCTTTTCTGATGAAGAAATGATAGATTTATTAAAAAGAATTAATACTAGTGAAGAAATGACTCTTCATCATGTACATATAAAAGGACTTATGTCTATGGCTTCTTTTACAAGTGATGAAAAACAAGTTCGCAAAGAATTCCAACATCTTATTGATTTTCATAAAGAAGTTCATGCTATGAATTTTGACTTTTTAAATGATTTTGATAGTCTATCCTTTGGTATGTCAAATGACTATAAAATAGCTTACTCTATGGGATCTACATATGTAAGAGTAGGAACTAAAATATTTGGTCCAAGAAATTAAATAAGTCTATTTTTGAAGAAGTTTATACATTTCTTTAGCTACACGAACTGAGGCTCCAGGGGAACCTAGTTTATTTTGAATTTCAGTATAGTCGTCTAACATTTGCTTTTTATATGAGGAATTTAAAGTGATAAGATTAAATTCTTTCATAATATTTTCAGCTGTGCATTGTTTCTGAAGAAGTTCTTTGAAAGCTGTTTTCTGAATAATGAGATTACCAAGGGAGATCCATTTAAGTTTAACAAAGTGTTTGGCTATAGCGAAAGAAATAGGATTACCACCGTAGCAAACTACTTGAGGTGAGCCTATCAGAGCAGCTTCTAGACTTGCAGTACCAGATGAAATTAGGCAGAAGTCAGCATGTCTCATAACAGAATAAGTATCATCGTTGATTATTTGTATATTACTATCGCTCAAGTATTTTTGATAATAAGATAGGTCTATGGAAGGTGCTGAGGCCAGTAGTAAATCATATTTTGGCAAATCACCTTTTGCTATTTTTTCTTCAAGTAATTTTTCGAATTTAAGGAAAACTGGCATTAGATAATTAATTTCCATTTTTCTACTCCCTGCTAATAATGCGATGTAAGGTTTATATTTAGTGATGGGATTATTCTTACTATCATTAGCTGTCAAAACATCTGAATGACGTTTGAAAAAATCGCTAGCCTTTTCTTTTAAAACTCCGCTGCTTTCTATTTTATCTATTAGTGGATTACCACAATATATAGTTTTTATATGTTTCTTATTGAAATATTCTATTTCAAATGGGAAAATTATAAATAAATTATCCACATCTTTTCTAAGTCTTTCTACACGTTTTTCTTTCCAAGCCCAAACTTTAGGTGAAATATAATAGAATGTTTTAATACCTCTAACATGAGCAAACTTAGCCATCCTAAAATTGAATCCAGGGTAATCTATTAGTATTAGTACATCAGGGTTATAATCTAATATATCTTTTTTACAGAAGCTAATATTATTTAATATCTTATTTAGTTTTAAGAGTACTTCTACGAACCCCATTACAGCTGTATCTTTGTAATGTCTTACTAGGGTGCCACCAGCTTTAGACATCATGTCACCTCCCCAAAATCTAATATCTGCGTTAGGATCTGTTTCTAATAATCCATGGATAAGATTAGAACCATGTAAATCACCAGAAGCCTCTCCGGCTATAATGTAATATTTCATTCCATATATTTTAAAAGTAGTTTGGATATTTATCTATATAAAATAATATTTAGATAAATCTAGTATCTATGTAAAATTAATAAATATGTCGTAGATATCATTAGATATACTTATATTTTATTTCAAAAGTATTATTAATTTTTTAAAATTGTGTAGGATAAAAAAAAATAAAATGATACATTTGTGACTTATGTAATACAGATGTTGCTTATTTAAGATAGACGATATTATTTGCATAAAAATAATGAAACAGCTTATATTACTAATATTAGAAATATGACAAATTTTTTAAATACTAATTGGTGGTGGCTTATCAAATTCCAAGAATTCGATGAGTAGAAATTTTATGTGTATTTAAAAACTAAAATATATTCAAGCCTGTCGGATTTTCTGACAGGCTTTTTATTAAGCATTTATTTTTATGTATTTATTCTTTAGAATAATCCATTTCAGAAAATCCTTCATCCTTGTTTTGTTAAAATATTTTAAACATTTAAAAATTATTAAAAATGAAACAGGATTATTTAAAAACTTATCCTAATCAAGATGGTTTCTTCGGAGACTTTGGTGGATCTTTTATTCCAGATGAATTAAAACAAGAGATGGATCGTATTACTAATGCTTATTTTAGTATTAGTAAATCTCACAAATTTATTTCTGAATTAAGAAGTATTAGAAAACATTATCAAGGACGTCCTACACCAGTGTATTATTGTGATAGACTGAGCAATAAGTATGGTGGTAGGATTTATCTAAAAAGAGAAGATCTTAATCATACAGGGGCTCATAAACTAAATCATTGTATGGGTGAAGTATTGTTAGCTAAGTATATGGGTAAAAAAAAGGTCATTGCTGAAACTGGTGCTGGTCAGCATGGGGTAGCATTGGCGACAGCCGCAGCATATTTTGGACTAGATTGTGATATTTATATGGGTGAGGTAGATATAGCTAAACAAATGCCTAATGTAATCCGCATGAAAATTCTGGGGGCTAAAGTGATACCTGTTTCTTCTGGATTAAAAACTTTAAAGGAAGCGGTAGATGCAGCATTCGAGGCTTATATTCAGGATCCGATTAATACGATTTATTGCATAGGTTCGGTAGTAGGTCCACATCCATTTCCTATGATGGTAAGAGATTTTCAACGAGTGGTAGGTATAGAGGCTAAAGAGCAGTTCTCTGAAATGACTGGAGAGATGCCAGATAATGTAATAGCTTGTGTAGGTGGGGGAAGTAATGCTATGGGAATCTTTTCAGCATTCTTACAGGATAATTGTAATATTTATGGGGTAGAGCCAGGTGGCAATGGCTGTAAATTAGGTCAGAATGCAGCTTCTATTACTTATGGTAGGCCTGGAGTGTTGCATGGTTTTAAGTGTATGTTGCTTCAAGATGAAAAAGGAAATCCTGCCCCTGTATATTCTTGTGCAAGTGGACTAGATTATCCTGGAGTAGGTCCTGAACATTCTATGCTTGGTAGCCATAAACGTGTTAAATATGTAACTATTAATGATGATGAATGTATAAATAGTTTTTTTGAACTAAGTAGGCTTGAAGGAATTATCCCAGCACTTGAAAGTGCACATGCAGTGGCTTATGCTTGTAAACTGGCCAAGAAGAATCCACATGAATCCATATTAGTAAATCTTAGTGGTCGAGGCGATAAAGATCTTGAATATGTGTCCGAACATTTCGGGATACCAGATATTCATTCCTAGAAAGCTTTTTTTAGACGTGAGAGTTCGTCGTAATTTGTGTTATCTAGCTTATGGACTACGATAGAAATATATCCGCTATTTATGATATTGATATCAGATTTTGGATTTTCTGGTTCTAGATTTTCGAATTCTCCAGTCATCCACCAATAGTTTTTCCCATGGTCGTCAGACTTCTCTTCAAATTCGTTTATCCATCTGCCTTTTCCTAAATGACCAAATTTGTATCCTAAGATTTGATTAGCTGGGAGACTTGGAAAATTTATATTTAAATATGAGCCTTGTGCAATGCCATTTTTTATAATCATTTCGATAACTTTTCTTCCATATTTTTCTATGGCAGAAAAATCGATGTTTTTATGATGATCGTCGATAGAAAATCCTACAGATGGAATATTATATAAGCATCCTTCTATGGCAGCACCTAAAGTTCCTGAATAAAAAGCTGCTGCTGAGGTATTATGACCATGATTTATACCTGAGATTAATAAATCTGGTTTCTTTTTTTTGAAGAAAGAATTCATGGCTAACTTTACACAGTCTACTGGTGTTCCATTAAATGAGTAGATTTTAACGCCTTTTTCTTCACTCATTTTTTCAAGATACATATGCTTCATTATAGTAAGAGATGCAGCTTTCCCAGATTGTGGATCTTTAGGGGCGACTACAGTTATATTCCCATATGGTTTCATGAAATTTATTAAAAAATTTATTCCTTCTGCTGAAATGCTGTCATCGTTCGTAATTAATATTTCCATGTATATTTTCTAATTTTCTTTATTATGGTACAAAGATAGTTTATTTAAGGGGAATTATATATATTTGCATTTATATAAGCTAATCAAAAAAATATATTAAATAGTCATTTGGAATGAAAAAGATAAAACTCGGTATTAATGGTTTTGGTCGTATTGGACGTATGGTTTTACGTGAATCTTTTGAAAGAGATGATGTGCAGGTCGTAGCGATTAATGATACTGTAGATATAGATTATTCAGCATACTATATTAAGTATGATTCAGTTCATGGTCGTTTTAATGGAACTGTGGAAGTAAAAGATAATATGCTAATCGTTAATGGTAATAAAATACACATAACTAATAGCATGGACCCTAATGAATTAAAATGGGGTGAATTTGGTGCAGAGTATGTGGTGGATTCTACCGGAGCATATTTAACAGCTGAAAAAGCACAAATACATTTTGATAAAGGTGCTAAGTTTGTTATGATGTCAGCTCCTTCTAAGGATGATACTCCTATGTTTGTATATGGAGTTAATCAAGAAAAATATAAAGGTCAAGATTTAATTTCTAATGCATCTTGTACTACTAACTGTTTGGCTCCTATAGTTAAAGTCTTAAATGATAATTTTGGTATAGAAGAAGGCTTAATGTCTACTATACATTCTGGTACAGGTTCTCAAAAAGTAGTGGATAGACATAATGTTAAGAAATGGAGATCAGGTCGCTCAGCTTTAAATAATATTATTCCTACTTCTACTGGTGCAGCTATAGCTGTAGGTAAAGTTATTCCAGAAATGCAAGGTAAACTTACTGGTATGGCTTATAGAGTTCCTACGGTAGATGTATCAGCAGTGGATTTGACCTGCCGACTTAAAAAATCTTGTACATATGAAGATATTAAAAAAGCTATGAAAGTAGCTTCTGAAACATATTTAAAAGGTGTTCTTGGTTATACTGAAGACTCTGTAGTTTCTCAAGATTTTGTAGGAATGCGTACTACATCTTATTTCGATGCCACAGCTGGTATTCAGCTTAATGATCATTTCGTAAAAGTAGTATCTTGGTATGATAATGAGGCTGGTTATACCAATCAGATTTTCAAGATGCTTGAATATTGTGTATCTATAAGAGAGAAATTAGGAAAATAATTTTTTAGAAAATATATAAAAATATAAGAGACGGATTAAATACCGTCTCTTTTTGTTATATTTGTATTTGGTAAAACATTGTTTTGTCGATAAAAAACTATTTATGAAAAAATTTGACCTACGAATAAAGAATAGAGTTCTTTTAGGATTCATATTAATAGGGGTAATGCTTTTATTATCTGGGGTAGTTACTTATTTCGAGTTTGGAAGAATGAGTAAAATAGTTTCTCAAATGGTATCTAATAATATCACTTGTGTAAACACCTCTCGTATTATGGTAAATAAGAGTGACGAATATAATACTAGAATATTAGAAATAATCGGTACTAGTGAATTGAATTCAGTTCCAGTTATTAAAGCTGATTCTGAATTTATTACTCTGATGGATAGTATTCAAGATCATCTTACTACAGATGAAGAAAAAGCTATGGCGGATTCTGTCCGTTATGCATATGTAGCTTATATGCATGTTATAAGAGAAATAGATGATATTTGGCACGAAGATTACTCTGTTAGGAGAGATTGGTATTTCGATAGATTACATGGAGTATATAATAAAATGAAAGGTTATATTCAAGGACTTTCTAACATTTCACAAAACCAGTTATCGGAAAATTATTCTCAAATAAAAGATGGTTTTTATAGAGCTACGATGCCTGGTATAGTGGCTATTATAGCAGGTATTATATTAGTCTTATTATTTAATTATTTTTTAAATCTTTATGTCCTAAATCCTATATGGAAAATGGAGAAAGAACTTCTGAAATATCATAAATATAATAAGCCGTATAATGTGATTTTTGATCCAAAAGGTAGTCACCTTTATCAATTAAACGAAGAAATAAAAGAAATAGTAGACGAAAATAAATCACTTAAAAAGAAATGAATATAAAACTAATAGCGCGATACACAGGTATTGCTCTTTTATTCAACGCTCTTTTTATGTTTATATCAGCGTTAGTATCGATGATATATGGTTTTGATTCATCCTTTTCTCCTCTTGTAATCAGTACTTTTATTACTGCTTCTGTCGGTGTTTTTCCTTTTATCTTCGTTAAGAAATCTGAAGATATTAATATAAAAGAAGGATTTATCATTATTATTCTATCGTGGTTATTGGTATGCCTTTTCGGTATGATGCCTTATATATTATGGGGAGAAAACTTTACCTTAATGAATGCGTGGTTCGAATCTGTTTCTGGTTATACTACGACAGGATCTACTATTCTTACTGAAGTAGAAGCTGTTCCTAAAGGATTATTATTTTGGAGATCATCGACTCACTTTATAGGTGGTATAGGAGTAGTAATTTTTATGTTGTTAGTATTGCCTGCTGTTAGTACTTTTAGATTGAGGATTTCTAAAATGGAAATTTCAGCTTTATCTAAAGAAAATTACAAATTTAAAACTAAAGAAACTGTTAAAATTATTTCTATAGTTTATTTAGGTATTACGGTTCTAAGTACTATATTTTTAATGATATCTGGGATGAATTTTTATGATGCGATTAACCATGCTTTTAGTATAGTAGCTACAGGCGGATTCTCTACTAAAAATCAATCATTGATGTCTTTCCATTCATTTCCTATAGAGTTTACAGCTATGTTTTTTATGTTATGTGCTGGTACTCATTTTGGGCTATTATATCAATTAATAGTCCATGGTTCGACTAAAATATTTAAATCACCTATAATAAAATTATATTTAGGGACAGTTTTCTTTTCTTCTATTTTAGTAGCCATAGATATTTATTCTGGAGGAATAGCAGCGAATTGGGGACAGGCTTTAAGATTAGCATTTTTCCAAGTGATATCACTGAATACCACTTCAGGATTTGCGACTGCTAATACATCTATATGGCCACAATTTTCTATAATGTTACTTATGTTACTTTCTATCTTTACCGCCTGTTCAGGTTCTACTACTGGAGGTATTAAAGCTGATAGAACATGGATATTATTTAATTCAGTTAAAATTCAGCTTAGAAAGCAATTACATCCCAAGGGTATTATTCCTTTGAAAATAGGGCATACGTTAGTTCCTAATGATACATTATTTTCTGTATTATTGTTTATTGGAATTTATTTCTTAATAATGTTTATTTGTGCTTTATTACTTTCCGCTACAGGTATCCCTTTTATTGAGTCTATTTCTGCGTCAGTAGCTCATATTGGGAATGTAGGACCCGGATTTGGTAGATGTGGTTCATTAGGTAATTATTTATATTTCAATGACTTTGCCAAATTTATCTTAACGATCGAAATGTTATTAGGTCGTCTTGAACTTTTTACATTATTGATGTTGTTCGTTATTTTCAAAAAAAATTAATATGGCTTTAAACGATTATTTTATAGAAAAGTTAAATAAAGCCTTTCCATTTAAACCTACTCAAGACCAGTCTAAGTTATTTGAACATTTAGCTAAATTTATATCGATTTCTGAACCTACAAATACTGATTATTCAGATATATTAATTATTAATGGTTATGCTGGTACAGGTAAAACATCTGCGATCAGTGCTTTAGTCCAGGTATTAGAAATTGTCGACAGACCATATAAACTTCTTGCTCCTACTGGACGTTCTGCTAAAGTGTTAAGTGGATATGCTGGAAAATCGGCACATACTATACACAAGCAGATTTATAGGCAAAAATCAGTTCTAGTCGGGAATTTCGTTCTTGCTCCTAATAAATTAACGGATTGTATTATCATTGTAGATGAAGTGTCTTTGATTACTACTCTGTCTGGTGACAATACCTTTGGTTCAGGAAATCTATTGGAAGATTTAATTATGTATGTTCGTCAGGGTAAAAGAAATAAGTTGATTTTGATGGGGGATAGTGGTCAGTTACCTCCTATTGGTTTAGAGAGAAGCCCTGCTTTAGATATTAATGAAATGACATTTTACGGTAACTGTGATTATTGTGAATTAAAGGCTGTAGTACGTCAGTCTCAAGAATCTGGTATTTTATATAATGCTACTGTTTTGAGATTTATGCAATTAGCTAAATCTATAGGTGATTCTGCTAATTCATTAGCCTTGCCTAAATTTGATTTCGAGAGCTTTCCAGACATTGAGAAAATAACGGGTAACGAATTAATCGAATGTATTAATGATGCTTATGAAAGGTATGGTGAGGAAGATACTGTTATATTGTGTCGTTCTAATAAACGTGCTAATAGATATAATGCAGGTATCCGTGCCACTGTACTATTTAGAGAGGAACAACTCACTAGTGGGGACAGACTTATGGTCGTAAAAAACTGTTATCAATTTTTAGATAAAATTCCCGAATTAGATTTTATTGCAAATGGTGATGTGGCAGAATTACTTAGCATCAAAAATCATGAGGATCGTTATGGTCTTCATTATGCAGATGCTCGTTTAAGATTTCCTGATTATAAAGATGTCGAGATAGATGCTAAAGTTATATTAGATACTCTGACTTCTGAACGAGCTTCTTTAGATCAAACTCAGTATAAAGCTCTTTGGGATGGTATAAATAAAGATTACGCTCATATTACTACTAAAAGTAAACGATACAAATCTATTCGAGAAGACAAATATTATAATGCTCTGCAAATAAAGTTCTCATATGCAGTCACAGGACACAAATCACAAGGAGGTCAGTGGAAAGCTGTCTTTATCGACAACCCATTTTGGAAACCCGATGTTACTATTGACGAAATCAAATGGTTTTACACCGCTATAACTCGAGCTATCCAGAAAGTCTATCTTGTGAATTTCCCTAATGAAATCTAAAATATAAATATTCAGATTTATCTTTCATAAATATTTTAGTCTATACTTTCATAAGTATCTGGAATTTATTTTTAATAAGTATTTTAGTCTATACTTTATAAGTATCTGGAATTCATTTTTAATAAGTATTTTAGTCTATACTTTATAAGTATCTGGAATTCATTTTTAATAAGTATTTTAGTCTATACTTTCATAAGTATCTGGAATTTATCTTTCATAAATATTTTAGTCTATACTTTCATAAGTATTCAGATTTATTTTTCATAAGTATTCAGATTTATTTAAAAAATATTTACATAGGAAATAACAAAAGATGTTCTGTAAGGTCGATTTCGACATTTCCTCCTAGAAAATCATAGTAAAATGTAATAGGAAATAACACAAAGTGCTTTTATAGTATAGTGTATTTGGCAAGTGTAAGAATCTATTTAATGATAATGAAATGGGTGCTAACAAAAAATGAATTATCGGTTGGTGGAATAGTTGAAAGTAGTTAAATTTCTTTTGTGAGGTATAGACGTTTCTTTCCATCAAAACGGCTTAGTCCAAAAATGTGATAAGTTTCTGATTCTCCGACTTTTAATTTTTTTTTCAATTCATTAGAACTTAATGGAATATTCTTCGCACTTACAGCAGCATTGGGGTATTGATTAGCTGCTTTTATTATAGATTTTTTGCTCATATCGGTGATTTGCAATATCTTAAATGTTTTACCTGGAAAGGTAATTAGCTGGTTTGATAAGTAGAGATGAGTCCCAGTGGCAATTTTATCAATTTTGTAATATTCAGATATATATTTAAATGCACCAGCTTTAGTAATGGATTTATTAGGTTCATAAAGATATTTGGGAGATTCGCTTTCAATATTGTTATCCATACTATTATCTGTACTGTTATTATGGGTATGAATATTATTAATGGTGGATGGTTTAGAATTTGTTAATTTTTCGGGTTTGGCAAAAGTACATTTAGCGTTTTTTTCGTTTGATATTTTAAATTTAAAAGTTTGTGGAGATTTATTCTTTTTTAAATTTACACAAGTAATTATGGGTTCAGTAGATGTCGATTTTATGAAATCTCTTTCTAGTAATAATAATAATTCTTTGCATTCATTATTAAGACTAATGATATGAACTTCAGATGTTTCTGGTAATAATTTTAAAGTAGCTGTTAAATCTGCCATAGGTGATATTTTTAATAATATCTTAGGTGATTTTTTAAATAACCATTCTTTTAACTCGCATATATTGGGACTACTATCTTCGATCGAATATATTCTACTACCTGTTTTTGAACGTCTAGCTGGATCCAAATAAAAAAGATCGTAGTGGTTTCGCAGTGATGGTCCACTTAAGTAAGGATTAGCTAGTGAATTTATTAGAAATTCTTTATTAACTGTCTGATTATATACATGTATATTACATGGATTAATATTTGAATTATAAACAGGCGAGTTATGAACTTCTAATTTAGAGTCTGTAGAATTATAATTAGTAGATTTATAGTGTTCTAATTTTGAGTCTGTAAAATTATAATTAGTAGATTTATAGTGTTCTAATTTTGAGTCTGTCGACAATAATTTGAAGTTCTGTAAGGAGCAGCAAGCGATGGTTTTATTTTGTTCGAAGTAATCTACTTCAGATGCTATTTGTGAAATGTAATATGTATCTACTCCTAAACCTCCGCAGAGATCTGCACATATATCTCCCTTATGGATGAATCTTTGTTTATACTTAGCGGTTTGTTCTGAACTACATTGTTCTAATGAAAGATTAGTAGGATATTCGATAGCAGGAATGTGGTACCATTTAATTAGTTTGGTTTTTATTTTCTTACGGGCTTCTATTTGTCGGACGGCTTTTTTAATATCAATATCATTATTATCGCCAGACGAAAGGAGGAGTTTCATTAGGTCGGTATCTTCATTTTTTAATATGAATTTTATGGTCCTTTCGTTTAGCATTTTTCTAATTGTATTTTTTTTCTGTCGTAAAGTTAGTATTTTTGTTAGAGAAATATTAAGAAATATTTAATGCAAGAATAATTAAACGAATAATTATGGATTATAGAGAAAGGGCGAAAGTCTGGCTTTCCAATGAGTATGATGTAGAGACCAGACATCAAGTAAGAATAATGTTCGATGAAGATGCTAATAAAACAGATGCTGGTAATACTAGTCTTCTGGAGGATTCTTTTTATAGGAATTTGGAATTTGGCACTGGTGGATTGAGGGGTATTATGGGAGCTGGTACGAATCGTATGAATAAATATACTGTAGCTATGGCTACTCAGGGTTTTGCCAATTATTTAATTAAAGCTTTCGCTGATATTTATAAGTCATTAGATGATCATATTAAAGTGGCTATTTCTTTTGATTCTAGAAATCATAGTAGAGAATTTGCTAAGATTACTGCTAATGTATTTTCTTCAAATGGTTTCATAGTTTATCTTTTCGATAATATTAGGCCTACTCCAGAATTGAGTTTTGCGATTAGAGAACTTGGTTGTAAAGCGGGTGTTATGGTTACTGCTTCTCATAATCCTAAGGAATATAACGGATATAAAGCTTATTGGGAAGATGGTGCTCAAATTACTGCTCCTCATGATAAGAATATAATAGATGAAGTAAATAAGATTACTTCTATTACTCAGGTTAAGGTGCCTGAAGAATATCATGCTAGAAATAGATATGAAAAACCTGCTAAAATAGATTTGTCAGATTTTGGTCCTGCTGGAAGTATAGAGCCTATAGGTGAAAAGATTGATAAAATTTATCTTGATAAAATATTGTCTCTTATGTTGTCCCCAGATTCTGTTAAAAATCATAAGGACATGACGATAGTTTATACTCCTCTTCATGGAACTGGTGTGAGAATGGTGCCTCGTGCTTTAAAGCAACTCGGTTTTACTAATATTAATACAGTCGTTAAGCAAGATATTTCTGATGGTAATTTTCCTACTGTAGTGTCTCCAAATCCAGAGGAACCTGCTGCAATGAAGTTAGCATTAGCCCTAGCTGATAAAAAAAATGCAGATTTAGTAATGGCTACTGATCCAGATGCTGATAGAGTAGGTATTGCTGTTAGGGATAATAATGGAAAAATGAAGCAGCTTAACGGAAATCAAACGGCGTCTATTCTAACTTATTATATTTTAAGACGTTGGAAAGAAGAAGGTAAGCTAAATAAGAATACATATACTATTAAAACGATAGTGACTACCGAGCTTTTAAAAGCTATTTCTGAAAGTTTCGGAGTGGAATGTTATGATGTTTTAACTGGGTTCAAATATATTTGTGAGTTAGTTCGTCTTAATGAAGGTAAGAAATTATTTATTTTTGGTGGAGAAGAAAGTTACGGTTATAATCTTGGTGAATTTGTTCGAGATAAAGATGCAGTAGTGGCCTGTTCGGCAATAGCTGAATGTGCTGCATGGGCATTAGATCAAGGTATGAGTATGTATGAGTTGTTGCAGAAGATTTATCAAGAATATGGTTATTATAGTGAAAAATTAATGTCTGTAGTCAAGAAAGGTAAAACTGGACAAGAAGAAATCAAGGCTATGATGGATAATTATCGTGTTAATCCTCCTAAAACTATTGCTGGATCTAAAGTGGTTCGTGTGATTGATTGCTTGAAACCTGAGGAAACGGGCCTACCGTCTTCAAATGTACTTAGATTCTTTACTGAAGATGAAAGTGTCGTTTCAGTTCGACCTTCTGGTACTGAGCCTAAGATCAAATATTATTTCGGTGCTAAAGGTGATAATGCTGATACTAAGGTATCTGAGATGATTCAAGAGTTTAAATAAGAGTAGTATCTAAAAAGAACATTAATACGAATCCGAATGCGAATCCTATAGTACTAAAGTTTGAGTGCTTGCCGGCCTGTGATTCTGGAATTAATTCTTCTATTACTACATAAATCATACATCCTGCAGCGAAGGAAAGTGCATATGGTAAAATCCCTTCGATTAAACTTGTTAATAATATAGCCAAAATGGCTGCTACAGGTTCTACAGCTCCTGATAAAGTACCAAACCAAAAAGCCTTGAATTTACAAATAACATCATTTTTACGAGCTGTTTCAGATGTAGTAGCTTGTGCAGCTTTTAATGCGTTATAATGTTCTAGTGAAGCAGCTCTTAGGGGCATAGAGATAATGGCGCCTTCTGGGAAATTTTGAATAGCTAATCCTATAGCTAAAACCATGGCTGCCTGTAATGTGATATTATTGTCTCCACTCATCCAACCTGCGAATATTACTCCGACTGCCATACCTTCTGGAATATTGTGAAGAGTAACGGCCAACATTAAACGGCTTTGATGACCAAGATTACATTTAATACCTTCTTTTGTATTTGACTTTATATGTGTATGTGGAATAAGTCCATCTAGCAGTAAAAAGAATCCCATACCGAGTAATACTCCTACTACAGTAGGTACCCATTCTGCTTTTCCTGCTTGTGCTGTCATTTCGGTAGCTGGAATAATAAGAGACCAAATAGACGCAGCTATCATAACTCCTGATGCAAATCCCATAAGAATCTTTTCAAGACTTGGAATCATTTTATTTCTCATGAAAAATACCATGGAACTTCCTAAAATAGTACCAAGAAAAGGTATTGCAAGACCAATTATTAATTCTGAAGTCATTTGTTGATCTTTTTAAGTAAGTAAATTATGTTGGTTATTATGTTCCAGCATATATAAGATGTAAATAGATATAAGATAGGTATAGACCAATGAAGTCCTAGTGCGAATAATATTATAACTACTATTACTAGATGGATGACATAACTGTAAAGATTCTTATTTTCAGCCCATTTAAAAGATGTTAATTTCAATGAGAACATAGGAACTTTAGAGATAGTAAGTTCTGCTATAATGATAGCTGCAATAGGGAGATAATAAGGATTATTTATAGCTAAAGCAAAAACATTATTATGTAGTGCCACCAATATCATAGAACCTAAAAACCCAGCAGCAGCGGGAGTAGGAAGTCCTATAAATGTATGAGTTTGACTGTCGTCAACGTTAAATTTAGCTAATCTAAATGCTGCTTGTACAGCATAATAAAGTGTTATTAATGCAGGGATGGACCAACTGTTTCCACATACATTAGTAACCATGTAATTATATAATAAAAGAGAAGGAGCTAGTCCGAAGCTTACAAGATCGCTAAGTGAATCTAATTCCTTCCCAATATCTGAATATGCTCCTAATAATCGTGCGGAAAAACCATCAAAAAAATCAAATATTGCACTAAATACTATACATAATAGTGCTAAGTCAAATTCTCCATAAAATGAAAAAATTATAGATACTATTCCTGAAATTAAATTCAAAGAAGTAATAAAATTCGGTATGCCAGATTTGAATTTCATGATGATATGTTTACTATTTAATATCTAATTTCTTTCTAAGTTTTTTAGGGATGGCATTTTTATGAACCATGATTCCCATAGTTTTACCTCTTACATAACTTACAGACATGTTGTGATATCCGTCACCGTTAATATCTGTATTCCAAGAGTTCTTAGTAATGTAATATTTATTTCCATTCTGATCTTTAGAAATACCTACGATATGTTCTAGATGTTGATCTTCAGTTTTGAAAGTTTCTATCCATTCTTGACGAAGGTTTTGAGTAACTATCATTTCTTCTATGGGTTCTTTAAGATCTTTAAGATCTGATTTTGTAAGTTTAGTATCAGCAGGAATAATAGAGAAATGTTCTTTGAATTGGTAACCAGCTTCCATAACATCACCATCCCAATCTACTGTGTATCCTGTTTTGAGTGCGTTATCTATAACTTCCATGAATTCGTCTAATGGAAGATTATATTGTTTTTCATGATCCCAGTTATCATAAATTTCTACAGGAACTTTTTGATAAAATGGGTGATGAGTTACACTACAAATTTCTACATAATCATCAGGATTAAGTCCTAGCATGTTTGCAAAAGATTTAGCTGTGTACTCTTTACCATTATATTCGAAAGTATCAGGAATTTCTCCAAGATATGTGTCAAGCACATATTTTTGTAATTCAAAGTATTCCGGAGAACGTTTGCCTAATTTAATCCCTTCTTTTACTAGAGTAGTAAGGTAGCCGCTAAGTTCTTTATGATCATGACCTTTAGCATCATAATTAATACCATTATATGCACTTTCTGGCATCATACCATATTTAGCATATACTTTAAATGCCATATGACAAATACTTCCAGGACCTATATTCCCATTTCCTCTTCTTAAAAAATCATCTTGAATACGTTCTACATAGTTATTTCTAACTACGAACATTTCTGATAAATCATATTCACCTTTTCCCATTCTTAAAAGTTCAGATTCCATGAAAGAACAAGTAGCGAAACACCAGCATGTTCCAGAGTGATTTTGATCTTTAACAGAAGTAACAGGATTTTTTAAAACTTCAGTAAACTGATATTGTGCAGAAGCACTTATAGCTATTGCTGTTAGGCAGAAAACTAAGACTAATCTTTTTATTTTCATTTTATAAGTTATTAGGTTTGTAAAATTTTATAAGTGTAAATTTAACATTTATATATAAAAATAATGGCCATTTACTAAAATATTTTAATAAATGGTCATTAAGTATATTTAAATCTAATTAAAAATTATTTAGTCTCATTAAAGGCCTAATTTTTCTTTAATAGTAGTAGGAATAGCATTTTTATTTACAATGAAATTCATTGTTTTATATTCTACAAAAGCTTCTGATACGTACCAAATACCTTTATATTTACCTGCTGTGTTCCATGAATTTTTAACTAAATAATATTTAGTTCCGTTTTGATCTTTAGCGATACCATAAATTTGCATACCGTGATCGTCGGTTGTTTCTTGACGGTCATATGCTTCTTGACGCATTTCTTGAGTGATAGTAAGTTCTGGACAAGGCATTGAAAGATAAGGTGCATTAATTTTCTTTTTACTAACACCGATCCAACGAGCTTCGTCAGAACCAGATTCTTCGATATCTTTAATTTTATCTGTATCAGGAATTACGCCTACACCGTTACGAGAGAAACCTCTTTCTGAAACATCAGCACCCCAGCAAATAGTGTAACCATTATTAAGAGCGTTGTCCATGATAGCCATCATATCTTTGATAGGTACATTGTAAGAAATGTCATTTCTCCAGTTATCAGGTACTTGGATAGAATATGATGTATAGAATGGATGATGTGTGAAAGATGTAATAGATACGTAATCATCCATGTTAATATTAAGACTTTCAGCAAATGATTTAGGGGTATATTCTTTACCTTCGTATGTGAAAGTTTCAGGAGCTACACCTAAGTAAGCATCGATGATACCATTAAAAGCTGTTTTCCAAGCTGTAGATAATCTTCTGTTAGGTTTTTTAGCTATAACATCTAAAAAAGCTTTAGATGTTTTTGAAAGTTCAGAAAATTTATTTCTTGATTCACCATAGTTAAGACCTTCCATTTCTGTCTGAGGAACAATACCATGATTTTTCCAAACGTTTAAAACATCACCACAAGAACTACCTTCTGAATAATTGAAGATACCATACATTCTTACGTATTTTACAGCTCTTTCTTTAAATGAGTTAGAAACGATATACATTTCAGATAAATCTAACGAAGGACCACCAGCTTTTATAATTTCACTTTCTAAAAAACCAATTCCAGAGTAGCACCAGCAAGTACCTGAACTAGCTTGGTCTTTAACAGAGGTAATAGGGTTTTCTACTACAATTTCAAATTTATATTCTGGTTTTTCTTCTTTTTTCTTTCTGCGATTACTAGCGAAAGAAACAGGGGATAGCATGCATAATGTAGCGGCAGCTAAAAATAATGTTCTTAATTTCATAAAATTTATTATTAAAATATTTATTATTATTTTGAGTAAATTCGGATATTATTTATTTTCTGTATCTATATTAATATTTTCATCTTACTAAGATAGTGTATTGTTTTGAAAAATCGGAATTTTTGGAGGCTTTTTTAGAGTTTAATATGTCCTAAAACTTTTTCAATATATTATTTGTAGCAATAATTTTATTGGTAAAAAATAAAAATTTTGTTAAATAATAGATTTTCAATTAATTAGAGAATATTCATAAATTTATGTGTTTGTAATGAGATGCGCCACTGGGGATGTCTTTTTACGTAATCTATCATGATGGGTAAAATGAAATCGCGGTTGTTCCATTCTGGTTGAAGAAATAGTATAGGGAAATTTAATTTAGTAGATGTGTTAGTGTTTTTAGTAGTTTGATGGATTAAGAGTTTTTTCCTGTTGGCTATAGCTTTGGCAGCGTTTTCTTCTGCCCATTTAAAATCATCTTTGGTTTCTATGATGACTTTTAGTTCATTGGCGACAGCCAGAACTTCATTTAAAGGCTTCTTGTGCTTTTTAGGTGAGACGGCGATCCAATCTATTGTTCCTGAAATAGGGTGGGTGCCTGATGTTTCCATCAATACTTTGATTTTGTATGATCTTAATAAAGTAGTAAGAGGTTCTAAATTGTGAATAGTAGGTTCACCACCGGTAATTACTACTGTATTAGCTTCTTGATCAAGGATGTTTTTAAGAATATCTTCAATATGAACCATTGGATGATTTGCGATTTTCCAGCTTTCTTTCGAATCACACCAGCTACAACGTACATCGCAGCCAGCTAATCTAATAAAATAAGCTGCTATTCCAGTGTTGTAACCCTCACCTTGCAAAGAATAGAACTCCTCTACTATAGGTAAAACTAATCCATTGTTTTTTTCTGTAAGATTACTTTTTATCATATTATTTAAAAGTTTTTAATCTTTATTTAGGAAAGGTTCAATTTTTTTTCAATTTCTTTAGAAGCAGGACAAACTGATAGTCCACCGAGGCTTGTGCATCTTAGTTCAGGTATTATAGCTTTACCTACTTTATCCATTGTTTGGATTACTTGACTTAAAGGTATTAATGTATTAATCTTAGCTAAAGCGATGTTGGCTGACGAAATAGCATTCATAGCGCACATAATATTTTTCCCAAGGCAAGGAGCTTCTACTCGATTTGCTATAGGGTCACAAATCATTCCTAGAATATTTTGTAGTGCAAATGATGCAGCGTGCAATGCTGTTTGGGTAGTTCCATGTTTTAATTGGACAAGTGCTGCAGCTGCCATACCTGATGCTGCACCACATTCTGCTTGACAACCTGCTACTTCTGCTGAGAATGTAGAATCTTCTGCTATAAATACTCCTATTAATCCAGCAGCTAAAAGGGCTTTAATGGCCTCATCGTCAGAGTGTTTATTTTCTGAAATATTAAATTCATCGTAACAAGCTAATATTGCCGCTGGAATTACTGCGCATGAGCCTGCTGTAGGTGCTGCTACGATAAGGCCAAAGGAACTTTTGCATTCCATTATAGCTAAAGCGTATTTTTCGACTCTATTTATTAAAGGAGAATCGATTAATTTCCCTTTTTCAGAAGCTTTATCGATAAGGTCGAATTGTTGTCCTAAGATTCTGTCTTTATATTTTGTCCCGTTTAACCCAGTATTAAGTGACTGACGCATAATGGATAACACTTTTTTAGCTACTGTCCAAACTTCGTCTTTGCTCATATTTCCTCTAGAGGCTTCGTATTCAAGTGCGTATTCCCATATTTCTTTAGTCGTATAATTTTTCAAAGAATTTGCTTTTTCTTTAGCTAAAAGTTCTTCGAATTCTAATGCATTATGGAATGGTACTGATGAGTTTTCTGTAAAATGTATAGGAAGAATCGGATCTAAGTGATATTTTTTCGGATTAACTTTATTACCAAATTCTTCGTATGTGTCACCTTCTATATCGGTTTCTATTCCATCGACATTTATAATTTCGACCATTCCTCCGCCTGTAGAGATTCCCACGACTTTCATCGAGGGCTGGCTAATAGGATTGGTTTCTGCTGTATCTGATTCTGTATCTTTGGAGAAAAGTGTTAGATTATAAGTGTTTGGATGAGAGCAAGCTTCGTCGGTAACGATAGTCTCTACTTTTAGTCCTGCCTGGGCAGCTATGGAAACTATATCTTGGATATTATCTGATTCAAGGGTGGATCCCATTAATCCAGTGATGAGACCGATTTCAGAACCTTGGCTTTTATAAGTCGTGGGTAATGATCCTTTAGTAGAAAATACGACGATGACTTTGGAAATAGGTCGATTGAATAACTTTCTAGCAATTAGGCCGATGCGATATGCCCCTGCTGTATGTGAACTAGATGGGCCTCTCATGATAGGACCTAATACTTCGTTGAAAATACTTATGGGTTTTTTCATTACTTTATAATTCTATATTTACACCGAAATTATGTTTAACAGCTTTATTATAAATGTATTGAGCGACAGCTAAATCTTGAGTAGCAATGCCGACACTTTTGAAAATAGTTCTTTGTTCAGCAGCGGTACGGCCTTCTATTTTATTATAAATCAATTCAGCTATTTCACCCTGATAATTATTATCGTTGATAAAACCTTTGGCTAAAGGAGTAATAATATCACCACTTTCAGCGAAACAAGATTCTTTATTATCCACATAAAGTTTTGCATTAGTAAATACATCGTCAGGTAGCTCTCGCATATCTTTAGCAAATGAGCCAAATGCATTTATATGAACTCCAGGTTTCAAATCTTTAGTTTCGAAAAGTTTAGAAGTAGAGTTAGTAACTGTACAAATTATGTCTGCGTTCTTTATGCCAGTTTTGTAATTGCTGTTTTCATCGTTAACCATTTCTTCGTGAGTCCCATTGACGAAAGTCACATCTTTAACATAACTGAAATATTTTATCAGTTTTTTTATTGCTGGTTCATATCTGTCGTAAATGGTGACCTTTTTGATTTCCCGCACTGCTAAAATACCTTTTATCTGAGTATATGACTGAGCACCTGCGCCGAAGACCACGAGATTTTCAGAATCTTCACGAGAAAGTATCTTAGCAGCTATACCAGAGGCGGCCCCTGTTCTTAAAGCAGTTATCAGACTACCATTAATTACAGCTAAAATTTGATTCTTCTCACCATCGATTAAAAGAATAATACCTTGAATCGTAGGATATCCTTTATCGCTAGTATGTTTTAATTGATTAAGAATCTTTATAGAAACTTCCTTGTTCGTATTATCACAAGCAGGTTTGAAAAACACCAAAGGATTTCCTTCTCCTAAATCTGTGATAGTTCGAAGTGGAGTAGTCGCTTCACCATTATAAGACATTTCATAAGCTTTTTTCGCCACATCTATTAATTCACTCATCTCGATGTTTTGGTTGATGTCTTCAGCATTAATAATTTTCATTGTTTTCAAGTTTTTTAAATAATGTTTATTTATCATTAAAAAAGCTATTTGGGTTAGCTTTAATTTTAATATAAATCAAAGTTAATAAAAAGTAGTTATGGAATATAAGAAAATTAGTATTAATAATCTTTTTATTTTTATAGAATTAAGATACTGACAATTTGACATGTATATGAGATTGGCTCATAGATTGTACAATATTATTATGTTAAATAGCCGTAGAATATTAAATTAATATTGAAGTAGTAAGATTGATTACTGAACGGTAATACAAATGATTAATAATAAAAAATTTAGAAAATGAATAATAATTCAGGATATCCATCTAGTGATAATAAGGATGTTAGACAAATGCTTGATCATTTTGCGATTAATCTTAATGATCGAGCTAAAGAGGGTAAACTTGATCCTGTCATAGGACGGGATGAAGAGATTCGTAGAGTTTTGCAAATTCTTAGTAGAAGGACTAAAAATAATCCTATTTTGGTGGGTGAACCGGGAGTAGGTAAAACAGCTATTTCTGAGGGAATAGCTCAAAGAATATTTAAACAAGATGTACCAGATAATTTGAAAGATAAAAAAGTTTATTCTTTAGATATGGGTGCACTGATTGCTGGAGCTAAGTATCAAGGGGAATTTGAAGAAAGGCTTAAGGCTGTGGTTAAAGCTGTCGTAGATAGTGATGGTCAAATAATTTTATTTATTGACGAAATACATACATTGGTAGGTGCTGGTAGAACAAACGGTGCTATGGATGCTGCTAATATTTTAAAACCAGCACTGGCTAGGGGTGATCTTAGAGCTATAGGTTCCACCACTCTAGATGAGTATCAGAAATATTTCGAAACTGATAAAGCACTAGAAAGAAGATTTCAAGTAGTTATGGTAAATGAACCATCTGTGGCAGAATCTGTTTCTATATTACGTGGACTGAAAGAAAAATATGAAAATTACCATAAAGTAAGAATTGAAGATGATGCTATTATCGCTGCTAGTGAGTTATCTAATAGATATATAACAAATAGATTTTTACCTGATAAAGCTATAGATTTAATAGATGAAGCAGCTTCTAAAATGAGGTTAGAAATGAATTCTGTTCCTGAATCTATAGATGAATTAGAAAGAAATAAACGTCAAATGGAGATAGAAAGAGCTGCTATTAAGAGAGAAGGAAAATCTCTTAAACTTTCTGAACTTCAGAAGAATTTGGATGAATTGAGTGATAAACTAAAGATTCAAGAAAAAAAATGGAAGGAAGAAAAAACATTATTGTCAAGCATACAGCAAAAAAGAAAAGATCTGGAAACTTATAAATTTGAAGCTGAAAAAGCTGAACGTAACGGCGATTACGGTAAAGTGGCTGAAATACGTTACGGTAAGATTAATGCTTGTCAAGATGAATTAAAACATTTAATGTCTAAAAAAGCAGAGAATCCTAATCCTCTTATAAATGAAGCTGTAACGGAGGAAGATATTGCAGAAATAGTAGCTAAATGGACAGGTATTCCTATAAAGAAAATGCTTAGAAGTGAGCAAGATAAGCTAATTCATATGGAAGATATTTTACACAAGAGAATAATTGGGCAAAATGAAGCTGTGACTGCTGTTTCCAATGCTGTTCGTAGATCTCGTGCGGGACTTCAAAGTACTAATCGTCCATATGGTTCATTTCTATTTATGGGTACTACTGGTGTTGGAAAAACAGAATTGGCGAAAGCACTAGCAGAACTTCTTTTTAATGATGAAAATATGATAACCCGTATAGATATGAGCGAATATCAAGAAAGGCAATCTGTTTCTAGATTAATAGGTGCGCCTCCAGGCTATGTGGGTTATGATGAAGGCGGTCAGTTAACAGAATCTGTAAGGCGTAAACCTTATTCAGTAATATTATTGGATGAAATCGAAAAAGCTCATCCAGATGTATTTAATATTTTGTTACAAGTTTTAGATGACGGTAGATTAACTGATAATAAAGGGCGTACTGTAGATTTTAAGAATACTATTTTAATTATGACTTCAAATATGTGTTCTCAAGCTGAGGTTAAAGCACTTATGAGACCAGAATTCATAAACCGTATAGATGAAATTATAGAATTTAAGGCTCTTACCAAGGAAAATATTAGAGGTATATTAAAATTACAATTGGAAGAATTAAAGAAAAAAATGCTCGAAAAAGATATTAGTATTAGTTTCGATGAGAGTTTTATTAACTATTTATCTGAAAACGGGTTTGATCCAGAATATGGAGCTCGTCCACTTAAGAGATTGTTGCAGAGAGAATTGATTAATGAACTTGCTAAACTACTTATCCAAGTCAAGATAGAAGCTAACTCACATATAAGAGTTCAGCGTAAGGATGGAAAGATTTATTTCGATATACATAATGATAAGAAAGTCAAGACTATCGCTAATGAGTAAATAAAAAAATGCAAATCTGTAATAATACAAATTTGCATTTTCTTGATTAACTAATCTTTTTATTTATTCAAAGTTCCTTTATAAAAGCAGGTTATAGTTTTTGGCATTTTCCCAAAATGTAGATTGTAGATTAGTTCCACTGTCTTATTTGGATGAATAATACCTTCTACTGTTCCAGTAATTTCGAAAGAACCAGTATTGTCTTTTATTTTAGCCGCTATTTTAACATCTCCTTTAGGAGCTTGTTTAGCAGTTACGTAAGTTTTCAATGCAGATACGTTAAAGTTTGCTACTTGGAATTCATCTAGTAGGATAGAATATCTAACATTGTCCTTTATAGTTTTAATACGAACGGCATGATTATCATTACGTCCTATAAGTTTATTATCAAGTGTTATTTTTAATTCACCATTATATTTACCTACAGGTACTTTAGCTTGTGATGGGGTAGATATAGATAATAGAATTACGGCACTTAATAAAAAGGGTACAAATCCTAATATTGATTTTTTTATAATTTTCATTTTATGAATTTTCTTTAATAAACAATGCAGGAACAAAACTAAATAATCCGAAGAATATGGTAATGATAGACATGCCATAATTCGTGTCTTTTCTTTTACGCTGTATAAATACTAATAATCCTGAAAGTAAAAGATTTAATATTAATGCATACCAACTAAAGTTAGCAAATGAAGGATAAATCCATCTGTCAGTCTTACGTTGAAAGTTTACTGTAAATGGGAAAACCCATTTTAATGTTTTAGTATATTTCATAACTGGTCTTTCATGATGTTCATGTAAAACAGTTTTATATGTGTGAGCATTTATAGCATAAAGATCAAAGGAATCATCTCTAGCTACTGTTACTGTCCAATATAACATATTACCCATTATCCAGAAATTCTCTTTATGCATATTTAATGGAAAATCTAATTTTGTAGTGGTGTAATCTTTATTAGCCATTAATAAGGATAATGAATTATTACCTAAAAGATAACCTAGATATTCTTTATTCATAGGTTCACGCATACTGATAAGATCTATTCCCATATCAGGTGTAACAGATGTTTTCCTAACATAAGGTTTTCCATGAACTTGCATCATATGATACACTTCATTATTACTATCTAATATTATATAACCGAAGTCATAAGATTTACGAGAAGAAGGACTACCACTTGATCGTAATACTGGCCATTGTATTCCTGCTTCATTAAAAGCATCAGTAAATAACCTAGTCTTTAAAGTATCTATTTTATTATCCCTTTTATTAATAATCTCCATAGAGTTTTTAGTAAAACGGAAAACTTGAGTAGGATCTTGTAAAGCCAGACGATATTTAGTGGATTCCATTATTTCTTTAACTCCTAAATGAGGGGTATTAATATTTCTAGGACCACCACTACCACTTGCCATACCCATACCGATAGACATTCTATCAATAGAATATCCTTCTAAGCTATCAATAGCTTTATTTTTAGACTGAAGAATAAAATAATATGTAACAGGAAGTAAAGAGTCATATTGATCTTGATTATAATGATTATTTTCACTATCTAAATAAAGAGATTGACCATCTGTGTATTCCCAATGTACAAAATTCTTGGTTATAGGACTATATTTATAATTAGCTATGCTATTTGGTTGATAGAATAAGAAATTATATAATGATGGTAAAATCCAAGCCATCAAGAAAATGATGAGAGTATAGTAAAATATTTTTGTTGCTATTTTCATGATAATATTTTCAAATTTTAATAATTTAATCTTGTAAGCCTTTTTTAAATCTAAACATAGAACGAAGTACGATTAAGAAACAAAGTGATGTTACGATAATCAAACCTACAATACTATAATTATAAGATTTAGGAAATGGGCTAATAAAGAAGATGTTTATAAAAGCGGCTGCCATCAAAGCATTGATGACACGACCACGCCAAGTAGGTTCAAGACATATAGCACAAACTAAAATATAAGCAGCTATACCAGCTATAAACCAAGGTAATGACACCATAAAACTAGCAAAAACTATTTCATGACTAACGATAGTAGATAAATAAATAATATAAATGCCTAACGAAAATCCGAAAATGGCTAATAATTCTAATACTCCTATACTTATCATCATAAATAACATACGTTTTTGAGGATAAGGTACATGGAGAGTTAATTTAATACGTTTAAGAGTAACTTCTGGTACAAACTGTACAAAGGCTAAAATAATACCAGATAATAGAGGAAGTAATTTCATCAAATTTATATATGCACCCTTATCATCGATAAGATAATTATTCCATACTCTAATAGCAGATACGAATTCACAAGTGTGATATAATTGAAATATGATATAAATACTAACTAGACCTAATATAGAAAATAAGATCCAAAAAGCATTTTTAGTTTTAATCCATTCTTTAAAGAATATTGCTTTATTCATGAGATATAATTTTTTATCGATTAATATTTACCAGTTAGACCTACAAAGGCATCTTCCAAAGTAATGTCCTTACGTTTAAAATCAGTATATAGTATACTATGTTCATTCAATACTTTCTTAACATATTCATCATTTTTGAAAGTATAGATGTAACCTAATCCTTTAGAATATTCAGGGTGATAAAACTCAGGATCAGAAGGTAACTTTTTCTTATCAGCTACTTTAAACGTGAAGCAATTAAATTTTTTCTTTAAGGTATCAATAGGTGTTTGTAATAATATTTTACCAAAATCCATAATAATACAGTCATCTACTAATCCATCTAAATCTTGGATGATATGAGAAGTCATAAAGATTGTTTTTTCTTCGGCTTTGGTATATTCTTCCAAGTATTCAATAAATAAACGACGATATCCAGGATCTAACCCGATAGAGAAATCGTCTAACACTAATAAATCAGCATTTTGAGCTAAAATTAATCCTAAAGCTACTTGAGAACGCTGTCCACAAGACATACGACTAATTGGTTGCTTAGGAGCTACTTTTAGTTTATTCATTAATTCATAATATGCATCTTTATTCCATTTAGGATAAAATGCACCATAATATCTTTCTATTTGCTCGATATTCATAAAAGTATATTGCACATGATTTTCAAGTAAAAGTGCAATTCTTTTACGTTTTTCAGGAGTCATTAGTTGGATATTTTCTCCGAAGATACGACACTCACCACCACGAGGCTGTAAATATCCCATCAATATATTAATAGTAGTGGTTTTACCAGTACCATTTTTTCCTAATAGTCCCATAATGTGACCTTTAGGCACGGTAAAATTTAAATTTTCATAAATTTGACGATTACCGTAAAAGTGAGTCAAATTTTCGCATTCTATAACAGGTTCATTCATTGCTATAATTATTATTGTTTATATGATGTATACATGGAAGAAGGAACGACGATATTATAATCAGCTCGGCTATCTTTAGCATCGAACTTTAATGGATCTTTCATTTTTTTTACTGAAATAGTCCCTATGTCGACTCCTGGTTTATATTGTCTTAAATAATATAAGATGCCGGTATTTCCACCTGAGTGCATTTCACCGTTAAAATGGAAGAAACGTTTATCTTTATCTGTAAGCCTGGTGGCAATACGATATGCCATAGTAGCATCTCTACAAGCCTGAGCTTTTATTAGAAAGCTAGGTTTGAATTTAGCCATAGGATCATTTCCTAATTTGCCAGCTTTTTTCTGAACAAGCCATTGTTCATCAGACATTAAGCCTGAAGCCATTGTCTTGTAAGCAGATTCTTCTAAATTAAATTTATAAGGAGTAGGAGCTAACATAGCTTTAATCTTATCAGGCATTTGATCTAAAATCTGTGGACCTTTTTCAGCTACATAATGAGATAAAATAGCAGGAATATTAGCAGCTACGAATGGAATATCTCTTTTAATACAAAAATCGAATAAAGGAAGATAATCATTCATTACATTTGGCCACATTTTAGCATTTTTTAGATAATAATCACGTGTGATTTCTCCAGTAGCTAAGCTGTCTATAAGAGCTTGTCCATTACTCTCCCACATTTCACAGCCGACTACTAGATTATTATCGTGAATATTGTATAAATCTCTTAAGACTAATTTTTCAAGCCAATGAGACATTGCATCATTATGAATTTCTCCGAAAAAAACTACTTGTCTTAGTTCCAGAGATTTCATCATTTCGTCGTATGTTACAGTATTACCTTCTGAATCGTATATTACATAAGCAGGTAAATTAGTAGTGTAACTTATGATCTTTTGGGATGAAGCACAAGAAGCGAATAGTAACGTTAGAATTACAGCTATCGTTACTTGTTTAATAATTGCTTTCATTAATAGGGTTTAATTTATTTATTAAATAGTAAAGTAAGTTTAACGTTAGTTTAGAAGAAGAAGTATAAATTAAATGAATAAATGTGATTTTTACCATTTTCTAAAGCAGTACCTTTTAAATCTATTTCATTGGTAGAAATCGCATCGTAAATACCATATTTTGCACTGCACTGTATATTAAATTTCTTTAAAGGAATAAAATAATCTAAAGAAACTTGTCCATGAAGAAGATTAGCTGTATCATATGCTATTAGACTAGTTATAATATTAGAAGTAAATATATTATCTGAAGCAGCAAATGCATTATGTTCATAAGATAAATTAGCTTTATATCCAGCGGCAAAATTTAAATTAAGTTTTTTATTTTTTTTACCTATTTTATGTCCAAAGCTTATAGAAGCCCAGGAATCAAGATTGGTATAGGTAAATTTCTGACCATATTTCTGATCTTGTCCATTATAGTGATCTAAATCAAAATGTAATTGAGCTTTATTTAGCCATGGGGTATTAGACCAAAAATAAGTAGATTGAGCTTGAGCAGTTATTTCAGTTACCTTGAAACTAGAAGTATAAACACTATGTTCAGACATTTTATTTTCTCCACTTAAGTAACTAAAATTAATGAAATTGATTAAACGATTTTCATTTTCTAATTTCATTATAGCATTTAGTTTGATTTCATGCTTAGTATAATTATACTCACTGATATTTTCTCCAGTATCTGTCTGATAATCCACTGTAGTTCGTATCCAATGTTCGTGTCCGGTAGTAAATGTATAAGAAGTATTGTAAATATTATTATCAGTATGATTATCCCAGCCTAAAGTGAATTGATGAGCCATATCTACCCATTGGGTTGCTATTGAGGCATTTTTTATATATGTGCCATAACCCATATTTATATAAATATTATAATCAGTAGTATTTCCTGTATGTTGATATTTATTATTAATTTGTGGTTGTCCTTTTCTTCTATTAAATACATAGCTAAAATTAATATTTTGATTATTAGCTATTTTATAAGAAATAGATGGACCTAATTTCATTTTTAATTCAGTAATATCAATACGTGTATCTACAGTACGGAATCTTAAATCACCTAAATAATTAATAGTAGCACCCATACTCCATTTATCATTTAGCACTTTAGAGATATAAGCTTCGAAATTATATTTTTGAAAATCCCAATCACCAGAGATAGGTGTGAAATAATATACAGGTGAACCATTATTTGGTTTGTCTAGATGAAGATTATATTCGGTATTATCTGCACTGCCGTTAATATAAGTAAAACGACCAAAGAGATGCCATCCTCCTTTAAGAGTTAACATATTTTCAGTCGATAATGTCATATTATTCCGACTACTTGGTAAAGTTACGGGATGAAAATCATTTTTATTAACATTATACCCAAAACTAACCATTGAAAACTCGTTAAAACACCATTGCTTCAATAGTGAAGGAGTAGGTGCATATAGTTGCATGAATATCGAATGATCTCTATTAAGATCTTGTAAACAATATTCCTGAGTATTACATATAGTACTATCATTATGTAAAATTTGAGCCGAAGCAGAAATAGTCATTGAAGTACATAAAATACCAACTAATAGGGAAGAAAGCCTCTTTTGTCGTTTCATAAATATCAATTTTTATTCACCATATACATGTGGAGTAGGATCAGTAACTTGTGTAAAGTCAGAACCAGAATCATTAGTATCTATTAGTATAGTACGATTTGCAGTGGTACTAGCATCTTCGTCTTTTAGACGTATTATAGATATACCTGAGTTCCCAGGTCCACCGTCTTCTTTACAATATGTAAAACTAGCATCTACTGTAGAAGGTAAAGATCTAAAATTAGCAGCACTTGAATTTTCAAGAACACATACACCATCTATGATATATTTACTTTCAAGAGGCAAATATTGAACTTGAGGATCAGCTGTATCTTCTGGTTCTACTACGAGATTATCATTACTCATAAGAAAATCAGTATTACGATAAAGTACATAAGCTTCTCCACCTGTTGCCCAGTTTATGAAAGAATATCCTAAGTTTTGGTTATACATATAGAGTATTTCCATATTAGTTACATTAGCATTATCACTATCAAACCATGGGTTTCCAGAAGAACTTATGCTCTGTAAGTAATCGACAGCATAACATTCGAAATCAGAATTAGATAAATCGGCGAATTTAGTAGGGTCTTTATCTACTGGTAAACCATCTGTATAATTAATAGCATTTAAGGCTATAACGATACCTTCTCCAGGAGCAATAGTTTTAATTTGATCTTGAGGAAAACGAAGAACATTATTACCATATACATATTCTCCTATAGGAAGTGAAGCACTCCATTCGCGATTACCGTCTACACCTGAACGACCAGCGATACCAGATAATATTAAACCTTCAGTAGTTAAATCTTTATCTGTATTATTATAAATTTCGATAAATTTACTTTGAAGATAACTTAAACCTATGAATTCAGGAGCACAAGTATATATTTCACTAATAATTAAATCTTCTTGTTTAACTGATCCTACTAATGTTAGTATATTAGAAGCATCTTCACCAGCTACTAATGTAACAGGATCATTTCCTACAAGATTAATTATGTTAACTCCTACATTAGCAATAATACTAGTGGAAATAATGTAATTTCCAGCAGCTTTATCTGCGAAAATAGCTATTCCACTATTATCTGTTATAGCAGTACTTATAGAATTATCTACAGTATTAGTAAGAGTTACTTCTACTTCAGAAGAAGGAACATCTATTGTAAACCCTTCGACTTCAGTAGGAACTGAAAGGGTTACAGTTAGATTTGCCAAGGGAACTGAATCGCTAGAACAGCTCGAAAGGGTGAAAAATGCAGCTAAAATAACTGCAAAAGTTACAATTCTTTTCATGTTGATTTTATTTAGTTAAAAATTTTTAATATCTATTTTTAAATGATATTATCTATTATTTTCAAAATTATAGTTTAAATGAAGCACTAAATCCAAATGATATTTTACTATTAAGAGTGATTTTAGAATCTGTAATATTACTTTGATAAGTAGGATTATACCATAAGAAATTATTAGCAAAAAATGAAAAAGAGTGACCTGATTTTAATTCTTTACGAATTTGAAGATGGAAATTAGGGTAGAAAGGAGGTTGTTCAAATTGGTAAGTGCGTTCAGATAATACTAAATCACTATATTTTTCATCCATTCTTTCAGCTTCAGGTATTTCAATATATTTCCCTGTTTGATCATACCATCCTATAGGGTATCTATCAGAATTTAAATAATCTTGATTATTATAAATATTAAGTTCTGTAACCAATGTGATTACCATTCTAAGAGCTGGAATACGTTGTATTAAGGTTAAATTAGCATTACACCTATCATATCGACGTTCAGACTGACTGAATAACCCATATCTTTTAAATCCTACAGCATCAGAAATTACATTACCTTGATGTAACATAGGAGTATCCGTATAAGTATTAGTAGTAACATAACTTCCTGATAATCTAAAAGATGTTTTAGTAGCTTCTATTTGAGGAGGTGTTATCGTCCATTCAATACCTTTACTTTTCTCACTTTTATTATTATTAAATTTATATTGTTTGAATGGTAAATAAACAAAATCCCCAGGTATAGCTTCTACATCAGGATATTTATTTTGAAATTCTTGATTTATCTTATATTGCTGAAGAGCCATTACAAATAATTCATCTGTTCTTCCGATACCATTTGATAATATTTTATAATATCCTGTTAGATAAAGTGACCATTTATTATGATCCCAAGTAAAACCTATTTCACTAGTTTGACCTTTACTTGGTTTTAAATAATCATTATTAGGTTGATAAATTTCTGTAGTAACTATAGCCATACTCTGAAATTTATTAGAAGAATAATGACTCATGTTAATTCCGTCAAAATAAATAGGACCAGGATATAATGTTAGCATACTAGGTGCTTTGTAAGAAATACCATATGCAGCACGTAAGCCTATTTCTTTATTCCATTTTACTCCTCCTGAAAGACGAGGTGAAAATAGATTATATTTACTATTCATATAATCGTAACGTCCACCTAAACGAGCTTTATACATCCATTTATTGTGAAGATATAAAGCATTAAATTCATGATAGACAGCTAGCATAGTAGAAGCAGGAACTTCATGGAAATTTAAACCTCTACTTCCTGGTAAATTTGCAGAACTAACTACATTCCCAGCAGTAATTAATCCTTTACCACGGTTTTTATTATAACTATATTCAAAACCCGTACTAAAATCTAAGTGGAAATCTCCAGTCTCTAAAGACTGGTTAGCTTCACTACGAGCATAAAAATTAATAGGAATTCCTTCTACTGAACGTTCAGTCATGAAAGAAATAGGAGAATATTCAGTCATATAAGTACCTGAAGAATCGATACTTACTAACGGTACAGGACCAGTCCCCATAACTTCAGAATTCGTATTCTGCTTAGAAATAGATCCACTAGCACTATAATTAATACGTCCTAATAATGCTATGCTACCATTAATACTAAGATTTACACCGTAATTTTCAGATGAACTATGATTATAATCAGTTTTATCTGCTTCAGTGCGTTCTCCATCTTTATTATAGTTAACATTAAGAGATGTAGTATTGGTCCAATTATGTTTTTGACTAGGAGAAAAAGTCCATCTTAAACCACCACTGTAACGATTATAGTAATGAGAATTATCAGTAGTACTAGAGGTGGAATATGTATAATCAGCATCATAATTTAGAAAACCCCATTTAGGTCCTAGACTTAAACCTTGAGACAATCCCCCTTGATAAGAATTAGGAGTGGTATTAAATCTAATACTTAAAGGAGTATAACCTGCTTTTCGTTTAACTAATACTGTTCCAGATGTTAAGTTACCATATTTAGCACTTGGTACGCCAGTAATGACTTCTACACTTTCTATATTAGATGTAGGAATATCTCGAAGGTCAACGCCGGCATTAGCTGTAGATTTTACACCGGAACTAGATGTTGCAGGATCTAAAGCCTGCATATTAGCATCATTATTTATAGGAACACCATCAATTACAATAGAAGTACCGAAAGAGTTTATACTAGAACCTCCATCTTCAGCTGAACGAAGTTGTATTTGTTGAGTAGAATTTAAAGTAGGAGGGGTAAGCTTATTACCTGGAAGTAATGATACTAAATCAGATAATGAAAATGTTTGTACTTGTTTAATAGCATCTGTACCTATATGTATACTACTAGTACCTTCTCTACTATCTACGCGCTTAGCTGTTACTATTACTTCATCGATAGATAAATTAGCTGGTTGTAAATTTATAACTAATATCTCTTTTCTAATGGTTTTAGAAACTATTATTTTTTTAGTAATGTAGCCTAAAAAAGAAATTTTTAAAGTGGTTTCTTTTAAAGGGAATTTATTAAACTTGAAAAAACCAGAAGCGTCACTCATACAAAATTCCTGAGAGTTTTCTATTTGTATCATGGCAAAGGGAATTACTTCATTAGTTTCTACATCTCTAATAGTTCCTGAAAGAGGATAAGATTTTTGTGCGAAAGCTGAAAAACTTATACCTATTAATATAGGTATTAATACAGCTGATAAAATTTTTGTTAAACGATTCATAAATATAGGTGTTCTAAAAAATATGTTTCTTAAAGTGTTCTTTAACATTTCGTTCGAAAAAAATAGTAATTTTTAAAAATAGTATTTGTTAATTTAATAGTATTTTTAAATATTCAATCGCGACTTAAATAATAATGTTAATGACGATTTTAATAATCCTTTTAATGACTACTATAACAATCCCATGTCAAATTTCAGTCAGTTGAATAATCATAAAAATAGAGAGAAAAATTTTCTATATCAAGCATTAAAACAGTTATAAATGCATATGTAGAGTTTTTGTATAGTTTTCAATAGTTTATTATAAGTACTAAAAAACTATACATATTTTTTCATATATAAGTTTATAAGACTTCAGAAGCTATTTAAAAGTATCAAAATATTGCTTGAAAAAGATCATTTTAAGTTTTTAAAAATTTAGTATAATTTCAAGTATATTATCTAAAATTTTGTGAAAATGAGGAAAATCAACGAATAAATTTGGTATTAATAACAAAAAAAATGCCATAAATTTGTCTCCTATTAAACAAGTATTTCCATATTGATGAAATAATATTTTATGAGGTAATATATTATTATTAATTTTGAATCGAATTTTATTTATAAATAAGAAAAATTACTTTCTAATGATTATCATTATATTATTATAATCATATTTATAAATAGATATTTTTACATATAAAATATTTAATTAATTATTTATGAGAACTACTGTAGTATTTAACAGTTTTGGAATGGGTGATGCTGATAATAAATTGAGTCATCTTTTAGCGAAAAATTTCTTGACTTTAACTTTAGATGAAAAGGAACTTCCTAAGTATATTTGTTTTTATGCAGAGGGGATTAAATTAACCTTGAATGATTCTCCAGTATTAGAGGAAATAAAAAAGTTAGAAGAGAAAGGAGTGATTATTTTAATTTGCAAAACTTGTTCGATACACTATGGAGTTTTGGAGCGTGTTTCATGTGGTACAGTAGCTACTATGCTAGATATTATGGGTGCCATGAATAACACTGATAAAGTTATTACACTTTAAAATTAGTCAGAAGATTCATAAAGGAATTAATTGAAAAACGAGTATTATTTCTTATTTTTGATGTTTCCATGCCGATAGGCATACTTAAAACAAATATTAACAGATTAAATTATAAAATAAATGAGAAAACTATCTACTTTTTTAGGAGTTTCTACATTGACGTTAGTCATAGTTCTAACCATAAGTTTAGGAACTAGTGTTAATGTAAACGCTCAAGATCCTACTGATCCAAATTCCCTAGGGGTAAGAGATGCTTGCACTAGTATAATGGTTGGTTGTAATGCCTCTACTGACGGTTCAGTTATGACAGCTCATGCATGTGATGCTAGATATAGAACCTGGATGAAATGGGAACCTGCTAAAATATATGATTTAAAAGGCGATGATAAAGGTGCTACTGAAACTATTTATAAAGGTATGCTTCATACAGCTGACGAATTTGATTCTCACAGATTAACTAAAGTTGGAGAAATTCCTCAAGTTCCTCAAGTATATTCTTTTTTAAATACCGCTTATCCTTGTCTTAATGAAAAGCAATTAGCTATCGGTGAAACTACTATTGGTGGATCTGAAATTCTAAGAAACAAAAATGGAATGTTTTTAATCGAAGAGCTTGAGAAAATCGCACTTGAAAGATGTGATAATGCTCGGGATGCTATTCGCATAATAGGTGAATTAGTGGAAAAATATGGTTATGGCGACTGGGGTGAATGTATTACTATTGCTGATACTAAAGAAGTTTGGCAATTAGAAATTTTCGGTGCTGGTCCTGATAAAATTGGTAGTGTATGGGCAGCTGAAAGGATTCCTGATGGAAATATAGGGGTTTCAGCTAACATTTGTCGTATCAGTACTTTATCAGAAAAAATCTTAAAGAATACTGATTATTATATGGCTTCTGAAAATGTATTTTCATTAGCTAAGAAGTTGAACTTATGGGATGGTAAATCTGAATTTAAATTCTGGAAAGTTTATGGTGATGTCGATTCATATACTAAAGTGTTAAAACCTTTCTGGACTCGTGAATATTTTATTCTAAATCATTTCGCACCATCATTACACTTAAATATGGATATGGAAGAACTTCCTTTTTCAGTTAAACCTGATAATAAAGTTTCTGTAGAAGATGTAATGGCTATGTACAGAGAAGTATATGAGGATACCCAATGGGATATGACCAAAAATCTTAAAATGGCTAAAGAAATTAAAGATGAAGACGGTAATGTCATTAGAATAGATAGTGTACGTATCCCTATAGCAAATCCTTGGATGAATGGTGATGACAGAAAATCTATCAATGCTTTAAAACCAGGGGCAGTAGAATATCAAAGAGTAGTGGCAGTGGCTTGGTGCTCTTATACATTTATTGCTCAGTTAAGAGATTGGTTACCAGATGAAATAGGAGGTAGGATTTTCTTGTCTTTCGACAATGCAGCTCAGAGTCCACGTATTCCTATTTACTGCGGTATGAATACATTACCACAAGAATTTTCAGTTTGTGGTCAACACGGTGTGAAAGAGGATGCTATTATTTGGAATTATCGTAAAGCTAATAAGTTAGCTACTGTTTCATGGCAAAATACTAAGGAATTACATACTTCTTATTTGATGCATTTTCAAGATGAAATGATGAAAGATTGTCCTATTGTAGAATCTAGAGTTCAAGAACTTTTAAAAGCCGGTAAGAAAGATGAAGCTACTAAATACTTGAATAATTACACTAGAGATTTCGTCGGGGCTACATCATACGCATGGCACGAATTAGAAAAAATCTATTGGAGAAAATTTGATATGGGATTCTAGTTCAATATATTATCTATATCTTCTTCTATTACGATTTTCGAAGTATCCGTTTCCAGAATTGTTTTGAGATGGAATAATAATCCATAAAAGTATATAAACCCATATACTTACACCTCCGAAGAAAATTAGAATAAATGTAATAAGTCTTATTAAACTTATATTAAATCTGAAATATTCTGCAATGCCTGCACATACTCCAGCTATTTGTTTATTATTAGATCTATATATTCTGTTTCTATTATTCATAATATACAAATATACTATTTTTTATCATTGTAGTTAGATAACGATATGGCTGCTGACAAAATTCAAGAAATAATTGGAGATTGTTTCTTGAAAGAATATTTTTAATATTTGTTGTAATAAGTATTGATATAATTTTTATCTTTATCATTAAATTAATGAAAATTTCACAATGAAAACAACTAAATTTCTCACATCTACTATATTAGTGTCAGCTGTAATGTTAATAATATCTGCATTTATAACTTTATCAGTTTCTTCTTGTACTAAAAGTAGTGCTGTAGAACCAGTTATTATTGAGGATGTATCACTAACGGCGACAGTTACTAAGGGTTCTTTTAATAATGATAGTCTTAAGTGGAATGAGGATGATTTTGTGAAAGTATTTTATGAGCCTTTTGGGAATTTAGAATATGACAGTTTACGCGTGGCAAACTTTTCAATAATAAATTCTGAAGAGTCTGATGATTTTTCAATTACGGAAAAATTTGCAGGTAAGATTTTGCAATGGTCTAAGCCTATAAATATGTATTTCTTTTATCCAGTTAATTCATGGGGTGCGATTGAATCAGCATCTTCAGCTGTTAATCGCTCTAATGATTATTACAATCCTTATTCTCGCATTTATGAAAATGAAAAATTGTATTTGTCGGTGAATGTGGCTAAAAATCAGTTTCAAAATTATGATGATGAAATAAAATTAGATACTACTAGTATAGATAATTATAATTTTAGATATTGTCAAAAAACTAATTTACGTACGTATGAAGCTAATGGAATAAAGGTGAGACTAAATAGTCTGATGGCTCGATTTGATGTGAATGTTACGAATGCTACTACAGATGATCTTTTTGTTAAGAAAATAGTAGTTAGATCATATAATGGTAAAAACATATTTCATGCTTTTGCTAGAGTACAAGCTACTACTGGAGAAGTTACATATCCTGTAAGAGATGCACATGAATTTACTATTTCATCTACTAAGAATAAGTCTTCAAATATAAATATTTCACTTCCATCTAATGAAACATTATATGAATCTAATAAGATAATGATGTTCCCTACTTCTTTTAATCAGAAATATGTTATAGATGTATATACAGAAGATAATGAATCTAATGCTGCAGTATTTTCTTTTGTGAAAAATACTGAAAAATATACTATAAATTTAAGTGCAGGGAAAGTTTATTCAGAAAGTGTTCAGCTGAAACCTAAAAATCTTTCTTATTTAGATGAATTCGGGGCTAATTATGGTCCTGGTATTCTTTACAAAGGATATGTATGGGCACCTGTGAATTGTGGATATGAACCAGTTAATGATACTTATAAAGGTTATCCTTATGGTAAATTATATCAATGGGGTAATATATTTGGATTGGGCTATAAAGATGATGGTGGAATTTATGAGGATGCTATTGTTGCTATTCTTGTAGATGGTTATCCTTCTTTGCCTGCTGATCCTGCTTTAGAAAACACTTATTATAAAGGTTGGGAAGAAACTAAGGGAATAGAAAATTCATGGGGTGGAGTAGACGGTGTTGATAAAACTGAAAGTGATCCTTGTCCTTATGGTTGGAGAGTACCTACTAAAGAAGAGTTACAAGTATTTAGTGTAACGGTAATAAATAAATTTGAAAAATTCTATCATGGTAGTAGTGAGATCTTTGGAATGCATTTCCAAGAAGATGCAAATGATGATATTAATGGAAATATATCATTGCCAGCAGCTGGAACTATTAATAATAATGGATATATATTTATAAATAGAGGATCATTAGGATATTATTGGTGTTCTACTAAAAATGTAGGTACTGATTATTATAATCTAGTTTTTACTTCCGTTTCTACTGCTATATTACCTGAAATAACTACTAATAATATGGGCAATGCCTTTAGTATTCGTTGTATAAAGGATGATTATACAGAATAAATATGATGATTATAGGATAACTATTTAGCTTAACAGCAATACATAAAAAAAGAGAAGGTCTAATGACTTTCTCTTTTTTAGTGATTCGGCTGGGATTCGAACCCAGGACCCATAGCTTAGAAGGCTATTGCTCTATCCAGCTGAGCTACCGAACCATTTTTCTCATATTTGAGGTTGCAAAGATATAATAATTTTCTATTCTCAGCAAGTAAATCTAGTGAGATATTTAAATAATGATTGTATTTCTGTTAATCATACTATTTTTGAAGAGATATATTATTCTGTAATGCTTTTTTCAGTCTTTTTATCTTTGGCTAAATACTCTAATACTGCGACTAGAGCTATTCCTAATATACAGAATACTATAGCTTGCCATATCATCGGGTCGGTTACAGTAGTAGTTAGACTAGAAAATGTACTTGGGGTAATAGGACGTGATGGTCCTGGTATTCCTTCGATGCCTGATGGCAATATTTTCTGCCAAGGCCATACTTTTAATAGTGAGCCAAGCATGATTCCTGATAAGAAACAGATAGTTTGGTTATAGTATCGTTTTAATAACCATGATAATAAATGAGCAAAAAGAACTAATCCGATTATAGCTCCTAGACAGAAAACTACTAAAATCATTCCATCTAAATTCACGAAACTATCAAGAATATATTCGTATTTTCCCATTAAAAGTAATATAAAGCTGCCTGAAATGCCAGGAAGAATCATAGTGCAAATCGCTATGGCTCCACATAAAAATATGAACCATAAATCATTAGTGGTTTCCCCAGGAGAAAGTAAACAAATCGCTAAGCCGATACTAATACCGATAATTAAACTTGTGTAGTATGAAAATTTCCATTTCCCCATACCTTTAAGAATGTGTATAGCTGATATAATTATTAATCCGAAAAAGAATGCCCAAAGTGGAATAGGGTAGTTAGACATAAGAAAAGTCATAAGTTTAGCCAGTGTAAAAAGGCTTATTATGACTCCTAAAAAAATCATTATAAGGAAATCACCATTAATTTTTTTCCAAAATGTATGGAACTTCCCTGTGAATAATAGTTTGATGGCTTCACCATCAATAGCTTTGATACTGTCTATTAATTCTTGATATATACCTGTTAGTAATGCAATAGTTCCACCAGACACTCCTGGAATCACATTGGCTGCTCCCATGCCTATGCCCTTAAGCCCTAAAATAGTATATTTTTTAGTTTTATTCATAAGAATATAGATTACTTTATTATTGAATCATTTATCTATTTATTTACTACTACGGATAGTAGTGAGATAATTACAAATAGATATTACGATATCTTTTGGATGGATTTCTTTAGTAGGAAACATATAGAAATTATAATATTGTTCGCTTTCAGGATAAAACCCTATTTTAAATTTAGCTTTGGAAGCACGTAACAGATATTCTATTGGAAATGATGGAAAATCTAGAGTGAAATCAATAAGTAAATCAAATTCTGTATTAATAAATTCTTTAGTTAGATCCTCAGATGGGAACCCATACCAATTTATATCAATATCATTCATGTTAAGAATATTGGCATCTGATAAGAACTTATCATCGGCAGGTTCCTGAGTCCCAAAATTAATAGAAACACCTTTATACTTGATATTATGTTCTTTTAGAATTTTTTCTAATGTGATTATCGAATCTACTATTTCAGGTTCATTTACATTAAAAATAAAGCCACAAGTCTTAGATTCAAATAAATCTTTATAAACAGGCTTATTATTTTCATCAAGTTTGTTAAGTTTCTTTTTTCGTAAAATCTTCCTAAATAAATTCTTCATATAAGTTCTATAATATTTCTAAATAATACTTATTTAATACTTGTCTAATACTTGTCTAATACTTATTTAATACTTGTCTAATACTTATCTAATACTTGTCTAATACTTATCTAATATCTATCTAATATGTAAATCTATAATCTTATAACAATTGTACAAATCAATACTATTTCTTTAATTTATCTTATAATTAAAATCTATGCAAATTCTTTAATTATAGACTCTCCAAAGGTAAAGAAAATTATTACATTTGTAAACAAGAAACTAAAAATGAATAGTTGTATTAAAATAGAATATTACTAATAGAATATTACTAATAGAATAGTAGTAATAAAATTTGAAATAGCCACAAAAAATGAATAGTCTTATTAACATAGGGATTTTCGGACGTACAAATACTGGTAAATCCTCACTTATTAATCGAGTAACTGAGCAAGATTTCGCCATAGTATCTGAAAAAGCTGGTACTACTACGGATCCTATTAAGAAACGTTTGGAAATATTTGGTCTAGGTCCTTGCCAATTAATAGATACTGCAGGGATAGGTGATTCCTCAGAATTAGGAGAAAAACGAATTAAAAAGACTTTTGATATTATTAATCAAATAGATTTAGCCTTGTTATTATTTACTGGTGATAGTTCTATAAATATGAATAGTTTAGCAGAAGTGGATTTGGATAAGGATGAACAGGAATTTTTAGCTAAAATTCAGGATAAAGATATTCCAGTAATTCTTGTATATAATAAGGTAGATATTTGGCCTTTGTCAGTCGAGAATAGAAATAAGATAAAAGAAAAATATGGTTTGCCTGTTGTAGTCTTTTCAGATCATGCTGACGAAGAAGTGAGGAAGGTATTGACTGATACTATTATTGAAAAGGCTTCTTCAGCTCGTTTCCACGAAAAAACACCTTTTGAAGGCTTGCTAGAAACTAAAGGATTGAATCTTATGCTTATTTGTCCTGTAGATTCTGAGGCTCCGACAGGAAGATTGATTTTACCTCAGGTTCAGGCTATTAGAGATGCCTTGGATTATAAATGTATAGCTACAGTCTTAGAACCTAATAATATAACCAATTATCTGAAAAATAATCCTGATCCTTATATGGCTGTGACTGATAGCCAGGCTTTTGCAGAAGTTTCTAAGTTAGTGCCTGAACGTATTCCTTTAACTAGTTTTTCTATGTTATTAGCTCGAGCCAAAGGTTGTTTTGAAGAATATATAAAAGGTACTCCAGAGATTTCTAAGCTTAAAGATGGTAGTAAAATTTTGATATTAGAATCATGTACTCATCATAGCTCCTGTGAAGATATTGGTAGAGTAAAACTTCCTAAATTATTTAGAGAATTTACAGGTAAAAAACTTAAATTTGATTTGATTCCTGGTTTAGATAGAATAGATAATATAGAATCTTACGATATGGTAGCGCAGTGTGGTGGCTGTATGGTGACTGGTCGTCAATTATATCAGAGATTAAAACCTGCTATGGCTGCGGGGGTTCCCGTAACAAATTATGGAATGGCTATTTCATATATGAATGGAATATTTGATAGAGCTGTTAAACCTTTAATGAAATAATTACCACCTAAATAACTATGACCTATATAATTAATAAGATTAAAAGTAAAGAATATTTACTTAAACTAATTTCCCTTAACATAAATGATAGATAAAGAGTATTTAGTAAAGCAGCTAAAGGAAAAAGATCCTGCTAAAATCCAAGAGTTATTTGATAAAGCTTATCAAGTAAAATTAGATAATGTAGGTAATAAAGTATATTTAAGGGGTATTGTAGAAATCTCTAATATCTGTAGGAAAAATTGCTTGTATTGTGGATTACGCTCTGGTAATTCTAAAGTATATCGTTATAATATTCCAGATTTTGAAATCTTAAAGGCTGCACAATATGCCTTAGATGAAGGGTATGGTTCTATGTTACTTCAGAGTGGAGAAAGACAAGATAGAGAGTTTACTGATAGAATTACTAAACTGGTTCGTCAAATAAAACATTTACCTAAGAAAGATGATAGGCCTGATTTGGGTATTACTCTTTCATTAGGGGAACAGTCCTTGGAAGTATTTCAAGAATGGTTCGAAGCAGGGGCTCATCGTTATTTGATTAGAATAGAAAGTTCTAGCGAGGATCTTTATCATAAAATTCATCCAAATGATGAAATTCATAGTTTCGAAGCTCGAAAACAAGCTTTAGTAGATTTGAAAACTGCTGGTTATCAAGTGGGTACTGGCGTTATGATAGGTCTTCCTTTTCAAACCGCAGAATCATTAGCGGATGATTTATTATTTTTTAAAAATATAGATATAGATATGTGTGGTATGGGGCCTTATTTGGAGCATCATGATACTCCACTTTGGCAATATAAAGATATGCTATTATCTAAAGAAGATAGACTTATTCTTGGCTTTAAGATGATAGCATTGTTAAGATTATTGATGCCAGATATTAATATTTCTGCCACGACTGCTCTGCAAGTTTTAGATCCTCTTGGAAGGGAGAAAGGTGTTCTCTGTGGTGCTAATGTTATTATGCCTAATATGACGATTTCGTCAGTTCGAAATGACTATTCTATATATGATGATAAACCGGGGAGTGAGGATGATTCCAATGATTCTCAAGCTCAATTAGAGGCTAATCTTAAGAAAATAAAAGTCCCCATCGGTTATGGCCAATGGGGAGATTCTATTCATTTCGCTCGAAGGAAATGATATCTTTCTTAAAATAATGTTATTATTTATTAATGTTTAAATAACATCTCTTATTTACATATTTATTACCAAGTTTGTATCTAATATTAAGGTAATTATCATCATTTGAGTAACTCCCTTTAGTGTCATATGTAATAGCTACAGAATAGCCTTGAAGTTCTACATTTATTTTAGCAGCATCCCAAGATGCAGTTACGATGGGAATTTGTTTACTGTATAATATAGTATTTTCGTATTCTAATACTACTGTTACTTGGTTAGGTTTTACTTGTTTGGTTTTTATAGTTATATATTCATAAAGTCTTCTATAATTATTTATTAATAAATCACATTGAAGATATCTATTATCTTTCTCAGCAAATTCGTTTTGTAATTCTTTTACTTTATTAATTTTTTCAGATATTTCTTCTAAAGATTCTATAGCTTTAGTATGATTTTGTAATTCTTCTAATCTATTATTTAACTTTTGTTGTAGTTTCTCATAATTAATCACTAAACTTTTAAGTTCAAATATGGTGAATGGATATTTTATTGCATAAAAATATTCTATTTTTTTAGTCTTTTTATATTGTCTTCGTTCCCAATAATAATCTTCGACTTTGGCTAAAGTGACATTTGAGAGATAAGACATCTTAGTAGTTTCAGTATGAATTTTGTTTCTATATTCATCTTTCTTATTGAAAACTCCATTTTCATTTACAGAAGACTGTTTAAACTCAGTTTCAGCTATAATATTAGTAGCTACACTTTCACACATAGCTTGTTTTAGTTTAGCTAATACAGTGGCTTGTGCGTCAGCAAGAGTATGGCCTGTAGCAGTGATGATTAAATAATTTTCTTCTACAGATTTAGCCCAATGGGGCATTTTTCCATGACTAGTTTCTTTGACTTTATACCTTTCGGCAGAAAGTGGTAAACACATTAATAATGTAAGTCCTATTAGTAGTATTTTTTTCATAATTTTTATCTTAAATTTTTATCTGAATTTTTCTATTAGTTTTTCGAATCGTTCTTCGTCGTCAATATTATAATATTTATTAATATCTTCTTGAGTTATCTCTATTTTATTAACTTTCTCAGTAGGTAATTGAGATATCAATTTAGAGGCTTCATTATACCATTGAATGCAAGTTTTAGGAATAACTCTAGCTTCTATCATAGCTGATTTATATTCTTTCTTATTTATAAGAACTTTTATATGCTGCAGTAGAGTAGGTCCTTCTGAGTCAAAATATTCTATTACTTTTTTCTGAGAATTTAAGATTAATTTTTTGATTTTATAATTTCTTGAATTAATTCTTCGAATAGCAGCCATCTCAGCTTGAAATTCAGAATTACCAATACCTTTTATAATAAATACTGTTTCACCCAAAAGATTACCAGTGTAAACATCTCCTATCATTAAATTCACTCGATATTTACATATATGTTTAGGCGGAGTAGTAGGAGAAACACTTTTTCTAATAGGAATAGCAGAAGGAAACATTACGAATCTACCTACGGCAGCTCCCATTTGGTTAAGAACCAATGCTTCATTTAGGTTACTTACTAAAATCCTTTCCGAATTTGAATTATTAAGACCTTTTACTTCATCTAATACATCTATAGAAATGTTTTCATGTTTAATTTTATTAGTCTGTTTAACTTTATTAGTCTGTTTAATTTTAGTACTAATTTTAGTTTGTTGAATAGTATTTGAACTAATATCTTGGTGGTCGGTATTATCAGCAGTTATTTGCCCCTGTACTGAAAGGGATGTACTAACTAATATGGTTAAAGCTAAAAGTGAAATATTATGTTTTCTGATATGTATATTTTTCATAATTATTATCGAATTTGATTATTTACAATAAATTATAAAATCTTAATTGTTTCCTAAAATCAACCATGCTTCTCCTAATCCTTTGACATATATTTTACCAGTTAAATTTACTGGCTCTTGTTCTAGGAATTTTTGTAAATCTCTTACGAACGCTCTAGTATCAGTGGCTCTTTCTTTGCCTAATATAGTGCGAAATAAAGGAGTTCTGACTTGTTCGTATTGTAATGTATAATCTCCTGTCTGAGTTCTTGAAAAACGATGATTTACGCAATTCTCATCCAGCCAATAATCAATGATATCTATTAACTGTACCGTTTCGCCTTTGAATTCATATTCATCAGTGAATTTAACAGCGGATGATTCAAACATTTTAAGAGAAATAACAGATTCTCGGCCTTTGGTAAACATGTCATTAAAGTATTGTTGTAGTTCAGAATTGAAATCATCCATATAACTTAATACGGCTTCTTCTATCAAAATGCCAACGCTGGCTGAAGTGGTAGGCTGGCCATCACCAGAAACTGCAGTAATAATCTTGGAAGTATAAGCATCTAGTCCTCGAAGATTAAAAGATATATATTTTTTAGGGCCTCTTCTAAATATTTGAAAATCAATATCCATAATAATATCAGCTTTGGCAGTACGTTTTAATTGATCTAAGGGAGATTCTATTATTCCATCACCATCTTCTGCAGTAATGAAGGAGTCTTCTACTTCTTCAATTTTCAGTTTTTTTAATTGAGCTTCTAAATCTTTTAGAGGGAAACCTCTTTTGGCCATTATCTTAGATAATTCTGAAATAGCTAAACGAAGATCTTCATCACGAGAAACAGCTTTATAGTAATCGGAAATAATAATATCTTTTCCCACTTCGTTTTTATAAGAAGTAGTATAAACATTTCTAAAACAATAAGCATCACTTGGTACTATCATAATAGTAGGTTTTTTAGCTTGAGAAAAAGCTGCTATAGAAATGAATCCTAATAAGAGAGATAATAATATTTTTTTCATATTTGTATATTTCTATTCTATTCTAAATTATATTTATAATTCTAGAATCCTGAATTTAATGATTTTATGATTCCATCGTTTTCTAACTTTTCACGAAGATTATCATACATTACTTGTACTATAATACCACATTTGTAACCGCCTTTTACCTTTATTCTATCTCTTCCAGAAGGATAACCGTCAGTAGTAATATTTATATAACGGATATATTGACCTTCATTATCATCGAAAAAATTTTCAAAATATTCTTTGTTGGCGTCAGCTGTTTTGGAATCACAAAGGGCAGGAGTTTCACCTACTGAACCAGCAGATGGTAGGCCTCTGAATATGCAAACTTCTATGGCTGCTTTTTTGGCTACTTCCATAGCTTTTTTCACATGTCTTCCGACCACATAAATTTTAAAGGCTTTGGTACCATCAGTGCCGACACCTATCATTACGACTTCTGTTTTACGATTTATATTATAATTAGATTTTCTTCGTCTAGCCGACAATGGAAGTGTGACTAGAATACAAATAATAAATAAGATGAATATTTTTACAGTCTTCATAAGTATTTAGTTTAATAAATAATAGTTATTTAAAAATAGCTATTTACAAAAATAATAAAAATTAGTTAAACTATGCTACAAAAAAAGCCTCTCCATAAGGAAAGGCTTTTTCTAAATTTTATGAATTGCCGTCAGGCTATAATGTATTAATTATTTATCATTTTTTATAGCTGCTTGTGCGGCTGCTAGGCGTGCGATAGGAATTCTAAATGGAGAGCATGAAACATAATTCATATTACAAAGATGACAGAATTCTACAGATTCTGGATCTCCACCATGTTCACCACAGATTCCTACTTTAAGATCTGAGTTGGTAGAACGTCCACCTTTAACACCTATTTCTACTAATTTACCTACAGATTTTCTATCTAGAGTCTGGAATGGATCTCTGTCAAGGATTTTATTTTCTAAGTATGTAGGCATGAATGCTCCGATATCATCACGTGAAAAGCCGAATGTCATCTGAGTAAGGTCATTAGTACCGAACGAGAAGAATTGAGCTGTTTGAGCCATTTCATCAGCAAGTATAGCAGCACGAGGAATTTCAATCATAGTACCGAATAAGTATTTGATTTCTACGCCTTCTGTTTTTTCTACTTCTTTAAGAACTCTTTCACAAATTTCTTTCTGATAATTAAGTTCTCTAACGTCGATAGTTACAGGAATCATTACTTCTGGGTGTGGGTCTAAACCTTCTTTTAATAACTCAGCAGTAGCAGTAAATATAGCACGATATTGCATTTCACTAACTTCTGGATATGATATTCCAAGTCGAACACCACGGTGACCCATCATAGGGTTAACTTCATGAAGATCTTCTCCTCTTTTCTGAATATTTTCTACTGAGATACCGAATTGTTTAGCAAGTTCTCTTTGTTTTTCAATGTCATTAGGTACGAACTCATGAAGAGGTGGATCTAACAGACGGAAAGTAACAGGTTTACCATCCATAACTTTCATAGTGCCTTTAGTAGCTTTGATTACGAAAGGTTTTAATTCTTCAAGAGCTGATAATCTTTCTTCTAGAGTTTTGGAAAGGATCATCTTACGTAATTTAGAAAGTGGTTCTGCAGAGTTTTCTCCGTAGAACATATGTTCTATTCTAAATAAACCAATTCCAGATGCGCCGAAGTTAAGAGCATTCTGTGCATCTTTAGGAGAATCAGCATTAGCCCTAACACCTAATTTTCTATATTTATCTACCATAGTCATAAATTCTACAAATAATGGATTTTCTGAAGCATCCATGGTTTCAATAGGAGTAGAATAAACGAATCCTTTAGAACCGTTAAGTGAGAATACATCACCACTATGATAAGTCTTACCTTTAATTTCTAATACTTGTTCCATGATAGTAAGTATTTTACCATCATTCATAGTTTTCTTACTTTCTACGTTTTTAAAAGTAACAGCATCACAACCTACTATACAGCATTTACCCCAACCACGTGCTACTAGAGCAGCGTGAGAAGTCATACCACCGCGTGCGGTAAGAAGACCAGTAGCAGCTCTCATTCCTTCTACATCTTCAGGGTTTGTTTCTTCACGAACCATGATAGCACTTTCACCTTTTTCAGCTAATTCCATAGCTTCTCTAGAAGTAAAGGCTAATTTACCTACAGCTCCACCAGGACCAGCAGGAAGACCTTTAGCGATTAAAGTAGCTTTCTTTTCAGAAGCAGGGTCTAAAATAGGGTGAAGAAGTTCGTCTAACTGTGCAGGAGCTAATCTCATTACAGCAGTTTTTTCGTCTATTAGACCTTCTTCTAACATATCCATAGCCATATTTAAAGCAGCCAGACCTGTTCTTTTACCATTACGACATTGTAACATCCATAATTTACCATCTTGGATAGTAAATTCGATATCTTGCATATCGTGGAAGTGCTGTTCTAGTTTATTTTGTATAGAATCTAATTCTTTATATACAAGTGGCATAGCAGATTCTAGAGAAGGTATGTTTCTGTTTTGATCAGTCTTAGTAGATTCATTAAGTGGATTAGGTGTCCTAATACCAGCTACTACATCTTCTCCTTGTGCGTTGATTAACCATTCTCCATAAAATCTATTATCACCAGTAGCAGGGTTACGAGAAAAAGCTACACCAGTAGCTGAATTCATACCCATATTACCAAAGACCATAGACTGTACAGATACTGCTGTTCCCCAATCATCAGAGATATTTTCTATTCTTCTATAAGCGATGGCGCGTTTACCATTCCATGAATTAAATACAGCTCCAATACCTCCCCATAACTGCTGATAAGCATCGTCTGGGAAATCTTGATTAAGTACCTCTTTTACTTTTAATTTAAAATCTTTACAAATCTGTATAAGATCTTCTTCTGTAAGATCTGTATCACTCTTGTAATCATTTGCTTGTTTGAAAGCACCTAACATGCCGTCTAACTGAACACGAATGCCTTTACCATCTTCTGGTTCGATTCCACCAGCTTTTTCCATCACTACATCAGAGTACATCATAATCAAACGACGATATGCATCATATACGAAGCGAGGATTTTGAGTTTTAGCTATCATACCAGGAATAGTGGCAGAGCTAAGACCTATATTTAGTACAGTTTCCATCATACCTGGCATAGACTGTCTAGCACCAGAACGACATGAAATTAATAATGGATTTTCTACATCTCCGAATTTCATTCCCATGACTTGTTCTGTTTTAGCTAGAGCGGCATTGACCTCACTCTCTAATTCAGCAGGAAATTTACTTCCTAAGTCATAAAATTCAGTACAACATTCAGTAGTAATAGTGAATCCAGCAGGTACTGGAATTCCGACTTTACACATCTCTGCTAAATTTGCACCTTTTCCTCCTAATAGTTCTCGCATAGAACCATTGCCTTCAGCTTCAGTTCCACCGAAGTAATAAACGCGTTTTTTTTCACTCATAATGTAATCTTCAAATTTAATTTGGAGTACAAAATTAATATTTTTTCAGTAACTAGCAATATTATTATCGTTTATCAATAATAATTTATTGCTATGCAACAGTTTTTTTTAAGTGAAGTTCAAAAATGGGGTATATCCCCTTTATTCTTAATAAATCTTTTTATTTAGAGCTAATTAGAGAAATGTTATTAAATGTATAGAGAAATATTATTAATATGTATAGAGAAATATCTTTAAATGTATAGATAAATATTATTTAATGTATAGAGAAATATTATTAAATGTATAGAGAAATGTCTTTAAACATATATCTTGATTTTTTAGATTATTAATAGCTGATAAAGAAACTGCCGCAGAATATTAATTTCTATCGATGCTTCTTTCCCATAATATATTCTAGATGGCATCCTTTTCTTTCTGAGATAAATAAATGAATGATTTTTGGAGATTATAATAATTCATTTCAGTTTATCCAGTTCATTCAGTTTATCCAGTTCATTCAGTTTATGGAAATGTCAATATGTTTCATACAAAGCCGATTTCGTTATTTCCTAGTTCAGAAGAGGCTGATTTCACAATAGGAAATGTCATTTTAGGTCATAGAAAGCACTTTTCGTTATTTCCTCGTATGATTTAGATGGTTTTTGGAATAGGAAATGTCGAAATCAGCCTCACAGAGATTATTTCGTTATTTACTCACTTCTCATATTGGATTGGAGGAAATAAAGAAGAGTTAGAAATTTTATTTGAGGAATAAAAGGCAGCAGCAGTCTACAGGTAGAATGGGTAATTGTGGCCTTTCGTTGTTTTCTGATGTTTAAATATTGATTTAAAGGATTCAGAGAAACCACGAAATCTAAAAGAGAAAAATTCGCCGATAAATAAGAGGTAAAACCTAAAAGAAACTGCTCAGAACCATAAAATTCTGATGCAGTTTTGATTTTGGTTTTTAGTATATATTTTTATAGATACTTAAATTTCTTTTTAAAATTTAATCTTTACTGTGTAGCTAAGCGTAGGAGTGTAACTCCGTAGTGAGGCTTCTCAGTGATATTTAGGATCTGGAGGCTCTTTGTGGATTTTATCTAAAATTCTCAGGGTTTAGAATGGCTAAAATCTTCAGGTTATTGAATATATTAAATCTTCAGTATATTTAATATTTCCATTTTTTTAGAATTAATTAGAGAAATGTCTTTAAACATATATCTTGATTTTTTAGATTATTAATAGCTGATAAAGAAACTGCCGTAGAATATTAATTTCTACAGCAGTTATATTTTTATTAAACTTTTACTTTAAATCGATTTAGTAAATTCAGTGTTATACTATTTAAAGTAATATTATAGTGTTTAGTAAACTGATATCATACTATTTAAATTAATATTATAGTGTTTAGTAAATTTAGTGTTATACTATTTAAAGTAATATTATAGTGTTTAGTAAATTCAGTATTATACTATTTAAAGTAATATTATAGTGTTTAGTAAATTTAGTGTTATACTATTTAAAGTAATATTATAGTGTTTAGTAAATTCAGTGTTATACTATTTAAAGTAATATTATAGTGTTTAGTAAATTAATATCATACTGTTTAGTATACTGATATTATAGCAGTTTGCTGGCTAGTTCAGATAGGTAGCTTCGTTCACCTTTTAGTATGTTAAAAATTTACACAACGTAGAAATTGATATCTATCAATGCCTCTTTTCCGTAATATATTCCAGATGGCATCCTTTTCTTTCTGAGATAAATAAATGAATGATTTTTGGAGATTATAATAATTAATAAACCTTTCAATAAAAGTACATATATATATATCTGTTACTCTATTAGATTTTATGACATGTTCGTCATAATAGTAATATTCAGCATAAGTTTTCTTTTTAAATGATTCAGAAGAATTTTTTAAATCTGTAGATTTATAATCTTTTACTAAAATATATTTTATTTCATCTGAAAGAGGTTTATTTAGGTGTTCTAAATAAAATCTAACATTACGATAAAGTTTGGTCAAAGTGGAAATTTCTATGAATGAACTAGGTAGAACTAAGCAATTATTTAATATTTCCCATTTGGCAGGTACTTTATCATAGCCAAACATTTTTTTCTTTTCTTTGATACTATATTTAGAAGGGCTTTTTATATTTGGCGAAACTTTTTCAGATTCATGATATTCATCTCTAATAAATTCTTCATTAAAATATGAATTAGCTGTGGAAAATGGATAAAATAGAGCGGTGGAACAAACATTGTGATGTATAGGGTTTTGATGAATATAATCTGCACAATTTATTATTTCTGTATTTGTCTTAATATTTGTTATACCTACATTAAATAAATTTTCAGTATTTTGATATTTATTATTAAACGTTTTAGAGTAAGAATTAGTATAATATTTTATGAATTTATGAATGTCTTTAGTGCGTAGTAGGATATGAAAATGAGTAGACATTATAGCAAATGCCAAAATTTCAGCTTCTGTAGCATTGCTTGCAGCAGCAATACGATTTATAGCCATATTGTAATCTTCTTTTGTTCTGAATAATCTTCTTGAGGATTTATTACAAATGTGATAAATAGAAATACTCATTATTAATTAATTTTAAAGTTCATTGTTTTTAAATTTAAATATTACAGCTTATAAATATATAATGATGGTATATATAATGATGGTATATATAATGATGGTATATATAATGATGGTATATTTATATAGTCTGTGATATTTTATTTATCCTTAAAATAATCATTAGTTATTAATCTCTACTAGTAGAAATGTGTGAAATTTCTATATTAAGAATAATTATATCTGTTTCTATAATATGTATCATTATTGTTAGGCGATTTCTATAATTTTCTACGATTTCTATTATTTAATAATCAAATTTATCTTATTTAGTTTATGGAAATGTCAATATGTTTCATACAAAGCCGATTTCGTTATTTCCTAGTTCAGAAGAGGCTGATTTCACAATAGGAAATGTCATTTTAGATCATACAAAGCACTTTTCGATATTTCCTAGTATGATTTTGAAGGTTTTTGGAATAGGAAATGTCGAAATCAGCCTCACAGAGATTATTTCGTTATTTACTCACTTCTTATATTGGATTGGAGGAAATAAAGAAGAGTTAGAAATTTTATTTGAGGAATAAAAGGCAGCAGCAGTCTACAGGTAGAATGGGTAATTGTGGCCTTTCGTTGTTTTCTGATGTTTAAATATTGATTTAAAGGATTCAGAGAAACCACGAAATCTAAAAGAGAAAAATTCGCCGATAAATAAGAGGTAAAACCTAAAAGAAACTGCTCAGAACCATAAAATTCTGATGCAGTTTTGATTTTGGTTTTTAGTATATATTTTTATAGATACTTAAATTTCTTTTTAAAATTTAATCTTTACTGTGTAGCTAAGCGTAGGAGTGTAACTCCGTAGTGAGGCTTCTCAGTGATATTTAGGATCTGGAGGCTCTTTGTGGATTTTATCTAAAATTCTCAGGGTTTAGAATGGCTAAAATCTTCAGGTTATCGAACATATTAAAGCTTCAGTATATTTAATATTTCCATTTTTTAGAATTAATTAGAGAAATGTCTTTAAACATATATCTTGATTTTTTAGATTATTAATAGCTGATAAAGAAACTGCCGCAGAATATTAATTTCTATCGATATTTTTTTAGAAAATGATGAATTGAAATTTGTAGATTATAAATAGTCTTAGTATATTCGATAACTAATTTAGAAAGAAAGACTTTGCATGTATTATTCCAAATAATACTTCTTGAATTTATATGCTTAAAATATATTTTTTATAAACATAAGTTTACACACCAAAGATATCCATCGATGTAAAGTTATGGATTATGCTAAAGTTATGGATTATGCTAAGGAATTATTACAAATAATATAGAATATGTCCCATGAAGATAGACGACTAAGTAGTGCATACTAGTATAAATAAGTAAGACCAAAAAAAACACATGAAAAGAAACTATACTATAGATACTTTAAGAACAATTGCTATTATGCTTGTTATTTTATTACATGTGTCATCTAAATATGTTATCTCTGGAATGAATAATAATAATTATGATCTCTCATTTTGGATAAGTAATATAGTAGATTCCTTTAGTCGAATATGTGTCCCTATTTTTGTATTGATTAGTGGAATGTTTTTAATCGGTAGGAACGAAAATTTTGCACAATCGTATAAAAAAAGAGCTTCTAGGATATTGATTCCGATTATTGCTTGGTCTATAATTTATTTAGTGTATCGTGCAACATTAAGCTATGTTTTATATCATACTTTTGATATAATGGGTTTAATTAAAAGTGTTCTATTAGGAAAGCCATTTTATCATATGTGGTATTTATATATGTTAATTGGTTTATATTTAGTAACACCTATATTGAATAATAATATCTCAAAGATATCTCGTAAAAATCTATGGATTGTTTCTATTTTACTATTAGTTTTTGGTATGTTTAATAGTGGTTATGATATGATTTTAAATAACAAGCCCATTTTTATTCTTTGGTTCATTAATTACTTAGGATTCTTTATTTTGGGTTTTCTAATTAAGGATTATAATAACCAAATATCTTCTAAGTCATTATTTATATGGTATTTAATATCTGGGATTTTAATTTCCATATTAACTTACTATACTGCAAAATATTTTAAAAATCTATATTTTTATGGATATTTAACCCCATTTGTAATTATTGGATCTTTAAGTGTTTTCATGCTATTTCAAAAAATTCATTTCAGAAAGAATATATTATCTAGGATTTCTCATCTCTCATTAGGTATTTTTCTGATTCATGCTGGTATTTTAGAAGTGTTCAATTTAGGATTAAGAGAATTAAATATTCATGTTTTTGAAAAGCCACTTTTAGGAATTCCGATAGAATTTATTGTGACATTTATTATTTCGACAATAATTTCATATCTATTTTATAAATCTAGATTACTGAGAAAAATAATATAAAGCCAAAAAATAAGACTATTTGACCTTCTTTTCGACTAATTTCCCATTATTTGGCAAATAAAGAATTAATTGGTATTTTTTATACCAATAATAATATTAAATAAGGTCCTGAGTTCTTGTAAATATTTTAATACAAAATATGTTTTGGACCTTTTATTTTCTAATATTAGTATTATAGCAGTTTACTGGCTAGTTCAGATAGGTGGCTTCGTTCCCCTTTCATCATGTTAACATGTTCGAAGATGTCTTGTCCTGAGAAACCTTCATTCAAGTGGGATAGACCATTTGAATGCATATCCAAGTATGGTTGATCTATCTGGAAGATATCGCCTGTGAAGACTATTTTGGTTCCTTCTCCTGCTCGAGTGATAATCGTTTTTACTTCGTGAGGAGTTAGGTTTTGTGCTTCATCTATAATAAAGAATACATTAGAAAGGCTTCTTCCTCTGATATATGCTAGAGGGTTAATTAATAATTTTTCTCTTTTAAGCATGTCCTCTATTTTAACGACTTCAGGACTTGAGCTTGAGAAACTATTCTTAATAACATCTAAATTGTCAAATAGTGGTAACATGAAAGGCCCTATTTTTTCTTTGGTATTTCCAGGTAAGAATCCTAAGTCTTGGTTCTTTAGAGGAATGACTGGTCGAGAAAGAAGAATTTGGTTAAAGTGGTCGGCTTGTGCCAATGCTCCTGCTAGTGCTAAAAGAGTTTTACCTGTACCTGCACGTCCAGTTAGTGATACTATGCTTATATTAGGATTAAGGATGGCGTCTAGAGCAAATGTTTGTTCTCTATTTCTCGGAGTGATACCAAATGATATATGAGGCATAACTCTTACGATCTTATTTTCTTTACGAATATATCTAGCTAAAAAAGTTTCTTTATTATAAGGTACTTTGTATAGTTGATTAGATGCAGGTTTACGAGAGATTCCAAGTTTAGAAATTTCTACTCCATTAGGATTATCAAGAATTAACTGAAGACTAGCTTTGTTAGGTCTTCTTAATGTCATGACTTCACGAGTGCTTTTTTCTATTCTCTTTTCATCTATATGATCTCTTAAATAATCTTGTGATAAAAGACCTAATGCTCTAGCCTTGATTCTCATATTTAAATCCTTAGTTACTAGGATTACTTTTCTATCAGGCATTTGATCTCGTAACCATATAGCACAAGCAATAATTCTATGGTCAGGGATATCATCTGAAAGTGAATCTTTAGCTACTTGAGTATAAGGATGTCCTACTTCGACTTTAATGTGACCTTTGTCTTTACCTAGTGAAACGCCTTTATCAAATAATGATTCATCAGAAATTTTATCCATTTCTCTCATGAACTGACGAGCATTGTAAGAAAGAATATCATTACCTTTCTTAAAGTTATCTAGTTCTTCGATTACTGTCAATGGAATATAAATATCGTTTTCTTGAAAATAATGTATTGCATGTGGATCATGTAATACAATATTGGTATCGAATACGAAAACTTTAGCAGTAGATCGTGTAGAGTTTCTATCTGAAAGTTTGTTACTAGTAGACAGTCTATTAGTAGAACTTCTTGAGCTTCTATTAATAACTATTTTTTTAGAATCGTTTCTATTACTAAATGCCTGGCTTTTGTAAGCATGGCTTTTAGAAGATTGATAACTGTAGGCTTTATTTAAAAAGGTTTTGTTATCAATGTCTGCTTTTTCTGTATTCATATTCTTATATTTTAAGTTTATATTTACTATTACTCTATCGAGATTATTATATTAAAAAAACGATAAGACTGTATGGACAAATTCTGTGCCGATGTATAGATAGTAGATTTTATCATTATTTATTTTCTTGTAACCATATTCTAGCATTTATAAATAGTTCAATCCATGGAGTGAATTCTTCTTTTGCATGACCGTCTGGGTAATATGCCCAGTTCCATGGTCTTAGACTTCTTTCAGGATGTGGCATCATAGCTAAATGACGTCCGTCGGCTGAGCTAATAGCAGCTATGCTTTCTGGTGAACCGTTTGGATTAGCGGGGTAGTCGCCGTAATTGTATTTTACTGCACTATGATATTCATTAAGTGGTCTTGGAAATGAGAACTTACCTTCTGCGTGTGCACACCATACTCCAAGTTTGGTACCTTCAAGAGATTTCAACCAAACTGATGGGGATTCAAGAATACTGACACCTACGAATTCTGATTCTAATTTTTTAGAATCATTAAGTTTCATCTTAGGGGCTATAGAACGATTTTCTGGAGTTATTAGTCCAAGTTCACACATTAGCTGACATCCATTACAGATACCTAATGAAAGAGTATCTTTTCTTTCGTAGAATCTATTGATAGTCTCACGAGCTTTTTCATTATAAAGAAGAACTCCTGCCCATCCTTTAGCTGAGCCTAAGGTATCGGCATTTGAGAATCCTCCGACAAAAGCTATAACATTTATGTCATCTAGAGTTTCTCTACCTGAAGTAAGATCGGTTACATGAACATCTTTTACATTAAAGCCAGCTAGATAGAAGGCCCATGCCATTTCTCTATCTCCATTAGAACCCTTTTCACGGATGATAGCAGCATTATATTTTCTTCTAACATTAGTATCAGATTTCTCTGTATTATGAATAGAAGCATAAAGACCTTTAAAACCATTAGGGAATGTATATTCTAATGGTTGATTTTTATAATTACGTAAACGTTCTTCTGCTATTTTAGTAGGTACTTGTAATCTTTCAAATAGATTTGAAGTTTTGTACCATTTATCTCTCATATTCTCTATATCGAGTTTTACTTTTTCTCCAGAATGACGTGTTATATTTAACATGCGTTCGTTATTAATAGTACCTAGTTGATAACATTTGATATTTTTAAATGATTTATCGAATGTTATTATATCGTTTCGGCTTACTTGAATTACGACTCCTGGCATTTCAGAAAATAATATATTATCATCGTTTATTAAAGATAAATCGATATCCATACCTACATTATTTCTAGCGAAACACATTTCTAAAAGTGTAGTTAATAGTCCACCTGATGAGACGTCATGACCTGCTAAAATAATAGACTTATTATTTGAATCTGATGGTTTGGTTTGGAAAGCTATTTTCTGTAGAATATCGAAACATTTGTGAAAATAGATAGGATCTTCTACATCAGGAGCATCGTTACCTATTTTATTAATAGTTTGAGCAAAAGCTGAACCTCCTAATGGGTATTTTTCAGAATTTGTAAATGGGAAGTATAATATGAATGATTCGGGATTATCTTGTAAAACAGGATGAATGATATTGCTAATATCTGTAACTTCTCCTTCTGCTGATACTATAAGTGTGCCTGGAGATATGACTTTTTCACCATTAGGATATTTCTGAGTCATAGACATGGAATCTTTTCCAGTAGGAATGTTAATGCCTAACCCTATTGCAAAATCTGATGCCCCTTTTACAGCTTTATATAATCTAGCGTTTTCGCCGGGGTTTCGGCTCGGCCACATCCAGTTAGCAGATAAGGATACACCTTTTAATTCATCTTTTATAGGAGCCCATACTAAATTAGTAAGTGCTTCGGCGATAGTCATTCGAGAACCTTTAGCGGGATCTATAAGACCTACGATAGGAGCGTGCCCCAGAGATGTAGCAATACCTTCTTTATTGTCATATCCTATTGCGGTTACGCCGACATCATTAAGAGGTAATTGAATTTCCCCTGCGCATTGCTGACAAGCGATAAGGCCGGTGACTGATCTATCGACTTTATTGGTAAGCCAATCCTTGCAGGCTACTGATTCTAGTTGAAGTACATGTTCGATATGTTCTTTGATTTCCCATTCTGCCATCTCGTTTACATCATTTTCTATAGGGCTGAAACCACCGTGGTTATCGAATCCGCCAGCAGGATCTTCATCTGTTAATACAGTCTTGGGAGTAGATCCTAACATATCGTTTAGAGCTAAATCTATAGGTGTTTCACCAGTTTTTTCATTTTTAAGAGTGAAGTTCATCTTTCCAGTAGTTTCTCCGATAAGATAGAATGGAGCGCGTTCTCTTTCTGCGATTAACTTAAGTTCTTGAGCATCTGCTTTTTTCATAACAAGACCCATTCTTTCTTGACTTTCGTTACCAATAATTTCTTTGGCTGAAAGAGTAGGGTCGCCTATTGGAAGTTTAGATATATCGATGTTTCCACCTTTTTCTTCTACTAGTTCAGCTAGACAGTTTAAATGTCCTCCAGCACCATGGTCGTGAACTGAAATAATAGGATTGTTTTTTTGTTCAGCTAGAGCACGGATAGCATTGTAGGCACGTTTCTGCATTTCAGGATTAGATCTCTGAATAGCATTAAGTTCGATAGAGTTATTGTATTCACCTGTAGCTACTGAAGAAACTGCGCCTCCTCCCATACCGATGCGGTAATTATCTCCACCTAAAAGTACGACTGCATCATTTTCATCTGGGATATCTTTTATACTGTCTTTTTCTTTAGCATATCCGATACCACCAGCCTGCATGATGACCTTGTCATAACCATATTGTTTATTCTCGTTTTGTTCAAATGTAAGAAGAGAACCTGTAATAATAGGTTGACCAAATTTATTACCGAAATCTGAAGCACCGTTAGATGCTTTGATAAGGATTTCTTGAGGACTCTGATATAACCAGTTACGTGGAGCTATGTTTTCCCATTCACGGTCAGCATCTTTAAAGCGAGGATAAGAAGTCATATAGACTGCTGTACCAGCAATAGGGAAACTTCCTTTTCCACCTCCCATACGATCACGAATTTCTCCACCTGTTCCGGTAGCTGCACCGTTAAAAGGTTCGACTGTAGTAGGGAAGTTATGTGTTTCAGCTTTAAGAGAGATGACTGTTTTTTCTTTTTGGAAAGTAAAGTAATCAGAAGTAGTGCTGGTCTTAGGATGAAACATTTTAATCTTAGGACCTTTTAGAAATGCACAATTGTCTTTGTATGCTGATACGATTCGATTAGGATTTTCTTTAGAAGTCCTTTTAATCATTTGAAATAGTGAAGACTTCATTTCTTTACCATTAATGATAAAAGTACCGTTGAATATCTTATGACGACAGTGTTCCGAGTTTACTTGTGAAAAACCAAATACTTCACTGTCTGTTAATGGACGGCCTAATTTTTTGCTCAAATTTTGTAAATATTCGATTTCAGGAGCAGAAAGAGCAAGACCTTCTTTTTTATTATATTCTTCGAAATTAGTTATATAAACTATGGGCTCAGGTTTTTTATCTACTTTAAATATTTCTTGATTTAGGCCTTCATATATTCTCTGAAGCATATTATCATGGTCAGTATCCTGTCCCGTAATATCGAAATATTCTTCAATACGTGTAATACCTTCTATCTTCATGTTTTTAGTAATCTCTACAGCTGAAGTACTCCAAGGCGTTATCATCTCTTTACGTGGACCTATAAAAGTACCTTCTATAGCGGTAGCTTGAGAATGAGTGACATCATCTATTATTAGATATGCTTGATTATTAAGCTCTGCATCTGATTCAGAAAATAACCAGATAAGCTTATTTAGAGTTTCTGTGGATAAGGAAGATAGGCTATCTACAGCTAATACTGTGGTCTCTTTTATTCGAAAGAAAATAATCATGATATTGTTAATCTATTTATTTATAAATTGTTCAAATTTAGTTCTAATCTTCAAAATTACAGATTTTTAGTTAATTTTTGAGGAATATTTACCAAATTTGCGAACAATTATTTAACAATGGTCAGAAATAACGATAAATATAAAAAATTAGTCGAGGAATTGTATAATCAGACACCTTCATTTCAAGTAGTAGGAGGCAAAGCTTATCATCCCGGAATGAAGTGTATGCATGATTTCGATGATATCTTAGGTCATCCACATAAAAATTATCGAATTATACATGTAGCTGGAACTAATGGAAAAGGTTCTGTTTCTCATATGCTTGCGTCAGTTTTGGCTGCTGCAGGTTATAAAGTGGGATTATATACATCACCACATTTGGTAGATTTTAGAGAGAGATTTAGGATAGTGGAAAGTAAGGCTGACGCCAATATGGTCAATTATCGTTATGTATCTAAAGAGACAGTAGTAGCTTTCTTAGAAAAATTTTCTGATTTTATAAAAAATAATAATCCTTCATTTTTTGAAATTACTACTGCTATGGCGTTTGAATTCTTTAAAGAAGAAAAAGTAGATATAGCTGTAGTAGAGGTAGGGTTAGGAGGAAGACTCGATTCTACAAATATTGTTAATCCAGATTTATCAGTGATTACTTCTATAGGATTAGATCACTGTGATTTATTAGGAAATACCTTAGAAGAAATAGCTAAGGAGAAAGGTGGGATAATTAAATCAAGAGTTCCCTTAGTCGTCGGTAATGTTAATTCACAAGTAAGAAAAGTATTTGAAGATATATCTAAAGAAAGAAATACTACTTCTATTTTCGTAAATGATGCTGTTAAAGATCAAGTTTTTAAAGAATTAAAACAATCTCTTAAAATTGATTTTAATAATATTTTAAGTCAAATGGATTTGAAAGGAGAATATCAGTTATGGAATATTCAAACAGTTCTATGTGTGCTTTTCTCTCAACCAGTAAAATCTTGGCTAGATAATAAATTAAAAGAATCTGAAAGACTGACAACTATAAAAACTGCCATTTGTAATTCTGCTAAATGGACAGGACTTAGAGGCCGCTGGGAAATATTATCTAATAAACCGTTAATAATTTGTGATATAGCACATAATCCTCATGGATTAGAGCCAGTAATTAAGCAGTTAAAAGAAACTTATGAGAAAAAGATAGACGAATGTGGAGGTAGTTCTAAACTTTTAATGATTTTCGGGATGGTAGCTGATAAGGATATAGATACAGTAGGTCATTTATTACCAAAAAATGCTTATTATTTTTTTACAAATGCTAAAGGTACTCGAGCTTTGAAATCTATTAAATTACAACAACGTCTTTCTGGAGATGATTTAAAAGGTGAAATAAGTGATTCTGTAGAGGACGCATTAAAGAATGCTATTAAAATATTAACTCCCAAGGATATATTATATATAGGGGGCAGCAGCTATGTGGTAGCAGAAGCTATAGAATTAATAGGAAATAATAATTAAATTTTTGGTAGAAAAAAAAGAAACGTTATCTTTGCATTCCCAAAACGGGAGCTTAGCTCAGTTGGTTTAGAGCATCTGCCTTACAAGCAGAGGGTCACAGGTTCGATTCCTGTAGCTCCCACTAATATAGAATAGAAAATTACGAAAAGAATCCGAGAGGGAGCTTAGCTCAGTTGGTTTAGAGCATCTGCCTTACAAGCAGAGGGTCACAGGTTCGATTCCTGTAGCTCCCACTTAATAGAATAGACCAGATAAAAGCAAGACTTATTAAAAGTCTTGCTTTTTGTTTTTATATATCAAAATATTTTACTGACATATTGTCACAAATATATAGCTGGTATATTATTTGCCGTTATTGCTAGAGAAATTGAATAAAATAATAAACAATATAATTTAATATTATGGCAGAAAAAAAAGAAACAGCATCTAAAGCAGCAGCATCTAAAGCAGCAGCATCTAAAGAAGCAGCGTCTAAAGAAACAGCTAAACCTACTGCGAAAAATGCTACCCAGAAAGGTAAAATCGGTGTAACTACTGAAAATATTTTCCCAATCATTAAGAAATTCCTTTATTCAGATCATGAAATTTTCCTACGTGAAATAGTAGCTAATGCTGTCGATGCTTCACAGAAAATGAAAGCACTAGCACAGTCTTCAGAGTTTAAAGGAGAACTTGGAGATTTGACTATTAATATAAAAGCAGACGAAAAGAAAAATACTCTTACTATTATTGATAGAGGTATAGGTATGACAGAGAAAGAGGTAGATAAATATATCAATCAGATAGCTTTTTCTTCAGCCGGTGATTTCTTAGATAAATACAAAGATCAGATAGGTAATATTATTGGACATTTCGGTCTAGGTTTCTATTCTGCTTTTATGGTATCTAAGAAAGTTACTATTGATACATTATCATGGAAGAAAAATGCTAAACCAGTAAGATGGGAATGTAAAGGTGATCCTCAGTACACTCTTAAAGAAGGTTTAATAACAGATAGAGGTACAGTTATTACTCTTTACTTAGATGATGATTCTAAAGACTTCTCTAAAGAAAATAAGGTAAATGAATTACTTACTAAATATTGTAAGTTTATGCCTATTCCTATCGCTTTCGGAGAAGAAACAGAATGGAAAGACGGGAAACAAGAAAAAACGGGTAAAGTAAAAATTATTAATAATAGTCTTCCTATCTGGGTTAAAAAACCTACTGAACTGAAAGATGAAGATTATAAGAGTTTTTACAGAGAATTATATCCAATGGGAGAAGAATCATTGTTTTATATTCATCTAAATGTAGATTATCCATTCCATTTAACTGGCGTTTTATATTTTCCTAAGATAAAAGATCAAATCGATGTAAATCGTAATAAAATTCAGTTATATTCTAATCAAGTCTTTGTTACAGATTCTGTAGAAAATATAGTTCCTGAATTTTTAACACTTCTTCAAGGTGTTATAGATTCTCCAGATATTCCTTTGAATGTATCAAGGTCTTATTTACAGTCTGACCAGAACGTTAAGAAAATATCTACTTATATCACTAAGAAAGTAGCTGATAGACTTGAGGAAATTTATAAGAACGATAGATCTAATTATGAAGCTAAGTGGGATAATTTGAAATTATTCCTTGAATACGGTATGCTTTCAAATGAAAAATTCTATGACCGTGCTATCAAATTTGCTTTATTAAAAAATACTGAAAATAAATATTTTTCTTACGAAGATTATAGAAAAGCTATTGAAATTAATCAAACAGATAAGGATAAAAAAGTCGTTTATTTATATACTACAGATCCTATAGAACAATATTCATATATAGAAGCAGCTAGGAATAAAGGTTATGATGTGTTAATATTTGACTGTCAGTTAGATCCACACTTTGTAAATTTACTAGAAACTAAGTTAGAAAATTCTAAGTTCGTCAGAGTAGATTCTGATGTTATCGATAAATTAATTGAAAAAAAAGATAATAATGAGCCTAAGTTACCAGAAGCTGATCAAGAAGATTTAACTTCTATTTTCGAGTCTCAAATGCCATCTACTAATAATTATTCCGTTCAGCCCGTAAATCTTGGTGAAAATTCTAATCCTATCATGATTACTCAGTCAGAATTTATGAGAAGATATAGAGAAATGTCAGCGTTAGGTGGAGGTATGAATTTCTATGGTGAAATGCCTGATAGTTTTAATATTGCTGTCAATATGGAACATCCCCTTATTAAGAAGATTTTAAAGACCAAAGATGATAAAACTGCTGATGAAACTATTAAGTTTGATACTAAGTTAGATGAACTTAATAATTCATTAAAGTTAATAGAGGATAAAACTAAGGATAAGAAACCTGAAGAAATAGCCACTACTGATAAAGACGAAAAAGAAAAATTACAAAAAGATATTACTTCTTTGAAAGCTGATCGTAAGAAATTAATGATAGGATTTGCTAAAGATAATGTTCTATTGAAACAAGTTTGTGATCTAGCTCTTCTTGCAAATAATATGTTAAAAGGTAAAGAACTTAATGATTTTATTAAAAGAAGTGCGGAAGTTCTAAAATAATTTCATAAAATATTTCTCAGTAAAATTAAAAAACATCTATTATAAAAACAGGTGTTTTTTTAATGTATTTATACTGAATTATTTTGTGAAAAATAGAACCAAAAATATTGAGAATATAATAGTATTTATTCAAGAGTTTAAACTACTTTTGTTCTTGGGCAAATATCTTAAACTATTTTTTATAAATAAGTAATTATTTGTTCGTTTTCAGAGTTTCATCCGGTTCATAAGGTTATTTGGTTGGTTAGCTCGTATTTGGGGAAATCGGGTTAAAAGTTTTAAGATAAATGAACCGGATGTTTTTCTATAATAATTCCCTGTCATAGAGTTATAGAATCTAATGGAAAATTAGTCGGTTATGCTAGTGGGTTAGAGATCAAGAGAGCATTACTTAATATTGAAAAAGAGATTCATTGAATTCTTAAGAATTTCATTTATCTCTTTCTGAGAATGTAACGCTTCTATAGGGAATCCTAAAGCTATTATTTTATAATCATTTCCGTTATAAAAAATCCCTGCAGATATTCCATTTCTTCCATATCTATAAATCACTTTTGTATTTTCATCACAAGGTGCTATGCCATCTGGAGATTCTACTGAATAAGTATTTTCATTAGGATGCATATTTAATCTATATGAAGTAGAAAGACTTGTGGAGGAATCAGTATTATTTAATGTATTTAGGTGATATGGTGTGATGATGCCACTTCTAGATGCTTGATTAGTAACAAATGTATAGTGAAGAGTACTCTCGATAAATTTCTTAGTACGGTATGTCGGATCTGTTTGTTTTTCAAGTAAACTTAATGCCTTATAAGATTTTAATAAATCTATTTTTAAAGAATCAAAGCTATCAATATTTTTATTTAATGAAGTCATTGCTTCTGAATATATAGTAGAATCATTAGTATAGAAATTAAAGCCTAATTTCTGATTTTCTAACTGAACTTTTTCAGTCTGACTATATACAGAATTTCTAAGATTATTAATATCAGAACTAATATTATTTACGCTTTTTCTTATTTTAAGGATATTAGTTAATTTCGTTTTCTTCACAGGTTTTTCATAAATACTATCCCAAGTATCAGAAGCTATGTAAGAACCAGATATTAATATGTTTCCACCATTACTACAATAATCTTTTATTTTCTTCAAAAGAGGAACAGTAAATACTTTATATTTTACATTGTTTAATGCTGGGCGTCCTATAAGAGTAGATATCTGTTTTCCCATTATGAAATCTAATACTTGATAATCATTTATTATGTTATCTTGAATGTTATGCAATAAAGCATCTCTAGAAGTACTACAAAAAGCATATCCAGCTTTTAATAAGGCTATTCCATGAACATAAGGATAATCAAAACTATTTCCACTAACTATTTTAGGATCAAAGTCTTCATATGATGAGCCAAATCCTGGATTATCATCAGAAAGCCACGGTCTAGAACGGCGGAATTCATGTTGTCTGCCAGTAAAGGAAAAGTCTTTTTTATAACAAACTCCAGCATCTAAATCTATATCAAAGCCTGCAAGAGTGGAATCTTTGGTGGAAAAATTAGCAGGACCAGATAATCTATTAAAACAGTTCACAATTAATACTTTCTCAGAGGAATTCTCTAATGGGATAGCTGCAGAAAGTATTTCTGAAGGGAAAGATTTTCCTCCTTCATTTAATGCACATACTTTAAAACTATAAATATGTCCAGATAGAATAGGGAGGCTTAGTTGTGTTTTATCAGTAATTACTCCGTGGTCAAATCCTTGACCATCTATTCGTGTATAAATAATGTAATGGGTAGGATTAGCTGTAGATTCTAAAGGATCTAATACAGGAGTCCATGATAGCTGTACTAATTGATTATTTCTAGATTGTTTTTTAATTCTAGAATTATTGATAAATATAGCTGAGAAATCTTTTACAGGTAATGGCTGAACATCATAATCTAGATTGTATCTGTATGATAGATATTTCAAAACACCTTTATATATAGAACGAGAAACATTAAATTTAAATGAAGGATCTTTACCATATCTCATATCAGCAAAATTCTGATGAGAAAGAATTTCTATTAATACTGTAGGAGTTTCAGGAAGACGAGCCTCGAAATATAATTTGTCCCAAAGACCTCTTCTTGACCAGTCTGGATCATATAATTTTCTAATATCAGTTACTATTTGTGTTTGAACGATATCAGCTAATTCCCTAGATATTTCGCGAGGTTCACCTGTAGGATATTCTTTATTATCATCTGAAATACTTGAATATATAGCTAGTGTTCCTATAGTAGAATCACTAGGAGTAGTACCTGCATCAGAGTGTAATGCTAGAGAAAGATCTATAGGGACTCTTCTTTTTAGTAGTTCATTTACCCATAGACCACGACTTAGATAATCATCTTGGTAATCATTTTTATCTTCGGAAGAAGCATAAACTTCAGGAGAAAATCCAGCAGATTGAAGATAATAACGGGCAGCTTCTGCATATGCAGGAAACCCAGATGTAGAGTTCTTAGTAAAAGTAGTATCAGTATCTTTAGAACGAGAGACAGCGCCATATCCACCACCTAAACGAACAGCATCAGCAGTTAATATAGATCCTTTTTTATATTTATATCCTTTAGTTCTAGTATTATATACGCTTACGGATTGATTTTTATTATTAGCATTAAAATAAAAGGTACCTAAATATACCCACGTACTTCCCGATATACTTTGATCAATGATGAAAGTATCTTCTCCTGATGAATGCTTTACTATATATTTAGCTGCTTTAGTACTATTAGGTAAACTTTGGTATGAAATATAAACAGCATAATTACCATTTTTTTTAATATTTGGAAACCAAGAAGCAGTAGCAGCATTTTTTCTAGAAGAAGTCATTTTAACTTGTCTAGTAGTACCCAAGTGAAAAGGATTCTCATTATGTAAAATAGGTATGAATTTATATCCAGTAGAATCACAGTCAGACCATTGATATTTATTGTATGATGTTTCTCTATATGCTCCATTTATATTATCATTGTCTATAACATACATATTTGTCTGGGAATCTCTTTCTCTGGGAAGAAGAACTGTCGCTCCTGCGTTTTCTAACATAGGCACTATGAAAGGTAACACATAAGACTGAGTGTATATATCCTCTACTGTTTGAAATAGGCGACATCTCTGCCAAATCCATCTATCTTGTTCTTTATTATAATAATATCCATGTGAATGCCATAGGGCTAAATGAGAGTATTCAAGACCTTTAGAGATTTTATAAGGAATAGAGAGATTTGATACTAAATGAATATTGTTATTTCTTTTTAAATCTTTACGGACTTGTTTATTATTGTTATTTACACGATTAGAAAAATAAGCAGAAGAAAGTGTTTCTATGGGTAAATCTTTTGAATAACAATGAACTTTATGTCCTTTAAGTTCACTAGGAGTAAATTCATTAATTATGGAATAAATATTCTTAATGTGAATATCTCTAAGTGGATATTCAGAAAGTGCTGAATTAAAAAATATTTCTATATTTCCATTAGGAAGAATGTTAACTGATTCTAACTCTATTTTAGCTTTTATATTTGCTAACGGAAATAGATAAATACTTATAGAATCTGTAGCGGGTTTAAGTCTATCTGCTATATTATCAATAGCAGGAGAACCTGATTTTATATTGAAATTTTTCGAATATGATAAGCTAGTAAAAGAAGAAAAAATCAGAATAAATAAAATGTATAATATTTTATGTTTTATGAACAAATTCATGTGATAATATAGAATTAATTAATAATGGGTTAAGGAACTATAGTTATATGTACAAATATAATGATAATAATAATAAATTATGTCTTATATTTATATAATGAAAATTCGAGGAAGTTTGCAGGTAAAAATATTGTTTGTTTTTTATATATTATTCTTATTCTTTTTATGTTTTACAAATTTTGGAAGCCTAGATATTGATTTGCCAACAAATATTTTAGGAATCGGGATAGATAAATATATTCATTCATTAATGTTTTTTCCTTACCCTATATTAGCTTGGTTAGTATTTCAATATTCTCGACATTTAAAAAAATATAGTAAATATGCTTTAAGTTTATCAGCCATAAGTGGAATGGTAATAGCTATATTTACTGAATCAGTTCAGTTTTATTTTTTGCCAAATAGAGAAGGAGATCCTTTAGATTTTTTCGCTGATACTATAGGACTAGTCCTTTCCTTTATTTTATTGTATTTTATTATGGGTGCTTTAAAAAAGAAGGTCGAAAAGAGTACAGAGATAAAATAATATTTATTTTAGAATAATTTTAAACGATGATTAAACGATTAATTTCTTATTTTTCTTCACATTATGTGAATAGATTTTGGATATTAGCTATTGATACTATAGCTGCGACAGTAGCTACCTTAGCTGTATTTTGGGTTATGACATATTTTACTATTAGAAGTGTTACTACACATAGTTTAGTAAAAATGATGTTGATAACTTTATTGGTGTCTTTATTTTCATTTGCTATTTTCAATACTTATAAGGGAGTATTAAGATATACTTCTATTAGAGAGATGTGGAGAATAATAGCTGCGGCTATAGTTAAAGGATTATTTATTTTTTTAATAATGCATTTTTCTTATTTCTCTGTAGAATTTAATTTCTCTGATCCAGTATTATTGATTTCAGCTTTAGCAGATATTATATTTACCATGTTTGTATTAATATTAATTCGTTTAATGATTACGAATGTATATTCTTATTTTTTCAGGACAAATGATAAGAAAACTGTACGAGTATTAATATATGGATTAGACTATGAATCTGTATCTCTATTAGGAATGTTAGAAAAAGAATCTGATGTAATATATAAAGCTGAAGGATTTATCCACACTAATATTCATAAAAAAGAAAAAATGTTATGCGGATTTCCTATCAGGGAAGTAAGTAATAAAAGAGACTTTGATAATATTATTTTTGAATATAAAGTAGATGCAGTAATTTTTCCAGACCATCTTTCTGCTAGAAAAGAAAAAGAATATTTAGTAGCTATGTGTTTAGCTAATGATGTTAAAATTCTTATTAAACCTAAATTAACTACTCTTAGACCAGGAGATTCTATAGCAACACCTATTCGAGAAATTAAAATAGAAGATTTATTAAGTAGAGATCAGATAAAAATAGATATGGATGAAATAAATGAATATCTTACTGATAAGGTGGTAATGGTGACTGGTGCTGCTGGTTCTATAGGTAGTCAGTTATGTCGAGAACTTTTAACTCATCCTATTCAGAAACTTATTCTTTTAGATAATGCTGAAACTCCTATGCATAATGTTTATTTAGAAATAAATAAGATATCTCCTAAAATAGAAAAAAAGTTTATTATAGGGGATGTGAGATTTAAAGAAAGGATGACAGGAATATTTAATAAATATCATCCGAATATTATATTTCATGCAGCAGCTTACAAACATGTACCTATGATGGAATCTAATCCTTGTGAAGCTGTAAATGCAAATGTTTTTGGTACTATGAATTTAGCAGATTTAGCTGTAGAATATGGAGTAGAAAAATTTGTAATGATTTCTACTGATAAAGCTGTCAATCCCGCGAATGTAATGGGAGCCACTAAGAGATTAGCTGAAATATATGTTCAGAGTTTAAGTACTGCTATTAGAGCAGGAGTAGTACTGGGCAAAACTAGATTTGTTACTACTAGATTTGGAAATGTGTTAGGTTCTAATGGTTCTGTGATTCCCTTATTTAGAAAACAGATAAAAGAAGGTGGTCCTGTTACGATTACTGATCCTAATATTATAAGATATTTTATGACTATTCCTGAAGCTTGTCGTCTAGTATTAGAAGCAGGTAGTATCGGTGAAGGAGATGAGATATTTGTCTTCGATATGGGAGAACAAGTTAAAATAATAGATTTAGCTAGGAATATGATAAGATTAGCTGGGCTTAAAGAAAATGAGGATATATCTATTAAATGTGTAGGCCTTCGTCCTGGTGAAAAACTTTATGAGGAATTACTAAGTAATAAAGAAACTACTATACCTACATCTCATAAGAAAATTAGACAAGCTAAAGTAGTGAAATATATCTATAAGGATGTACTAGATGAATTAAAGGGCTTAAAAATAGTAGCTAATTCTATGCAAAAAGAAAATACTGTCTCTATTATGAAAAAGATTATCCCTGAATATAAAAGTTGTAATTCAAGATATACTAAATTAGATAATTGATATAAATTACTTATGAAAAAACTTCTATTCATATTAAGTATATGTCTGATATCTTCTTGTGGAGTTCTTTCTCGTAAGCAAACTCAAATGATACAAGATTTATCTATGAGTTCTGATAGTATTACTTATGCTCCATCTATGATTATAAATAATCTTTCCGAGGTTAGACAAGAACGAGCTATATATTATTGTGCTAGTTTAAACAATGATAAACTACATAAGCAAGAATTAGATAGAGTGTATGCTACTGTTAATAAAGAAAAGAAGATAGCTATAAAATGTGATAAAGGAGTTAATGTACTTGAATCTTATTTAAGAGTATTAAGATCTCTTTCTTCTACTATAAGATATAAATCCTATGGTACTGAAATAAGGGGAATGGGAAGAAAATTAGATTCTCTTGTCGACCAGGAAGATATTAAAACTACTTCATATTTTAGTGCATATCTCACTGAATCATATATGAGAAAAAGACAAATATATGTTCTTAGAAAATTCATAGTAAAAGGTGATGTCTTAGTATTACGTACTTGTAATAATATTTCTACTTTACTTAAAAATGAAGATTTTACAGATTTAATAGAAAATGAAAGAAAAGGTCTTGATATGGATTATCTCACATATCTGAGAACTAAAAAATCAAATATAGAATCAGATAAAGAATATTTGAGATTGAAAGCTAAGATTGATAATACTGAATATATTAGAAGAAGATGTATATCATCTTTAAATAGCTTAAAAAAAGCTCATCATAAATTAAAAATATTATTAGTAGATGAACCAGAAGATGAATCTAAAACAGCGGATGAAGTAGTAGATGCTATAATAGATTTGAATGATCAATGCCTAAAACTAAGAAAGCTTTATGAATAATAATGAGGAAGAAGAACTTTGTCTAAAAGATATTAGGACTAAATTAAAAGAAATAGAAGAAGCTCGTATGAAAGATTCTTATTCAAAAGAAGAAATAGATGCTTTAGAAATTTCATCTTGTGCATTGAAAGATGCAGAAAGAATATTAATTTTAAAAAAAGAAAATACTTTATCAGATAATATAAACACTATTGGTGAAGAATTATTAACTTTTAATAAAGAATTAAGAGCTAGAGTTAAGCGAATGAACCATGTACCTAAAATATTAGATGGAATAGAAGAAGTATTGGGTATCTGTGTTAGAATCATTAAAGGTTTTAAAAAGTGGTAAATATATTTTGTATTTTTGTAAATCAAGTGAAGGATTTACAAATAATCTCAGAACTGAATAAACGATAATTAAATTACTTATTATATATTATAATTAACATATGAATATCATTAAAAGATTATTAGCGCTAGTAGTAACGCTAGCATTATTTACATTTATTTCCTCGGGACAGTCTGCAGCAGAAATAGCTGCAGCTAAAGCTATGGCTAAGCAGTATGGTTACTCTGAGTCAGAGATAAATTCAGTATTGAATAATAAAGTAGGTCAGAATAATGCTAATCCATCTAACTCTGTATATGGAAAGACTATTCAAAGATCAGATACAGAACAAAATTTGTCTAAAAATGATTCTACTTTAATATTTAAGAATCCCAGTAATAAAAATAAAATAGAAAGTATTAATGTTTATGGATTTGAATTATTTCAGAATAATTTAATGAATTTTATACCTAGCTATAATATACCTACTCCCAAATCTTATAAATTTGCTGTAGGAGATCAACTAATTATAGATATTTGGGGTGCTGTAGTAATGAATTATACTCTTGAAATATCTCCTGAAGGAAGCATTAGTATTCCTGATATAGGCCCTGTGTATATTTTAGGTAAAACTGCAGTAGGAACCGAAAAATATTTGAGAAGTAAATTATCTACTATATATTCTGGATTATCTTCAGATAAACCTAACACTTTCTTAAAAGTATCTCTAGGCAAGATGAGTTCTATCACTATAAATGTAGTAGGAGATGTCAGAAATCCAGGGGCTTATTCAGTGCCATCATTATCCACTGTATTATCTGCTTTATATCAAGCCGGTGGGCCCTCTAAGATAGGTTCTCTTCGTAATATTAAAATATTTAGAAATAGTAAAATTATAAGTACTTTCGATTTATATGATTTTATATTTAATGGAGATTATAAGAAAAATTTAAGACTAGAAGATAATGATATGATAAGGGTTTGTCCTTATGAAAACAGAGTTAGTATATCAGGGAATATTAAACGTCCTATGATATATGAACTAAAAGATGATGAAACATTAGAAGATGTATTAAATTATTGTGGTGGGTTTACGGCTGATGCCAATAAGGATAGAATATATGTGGTAAGGAAAAAAGGAAAACAAATTTCTAGTATAGATATTCCTTTTGAGGATTTTAATAATTTCAAATTAAAGGATGGAGATAGTTTAAATACATTTAATAATATACAAGAAATAAAGAATTCTGTAAATATTAGTGGTCCTATATGGCATGGAGGCGATTATGCTATATCAGACACATTAAATGATATGAAACATTTATTAGAGTTAGCAGATGTAAAAGAAAATGTTTATTTAAATAGAGCATATATTAAAAGAGAAGATGAAAATAGACATCCTATTTCTTTTCATTTTTCTGTAAAAAATGTTTTAAAAGGAATAGAAAATATTAAACTCCAGAATAAAGATTCTATAATATTATTTTCTACAGAAAAGTTTATTACTCCTTCCGATGTAGTTATAATAGGATATGTAAATAAACCTGTCACTACTAAATTTAGAGATGGTATAACAGTAGGGGATATGATAACTTTAGCGGATGGTTTTAAAATAGGAGCTGCTAGTAGTAGAGTGTCTATAGCTAGGAGAGTTATGGATTTAGAAGATGATCAAGCCGTTATTGATACTATTACTATATTAATAAGATTAGATTTAAAAAATAATACTGATGATTGGAATTTTAAATTAAAACCATACGATGTAATATCTGTTAGAAAATCACCTTCATATGTGGAACCTTTTTTTGTAAAGGTGACAGGACAAGTAGCATTTCCAGGTATATATTATGAAAATACTAAGGAAGTAAGAATTTCTACTATTATAAAAAGAGCAGGAGGAATAGATAAATATGCTTATGTACCAGGGGTTACTCTTAGTAGAAAACTTAATAAACAGGAAAAAAATAGGCTGGCAGTAGCTAAGGAAATGGTTAAAAATCAAACTGATATCGATTCTACTATGATCGATGCTATTGATATAAATTCTTCTTATAATGTGGGAGTAGATTTACAAGCTGCGTTATCTAATCCAGGTTCTTATGCTGATATAGTATTAAGAGAAGGAGATATAATTAATGTACCATTAATTAATAACACTGTTAGAATATCAGGAGGAGTATTATATGAAAATGTAGTACCTTTTAATCCTAAGTATAATCTTTATGATTATATAGATCAAGCAGGAGGTTATCTAAAAGGAGCTATTAAAAGAAAAACGTATGCAGTATATGCTAACGGTACAGTCGTAACTAAACGTTCTCGAAGATTTAAGATAGAACCAGGATGTGAAATAGTAGTGCCTAGAAAGGATATCAATAAATCAAAAATGTCCACAGCTGAGATAATGGCTATGGCTAATTCAAGTACTTCAATAGCTGCTATGGTCGTATCAATAGTTAATATTTTATCTAAATAATTATGAAAGAGTTAGAAAAGAAAGATACAGATATTCAAAATCTTGAAAATAAAGAAGATGAAATAAATATCTTAGGGATATTATCTAGATTATGGGATAAAAGAAAATTTATAATTAAAATTACCTCATATTTTTTAGCCGTAGGTTTGTTTATAGCCATATTTAGTGCTAAAGAATATAAAGCAGAATGTGTATTTGTACCTCAGTCATCTAGCGATATGCAATCTTCTAGTTTAAGTTCCTTAGCTTCTTTAGCTGGTATTAATCTAGGAAGTATGAGTTCTACACAATCATTATCACCTTTATTATATCCTAATATATTACAAAATATAGATTTTCAAAAAGAATTAATGTATTCTAAAATTAAATTTGAACATTTAGATTCTGCTATCACGATCATTGATTATTATAATGAACCTAAATATCAAAAATTTAATTTACTTTCTAGCCTTGTGAAATATAGTTTTGGTTTACCTTTTACTATCAAAAGAGCTATTTCCAAATTTAAAAATATAAAAGAAACCGCAGAAATAGATACAAATGTAGAGTGCGAAAATTTGAAATTTTTCACTGATGATGAATATGAAACACAAAAATATTTATTGAATAATATTTCATGTAGTATAAACGTGAAAGAAGGGGATATAAATCTTTCTGTAATTATGCCTGATGCCAAATCCGCTGCACAATTAACCCAAACAGTATATAATTTGATGCAACAATATGTAACTGAATTTAAAATTAAAAAATCAAAGGAACAGTTGAAATTTGTAAATTCAAGATATAATGAAGCAAAAAAAGAGTTCGAAATAGTTCAATTAGCATTAGCTGAGTATAAAGATGCGAATAGGATATTAACTTCTTCTACTTCTAAAATAAAACTGCAAAAATTACAATCAGAATATGATATTGCTTATGTTGTTTACAAAGAACTAATCACTCAAAAGCTACAGATAGAATTACAAGTTAAAGAAGATACTCCTGTATTTTCATCTGTAGTCCCTATTCGTATTCCGAATAGACGTATAAGACCTAATCGTTTATTAATTTTAATTATATGGCTATTATTAGGAGGTATTATTAGTTCTAGTTTAGTCTTAAGTTATGATTGGTTGAAATTTAAGGGTAATAATTGGCCTAAAAAATGGGTAGTACCGGAAGAAAATTATTTTAAAAAGTAATATATTTTTTATATAAATTAAATTATGGAAGAATATAGACATTTATCTGAAGATGAAATAAAAAATCTAGAAAAAAACAATGCATGTATATCAGAAGACTGGTCTAAGGTATATGTAAAGAAAGAGGGGTTCAATCCTAATAGATTATTTCAAGCATGTTTTTCTGGGGAAATATATCTTGGTAATTTTAAAAAACAATTTAATCTTCCTGGAGGTATAAAGAAAAAGTCTGGTGTTCGATATTCTACTTTACATAATGTTAAAGTGGGAGATAATAGTTGTATAGAAAATGTTCAGAATTATATCGCAAATTATGAAATAGGAGAGAATGTTTATATTAAAAATGTAGGTATTATTTTAGTAAATGGAAGATGTTCTTTTGGAGATGGAGTAGAAGTCGAAGTTTTAAATGAAACTGGAGGTAGAGAAGTTCCTATTTATAGTAAATTATCTGCTCAGCAGGCTTATATATCAGCATTATATCGTCATAAACCTAAATTTATTCAAAGAATGAATGATTTAGCTAATATGTATGTTAAAAAACATTCATCTTCAGTAGGAAAGATAGGCAATAATGTTACTATTATAAATGCGGGTATTATAGAAGGGGTAAGAATAGGAGATAATACTAAAATAGAAGGAGCTAGTAGATTAAAAAATGGTTCTATTAATTCTAATAAATATGATCCTATTTATATCGGTTCTAATGTAAGTGCAGAAGATTTTATTATATGCTCTGGTTCTACTGTTTCTAATGGAGCTATGCTTAATAAATGCTTTATAGGACAATCATGCTATTTATCTAATTCATATTCTGCTTCCAATTCTTTATTTTTTGCCAATTCTCATGGAGAGAATGGAGAAGCATGTGCGTTATTTGCAGGACCTTATACTGTAACTCATCATAAATCCACTTTACTTATAGCAGGTATGTTTTCATTTATGAATGCAGGATCTGGTTCTAATCAATCTAATCATATGTATAAGTTAGGACCTATTCATCATGGCATATTAGAAAGAGGGTCTAAAACCACATCAGATTCATATATATTGTTTCCGGCTTATGTGGGTCCTTTTTCTTTGATTATGGGACGACACGTGAATCATGTAGATTCTTCTGATTTTCCATTTTCATATTTAATAGAAAATGATAATACTACTTATTTAGTTCCTGGAGTAAATCTTCGTTCTGTAGGTACTGTAAGAGATGCTAAAAAGTGGCCTCAGAGAGATGGCAGAAAGGATAAAAATTTATTGGATTTTATTAATTTTAATATTTTATCTCCTTTTACTATTCAGAAAATGTTTAAAGGAATAAATATATTAGATAAATTATTACGTGTAGGAGGTCCTGACTGTGATATGTATTCATTAAATTCTGCTAAAATTACTAATTCAGCTTTAGTCCATGGATTAAATTTTTATGATATAGGAATTAATAAGTTTTTAGGCAATTCTATTATTTCTAGAATAAGTGGGAAAAATATTAAGACTCTTTCAGATCTCCATAAATGTCTTAAACCAGATTCTAATATAGGCTTAGGTGACTGGGTAGATATGTCTGGTTTGATAGCACCTAAAACTGAGGTACATAAATTAATAGAAGAGATAGAAAATGGTAATATAAAATTACTTAAGGAAATAAATGATGAATTCCGTAAGATGTATGATAATTATTATTCTTACGAATGGACGTGGGTATATTCTAGAATAAAGGATTTTTATGGAATAGATCCATCTACTATCACTAAAGAAGAATTAATATATATTATAAATAAATGGAAAGATGCCGTAATAGGATTAGATAAAATGGTATATAATGATTCTAAGAAAGAATTCTCCTTACAATTTATGACTGCGTTCGGAGTAGATGGAGATATTAATCAGAAAAAAGCAGATTATGAATCTGTAAGAGGAAAATTTGAAGATAATGATTTTGTGAAAATGGTGCAAAAACATATAAAAACAAAATCCAAATTGGGTGATGATACTATGAAAATGGTTCAAAATTTGTCAGAATAATTTATCAATGAAATTAGATATTATAAGAAAATATTTTAGCCGAGGTGGTGTCGGTAGAATGTGGGTGTTGTCTTTAGATACGCTTGCTTCTGTATTATCTAGTGTGTTAATATATTGGTGTATTAATATATATATTCTTAGAAATATAGTTATTTATGATAGCCTTTCTTACATAATTGGATTGTTTTTCATTTCTCTAATAAGTGTCTTATTAGGAAAAACCTACATAGGAGTAGTTAAATATTTTTCATTTAATGAAATGTGGAGAATAGTTTACGCCTCTTTATTGAAAGCTGTTACTATTGTATTAGTAATTGTTTTCTTTAAAGTATATAAAGTAATGAATTATTCTTTATCTATTATATTGATTATTATGTTTGTAGATATAATGATTAATATTTTTTTATTAGTTATTATAAGGTTCGTGGCTAATAATCTGTATTGGTATTTATTTAAAGGAATTAATGATAAATCAAAAAATATTATAATATATGGAGATGATGGAGATGCGGTATCTGCTTTATCAGCATTGCAGAGAGATTCTCGCCAATTATATTCTTTTAAAGGATTTATAGTATATGGAAATATTAAATCTAAAAAATCACTTTGTGGTTATAATTTAATGTTGATTAATAGTGATAAATCTTTTATTAGATATTTTAGAAAAAAAAATACCGATAGTGTACTTTTTACTAATACACAAATAGTTAGAGATGAAAAATATAAAATTATTCCTTTATGTGTGAAAAATAATATAGAAGTACTTATTAGACCTAGATTAAGTCATATTACTGAAAATATGTCATTAAATTCTAATATTAGAGAAGTTAAGATAGAAGATTTATTAGCGAGAGAAGAGGTTAATATTAATATTAAAAAGATTAATGCACTTCTCAATGATAAGGTAGTGATGGTTACTGGAGCATGTGGATCTATAGGAAGTCAGATATGTCGAGAATTATTAAATTATAATTTACAAAAGTTAATTTTGGTGGATAATGCAGAAACTCCGATGCATAATATGCAGCTTGAACTTAGGAATATTCATTCAGAATGTGAAAAACAATTTATTATTACTGATGTAAGAATGAAAAATGAAATAGAATATGTATTTAAAAGATATTCTCCTAATATCATTTTTCATGCTGCGGCTTATAAACATGTTCCTATGATGGAGTTAAATCCATGTGAAGCTATTAATGTTAATGTTTTCGGTACTAAGATACTTGCTGATTTAGCTGTTCAGTATAAGGTAGAAAAATTCGTAATGATATCTACTGATAAGGCTGTTAATCCTACAAATGTAATGGGAGCCTCTAAAAGATTAGCTGAAATATATGTCCAAAGTTTAAGTAGTGCAATAATTAAAGGAGATGTTATAGGTAGCACTAAATTTGTTACTACTAGATTTGGAAATATTTTAGGGTCTAGTGGATCTGTGATTCCGTTATTTAGAAAACAAATTAAAAAAGGTGGACCAGTAACTGTTACTGATACTAATGTCGTAAGGTATTTTATGACGATATCAGAGGCTTGTAAATTAGTATTAGAAGCTGCAGCTATTGGTAAAGAAAATGAGATATTTGTTTTTGATAGGGGACGTCCAGTTAAAATATTAAATTTGGCTAAAAATATGATAGATTTAGCTGGCCTTAAATTAGGTGAGGATATAGATATAGATATCATAGGATTAAGACATGGAGAAAAAGTGTACGAAGAATTTTTGAGTAATAAAGAAACGACCAACCCCACATCCAATAATAAAATATTTATAACTACTGTAAGAAAGTATGATTATGCAAAAGTATGTTCCGAGATGGATTATTTATTTAAAGTATCTAATACCATGAAAAGAGGAAATACTGTAGCTAGTATGAAAAAACTTATTCCAGAGTTTAAAAGCTAAAGTTCTGTATTTGCAAAATACGTTAAATGATGAATCTGTTCATCTGAGAAAAATTAGTATATTTGCATCTTAAAATTAAGTGAAAATTATATGACGAAATTTAACATTGTGGTTCTAGCGAAACAGGTGCCTGATACTAAGAATCTTGGTCCTAATGCTATGACTGCTGAAGGTACGGTAAATCGTGCTGCTTTGCCTGCTATTTTTAATCCTGAAGATCTTAATGCTTTAGAGCAGGCTCTTAGAATTAAAGATAAATTTCCCGGAACTAAAGTTGTTCTTTTAACTATGGGATTACCTAAGGCCTCTGCCGTTCTTAGAGAAGGACTTTATAGAGGAGCTGATGATGGATATCTTCTTACTGATAGAGTGCTAGGAGGAGCTGATACCTTAGCTACATCATATGCTTTAGCTCAAGCCATTAAAAAACTGGGTAAAGTAGATATAATATTAGGTGGGAGACAAGCTATAGATGGTGATACTGCTCAAGTAGGTCCTCAGATAGCTACTAAGTTAGGGCTACCTCAAATTACATATGCTGAAAAAATATTAGACTTAGATGCTAAGCATATTAAAGTTAAAAGATTAATAGATGGGGGAGTAGAAACTGTAGAATCTCCATTACCTATAGTCGTTACTGTAAATGGTTCTGCAGCTTCATGTAGACCCCGTAATGCTAAATTATTAATGAAAAATAAACGTACTGAATTTCATGTATGGAGTGCTGCTGATGTAGATGCAAATGTAGAACAATGTGGATTTACAGGTTCTCCTACTAAAGTAAAAGCAGTACAGAATATCGTGTTCAAAGCTAAAGAATCTAAAACCTTTAGTGATTCAGACGAAGATATAGATGTACTTATGAAAGAATTATTAGATAACCATACTATAGGATAATAAGATATGAACAATGTATTTGTATATTGCCAGATAGAAGGAAGAAAAATCGCAGATGTAAGTCTCGAATTATTGACCAAGGGTCGTAAACTGGCTGACCAATTAAATGTAAAATTAGAAGCTATAGTATGTGGTTCTAATCTAAAAGGAATAGAAAAAGAAATATTAGCATACGGATGTGATGTATTACATGTGTTCGATGATAAAAGATTAGCTCCTTATACTTCTATGCCTCATGCCGCAGTCTTAGTAAATCTTTTCAAGGAAGAAAAACCTCAAATATGTCTTATGGGTGCTACTGTAATAGGTAGAGACTTGGGACCTAGAGTTTCAGCTTCTCTAACTTCTGGATTAACAGCAGACTGTACTTCTTTAGAAATAGGTGAATATGATGATAATAAGAATAATATTCATTATGATAATCTTCTTTATCAAATAAGACCTGCTTTCGGAGGAAATATAGTAGCTACTATAGTAAATCCTAAGAATAGACCTCAGATGGCTACTGTTCGTGCAGGTGTGATGAAAAAGGAAATATTAGATGTTAATTATAAAGGAAAAGTCATTCTTCATAAAGTATCTGATTATGTTTCTGAAACAGATTATCTAGTAAATGTAATAGAAAGACATGTAGAAGAAGCTAGACATAATCTCCCTGGTGCTCCTATAGTAATAGCAGGTGGATATGGTATGGGATGTAAGTGTAACTTTAATCTTTTATATGATTTAGCTCATGAACTTCATGCAGAGGTAGGTGCTTCTAGAGCTGCCTGTGATGCAGGTTTCTGTAATGATGATCTTCAGATAGGTCAGACAGGAGTAACTGTTAGACCTAAGTTATATATAGCTTGTGGTATCTCAGGTCAGATACAACATATAGCAGGAATGCAAGATTCTGGCATAATTATTTCAATCAATAATGATAAGGATGCTCCTATTAACTCAATAGCAGATTATGTAATCAATGCTAATGTAGAGGATGTTATTCCTAAAATGATTAAGTACTATAAACAAAACAGCAAATAAGATGGCAAACTTTTATAAAGATACTCCTGAATTAAAATATCATCTGCAACATCCTCTAATGAAGAGAATTTGTGAATTAAAAGAAAGAAATTATACAAATAAGGATAAATTTGATTATGCTCCTATAGACTTCGAAGATGCTATGGATTCTTATGATCAAGTATTAGAAATAGTAGGTGAGATATGTGGAGATGTGATAGCAGAAAATGCTGAATCTGTAGATAAAGATGGTCCTAAATGTGAATGTGGTAGAGTAGAATATGCAGAAGGAACTAAGAAAAATTTAGAAGCTACTAGACTAGCAGGTTTTTCTGGTATGGCTTTGCCTAGAAGATTTGGTGGATTAAATTTTCCTATTACACCCTATATTATGGCTGCTGATATGGTATCTCGTGCAGATGCAGGATTTGAGAACTTATGGGGATTACAAGACTGTGCAGAGACCTTATATGAATTCGGAAATGAAGATCAGCATAATAGATTCCTTCCAAGAATCTGTAAGGGTGAAACTATGTCTATGGACCTAACAGAACCTGATGCAGGTTCAGATCTTCAGGCAGCTATGTTAAAAGCTTCTTTTGATAAAAAAAATGAATGCTGGAGATTAAACGGTGTTAAGAGGTTTATTACCAACGGTGATTCAGATATACATTTGGTATTAGCTCGTTCAGAAGAAGGCACTCATGACGGTCGTGGACTTTCAATGTTCGTATATGATAAGAAGGATGGTGGAGTAGATGTTCGTCGTATAGAAAATAAGATGGGTATTAAAGGATCTCCCACTTGTGAATTAGTATATAAGAATGCTAAATGTGAGATCGTAGGTGAAACTCAGCTAGGTCTTATCAAATATGTAATGGCATTAATGAATGGTGCTAGATTAGGTATAGCTGCTCAGTCTGTAGGTATATCTCAGGCTGCTTATTATGAAGCTATAGCTTATGCTAAAGAAAGAAAACAGTTCGGTACTCCTATAAATAATTTCAAACCTGTAGAAAATATCATTAAAGATATTAAAGCTAAGTTAGATGCTAATAGAGCTATTCTTTATGAAACTGCGAGATTTGTAGATATTTATAAGGCTTTACAGGATATATCTAGAGAAAGAAAACTTCTTCCAGAGGAAAGGAAGGAAATGAAGAAATATTCTAAGTTAGCTGATAGTCTTACTCCTTTAGCTAAAGGCTTAGGTAGTGAGTATGCTAATCAAAACACTTATGATGCTATTCAGATTCATGGTGGATCTGGATTTATGAAAGAATATCTATGTGAGAGACTTTATAGAGATGCTAGAATTACTTCTATCTATGAAGGTACTACTCAGCTTCAAGTAGTGGCTGCTATCAGATATGTGACGAATGGTTCATATTTAGCACAGATTAATAATTATGAGGCTGAGGCTGAAAAATTCTGTACGAAAGAAAAAGAGATTAAGTTATTAAATGCTCTTAAGAGGATGAAAGAAGCTTACTCTGAAATAGTAGGAAAAATAGTAGATGTTAAGGATCAGGATCTTTTAGATTTAATGGCTAGAAGACTAGTAGAATTAGCAGGAAATCAGATCATGGCTCACCTAATGTTAATTGATGCTCATAATAATGAGGCATTATTCATGGATTCTGCTAATCATTATATAGAATTTATCGAAAGTGAAAGTGATAAGCATGTAGGTTATATTAATAGGTATATGACTGAATAATACAAGATTAATTAAATATTAATCAAAAGGTATAAAATAAGGAGTAATTATTTAAAAGTAATTGCTCCTTATTATTTGTGAGAAAAGGAATATATTAGTACTTTTGTTAACTTCAAAACTGAAGAACTTCGACCTTTATTTTACTAAATTATTTCTAAATTTGGAAAAGGTGAGATGTGACTCAGGAGGTTTTTTATAAGTATAATTATTGTTTTTTGTAAAATCTTATTAAGTTATATTTATATTAATAGATTAAAATCATATAATAAATAAATTTCAATGTTAAATAACAAATCTATATTGATTACCGGAGGTACAGGTTCTTTTGGTAAAATGTTTGTGAAGATTATTTTAAATAATTATCCAAGAGTAAAAAAAATAGTAATATTTTCTCGTGGTGAATTAAAGCAATATAATATGCAGCAGCAATATCCTCATTCAAAATATCCTCAAATGAGATATTTTATTGGTGATGTTCGTGATGAAGAAAGAGTAAAACAAGCATGTGAAGGTTGTGATGTTATTATTCATGCTGCTGCTATTAAACAAGTAGATACTGCGGAATATAATCCTGAAGAATGTATAAAAACCAATGTTTTTGGTGCACAAAATGTGATTCGTGCTGCGTTATCTTGTGGTGTACAGCATGTAGTAGCTCTTTCTACTGATAAAGCCTGTGCTCCTATAAATCTTTATGGAGCTACTAAATTAACCAGTGATAAATTATTTATAGCTGCTAATAATATGAAAGGGTCTAGAGATGTTAAATTTTCTGTTGTTCGTTATGGAAATGTAATGGGTAGTCGTGGATCTGTTATCCCATTTTTCGTTAAGAAAAGAGATGAGGGAGCTAAATTTATGCCTGTTACAGATAAAAGAATGACACGATTTAATATTTCTTTAGAAGCTGGAGTGGATTTAGTGATGTATGCTATAGCTCATCATTTAGGAGGCGAAATTTTCATTCCTAAAATACCATCATACAAAATAGAAGATGTAGCCAAATCTATAGCTCCTAATATGCCTGTTAAAGAAATGGGGATAAGACCAGGTGAAAAATTACATGAGGAAATGATTACAAGGACTGATGCTCTAAACACATTAGATTTAGGTAAATATTATGCTATTTTACCTTCTGTATCATATAATCATACTAGAGAATCTTATGTAGAACACCATAATGCTAAATTTGTTCCTAATGATTTCCATTATAGTTCAGATAATAATGACCAATGGGAAACGATAGAGTCTTTGAGAGAAAAAATAAGAAAATATGTAGATCCTAATTTCCAAGTAAAATGATAAAAAAACCTATTCCTTATGGTCATCAATATATTTCAGATGAAGATATAGCTGCAGTTAATAAAGTTCTTAAATCTGATTATTTGACTTGTGGACCTGCTATTATTGAATTTGAAAAATCGTTTGCTAAATATGTAGATGTTAAATATACATCTGCCATATCTAATGCTACTTCAGCTTTGCATCTTGCAGTAGTAGCTCTAGGGGTAAAAGAAGGAGATAATGTTATTTGTACTCCTATGACATTTGCGTCTAGTGCTAATTGTGTCCGTTTTTGTGGGGGGAATATTAAATTTGTAGATATAGATAAAGAAACATATCTCTTGGATATAAACAAACTTAAAATTGTTTTAGAAGCTTCTCCTAAAGGTACTTATAAAGGTATGGTTTTAGTGGATTATGCTGGATACCCTACTGATATGGAATCTTTTAGAAAATTAGCAGATGAATATGGAATGTGGATTCTTGAAGATGCTTGTCATGCTCCTGGTGGCTATTTTATAGATAGTAAAGGGGTTAAACAATATTGTGGCAATTGCCAATACGCTGATATATCAGTGTTTTCTTTTCATCCAGTTAAGCATATTACATGTGGTGAAGGAGGTATGTTAGCCACTAATATTAAGAAATACTATGATATAGCTTCATTATATCGCACTCATGGTATTACTAAAGATCCTAAAAAGTTAATTCGTCATGATGGAGGTTGGTATTATGAAATGCAAGAATTAGGATTTAATTATAGACTTACTGATTTTCAAGCTGCATTAGGATCTTCTCAGTTAAAAAGAGCTCGTCATAATGTAGAAATTAGACATAAATTAGTAGATAAATATAATAAAGCATTTTCTCAGTATAGTGAAATAAAAACACCATATGTGAGTGATAAGGTTTATCATGCTTATCATTTATATCTTATACAAGTAGAGAAGCGTAAAGAATTATATGATTTTTTACATGAAAATGAAATATACTCTCAAGTACTTTATTATCCATTACATTTAATGCCTTATTATAAACGATTTGGTAATAAAGAAGGTGATTTACCTGTGGTAGAAGAATATTATCAACATTGTTTAGCTCTACCTATGTTCCCTACTTTATCCGATGAACAGCAACAGTATGTTATTGATAAAGTTATTGAATTCATTAAACAATGAGAAATTTAGCAATAATTCCTGCTAGAGGTGGAAGTAAACGAATTCCCCATAAAAATATTAAATTTTTTATGGGGAAACCCATAGTCGCTTATTCTATAGAAACTGCTATAAATAGTGGATTATTTGATAAAGTGATGGTTTCTACTGATGATGATGAAATAGCAGAAGTAGCAAAAAAATATGGAGCTGATGTTCCATTTTTAAGATCCAAAGAAACAGCGAATGATTATGCTACTTTAAATGATGTAATAAAAGAAGTTATCAATACTTATAAAGAACAAGGAATCGAATATGACAATGTATGTTGTATTTTAGCGACAGCTCCACTTATTACACCTGATTTACTTAATTTTGGTTATGATAAATTATTATCGTCAAATCTATATTCTACAGTTTATCCTATAGTAGCTTTCTCTTATCCTATACAACGTTGTCTTCAAATAAATGCTGAAGGAACAATGTCTATGAAATGGCCAGAATATTCTAGATCTCGTAGTCAAGATTTAGAAAAATTATATCATGATACTGGTACTTTTTATTGGCATAAAGTAAAATTATGGATGTCTGGTAATATTAAAAAAACTGCTATAATATTAAATGATCTTCAAGTACAAGATATAGATACTGAGGTAGATTGGAAATTAGCTGAATTAAAATATTCATTATTAAATGATAACAAGTAAAAAAAAAATATATTTTAGAGCTGATGCTGATAAAAAAATAGGTTTTGGACATTTTACTAGATGTCTAGCATTGGCTGATATGCTTAAAAATAACTTTGATTGTACTTTTTTTACTCAAACTCCTTCGGATTATCAAAAAACTGAAATAAAAAAGATTTGTAGTTATATAGAATTACCTAATGATGATTCTAAATTTCAAAAATTTTTAGAATATTTAGATGGTGAAGAAACAGTAGTTTTAGATAACTATTTTTTTACTTCTGATTATCAACAGAAAATAAAATATAAAGGATGTAAATTAGTTTGTATAGGGGCTAATGATAGACATTATTATTCTGATGTTTTAATAAGTATGGCTGAAAATGATAAAAGTGTTTTTTCAGTAGAACCATATTCAAAAATTTATTTGGGAATTGATTGGGTTATTCTTAGAAAGCCTTTTAGAGAAATAAAAAGAAAAGTAATAAATAAGAAAAATAATATTGTAATATGTTTTGGGGGTACTGATCAATTTATGTTAACTGAAAAATTTGTTAATATTCTCCAAGATTCATACAAATTTGATGAGATTCATTTAATAGCCACAGATAATTTTGGAAAAGATCGTTTTACATTATTAGAAAATAAGGGTGTGAAATGTCATATTAATGTTTCAGCTGAAGAAATAGTAAGAACATTAACAAATTCTAAATGTTTAATATCATCTTCTAGTACTATTTCTAGTGAGGCCTTATCATGTGAGATACCAGTAATTTGTGGGTATTATGTGGAAAACCAAAAAAAAATGTACCAATATTTAATCAAGGAAAATTTAGTACTAGGTTTATCTAATTTGTTAATTCCAGAAATGAAGAAAAAATTACTGTTATATTTAAATGATTTAGAATCTTATACACAAAAATTACATAAAAAATCATTTGATGAATTAGAGAATAAATACTTAGGGTTGTTTAAAAGTTTATGATTAAAATAGAAAGAAATAATATATATAAGATAGATGATTATTCATTTAAAAATTTCATAGCATTATCAGATGAAGAAAAAATAATGGTATGTGATTGGAGAAATGATGAACGAGTTCGTAAATGGATGTCTAATAATTCTATAATAAAATTTGAAGATCATCTAAAATTTTTAGAAAATTTAAAATATCAAGATAGTATTTATTATTGGATAGTATACAAAGGAGAAAAACCATTTGGCGTAGTTAATTTAAGAAATATTAATTTTAAAACAGGATTTGCTGAATCTGGTTATTATATAAATCCTAATTTTTTAAATAGTGGAATTGGATTATCTTTTAACTTTCATTATCGTTATTTTTATTATAATGTTTTGGGTCTTGAAATTATTATTGGTTATGTACTTAAAGCAAATATTAATGCTTGTTTAATTTTTTCATTTTTTGGAGGTAAAAATGAAGTGAATAAAGAAATAAATGGAATAAAATATATAATAATGTATGCCTCTAAAAAAGATTTTAATAATCTTTCTCACAAAACCTTATTAAGAGATTTTGTGAAATATTCTAAAATAAGTAAATTTCGAATCTTTATTTAATAAATGAACAAATTTATTATGAGTAAAACGTATATAGTATCAGAACTTTCTGCTAATCATAATCATGATTTTAATCTTGCTGTAAAAACATTAGAAGCTATGGCTGAGTCAGGTGCTGATGCAGTTAAAATACAAACATATACTCCAGATTCTTTAGTTATGGATGTGGATAATGAATATTTTGGACCGATCAAAGGTGGTTTATGGGATGGTATTAAAAGATATGATTTATATAAAAGAGGAGCTCTTCCTTATGAATGGCAACCTAAATTGCAACAAATAGCTAAAAAACTCGGATTAGATTTTTTTTCTACACCTTTTGATTTAAATGGGGTTGACTTTTTGGAATCAATGAATGTTCCTCTTTATAAGATAGCCTCATTTGAAATTAATGATATTCCTTTAATTAGATATGTGGCTAAGAAACATAAGCCTATAATTATTTCTACTGGGGTAGGTGATGAAAGTGATATTAAACTTGCTTTAGATACTTGTTATAAAGAAAATAATCATGAAATAGCCTTATTAAAATGTACTTCAGCATATCCAGCTACTTATGAAGATGCTAATCTTTTAACCATTCCGGATATGAAAAAACGTTTTGGTGTAAAAGTGGGTGTTTCAGATCATACTATGGGAGGATTTTTACCTTTAGTAGCTGTATCATTAGGTGCTGAAATCGTTGAAAAACATTTTATACTTTCCCGTTCTAATAGAGGGCCTGATTCTGCTTTTTCTATGGAACCAGCAGAATTTAAACAGATGGTAAAAGACATTAGAAATGTAGAAAGAATCCTTGGTAATGTTAAGTACGATATAACAGATAAACAGCGTAATAAGAGGAGATCATTATATGCTAAAAAAGATATAGATGAGGGAGAATTTTTTACTATAGATAATATAGGTTCATATAGACCTGGATTTGGATTATCTCCTAGATATATGAATATTATTATTGGTAAAATTAGTAGTAGAAAAATAAAGAGAGGTGATATATTAAATAAACAAGATTTAGGATGATAAATTCAATTAATACTTGCTTAGAAGATGAAAATATACCCCGGAGAATAACACCAATTAATGACACTATAATTGCTATTATTGGCTGTTTTTGGCTTTTTACAGTATTAAGATCTTTTTATTTATGGAATGATTATGAATGGATAATTCGTGCTATTTCTGCTTTTCTTGTATTTATTCCCACTTTATTTTTTTTCTGGTCAAAAGAGTTAAAATTATACAAACAAAATATTTGGTTTTTCATAATTATTACAATTTATTATATATTTATAACAATTGTGAAGAACCAGTATTTGAAGGTAATGTTTGCACAATTTTTTACTTTTTCTTTGCCAATGTTATTTATGTTATGTTGGCCTAAAAGGGATATTCGTAATATATACAAAATATTTAGAAAAATTATTATATTTTATGCCATAGGTTCATCTATTATAACAATTCTCACTTTCACTCCTTTGATTAATTATATTCCTCATTATGATTTGCCTGCACAATCCGCATTGCATATCAGAAGAAACCTAGTATATCGTGTATATATATTTTTTGTGACTGAATCTAATGGTAATATACTTAATAGTATGAGAGCGTGTGGAATGTTGATTGAACCAGGACATTTTTCTATTATACTCGGTTTTGTATATTTAATAGATAAATTAAGTGGTAGGAAAATTAATTATTGGTTAGTTGTATGTGGAATATGTACTTTCTCTTTCACTTTTTTTATTATTGCAGGTATTGCTGAAATTTATTATATGATTACTAATCATAAAGTGTTGAAAACTATTAGAGTATTTATTCTTTTTTTATTAATTCTATTATTTATTTATTTATTATTACCAAATTATATTCAGGATACAATATATTATCTAATATATGAACGAAATATGAAAGATATAGTAGATACTTTTCTTAATACAGGAACTATTCAATCTGCTTTAGATGAAAGAACAAATTTTGAAGGTATTTATTATTATGAACAATTTATTCATAACTCAAATAATTTATTATATGGAGCAAATATTCAAGATGATGCTTGGATTTTATCTGATTATAGAGGAATGATATTAAATATAGGTATAATAGGATTGATTTTGTCTCTTTTATCTATATTATTATCAAATTTATTATGTCCAATGAAAATGAGAATACCTCTTTTATGTGCTGCGGGACTTATATTTTTACATCGTTCATGGATGTTATATTATCCCTATATATTTTTTATTTTGTATATGGCGTCTATAGTATGTCAACATGAGTATGAAAAAAAGAAAAAACAGAAAATCTAAATAAAATAAAATGAGAAGACTTTTAGAAAACAAGGTTTGTTTAATAACTGGAGCAGCAAAAGGTATTGGAAAATCTATTGCTGAAAAATTTGCTAAAGATGGTGCTATTGTTTACGTAAATGATCTTAAATATGGAAAAATGGATGAATGGTCTAAGATTATTTCAGAAAAATATAAGACTAAGGTTATTCCTTTATATTTTGATATTTGCGATTTTGATGAAGCGAAAAAAGCAATAATACAAATAAAAAAAGAACAAAAGAGGATAGATGTATTAGTCAATAATGCTGGAATTATAACCTATGAATTATTGTCATTAATAGATTTTGAAAAATTACGTAAAATGTTTGAAGTTAATGTTATTGCACTTATTCATTTAATGCAATTAGTATCAAAAATTATGATAAGACAAAAAAATGGTTCGATAATAAATATGGCAAGTATTGTAGGGGTAAAAGGAGCTAAGGGTCAATTATCTTATTCTGCTACTAAAGGAGCTGTATTATCTATAACTAAATCTGCGGCAAAAGAGTTGGCAGAATATAATATAAGAGTTAATGCGATAGCTCCAGGGATGGTGGCTACTGAGCGTTTTCTTAATGAAATAAAAGGACGTTTTGAAGATAAATTGGAAAATGTAGGTATGAAGCGATTAGCTACTCCAGAAGAGATTGCTGATGCTTATACATTTTTTGCTTCAGATCGTTCAAAATATGTTACAGGACAAGTTTTAGGAGTTGAAGGAAGTTTTACTATATAATTTAAAATATAATATTTTTATGAAAAATTTAGAAAAATATAAAAAGATTTTTACCGATGTGTTTTCTGTGGAAGAATCTAAACTTAATGAACAATTTACTCGAGATATTGTAAGTAATTGGGATTCTATTCATCAATTAAATTTGATAGTTAGTATAGAAGATAATTTTGATGTTATGTTTGATACTGATGATTCATTATCTTTAACTTCTTATTTTACTGGAATACAATTGTTATCTAAAAAGTATGATATAGAATTCTAATTATATTCTTAATAAAAATTAGAAGATTAAAAATATGGAAAGATTATTACAACAAAAAGTTTGTATTATTACTGGTGCAGCCCAAGGCATTGGTAAATCTATAGTCGAACGATTTGCTTCAGATGGTGCTATTGTTTATGCTTGTGATCGTATAGAAGGTAGTATGACAGAATGGGCGAATTCTTGTTCAGAAAAATATAACACTAAAGTAGTACCTCTTTATTTTGATGTTACTGATGCCTCTATAATGAAATCATCATTTATTTATGTTTATAAAAGTGAAGGACGTATTGATGTTTTGGTGAATAATGCAGGTGTAGTATTCAATAGAAAAATAGGAATGATAGTTCGTCCTGAAACAGAACTTATGTTTAAAGTAAATGTAATAGCAGTAATTGAAATGATTCAATTAGTTTCTCGTTTCATGGCAAAAAAAGGTCGTGGTTCTATTGTGAACATAGCTTCTGTAACTGCTGTTTTAGGATCAGCTGGACAATCTGCTTATTCTGCGACTAAAGGAGCTATTATCTCTTTCACAAAATCTTCTGCCAAAGAATTAGCACCACAAGGGATTAGAGTTAATGCAGTAGCACCTGGAATTGTTAAAACAGAAAGATTTAAAGAACTTTATGAGGCTAATGGAGATAAAATAGATGCTCGAATAGCTAAAATAGGATTAGGTCGTTTAGGAACACCAAGGGATGTAGCGAATGCATGTTCTTTTCTTGCATCAGATAGAGCTGATTATATATCTGGTCAGATATTAGGTGTAGATGGATGTGCTTCAATATAATAAATGAATAAATTTTATTTTAATAATTAATGAAGTTTTTAATCTTTTTTAAAAAACTATTTTCGAATAAGGTTTTCATTTATATGGGAACTAGATATTTAGTGTATTTCTTAACTTTTCTTTCCTCAATGATAATTGCTGCTCGAATGGGACCTTATTATTTGGGAATATGGGGGTTTATTACTTTGTTATTGCATTATTTTAAATTAATTAATCTAGGTATAGGAAATTCTATTACTGTTCTTTTAGTACAGAATAAAGAACAAAATGAAAGAGATGATTATGAAAAATCTGCGATGGTAATTATTGGGATTATATCATTAATCGCAGTATTTATCGGTTTTTACTATTATTTCTTTGGAATATCGGTTTTTGGGAAATACCATTTAGATAAATTATTCTATTTTATATGTATTATTGCTGTATTTCAGTATTTTAATGATTACTTTCTTAAAGTCAGTAGGGTTAAAGGTAAAATGTTTGAGTTTACTTTTTATCAAACTTTATTACAAGTTTTAGTTTTTATTGGAATCTTTTTTGCTAAAGGTAAAGAATTAATTAATTTATTAATTGGTCTATATATATTAGCACATATAATATCCCTAATAATATTTATTTCTGGTGGAACCATTTCTTTTAAAGGAAAAGTGAAAAGAAAGAAAATGTCAAAGATTGTTAGTAAAGGTATCCATTTATTTATTTATAACCTTTGTTTTTATTTGATTATTCTTTCTACCAAAACTATAGTTGGATTATATTATTCAATAGAAGAATTTGGTTATTTTACTTTTGCATATACATTGGCAAATGCTGCAATGTTATTATTATCTGCATTTTCTGCTTTAATTATGCCTAAATTAATAGATAAGTTTGATTCTTTAGATAAAAATATTATAGAAGGTACTATGAATACTATTAGAATAAATTATATGTATTTATCTCATGGAATAATATATTTTGCTATGATATTTTTCCCTTTATTTATTATTATATTACCTCAATATTCAGGTACTCTAAAAGTAATAAATTTAAGTTCTTTAGCAGTTGTTTTATATTCTAATTCATATGGTTTCATTTCATTTTTAATGGCTAGGAACAAGGAAAAAGTTATAGCCAGAAATTCATTAATCTGTTTAATTGTTAATATTATTATTGCTCTCCTCCTAGTAAAAGGATTTCAAGTAGATTATAGTTATGTTATCCTAGCTACTCTTATTACTTATTTATTATATGCTTATTTGACTATCTCTTCTGGTAGAAAAGAATTGAAAACTTCTATTAAATTTAGAATAATAATAAAAGAAGTTTTTCCACAAGGGATATTAATACCGTTTTTAGTAGCTATAATTGTAACTATAATCAATTTAAAATATATTATGTTTATTCCTTTTCTTGTTTATCTTTTATTAAATAAAAAAGAAATAAAGGAAATATTTCACTCATTCATTTTAATACTTAATAATCCTAAAGTAATAGATATAAAGAATTAATAATTTGCAATAAAATAATATTTATGTTTCTAGAATTAGATAAAAAAAATAAAGACACTGTAGCAGTAGTTGATGATAACAAAGAATATGTAACATATGGTGATTTATGTGATTTTTCAAAAAAAATATCAAAGGTTCTTTCTGAAAGAACCTTGATATTTATTTTTGCAGAAAATAGTATTGGATCATTATTAGGGTATGTTTCTGCCTTAACTAATAGGATAGTTCCACTTATAATTAGTAGAAATACAGATAAAGCTCTTTATGGTCGTTTTTATAAGATGTATAATCCTAAATATTTATGGATTCCAAAAGATATGGTAAATTTATTCGGAGGTAAAGTGATTTATGAAAATTATCAATATTTATTAATTGATACTGGATTATCGTCAGCTCCATTATATAAAGATTTGTCATTGTTATTACCCACATCTGGATCTACAGGGAGCCCTAAATTAGTAAGACATTCATATCAGAATATTGAAGCAAATGCTCGTAATGTAGCTGAGTTATTTCAAATAACTCCATCAGATAGACCCATCGCTATTTTACCCATGCATTATACTATGGGATTGTCAGTAATAACCAGTCATCTTTATGCTGGAGCCCGTATATATTTATCTAAAAAAGCATTAACAGATAAAGCATTTTGGGATACTCTTAAAAATGATAAAATTACAAGTTTTACAGGTGTACCATTCAGTTATGAAATATTAGAAAAATTACGTTTTTTTAGAATGGAATTACCTGATCTTAAAATTATTACACAAGGCGGTGGTAAATTAAATACTGAATTATTTAAAAAATGTTGTGAATATGCATCGTCTAATAATAAAAAATTTATTCCTACTTATGGGCAAACAGAAGGTACTGCAAGGATGACATTTCTTGAACCAGAAATGGCCTCTAAAAAAATAGGTAGTATAGGTAAAGCTATTCCTAATGGACAACTTTCTATTATTGACGCTAAGGGAAATGAGACATTTGAAGGAGAAACTGAAGGTGAAATGATATATCGTGGTAAAAATGTAACTTTAGGATATGCTATAAATGAAGATGATTTTATCAAAGGTGATGAAAATAATGGTATCATACATACAGGTGATATTGTTCATCGTGATAGTGAAGGTTATTATTATATTATCGGTAGAATGAAACGTTTTCTGAAGATATATGGATTACGTATAGGATTAGATGAAGTAGAATATTTAGTTAAATCTAATTTTGCAATTGATTGTGTGTGTTCTGGAAATGATGATTTGCTTAAAGTAATGATAACTAATAAAGATATAACAGAATTAGTAAAGGGCTTTATTGTAGAAAAAACTAAATTATTTCAAAAAAATATAGAAGTGCTTTATGTAGATCATATTGAAAGGAATGAAGCAGGGAAAATAATATTACATTAAGCAAAAAATATTATGGCAAAATATTTACAAGAGTTATTAGATATTGAAAATAGCTTAAATCTTACTGATTATAAAGTTAATGGTGTTTCTATTTGGAGATTATATAGGCGTTATTGTCGTGATAAATTTTTGAAAAAAGAATTGTCTGTTATTAGATATTCAAAAAAAAAGAATTATTCAGTTAAAATTATAGTAGGTATAAGACATATTTTTTTCTCTATGTTTGATATTATAAAGTTATTTATAAGTCATAAAACTTTTGAAAATGTTATTTTTCCATATCCGAGGTTACAAAAAATAAATAATAAATATTTAGATAAATTTACTGATCCAGTAATAAAAGAATCTCTTTTATCTAAAAATTCTTGTCTTTGTGTATTTTCTTTTACTAAATTTTTTAAAAAAAATCGCATTAATAAAGATTTATGTTACCATGTTGATTTAATATATGCATTATCACGTATGTTTATGTTCTTTTATTCCTTTTTTTATCCTTTTACTAAAGGATTTAAATGTGTTAATAGTTTATTTAAACAATGCTCAGAAATTTTTTCTTTAAATAGAAAAGATTTGTTAAGATTTCATATTATATATATGGAATTCTGGCTTTTAATGGTTATGTGGACCTTTTTATATAAACATATTAATGCTAAACGATTATTTATTGTTGTAAGAAATGATTTTATACCTCAAATAGTAGCTGCTCATAAATTGGGAATACCTGTTTATGAATTCCAGCATGGAGCTGTGTTAGGTGATACTGTATTATATACTGGTAATTATGATGAAATAATTGATCCAGATTATATGTTAACTTTTGGTGAAATCTGGCGTAATTCTAAATTCGGAATTCCTATTAATAAGATTATTAATATAGGATGGGCTTATAAGAGTTTAATATATAAACATATGGATAATAAGATTAAAAAAAATTATGTTTTAGTTATTTCATCTCCTAATATTACTGAAAAAATTCTAAGTACTACAATTGATTTGGCTGTAGCTTATCCAAAGTATAATTTTGATATCAGATGTCATCCTAAAGAAAGTTATAATTTAAAACAAATAAATAAAGTTGATTCAATAAAGAATTTAAATATAGTAGATAATTTGCAAGAAATTTTTATCGCTTTAAATTCTTATAAATATGTTTTAGGAGAAAATTCTTCAGTTTTGTATGAAGCTATCAGTATAGGTAAAGTAGTAGGACGCATAAATTATAATGGAATTAAGATTAGAAAAATATCTGAAGCTGATGATGAAGTTTTTTATTATTTAAAAAATATAAAAGACTTCGAATTTTTTGTTAATTTTTTTAATCCAAAAATCCTTAGGGATACTTATTATTCTGATTTTAAACCGTCCATAATAAATAATTTACTATAGGAAAATAAAATTATATATATTTGTTATATCTAATAAAAATGATCTCAAATAAAAATTCATTAAAGAATTTTGTGGTATTAATTTGATAGTTTATTAAACTAAAAGGCAATGAATTTAAAGATGATTTTTAAAATCCCTTAGAATATTTCAGCATTATTTTAGAATGTTAAAGTTTTAAAATAGTATTATTTATCTTAATAGAATTTATTATTATATTTGTATAAAAATATTTTATGAAAATGGAAATTAAAAAATTTGTAAAAGAATTTGCTGATCAGTTTGATGAAACTGATATATCAGAATTTAGTAATAATACAATATTTAAAAAATTAGATGAATGGTCTTCTTTAATGGCTTTATCTATAATTTGTATGATAGATGAAGAATATGATGTAATAGTAAATGGAGATGCTATTATTAATTCAGATACTATTCAAGATTTATTTAATTTGGTGAAAACTAAAATCTAGAAATTTATTATGATTTATGTATAATCCTTTTAGTTTAAAAAATAAAAATATTTTTATAGCTGGAGCTTCTTCAGGAATAGGAAAAGAAACAGCTATTGAATGTGCTAAATTAGGAGCCAAGCTTGTAATTAGTGGGAGAAATAAAGATCGACTTAGAAATACTTTAGATATTCTTGAAGGTTGTAATCATAAAATGGTTATTGCAGATTTATTAAATAAAGAAGAATTATTGAGTTTAGTAGATGAAGTAGAACCATTTGATGGTTTAGTTATTTCTGTTGGAATTAGACTAGTTTCTCCATTTATTTTTGATAATAGAAAAAAATTAGATAAAGTTTTTAATTCTAATTTTTTTGTTCCTATTGAGCTAATTAGATTATTAGTCAAGTATAAAAAAATTAAGAAAAATTCTTCAATAGTTTTAGTTTCTTCTGTTGGGGGAGTTTTCGTAACTACATCAGGTAGTTCTATTTATGATGCTAGTAAAGCGGCATTAAATTCTATGATGAAATCATGTGCTAAGGAATTATCTGTGAAGAAAATAAGAGTAAATTCCGTTAATCCTGGACTAGTAGATACGCCTTTAATTCACATAGGTGACACTATGAAAGAAGAACAAATAAAAAGTACTTTAAAAGATTATCCTTTAGGAAGACATGGAAAACCTATAGATATAGCTCATGGTATTATCTATTTACTATCGGATGCTAGTTCTTGGGTTACGGGTATTACATTAAGAATAGATGGTGGGTTAGTTATTTAAAAAAAATAAGAAAAATGAAAAATATTGAATTGTATAATAATACTTTTATAAAAGTATTTGATGTAGATGAAAATAAATTAAATGAAAAATTTACTGAAAAAAATATAGAATTTTGGGATTCTTTAAGACAGTTAGCAATAACTAATGCTCTAGAGGAAAAGTTTGATATTATGTTTGACCCTGAAGATATTATGGAGTTTAATTCATATGAAAAGGGTAAAGAAATATTAAAAAAATACAAAATAATACTATAAGTAATGGCTGTATGGAATATTAAAAATGTTAGTATAAAAGGTATTTCAGGTTCTATACCAGATAATATTGTAAAAAATGCTGATTTAAATTTATTTACTTCTGAAGAATCAAAACTATTAATTAAATCTGTAGGCATAGCAGAAAGGCCTGTGGCTACTGATAAAATTTGTGCTTCTGATTTATGTTTCTCTGCTGCAGAACAATTACTTAAAGATTTATCTTGGAATAAAGATTCTATTAATAGTTTAATTTTTGAATCTGTAACTAGAGATTACAGAACTCCTCCTACCTCTTGTATATTACAACATAGACTTAATTTATCTGAAAATACTTTTACATTGGATATTCCAATGGGATGTTGCGGATTTATGTATGGTATGGTAGTAGCTGGTAATTTAATGCAAAGCGGTACAGTAAAAAGAACTTTATTATTAGTAGGAGATACTGCTTCTAGAATGGGTTCTTCACAAGACAAAAGTAGAGTCCCTTTATTTGGTGATGCAGGAGTAGCTATAGCTTTGGAATATAATGAAAATGCTAATCCTATGATTATAGAATTAAATACTGATGGTTCTGGTTATAAGGCATTAATAACTCCTCATGGAGAATTTCGTGAGCCGGCGACTCCAGATTCATTTATATATCATGATTTTGGAAAAGGAATTATTAGAAGACCTATAGATGCACTAATTGATGGTATGGAAGTTTTTGGTTTTGCTATCTCTAAACCGAGTAAAAGCATAAAGAATTTTTTTCAAGTATATAACATTGATAAAGATAATGATATAGATTATTTTTTGATTCACCAGGCTAATAAGTCGATAATCAAAAGGTTAGTTAAGAAATTAGATTTGCCTATTGAAAAAGTACCTATGGATATTGAACAATATGGAAATACTGGAGGTGCTTCTGTTCCTTTCTTAATTGTTGCAAGATTAAGAGAACAAGCTATGACGAAACCTTTGACTTTATTAGCATCTTCCTTTGGTTTGGGTCTTACATGGGGAACGATGTTGTTTAAAACAGAACCTATGGTAATATCTAAATTAATTAAAGTGAAATAAGTATGAACAATCTTATAATAGTAGGTGCTGGCGGTTTTGGGCGTGAAGCATTATATAATGTTAAAAGGATAAATAAAATAGAACATAAATGGAATATAAAAGGTTTTATAGATGATAATTTAAATGCTTTAGATTCTATTGAATGCGATTATGATATCATAGGTACAATATCTGATTGGGTACCTCATGAAAATGAAATATTTGTAATGGGAGTAGCTTCACCTAAAATTAAAGAAATAATAGCTAATAAATTAAAAGTAAAAGGGGCTAAATTTGACACTATAATAGCTCCTGGTGTAATAATATCTGAACATGATATTATAGGGGAAGGTTCTGTTATAGGAGGACAATCTATAATAGGTGATTGTGTACGCATTGGTAAATTTGTACATATTGCTAATTCTACTATTGGTCAAGATTCTATAATAGATGATTATTCTACTACTACAGCTTATGTTAATATAGCTTCTGCTAAGATAGGTAAACGTGTTTTTATAGGTAGTAGTTCTGTAGTATTACATAATATTAAAGTGGGTGATGATGCTTTTATTTGTGTGGGAAGTATTGTGGTTTCAAATGTTAAACCTGATACTAAAGTAATGGGTAATCCAGCTAGAAGAATAAATATTTAGCTATTATGTATAAGAAGTATGTTAAAAGAATAATAGATTTCTTTATCTCTTTTATATTATTAATTATGTTATCCCCTTTGCTAATAATTGTAATCTGTTGGTTACATGTTGCTAATAAAGGGAAAGGAGTCTTTTTTAAACAAGAAAGACCTGGTGAAAAAGGAAAAATATTTAAGATAATTAAATTTAAAACTATGACTGATGAGCGAGATTATAATGGTAAATTATTATCCGATAAAAAACGTTTAACTAAAGCTGGACAATTTATTCGTTCTACTTCTATAGATGAACTTCCACAACTAATCAACGTATTAAAAGGTGATATGGCTTTAATAGGTCCTAGACCTCTATTGGTTATATATTTGTCTTTATATCCTGAATATTATTTAAGAAGACATGATGTGAGACCTGGAATAACAGGTTGGGCTCAAGTTCATGGTCGTAATTTACTTAAATTAAGTAAAAAATTTGATTATGATGTTTGGTATGTGAAACATGTAAGTCTTTATCTAGACATAAAAATATTATATTTAACTATTAAAAATATCTTTTTAAAGAAAGATATTGGAAATGGTGCAGAAAATATGAAAAATGTAGATGATTTACATTTTATGGACAAAATAAAAAAATAATTATGAAAGAATTTGGTTCTGATTTTCACTTAATTAATGATTTTTCAAGTTACAATTTTCAGTTAGAAAAGACTCAAAAATTACAGTATTATGCTGATGGAAGGCAGGCCTTATTTAATTTATTAATTCATAATAGTTGGTTACGAATTTGGATGCCTGAATATTTTTGTTACGATGTAATTAAATCTATAATAAAAACAGGTATAGAAGTTTTATTTTATTCAGATTTTCCGACCCAAAATGACCTATCTATAATATCAGGGTTATCCTTTAAAGAGAAAGATGTTTTACTACGAATAAATTATTTTGGATTGAGAGATACTAGAAGTAATATAGGGATTCCAGTTGACGTGATTGAGGATCATTCACATGATTTATCTTCTGCTTGGTGTTTGCAGAGTGATGCTGATTATTGTATTGCTTCTATAAGAAAAACTCTTCCCTTGCCAGAGGGTGGTATTTTATGGAGTCCTAAAGGTAATAAATTACCTAAAAATCCATTGTCAACAGAAGAAAATGAAAACTTAGTTTATAAGAGATTATCAGCTATGTTATTGAAGAAGATGTATTTAAATGGTAAATTTAATAATAAAAATTATTTTAGAAATTTATATATTAAAACTGAAGAGATGTTTGTTGATTTACCCATTTCTGCCATGAGTTCTATAAACTTAGCTTTATTAAATACAATTGATGTGGCGAAGTGGGATAAAATAAAAAAAAATAATTGGACTTTTTTGACTCAGTCGTTAAAAGATCTTTGTAATTTTTTACTTCCTGAAAAAATAGAAACAACGACCCCTTTTTCTCTTGTTTTAGTTTTTAATAATGAAAGTGAAAGAGATAGGTTAAAGGAAAAATTAATAGAAAAATCAATTTTTCCTGCTGTTTTATGGGAACTTCCAGTAAGTTGTAATAAGAAATTAAATATATTTCTTTCAATACATTGTGATGGTAGATATAATTTAGATGATATGAAGGATTTAGTTAAAATAATAAATAGAGTTTTAAAAAAATAATTATTAGTATAAAATGAGCTATATAAACATTTTTAGTATAAAAAATTCTAAATGGGACGAAATAGTATCTTCTTTTTCAAATTACGATGTATACTGGCTTAGTGGTTATGTAAAAGCTTTTGAAATAAATGGTGATGGTCAAGCTAGCTTATTATATTATAGTAGTGAAAGATTAAGAGCGATTTATGTTTTTATGAAAAGGGATATTTCAAAAAGCAATATTTTTTCTAATGACCTAAAAAAAAATACATATTATGATTTAATATCACCTTACGGATATGGAGGGTTTCTGTTTGATGGAGAAATCACAGATGTTAATTTGAAAGATTTTAATACTTCTTATATTAGTTTTATGAAGCATGAAAATATAGTTTCAAACTTTGTACGCTATCATCCTATGATTAAGAATTCTTTAGAAATGGGGAAAATATCAAATGTAATAAATCTTGGAAATACTATATCTATGGATTTATCATCAAAAGAAATTATATGGAAAAATATTATACCTAAAAATAGGAATGTTATAAGAAAAGCTGAAAAAAATGGTGTGGTTATAAAACATAGTAAAGATATGTCTCTTTTTGATCCATTTATGAAAATTTATAATGCAACAATGGATTATGATAAAGCAGAGGATTATTACTATTTTGATCAATCTTTTTATAAATCTATACATGAAGATTTACATGATAATTATGAAATGTTTTATGCTGAGTATGAAGGTAAAATAATAGCAATGTCTTTAATTATTTTTGCTAATAATAAAATGCATTATCATTTATCTGCTTCAATTTATGAATATAGAAGATTAGCTCCTACTAATTTATTATTATATAAAGCTGCATGTTGGGGCTCTAGCCAAGGGGTTAAAACATTTCATTTAGGAGGAGGAGTTGGATCTGGAGAAGATAGTCTTTATAAATTTAAAAAAGCTTTTAATAGAAATTCTAACGAACAATTTTCTATAGGGAAAGAAGTTTATAATAAAGAAGTCTATGATTTTTTAATTAAAATAAGATTAGAAAAAGATAAAAATTTTAATAAAGAAAGTACATTTTTCCCTTTGTATAGAGAAAATTTATAATATTAATAAATGGAAAATAAATCAATATTTCTTTGTTTAGCTCATATGAGTGGCAAGGAAAAGGAGTATGTTAAAGAAGCATTTGATAATAATTGGGTAGTGCCTTTAGGGCCTAATGTTAATGGGTTTGAAAAAGATTTAGAAAAGTTTTTAGGAGATAATCATAATGTAGTAGTTTTATCCTCTGGAACATCAGCTTTACATTTAGCTTTAATACAATTGGGTGTAAAAGCGGGTGATGAAGTTATCTGTCAATCTTTTACTTTTGCTGCTTCATGTAATCCAATAGCCTATTTGGGAGCTATACCAGTATTTGTGGATTCTGAAAAAGATACTTGGAATATTGATCCTAAATTAATGGAGGAGGCAATTAAAGATCGTATAAAAGTAACAGGAAAGAAACCTAAAGTAATTATCCCTGTATATTTATATGGAATGCCTCCGAAAATGTCTGAAATATTAGAAGTGGCTAATCGTTATGATATTCCTATTTTAGAAGATTCTACTGAAGCTCTTGGATCTACATATAAAAAACATCAAAGTGGAACTATGGGAAGATTCGGAACTATGTCATTTAATGGTAATAAAATGATTACTACTTCAGGTGGAGGAGCTTTGATTTGTCAAAATGAAGAGGATAAAAAAAATACAATGTTCTATGCTACACAAGCAAGAGAACCTTTTCCATATTATCAACATGAAAAGATAGGTTATAATTATAGATTGAGTAATATTTGTGCCGGTATAGGACGTGGACAAATGTTTGTATTAGAAGATCATATTAATCATCATAAACATTTGCATAATTTATATGAAGAAGCCTTTTTAAAAATGGAAGGTATAAAGATGCATCGAAATCCATCTTCTGACTTTGATTCTGATTATTGGTTATCAGCTATATTAATAGATTCTAAAATTACTGGATTTACATATGAAGATTTAAGAATAGCCCTACAAAAAGAAAATATAGAAAGTCGCCCTTTATGGAAACCTATGCACCTTCAACCTGTTTTTAAAGATTCACCTAGTTATGTAAATGGAGTTTCTGAAAGTTTGTTTAATATAGGACTATGTTTACCAAGTGGGCCTATGGTTAGTGATGAAGATGTGAAATCAATAGTTTCTATTATAAAAAATATGTAAGATATTTTGTATAAGAAATGGAGAGAAGGTGCAAAATAATAAAGCTTATAGTTTGCTTAAATTTCGTGATAGCTTGCTAGAAAAATGTTAAGTAAAATTCTAATATTAATACAATTTACCATTGTTTATTATATGAAAAATGGATGAAAACAGTAATGATTTTTGACAAAAAAACTAACTTCTATGCTAGTATATTAAATAATTATTAATTTAATGTGTAGTTATGAACAAAAAATTAAGTAAAACATATCTTTTTCTCTGTAAAATAGGTTTGAATTATTCCGAAGAAGAATATGGTCAGGTTACTTTTAGTAAATTAATTAATAAAGTTTATACAACTTATAGAAATGTATTTTTAATTAAATATTTTACTAATTCTTTTCTATTATCGCCTTTGGAACCTCTTAAGTTAAGACCTTGGGTTTATAGGAAAGTGGGTTGTAAAATAGGTAAAAATGTATTTATAGGTGCTAATGTATATCTTGATTCAGGGCATGCTGATTTAATAACAATTGAGGATAATGCATATGTTACTGGTAAAACGGTTTTATTATGCCATAAAAGAGATTTGAATAATTATTGTTTTGGAGATGATTATGCTAAGTTACCTTATAAGAAAGGTGAAATAAGGCTTTGTAAAGGTTGTTCTACAGGAACTGGAACGATAATAATGCCAGGAGTTACTATAGGAGAAGGTGCAATAATTGGAGCAGGTTCTTTAGTTACGAAAGATGTTCCTGCATGGACTATAGCTGTAGGAAGGCCAGCAAAGGTTATTAAACAAATTCCAAAAAGGTTAGACAAATGAATATACTTACTTTTGATATAGAAGATTGGTGGGGATATAAAAGTTCAGGTTGTGAGAAAGAATCTGATTATCGTCCTCGTCTTGATAAATATTTAAGCCAAATTTTGGATATTCTATCCGAAAAAGAGATTAAAGCTACTTTCTTTTGTCTAGGCGTTTTAGCTAAAGATTATCCTGAAGTAGTAAAAAAAATAGCTGATAGAGGTCATCATATAGGATGTCATTCCTTTAGCCATGACTTTTTCAAGGATGCAACAAGAGCAGAGTTTGAAGAAGATACAAAGAAAGGACTTCAAATAATAGAAGATTTGATAGGACGTAAAGTGACTGCTTATAGAGCTCCAGCTTTCTCTATTACTGAACAGAATAAATGGGCTTTTGAAGTTTTAGCTGAAAATGGAATTCTTTATGATTGTTCTATTTTTCCAACCACAAGAAGTTATGGAGGTTTTCCTAGTTATAAAACTGCTCATCCTGCTATAATCGAATATAATGGAATTAGCATTAAAGAATTTCCGATCTCTTTAACTAAAATATTGAAACATGATATAGCTTATTCAGGTGGAGGATATTTCCGTTTATTCCCATATAATAAGATAAAATCTATAATGAATAATAGTGATTATGTTATGACTTACTTTCATATAAAAGATTTTGATAAAGAACAGAAAAAGAAATTCAATCTTTTAGAGGTGAAAATGCTTTTTCTAGGTATTTTAAAAGCTATTATGGATTATCAAGATGTTATAAGAAATTTAATAATTTACTAGATGATTTTGATTTTATAAATTTAGAAGAAGCAGATAGAATGATTAATTGGAATGATACACAAAAAATTATTATATAAAAGATATATAAATTTTTAAATAATAAAATTGATGATATTATGCAACAAAAAGGAATTTTAATACCTACTATAGCATTGATTTATGATTTCGATGGAACTTTGTCTCCAAAGAATATGCAAGAATATGATTTCTTCAAGGCTATTAAAATAGGTAATAAGGATGATTTTTGGAGAGAAACTACCAAGATGGTAGAAGAAAATGATGCTAGTAATATTCTTTGTTATATGAAATTAATGATAGATAAAGCTAGTGAGAATGGTGTAAGTATTAAGAAAAAACAGTTCCGAGATTTCGGCAAGAGTATCAAATTATTCCCTGGTGTATTAGAATGGTTCGATAGAATTAATAAGATAGGAGAAGCAATGAATGTTCATGTAGAACATTATATCAATTCTTCTGGACTGAAAGAAATGATAGAAGGAACTTCTATAGCTAAAGAGTTTAAAGAAATATATGCATGTTCATTTATGTATGATGTAGATGGAATAGCCAAATGGCCTGGAGTAGCAGTAGATTTTACAGCTAAGACTCAGTTCATGTATATGATAAATAAAGGAATATCAAAAGTTAGTGATAATAAGTTAGTTAACAAATATGTACAGGACTGTGATAGACCTATTCCATTTGCTCAAATGATATATTTCGGAGATGGAGAAACTGATATCCCATGTATGAAATTGGTTAAAAATCAAGGAGGTCATTCCATAGCTGTATATAAATTATATAAACATTCTTCTAAGGTGGCTGCTGAACAATTAGTTAGTGATCATAGGGCTAATTTTATGTGTGTGGCAGATTATCGAGAGGGGAAGAATATAGAAAAAGTGGTATCTACCATTATGCATAAAGTAAAGTATAATTGGGAACTAACGCAGGAAGAGAAAAAACATTTTCAAAAAGCTGTTAAAGATTTAGATAAGTAATTTTTACTTATCTTTTTTTTTTATCTTTATAAAAATTTAATTTATGAAAGGAATAATATTAGCAGGGGGAAGTGGTACTAGACTTTACCCTATTACTAAAGGGGTATCTAAACAACTTTTACCTGTATATGATAAACCAATGATTTATTATCCTATGTCTGTACTAATGCTGGCAGGGATAAGAGAGATATTAATTATTTCAACACCAGAAGATCTTCCAGGATATAAAAGACTTTTCGGAGATGGTTCTAATTTTGGAATAAATCTTCAATATGCTGAACAACCTTCACCTGATGGATTGGCGCAAGCCTTTATTATAGGAGAGAATTTTATAGGAAAAGATTCAGTTTGTTTAGTTCTAGGAGATAATATTTTTCATGGTAATGGACTCGTTAATATACTAGAAGATGCAGCAAAGCAAGCTGAAAATGAAAATAAAGCTACCGTTTTCGGGTATTATGTAAGTGATCCTCAGAGATACGGTGTGGCTGAATTTGATAAAAAAGGAAATGTGCTTTCCCTACAAGAAAAGCCTGAACATCCTAAATCTAATTATGCTGTAGTAGGTCTTTATTTTTATCCTAATAAGGTATTAGAGATCGCTAAACATATAAAACCATCTGCTCGTGGTGAATTAGAAATTACTTCTGTTAATCAAGCTTTTTTAAATGATAAGCAGCTTAAAGTAGAATTATTAGGTCGTGGTTTTGCTTGGCTTGATACGGGAACACATGATTCACTTAGTCAGGCTTCTACTTTCGTAGAGGTGATAGAGAAAAGACAAGGACTTAAGATCGCTTGTCTAGAAGGAATAGCTTATGAAAAAGGATGGATAGATGATAAGACTTTAAAAGCAGTAGCTCAGCCTATGGCTAAAAATCAATATGGTCAATATTTATTAAATCTTTTAAAGAAATAATATTATGATAAAGAATTCTAAGAAAAATATAATGGTGACTGGGGGAGCTGGATTCATCGGTTCTAATCTTGTTCGATTATTGATAAATAAATATCCAGAGTATAATATTATTAATCTTGATAAACTTACTTATGCAGGAAATTTGGCTAATCTTAAAGATGTAGAAGATGTACCAAATTATAAATTTGTCAAAGCTGATATTTGTGATTATGATGCGGTGAAAGATGTTATTATATCTAATAAGATAAATAATATAATACATTTAGCTGCAGAATCTCATGTAGATCGTTCTATTAAAGATCCTTTTACTTTCGCTAGGACTAATGTAATGGGAACATTAACATTACTACAAGCAGCTAAAGAAGTTTGGGGGTATTCATTAGCAGAAAAAGCTATTGCTGAAAAAGAAGGTGGAGATAAAGCCAGGAAATATTTTAGAGATGATAATGGGGATATAGATCATTTATTTTATCATATATCTACTGACGAAGTATATGGTGCATTGAAATTTGATGGTAAACTTTTTACTGAAGATATGAAGTATGATCCTCATAGTCCATATTCAGCTTCTAAAGCTAGTTCTGATCATTTCGTAAGAGCCTTTCATGATACTTATGGATTTCCAGTAGTACTTACTAACTGTTCTAATAATTATGGTCCTTATCAATTTCCAGAAAAGTTAATACCATTATTTTTAAATAATATACGACATAATAAGCCACTTCCAGTATATGGAACAGGTGAAAATGTTAGAGATTGGTTATATGTAGTAGATCATGCTAGAGCTATAGATGTAGTTTTCCATAAGGGTAATGTAGCTGATACTTATAATATCGGAGGATTCAATGAATGGAAGAATATAGATATCATCAAACTGATGATTAAGACTGCAGATAGATTATTAGGTAGGGAAGAAGGGGCATCTGATCATCTTATTACTTATGTAACTGATAGAGCAGGGCATGATTTAAGATATGCAATAGATTCTACCAAACTCAAGAATGAGTTAGGATGGAAACCTTCACTTCAGTTCGAAGAAGGAATAGAAAAAACTATTGAATGGTATCTTGATCATCAAGAATGGATGGATCATATTACATCTGGGAATTATTTAAAGTACTATCAGGATATGTATGGTGATAGATAAATATTTCTTAAATAAAAATTATGAAAAAAAGGATATTAGTTACATCTCCATTAATGCCAAAATTGGAAGAGTTTATTCCTTTTCTTAAAAAAATTTGGGATAGTAAATGGCTTACTAATAATGGACAATTTCATAAACAACTTGAAAAAGAGCTGGCTGAATATTTAGGTGTTCCGTACATTAGTTTATTTACTAATGGGACTTTGCCTTTAATCGCTGCCCTTCAAGTCGAACGTATAACAGGCGAAGTAATTACTACTCCATATAGTTTTGTGGCCACTACTCACTCTATATGGTGGAACGGTATAAAACCAGTATTTGTAGATATAGATCCAGTAACTTGTAATATGGATCCAAATAAAATAGAAGCAGCTATAACATCTAAGACTACTGCTATAATGCCTGTTCATGTATATGGTCATCCATGTAACACGAAGGCTATTCAGCGTATTGCTGACAAGTATGGTCTTAAAGTTATATATGATGCTGCACATGCCTTCGGTGTAAAAGTAAATGGTGAATCTATTCTTAAAGCAGGTGATATGTCAACATTAAGCTTTCATGCCACTAAAGTATATAATACTATAGAAGGTGGTGCTTTAATAATGAAAGATGAAAAAACAAAACAACGTATAGATTGTATAAAGAATTTTGGATTTGCTGGAGAGACGACGATAGTCGCACCAGGGATAAATGCAAAAATGGATGAAGTTCGTGCTGCCTATGGAATATTAAATCTAAAACAAGTAGATGGTGCTATCTCTTGGCGTAAAAAAGTAGCAGATCAATATAGAGATACATTAAGAAAAATAGATGGAATAACATTCTTTGAAGATATAGAAGGTGTACATCATAATTATGCATATTTCCCAATATTTGTAAATGCTGAAAAATTTGGAATGACTCGTGATGAGCTTTATTTTAAAATGAAGGAGCAAAATATCTTTGGCCGTCGTTATTTTTATCCATTAATAAGTAATTTTTCAACATATAGAAGTTTGCCTTCTGCAGTTCCAAGTAATTTGCCAATAGCAAATCGAAAAGCTAATGAAGTTATTTGTTTACCTATGTATATGGGACTGACTGGTGAGGATGTGGAAAGAATATTAGATGTTATAAAAAGTAAAAGATGAAACAAAAAAAACTTTTATTATTAGGAGGATTAAAATATCTTATACCAGTCATAGAAAGTGCACATAAACTAGGATATTATGTTATAACTTGTGACTATATACCAGATAATATTGCTCATAAATATTCAGATGAATATCATAATGTTAGCATAATAGATAAACAAGCAGTTTTAGAGCTGGCAAAAAAGTTGAAAGTAGATGGTATAATGTCTTTTGCTGTAGATCCAGGTGTTGTAACAGCTGCTTATGTAAGTGAAAAATTAGGCTTACCTACTCCTCCTTATGAATCGGTAAGAATTTTACAGAATAAGAAATTGTTTCGTGAATTTTTATCGGAAAATAATTTTAACGTTCCTAAAGCAGAAGGTTATACAGATATTAATGAGGCTATATCAGAAGTAGATAAATTTCAATGGCCTATAATAGTAAAACCTACAGATTCTGCGGGAAGTAAAGGTGTTACTAAAGTAGAAAAAAAAGATCAACTAAAGTCTGCTATTAAGTATGCAATAATAAATTCTCTTTCAGGTGAATTTATTATTGAAGAATTCATACAACAACAAGGATATTCATCAGATTCAGATTGTTTTTCTATAAATAATGATTTGCAGTTTGTGACTTTTTCTAATCAAAGGTTTGATAGTAATGTCGCAAATCCATATACGCCAGCTGCTTATACATGGCCATCATCTATTTCAGAATCGAATCAAATAGAACTTAAAAGTGAATTACAACGATTAATTAAAATATTGCATTTGGGAACTTCTATTTATAATATAGAAGTACGAGAAGGTTTAGATGGAAAATCTTATATTATGGAAGTTTCTCCTAGAGGTGGAGGCAATCGTCTTTCAGAAATTGTTTATCTTTCAACAGGATTTAATATTATTGAATATGCAATACAAGCAGCTATGGGAGAAAAATTAAAATCGATAAAACAACTTCCATATAATGGGCATTGGGCAGAAATAATATTACATAGTGATAGAGATGCTACTTTTTCATCTCTTTACATTTCTGATAAAATGAAGGGAAATGTATATGAAACTGATTTATGGGTTAAAAAAGGAGATAAAATAAATAACTTTAGGGGAGCAAATGATGCTATCGGAACGTTAATTCTTAAATTTAAAGATAAAGAATCTTTAGAGAGTGCATTATGTAATCAAGATAAATGGTTGTTAATAAAATCCAAAAATAAAATAAAATGAAAAAAATTCTAATAGTAGGTACAAATACTACTGCTTCTCATGTTTTCAGCTTTATTACAATGTATCATTTATATGATGTAATAGGGTTTGCTGTAGATAAAGAATATAGGGGAGGAACTTCTTTTATGGGATTACCAGTTTATAATACAGAAGATATTGAAACTGTTTTAGATAAAAAAAATGATTTTATCTTTATAGCTATACTTTGGAATAGATTAAATTTAGATAGAAAAAATGTATATGAAAAACTAAAAAATAAGGGCTTTAAATTTGCTAATTTGATTTCACCTACAGCTATAATAAGAGGTGAAATTAAAGGGGATAATTGCTGGATTCATGATTATGTAGTTATTCAAAATAATACGATAATTAAATCTAATGTATTGATAATGTCTTATGTATTAATAGGAGCAGATACTATTATTTCTAGTAATTGTTTTATTGGAGCAAAAGCTCTTGTCGCTGGAGGCTGTGTCGTTGGCAATCAAACATTTGTAGGTATGAATGCCACTATTTTTGATGGTAGGACAGTCGGGAATAAATGTATAGTAGGAGCTTGTTCAGCTGTAAAAAGGAATATGCCTGATTTTTGTACAATAAAAGTAAATAATGATGCTAATTGTATTATTCAACGTACAGAAGCTGAGATAGAAAGTAAACTTATGTTTAGTAAAAATGTAAAATAATATGAATCAATCAATTTTAGGCTTATATTTTGAAGAATTTGAAGTAGGTGAAACTATAGAACATTCACTTTCTAAAACTATTTTTGAAAGCGATAATAACTTTTTTAGTTTGTTGACAATGAATCATCATCCTGTACATACAAATATTGATTATGCTTCAAAAAATCAGCATGGTCAACTATTAGTAGTAGGAACTTTGGTTTTTTCTTTAGTAGTAGGCATGACTGTTCCTGATATAAGTGGAAAAGCCATTGCAAATTTAGGCTATGAAAATATAAAACATTTAAGACCAGTTTTTATAGGTGATACAATTTATGCTAAAACTAAGATTTTAAGTAAAAGAGAATCTAAATCAAAAAAAGATCGTGGAATTGTTTACGTTGAAACCATTGGTTATAATCAGAAAAAAGAGCCAGTTATTTCATTTAGAAGAAATGTATTAATTAAAAAAAAGAATAATGAATAAATCATACTTGATGCGAAGCTTAATGTTCGTTCCAGCTCATAATAATAAATTATTACAAAGTTCACTAAAAAGGGATGCTGATGTTTTATTATTAGATGTAGAAGATTCTGTCCCTATGTGTGATAAGCAAAAAGCAAGGGATAATGTTATTACTTTTGTGAAAGAAAATAAAAATAAAAAATTAATATTTCCTCGTATAAACGATCGTGAAAGTGGTGAATTACTTAAAGATGCTTTTCAGCTAACTATTGAAGGAGTTCAAGGTTTTGTCTATCCAAAAGCTACAAAAGGAGAAGATTTATATTTTTTTGGCAAATTACTAGAAACTATTGAATATGAAAAAAAAATTCCTTTAGACACATTTAAAATTATACCTTTAATTGAAACAACTGGAGCAGTTATAAATATAAATGAAATTTGTAGTGCATCTCCTAATCGTATTATAGCAGTAGCTTTTGGTTGTGAGGATTTTGTGGCAGATTTACATGGATTGCATGATGATGAAGGTAAAAGTTTATTTACCCCACGTGCCATGATTGCTATGGCTGCTAGAGCAAACCATATTCAGCCTATAGATACAGTTCATATAAAAGTCCATGATTTAGAAGAACTAGAAGAAAATCTTATTTTATCTAAAAAGTTAGGTTTCGAAGGAATGTTAGTTTTAAGTCCTAAAGAGTTACCATTAGTAAATAAATATTATTCCCCTTCAAGTGAAGAAGTGGAATGGGCAATAGATATTATAGATCTTTACGAAAAGTCTAAAAAAGAAGGAAATGGTGTCGCTGTAAAAAATAATAAATTTATAGGTCCTCCTATAGTGAAAAAAGCTGAGACTATTATCAAGAAAAATAATCTCATTAAACATTAGGTTGATAAAATATTTATGTCAAAATCTTTAAAAAAAGAAACTATTAATGGCTTAAAATGGAGTGCTATTGAAAGATTTTCTGCACAAGGTGTACAGTTTATAATTCAAATAATATTAGCACGTATATTATTCCCAAGTGATTATGGAATAATAGCAATGTTAGCCATCTTTATTGCTATATCTCAGACTTTTGTAGATAGTGGATTTTCAAATGCTTTAATTAGAAAATTAGATAGAAATGAAGACGATAATACCACTGCTTTTCTTTTCAATATTGTAGTAGGTTTAATCTTCTATGGGATTTTGTTTTTATGTTCTCCCTTAATAGCTGATTTCTATAAAATACCATTGTTATCTCCAGTAACTAAACTATTGGGATTAAGTGTGTTTTTTAACTCTTTGTGTATAGTCCAGCAGGCAATACTGTCTATAAAATTAGATTTTAAAACACAAACGTATGTATCTCTTTTATCAGTAATAATATCAGGAATATTAGCAGTTTATCTAGCAATTATTGGATATGGAGTATGGGCATTAGCTTGGCAAGTAGTAATTGCTTCTTTTTTGAGAGCTTTTTTCCTTTGGATATTTGTAAAATGGAGACCAAAAGGAAGATTCACAAAAAAATCATTTAAAGCTTTATTTGGTTTTGGTTCGAAATTATTAGCCTCTGGATTATTAGATACGATATATAATAATATCTATTTAATAGTAATAGGAAAAGTTTATGATAGTAAATCCTTGGGATTTTATTCAAAAGCTAAAGACTTTTCAGCTTACCCAGCCTCATCCATTACTAGTATAATTCAGAGAGTAACATATCCTGTATTAAGTAAAATGCAAGATGAAAATGAAAGATTAAGAATCAATTATAGGAAAATATTACGTTTATCAGCTTTTATATTTTTCCCAATAATGATAGGACTTTCTGCAGCTGCAGATCCATTTATCCGCTTATTATTAACTGATAAATGGGAAAATAGTATTATACTATTGCAAATATTATGTTTTGTTATGATGTGGTACCCGATACATGCTATAAATTTGAATTTATTACAAGTAAAGGGAAGGACTGATTTGTTTTTGAAATTGGAGATTTATAAAAAAATAATGACTACTGTAATTTTGGTAATTACCTCACCTTTTGGTATTATAGTTATGTGTTATGGCCAGATATTAAATTCTATACTAAGTTTAATAATAAATACATATTATACAGGGAAGTTAATAAATGTGGGCTTTGTAAAACAGATGAAGGACCTGTTACCTATTATTGTTAGATGTTTGATTATGTATGCTTTAATTATGATAATGAACAATTTTATAGATAATAATGTAGTGAAACTTTCTTTAGATATTTTATTGGGATTTTCTGTTTTTGTGAGTTTATCTTATATTAGAAAATCAGGAGAATTGCGTGAGTTAATAAATATTATCAAACATAAATAATTATATGGAAAAGGAAGCCTTAGTTAGTATTAAATGTTTGGTGTATAATCATGAACTATATTTAAGGGAATGTTTAAATGGTTTTGTGATGCAGAAAACATCATTTAAATTCGAAGTTATAGTACATGATGATGCGTCAACAGATGGATCTGCTGATATAATAAAAGAATATGCAGAAAAATATCCTAATATTATAAAGCCCATATATGAAAAAGAAAATCAATATTCTAAGCAAGATGGTTCATTGAGTAAAATAATAAATGATATAAATTGTGGTAAATATATAGCTCTTTGTGAGGGAGATGATTATTGGATTGATCCTTTGAAATTACAAAAGCAAGTGGATTTTTTAGAAAATCATGAAGATTATGGATTAATTTATACAGATGTGAATGTCTTTTTACAAGAAAAAAATATTTTTAAGAGGAATTATATATCATCTGGTGAATTAAAACGTTCTTATAGTTTTTTAGATCATTTGAAAAATACTGGTTATATAGCACCATGTACATGGTTATTCAGAAGTGAATTATCTAATTCAATTAAAAAAGGCTGTATTGATGGTACTTTTGCGTTAGCTCTTGATATATGGGCAAATTCTAAAATTTATTATTTACCACAAGTAACAGCTGTTTATAGAATTCTTGAAGAAAGTGCTAGTCATACTAAGTCTTTACAAAATAAATACTTAAGGAATAATGGCGTTTTTCAAATACAAAAAGATTTTATGATAAAATATCCTAATTTAGTTACTAAGAGAAGTGAAAATGAAATATTAAAGAAGGGGTATAAGAAAATATTACCATTTGCCATAATTTTAGAAAAAAAAGAATTCATAGAAAGTGCTCAATTATTTTTTATAAATGATCGTAATTATATCTTTTATTTAATATTGAAGATTAGAAAAATTTTATGTTTAAAATTTATTTTTACTTTATTATATAAAATTCGCAAAACTTTTCGAAAGTATTTATTAAAATAAATGTTGTGGTGGTTAGCATTTTAGTAATCATAACAGAGGATTAAATGAATAGATCATATTACTTCTGGGGATTATTTAAAGTACTATCAGGATATGTATGGTTATAGATAAATATTTCGCTTTATTTCCATATCTACTGAAAATTATTGCGTATTTACGCATTTATTTTCAAAATAAGGTTAAACTAATAATTTGAAATTTTTAATCATGGCAAAAGGATATTGCCAGTGAAACAGTATCATTTTTTTAAAGTGGCTTGAAATACTTAATTATTTTTTCCTTTTTTAGAGAGTAGAAATTCGACATCTTCTTTATTGTCCATTTAGAGCGGATCCGAACCGATCTTTCTGCTGTGATAGTCGATATTGTCGTCAGACAGAAAGTATGAATATGTTAGAAATTAAGATTTTATCGATGATAAAAATTTAGCAAAAGGAACTATATCTTTTTGAACACTAGTTTTTTCTAATGATGACATATATTCTTCTCTTCTTTCTACTGGAATAATTAACCAATCATATCCACCTGAAGATAATAGAACATTCATTAGAAATCTACCTATTCTGCCATTTCCATCCATATAAGGATGAATAAAAGTAAATATAAAGTGACCCAAAACAGCACGTACACCGATATTACTTTCTTCACCTATAAGATCTAAAAGAGTACTCATAGCATCTAGGATGTCTTCAGAATTTAATGGAATATGCATCGAATTACTGATATAAACTTGGGTTGAGCGAAAACCGATTATATCAGATGGTTTTATAATACCTACTTTAACACAGGGCGTAAATAATTCTGTATACCAGTTTGATAAATCATTTTTTATTACTAAAGATATGTCTTTCCTGTTTACTAGAACATCTCTTACACTATTTTTAACTTCTTGGAATGCTTTACTATATCCAAGTGCTGCTAATGCTGTTTTAGTATCAGCATCTTTAGTATTAGGAAGCCATTTCCCATCTTTGACTTTTTCAATAATTTCATCTGTTACCCTATAACCTTCTATAGATAAAGAATGATAAGCATCTAATTTATATTGTGCTTCCATATGTTCCAAGAATTTATTTGGAGATAAGTTCGTTTTAGGTCTATGAAAATTCTTGATTACTTCATCCCGCATATTTTCCCACATTAGTCTTATACGAGTGGCTTCGGGTGAAGATGAAATTTTTATTTTATGAATTTCACTAAAAGGATCTTCCTCTCTTATATCATAACCTATATTTTTCATAGTAGTGATTATAGAGTTAGCAAATTTTTCTCTGCCTATATTTCGAAAAGCTCCAGCTACTCTTCCAGCTCTTACTGTCATCCCTGTATCTACTAATATCTTAAGAATATCATCTATATTATTAATCATAGCTAGAACTGTTCGCATAGTTAAAGCCTCATCAGTATACATAGAAGGAGAACAGGTTATTATGGCTTCTGCCAATGGATAAAGATTTAATCTATATTTATTAGATCTATTTACATTTTTAGGAAGTTTAGTTTTAAGAGATAATATAGATGATGAATTAGGTAAACTGATAGGAGTATTATTACCCTTGGTCGATTTAATTATTATCTGCTTCGGTACTATAGTAGATTTACTATATATAAATATAGATTGTTCTGCTGAAAGGCACCAGTCTTGTTTATATCTATTATTTGAATATTTAGATATGAACTGCCAGTAGGAAGAATACCAAATAGTAGTATCTCTTGTTTTAACATTTGGATTAGATATCATATACCATCCTTTTATAATAGGTAGCAGAAAATTATTATCAACAAGTCTTTTTAAATTAAGCCTAGATAATTGATCACTTTTAATAACAATAGTATTTTCCTGGTCTTGAATTTCTTTTAATTTACTAAGTGAATTTGTTAATAATACTTGTATACTAGACATAATAAATTGTTTTGTTTGCTATTAAATTCTGATGTGGTAATTCTATCTCTTAGTAATGTAGTTATTCTATTCTTTACTAATGTAGCTATTCTATCTTTTAATGATGTGATAATACTAATTGTTTACAGCAAATATAATATTATTTATTTATAAATCATAAAGTTAAAAAAACATTTATTTGTATACTGAAAATGAAAGACAAGATCTAATGTTTAAATATCAAATTTTTATCATTAGACCTATAGTAGGTAATATCGTTCCATATGTGTTAGGGTAGGATGTTAGAATATAATTGTCCCCATTATTTATTTTTTTATAGCTGCCGTCTGTATTTTTATCTCTTACAATGGTATTTTGAGTTTGACTTTTGGAATTGTAAGCATTTTGAATGTCCAAATACAACATTAATGTCCATTTATCGAAGAAAAAGTGTTTATCTATTCTGATATCTAACTGATGAAATGCATCAAATCTATTAGTATTTAATCTAGAATAATCTAAATAAGCTCCACCTTTACTATCCCAAATTCTTACATAAGATGATTTTTCTAAATCATATGGTGTATAGGGTAGACCTCCTACAAAACGCCATTTTGCTCCTATTTTCCAGTTATTATTTAAATCATAGGAAGATGTAATAGTTAAAAGATGTTTGCTATCCCAAGAAGAAGCGATATAATTTTCATTTATGTCAGTAAAAAGACTTCTAACAAATGTGTAAGATGCTAACATAGAAAATTTATCAGTATTCCATCTATTAAGTATTTCAAAACCGAAAGTCTCACCTTTTCCTGTATAGCTAACTGGAGATGCTCCATAAATCGCGTAATCAGCTCCTTCATTAGCTAAGCTAGCTCCTGTATTTATGTTTATAGGATAATTAAAATATTTTTTATAAAATCCTTCTATAGAAAATAATATATTGTCATTTATAATTTTTTCTGATCCTATATTATATTGATTCATTCCTATATATCTGGCATTTTCTTTATTTAATAAAATATTATTTTCTCTATAACCTAAAGTCGTATAAGATGGAGACTGATAGTATATACCCCAGCCAGCATTAATCTTTATTCCAGATCCAAATTCATATACAGCAGATATTCTGGGAGATAACTGATTAAGAGGATTTTTAAGAAAAGAATTAAAATTATTGCCATCAACTCTAATACCTACAGAAGTAGATAATTTTTTAGATAAAAAGGATTTACTAAGCTGTCCTGAAAATCCATATTTATATGTAAATATCTGACTATTATAAGTTAATTTTTCTACATTATTATCTCTGAAAATTAATTGCTTGGTATCATTATCATATTTGGAATATTCTTGTAATATACTAAAGACATATTTATAATCATTTTTGTCAAGATGGTATTCATATCTAAATTTATTTTCTGCCTCAGAAGAAAGATAATCTAAACTCTTATCTAAAGATTCATCATTATCAGGATATTTATAAAGCTCATTATTTAGCATATTTCTACTTAACACTAAAGTATGAAACCCATGTTCGAAAAAATGTTTATAGACAGCACCTATAGTGTAACTCCATTGATTATTAATAGGAATAGAACTTATAATAGCTTCTTGAGAAATATCAGGATTATCTAAATTATTAATTCTTAAATTATCTAAAGACCCAATACTAATTATAGTTATTTGATTTTTATTATCTATTTTAGTCTTCAGTTTTAACTGATAATCATTAAAAGTCGGTAAAAATGGTAACTTTATAGCAGCAAAAAGAAATTGCAAATAAGATCTTCTAACAGAAAATATATAATTTGTTTTTTTAGATAAAGGACCCTCTAAAGTTATAGCAGCCTCGCTGGCGCCAATAGTAAATTGATAATGATTTTTGTCTCTACTACCGTCGATTAGCTTAAAATCAAATACACCACTTAAAGCATTATATTTCTCAGCTGGAAATCCAGCAGAATAAAAATCTACACTTCTTATAAAATCAGCATTAATAATACCCACGGGGCCTCCTGATGCTCCTTGAGTAGAAAAGTGATTTAAAATGGGTATTTCTACTCCATCTAAAAAAAATCTATTTTCCGATGGTCCACCACCTCTGATAATTATATCATTTCTATATGCAGCAGTAGAACCTACTCCTGGAAAAGATTGAATAACTCTAGATATATCTCTATTACTACCTGGATTACTTTCTATTTCTTTCTTACCGATACTTTGCATTGAAATAATCGCTTCAGTTCTTTTTTGATAAGGTTTAGGTTTTACCACTGCACCTGTTAAAAAAGAATCATCTCTTTTCAAGTATATGTTAATAAAATAAGGATTAGAATTACTGATGAAAATATCTTTAATAAGTTTAGATTTATACCCAATAAAAGAAACTTGCAAATTAATATATCCGGGTTTTATTCCTTTTATATAAAAATATCCATTATCATTACTAGTAGAACCTATAGTAGTTCCACTTACGATAACATTAGCATAGGCTAATACGTCATTATTTCCTTCATCATAAACAACGCCTTCTACCATACCTCCTTGAGCATAAATAATAGAGGATATAAAAAGAAATAGAAATAGAATATATTTTTTCATAATAAAATAGCTCAGTATTAATATTCTTAAATTAAAATATATTTACAATATAAAATATATTTACAATTATAATATACGACATATTTTCAATCCAATTAGTATACTATAATTGTTAGGAGGTACTAAAGCACCTACAGTTTTAATGTTTTATTTATTTACTTAATCTTACTGCAGTACCTACAGCAGAAACCATAAACATAGATTTGCCTTTACCTGCTATTTCGTTAAAATCTAGTTTTAATCCTACTATAGCATCAGCATTAATTGCTATAGCTTTAGCTCGTAGCTGAGATATAGCATCTTCATTCATTTTAGCTAGTTTTTTCTGATAAGTACCTGATTTTCCACCGAAGACATCTGTTATAGATGCACCAAAATCTGAGAATATGTTAGTACCTACTACTACATGTGTAGATATTAAATCAAGATATTCGCTAATATTAAAGTTTTCAATAGTATTGGTAGTCGTAATAGTGAGTTGAAGGTTCATAGTGTTTGTTTTTAATTTAAAATTTCTATAAAGATATATAATTAGATTATTAAATGAAATTTCTAATACTTTCTATTTCCTTCTATTCTAATATGGAAAGTGAGTAAATAACGAAATAATCTCTGTGAGGCTGATTTCGACATTTCCTATTCCAAAAACCATCTAAATCATAGGAAATAACGAAAAGTGCTTTCTATGACCTAAAATGACATTTCCTATTGCGAAATCGGCTTTTTAGAACTAGTAAATAACGAAATAATCTCTGTGAGGCTGATTTCGACATTTCCTATTCCAAAAACCATCTAAATCATACTAGTAAATAACGAAAAGTGCTTTGTATGATCTAAAATGACATTTACTATTGTGAAATCAGCCTCTTTAGAACTAGTAAATAACGAAAAGTGCTTTGTATGATCTAAAATGACATTTCCTATTGTGAAATCGGCTTTGTATGAAACATATTGACATTTCCATATAATGAATAAGATGAATATAATGAATGGAATTATTAAATAGCTAATCTTATGTATTAATAGGTCGTAGCAATAAAGAAATTGTCGTTAGACTGAAAAAATGTATATTTGTTTAATCACAATAGAATCACTTTAAAAGTAAAAAATATGAAAACATTTTTTAAAACTCTTACAGTAATATTAGTAGTGCTAATACTTTCAATGATAATAATTCCTTTCGCATTTAAAGGAAAATTAACAACATTAGTTAAAGAGCAAGGGAACGAAATGATAAAAGGAGAATTCGATTTCTCATCTTTAAATATAAATCTATTTACACATTTTCCTAAAGCTACCATAAGCCTAAACGATTTTTGGTTAAAAGGAGAATCCATGTTCCTAAAAGATACATTGGCACAAATGGATGAAATGTCTGTGACAGTGAATTTAGCCTCATTGTTAGGAGATAAATATGATATAAACAAGATATATTTAGATAATGCATCATTTAAAGCAGTAGTAGCGAAAAATGGAATATCAAATTGGGATATCATGAAAGCTGAAAAAGAAGATGTAGAGACAGAAAAGGATACCACTGCTACTGTATTCAATATAGATCTTAAAGAAGTGATAGTCCATAATATGTCAGTTTGTTATGAAGATAGACAAGCAGGAACTATTCAATCTTATGAAGGTATAAATATGGACCTATCAGCACTACTACAAAACGATAAGTATCAGTTAACAAACAGTAGTTTTGAGATGATGGGAATAAAGGCTCTAGTTAATGGATGGGTATCAATGAAGAAGGGACAAGATATGGATTTCGATGTGGATTTAAAAACATCAGAGGTAACATTAAACTTGTCAGATATGCCTAAGATATATTTATCTTCATCAGAATTAAAAGCAACTCCTAAATTAATAACATTATCTCCTACGACTATAAAGATCGCTAGTTCAGATATGACAGTATCTTGTACTATAAAGAACTTGATGAACTATATTTCAAACAAAGGTATTCTAAGTGGAAATATGACATTAAATTCTAACAAGATAAATGTTAATGATTTCATGAGTGAAAATAATAAACCAGAAGTAGCTCAAGAATCTACTGAAGCTATAGCTATTCCTAAAAATATTAATTTTAAGGTAAACGCTAACATTCAGAAGATTGCAATGGATGAACTAGTAATGGAAAATATGCATGGACAGTTATTAGTCAAAGATCAAACATTAAATATGGATAAATTAGGATTTGATATAATGAAAGGAGAGGTCAATATGACTGGTTCTTATAATTCTAAAAATATAAAAAATCCTTCTTTTAATGCTAAACTAATAATGCGAAAAATAAGTTTTTCCCAAGCTTATAAAGAATCACAAATGTTTAAAAGTCTAACACCTATTTTTAAAAGAGCAAAAGGGACCTTCGATGCAGATATGTATTTAGGAATGCTTTTAGATAATCAAATGAATCCTATAATGAAATCCATTGATGGAAAAGGGACCTTAAAAACAGATAGTTTGTTAATATCAGATGTTATGGTTTTAAAAACATTGGCTCTTGTTTCTGGTAAGCCTGAATTAGCTAAGATAGAAAGTAAGAATGTGAATGTGAATTTTGTAATTAAAAATGGTAGTATTACTACATCTCCTTTTAACATAAATATGGGACATTATAAATTGACATTAGGAGGAAATACTGGTTTAGATAAGAGCATTGATTATGATGTAATCCTTGCTTTACCACAAGGAGAGAAAATCTCAGGTATGTCTAATGTGAATTTTAAAATAAGAGGAACATTTTCTGATCCTAAAGTGACTATGGATACTAAGAAAGTATTACAGCAGCTAGTAGATACTAATTTAAGGAAAAATGAAGATGTTAAGAAAAAATTAATAGAAAAAGGAAAATCTATACTTAAGGGTTTTGGATTCTAATTATTATAAGAATCACTATAATTATTATAAGAATCACTATATTAAACTAATAATTGAAAAATTAACAATATGAATCCTTCTTTTTTTCAAACTCAACTCGAAAACTATAAAAAGGGTTTTCCATACTTAGATATTTTAGCAGCAGCTACTACCACTAGAGGAATAAAAGTAATCACGGAAACAGAAGCTAAGGAAGCCATAAAGAAATATATAGCCTTTGACGGCAATATAGTAAAATTTGTCCCGGCATCAGGAGCAGCTTCTAGAATGTTCAAAGACGTATTCGAAGCTCGAGATTTATTAGCAAGAGGAAAAAGAATTCCTGAGTTTTCATCTATTAATAAATTCTTTACACAAGTAAAAAATCTCCCTTTTTATGATGAGGCTTGGAAAAGCAGAAGTGAAAAAGAGGTATTAGACTATATCCTTGATAAAGAGGGGCTTAACTATGGTAACTCACCTAAAGGTCAAGTAATATTTCATAAATATGTAAATGAATACTATAACGAAAGTAGAACAGCATTAGAAGAACATTTAGTAGAAGGGGCAATGTCCGTAAAAGGAAAAGATAATATTGTACATATTCATTTCACTATATCACCAGAACATCAAGATAGCTTCCAAAAACTGTTAATTAAAGTACAAGACAAATATGAAAAAAGATATCATTGTCATTACGATATATCATTCTCTACACAATCTACTGAAACAGATATTATAGCTGTCAATCCTGATAACACTCCATTTTTAAAAGAGGATGGAACTTTATTATATAGACCAGGAGGACACGGGGCTTTATTACAAAATCTAAATGCAATAGATGCTGATATTATTATAGTAAAGAATATCGATAATGTAGTAAATGAAAAATATCTAGATGAAACAGTAAAATGGAAAAAGGTATTAGCTGGAGAACTCGTACAAGCTAGAATTCAGGTTTTTGAATATTTAAAGAATTTCGAAGACTATAAAAAGGAAGGACGTTTGAATGAAATAAAAGATTATTTAAGTAATGCTTTCTGTATAGATTTTACTGATATTAATGTCGTTGGTAAAAAAAATACTTTAGCTTCTATGCTTTTAACAAAATTAAATAGGCCAATACGGGTTTGTGGTATGGTAAAGAATGAAGGAGAACCAGGAGGAGGTCCATTTATTATCTTAGAAAAGGATGGCACTACATCCCTTCAGATATTAGAAGGATCACAGCTTAGTTCAGAAGATCCTTTTACTGCTAAATTATTAGCATCAGCTACACACTTCAATCCAGTAGATATGATTTGTTCAATAACAGATTATAAAGGTCATAAGTTCGATTTATCTAAATTTGTAGATTCTCAATCTGGATTAATAAGTCATAAGAGCTATCAAGGTAGAGAACTAAAAGCACAAGAATTACCAGGTCTTTGGAATGGGGCTATGAGTAATTGGAATACGATGTTTATTGAAACTCCGATAATTACTTTTAATCCAGTCAAGAAAGTAGTGGATTTATTAAGAGAAACACATTTTGTTAAATAAGTATCGTCTTAAAAATATTGTTCCTTGTTATTGAACAATTATTACATTTGTATATGCATTCAATTTTACATTATTTGTTCAAGTGGAGATTGCCTTTAGCTATGTTAGTAGGAGTGATATTGACCCCATTAATGGTGCAATTATCAAGTCTGATGAAGCCTCTTCTTTTTGGAATGTTGTTTCTGACATTCTTAAAAATAGACTGGAAGGATTTAAAGATGGGAGAATTACATTGGCTTATTTTAGCTTGTCAAGCTCTATTACCTCTAATAGTGTATTTCGCAGTATTACCATTCAATAAGATAGTGGCTATGAGTATAATGGTATGTGCTATAACACCAGTAGCGACTTCATCAGCTGTTATAACTAAAAAAATAGGAGGGAGTGCAGCCAAACTATCTAGTTTCACGATGATAAGTAATTTATTAACAGCTATCGAAGTATCAATCTTTTTTCCTCTTATAGTAAAGGATGTAAATGTATCATTCTGGGTTCCATTTCGATTAATATTTACAAATCTATTTATTCTTTTAATATTACCATTTCTATTGTCAATGCTTATTAAAAGAATATCTCCTAAATTTCATAAATCCATACGGCATTATAGTGGATGGAGTTTTTATCTATTACTAATATCATTAGCTATAGTTTCAGGAGTAACTTACGATGCTTTAATACATTCTACAGGAAGTTCTTATACTATTATCTACATGATAATAGGATCTCTTTTAATATGCTTGTTACAGTTTGTTATAGGTAAATCAGTAGGTTCTATATTCAATGATTCAATAGACGGAGGTCAAATGTTAGGACAGAAAAACACTATACTTGCTATATGGATGGCACAAATATTCTTAGATTCTCCTAAAGGAACAGGAGCTATAATAGCATTAGGAGCAGGAGCATATGTGCTTTGGCAGAACCTAATTAATGGAGTACAGCTAGCACATTATTCAGCTAAGATACTAGCTTATAAAAATAGTCGGAAATAATGACTAAATAATAGAAAAAATATAATTCAAAAATTAAAGTTTTTCTTAATTCCAGGACACGGGGAAAGTTTTATGTTAGATGAATATGACACATATATAGCTGTAAAAGGAAAAAAGAAATGATTTAGTGTTTTTAATTGTTACTTTTGCAACCCTTAAATAGAATATAGAACAAAAAAATAAAAAATGACAAAATTTGAAGATTTAAATATAATAGAACCCATTTTAAGAACATTAAAAGAAGAAGGATATGTAGAGCCTACCCCTATACAGGAAGAAGCCATTCCTTTTATTTTAGATAGGAAAGATGTACTTGGTAGTGCTCAGACTGGAACAGGGAAAACAGCTGCTTTTGCTATTCCCATATTACAACACATTTATCTGGACCATAACAGACGTCAGAAACAAGGAAAAATAAAAGCTTTAATTATAACTCCTACACGAGAATTAGCTATTCAGATAGGCGAGTGCCTAGATATTTATGGAAAATATATAGGAATAAAAAATACTGTAATATTCGGAGGAGTTAAACAAGGATCTCAGACTAATATTCTTCACAGAGGTATTGATATATTGGTGGCTACACCAGGAAGACTTTTGGATTTAATGAATCAGGGATTTATCAAACTTAATAGTATAGAATATTTTGTATTGGATGAAGCAGATAGAATGCTAGATATGGGTTTTATAAATGATATTAAGAAAGTAATAGCCAAACTGCCGAAAGAAAGACAGTCTTTGTTTTTTTCTGCTACCATGCCACCAAATATCGTAAAGCTTTCAGCAAAAATCCTACGAAATCCTAAAACAATAGAGGTCTGTACAGTTTCTTCTCCGGCTGAAACAATACATCAATATCTATATTATACAAATAAATCTGACAAGAGAAAATTGATTCTTCATATATTACAAGATGAGGCCATCGATCCCGTATTATTATTTTCAAGAACTAAACACGGAGCGAATAAAATAGTTTTGAATCTTAAAAAGAAGAATATCAGTTCGGCTGCTATTCATGGAGATAAGAGTCAGAATCAGCGTCAGAATGCATTGTCTATGTTTAAGGAAAGAAAAATTAGAGTATTAGTGGCTACTGACATTGCTGCTAGAGGAATCGATATTGAAAAATTGAAGTATGTGATTAATTATGATATTCCTAATGTGCCAGAAACTTATGTGCATAGAATAGGAAGAGCAGGAAGAGCAGGAGAAGAAGGATTTTCTATTTCTATTTGTGAACCTGAAGAAAATGATTATATCAAAGATATTGAACATTTGATCCATCAAAAAATAGAGGTAATTAAAGATAATCCCTATCCTCAAACAGAAAGATCGATGACTGCTAATGAGAAGAAACAGTTCGAAAAAAACAAACGACAGGAATTTATTAATTCAAGAAATAAATATAGAGTAAAAAGAACTCCCCGAACAAGAAGATAAAAAATCTTATCAGTTCAGGGATAGTGTTCTTATTTTTTAATTGCTTTTAACTTCTGACCATTTAGGAGGAGTTTTGTGCATTAAATTACGTACAAAGAAGTCGTAACGTTTGTGCAGTCCGTAAGGGCCTCCGACAGTGTGTTGTGCACCAGGAATTATTACTAATTCGAATTCTTTATTAGCTTTTTCTAGAGCATTTACGACTTGCATAGTAGATGATGGATCGACGTTATTATCTAATTCGCCTACTACTAACATTAGAGGAACTTGAAGTAGATGTGCATTTTCTACATTAGATGATTCTTTATATTGGTCACCTATAGGATAACCCATCCAAAGTTCATTCCACCAAATTTTATCCATACGATTATCGTGACATCCGCATGCTGAGTATGCTGCTTTGTAAAAATCTGGATGAAGTAATACGGCGTTGGTAGATTCTTGTCCACCTGCTGAACAACCATAGATTCCTACTGTATTTACATCTAAGTATTTGTACTTATTGGCGGCAGCTTTAATCCAAAGCATATGATCAGGAAGGCCAGCATCTTTAAGATTATGATAGCAAACATTTTCGAAATCACGTGAACGGAAAGATGTACTCATACCATCTATTTGAACTATAATGAATCCTAGTTCTGTAATAGATGTAAAATAACGATTATATTCTATAAAAGTCTTAGGAACGTATTGATTACCAGGACCCTGATAGATATATTCTATTATAGGATATGTTTTATTAGGATCGAAATTAGTGGGGCGTGTGATAAGTCCCCACATATCGGTTTTCCCATCACGACCTTTGGCTACAAATACTTCAGGGGCTTTCCATCCTGCTTTTACTAATCTACTGATGTCAGCTTTTTCTACAGTCATTAGCTTTTTAGAGTTTTTAACTTTTCTAAGTTCTGTGATAGGAGCTTTGTTTACATAAGAGTAATAATCGACTAGATATTTCATATCTTCTGAGAACCATGCTTTATGCATACCAGCTTCAGGAGTTAGGCAGGTAAGGTGTTTACCATCGAAGTCTATACGATAATAATAGATTAAATAGGGATCTTGATAAACTTTAGATGTTTGATCTGAATCTATAGCTGAACTTTTAGCCACTTTAGAATCTAATTTTAAATTTGCTGGGATCATACCGTTAGCTGTGAAGTAAATTTGTTTAGCATCTTCATCTACTTTTACTACTGATCTAACATACCATTGACCTTTGGTTATTTGATATTTGACTTTTCCAGTATGGTAGTCATACATATATAAATGATTCCAATTATCTCTTTCACTCATCCAAATCATTTCATGAGTTTTAGGAAGATCATAACGAAAATGTCTTGTGTAATTTACATATTTAGGATTTGTTTCTTCTACGATAGTGCGAACAGTTCCTGTATTAGCAGAAATTTCTAATACCCTATATACTTGATGTCCTCTTTGGTTATATTCAAATGTAATAGTTTTACTATCAGCTGTCCAGTCTAGCCCACCTAAATCGTATTGTTGTGCGAATAAATCAGTTTCTGGGATAATAACTTTCCCTGTTTCAATATTGAAAATATGAGGTATTTTAAAAGGAAGTACATCTCCAGGTTTGGTATAAGGCTGTTTATGTAGTTTCGGCTGAAGCTGATCTTTAGGAGATGATTCTACATAATAAACATATCGTTGCTGAACAGAACGTATTTTATAAGTAGCTAACTTCTTGCTATCTGGTGACCATTTGATGTAGGCAGAGTAATAGCAGTTTTCTGTTCCATCTGTAGTTATTTGTGTTTCTTTATTAGTAGATAATTCCTTGATATAGACATTATTATCTTTCATGTAAGTTTGGTAATGACCGTTTGGGGAGGTAATTGGTTGCCAATCTTTTTCTGTATCAAATCCTGTCCAATTTCTTGGTTTATTAGGTGTAGGAACTAGTCCGTCATTTGTTAATATATCAGTAGAAATAATGTATGTCCAGTTCGTATTGTTGTATACAAAATGGCAGGTGTCTAAATCTGTATTTACCTTTAAGTTTTTAAGATAAAGTGCTTTAGAATTTACTTTCTTCTGAAAAGTAGTACCTGCATTTTCCTTGATATTTTTGCTTATGGCTGATGCCAATTTTTGATTATCAAATAAGATAGTTTTTGTTTTTTTATCGGCATTTACTACCAAATATTGATAACCGTCCGGTGTTTTACAAGAATACCAGAAGATGTGGCTACTATTAATCCAATGGGGAGTAATGTTAGAATAAAATACTTGGTTAGAGTATTTGTCTTGCATAGAGTAGGCTCGATTATAATCATCGACAGTACCTTGAGCATAAGCCATGTATCCAGTGAAGAACATGACGATTAAAAGAACTAATTTGTTAAAATTCATTAATTTGGTTGGTTTTTAAGTTAGTTTGAAATGCGAATCAAGGATTTTAAATTTTTTGTTAAGACAAATTTATAATTTTTTTTGTGGATATAATGTTTTTTTAGAAAAGAGTATTTTTTATGTACTTTTGTTATCATCATGGGAATTATCAAGAAAGCTGTATTATCAACGCCATTTTTGGCTATTCTTTGTTGTCTATTATGGGCGACTCCCTTTGTAGGGATTAAGATAGGATTAAGGTATTCTGAACCATTGCAGTTTGCTGGTATTAGATTTACACTAGCAGGACTGATGATTCTTCCTTTTATTCCTAATTTAAAAATTAAGTGGAAGTCTGCTATCAAGCATTGGAAAGTAATGGTTATTATAGCTTTGATTCAAACTACTTTTTTATATAGTATGTTTTATATCGGTCTTAATATGGTGCCTGGTTATGTAGGTGCATTAATCGTAGGATCAGGTCCAGTTTTCGTAGCTATTACTGCTAATTTTATGATGAAGGATGATAAGATGAATTGGCAAAAAGTGATAGCTGTTATTATAGGGTTAGTGGGACTTACGATAGTGACTTTGGCTGGAACCAGTAAATATGGAGCTGATGCTGTAGATTCAGTAGCTAAAAATTCAGGGATATTTACAGGTACTGTAACATTAGGGATTATTTTATTATTGGTAAAAAATTTCTTAGGCTCTGTCGGCAATGTTTATATAGCTCGGGATGCTAATAATATAAATCCTAGGGTTTTAGCTGCTTTTTCTCTTGTATTTGGTGGGATTTTGATTATATTATTGTCTATTATTTTAGAGAAACCAAGCTGGAATACTGATGTTCCTGCTGAGTTTTATTATTCTTGGATATGGTTATCGATAGTTTCTGCTACTGCTATAGCTATTTGGTATAGTTTGCTGCAGCGTCCTGGAGTGAAAGTTTCAATATTGAATTTTTGGACATTTATTATTCCTGTCTTCGGTGCATTGTTCAGTTGGATGATTCTTCCAGGTGAAGAACCAGACTTTTGGTCAATAGTCGGAATGATTATCATTGGCTTCAGCCTATTTTTTATAAATTATGCCAATAGACATACTAAGAAATCTACAATAAATAAGATTAAATCTTATAAAAGAGTATAGTAAATAGCTTATAGGACAGTATGTGGAGCATAATTATTATCTATTTCTTGTAAAAAGAAGAATAAATATGTATTTTTAATAAATCTAAAAAAAATATCTATGAATGAAAAAAAAATATTAGTGACATCTCCTTTACTTCCTGATTTGGATGAATTTATTCCTTATTTAAGAAAAATTTGGGATAGTAAATGGCTTACTAATAATGGGCATTTTCATCAAGAATTAGAGAATAAATTGTCTGAATATTTAGGGGTTCCATATTTAAGTCTTTTCACAAATGGTACATTGGCTTTAATCGCTGCTTTGCAAGCCGAGCGTATTATAGGTGAGGTGATTACTACTCCATATAGTTTTGTAGCTACTACACATGCTATATGGTGGAATGGTATAAAACCTATTTTCGTAGATATAGATCCTAAGACTTGCAACTTGGATCCTAATAAGATAGAAGCTGCGATTACTTCTAAAACTACTGCTATTATGCCTGTTCATGTCTATGGTCAGCCTTGTGATACTGAAGCTATTCAGCGTATTGCTGACAAGTATGGTCTTAAAGTTATTTATGATGCTGCTCACGCTTTCGGCGTAAATGTAGATGGTGAATCTATTCTTAAAGCAGGTGATATGTCGACATTAAGTTTCCATGCGACTAAAGTGTATAATACGATAGAAGGTGGTGCTTTGGTAATAAAAGATCAGAAGACTAAGGATAGAATAGATTATATAAAGAATTTTGGGTTTGCAGGTGAAACTACGATAGTGGCTCCTGGTATTAATGCTAAGATGGATGAAGTAAGAGCTGCTTATGGTATATTGAATCTTAAACAAGTAGATGATGCTATCCTCTGGCGTAAAAAAGTAGCTGATCAATATAGAGATACATTAAGAAATATAGAAGGCATTACTTTTTTCGAAGATATTCCTGGAGTTCGTCACAATTATTCTTATTTTCCTATTTTTATAGATGAACAGAAATATGGGATGAATCGTGATACTCTTTACCAAAAGATGAAAGAATATAATATTTTTGGTAGAAGATACTTTTATCCATTGATTAGTGATTTTTCTACTTATAGAAGCCTGCCTTCTGCTGCTCCTACTAATTTACCTGTAGCTAATAAAAAGTCTAGAGAAGTTATTTGTTTGCCTATGAATAAGGGACTTACTCCTGAAGAAGTGGAAAGAGTTTTAGATGTTATTAAGAAATCTTAATTAATGAGAGATATATTATGAAACAGAAGAGACTTTTACTGCTAGGAGGCTTAATATATTTGATACCAGTAATAGAGGCTGCACATAAACAGGGTTATTATGTGATTACTTGTGATTATATTCAAAATAATATAGCTCATAAATATTCTGATGAATATCATAATGTTAGTATAGTAGATAAGTATGCTGTTTTACGATTAGCTAAAGAATTAAAGATCGATGGTATCATGTCTTTTGCTGTGGATCCAGGTGTAGTAACCGCTGCTTATGTACAGGAAAAAATGGTATTGCCTGGAAATCCTTATAAATCAGTAGAGATACTTCAGAATAAAGATAAATTTCGTAATTTTTTAGCTTTGAATGGCTTCAATGTTCCTAATTTTAAGGGATATTCATCTGTGGAAGAAGTTTTAGCTGATATTAATGCTGGTGTTTATGCTGATGCTCATGCTGGTGTTGGCCATTTTTCTTGGCCTCTTATAGTGAAACCTACGGATTCTGCTGGTAGTAAAGGAGTTACTCGTGTTAACCATCTGAACGAATTAGAACCTGCTGTAGAGAAAGCTTTCGAATATTCTATTTGTAAAAGAATAATTATTGAAGATTTTATCGAAAAAGAGGGCTATTCTTCTGATTCTGAAGGGTTTTCAGTAAATGGAAAACTTGAATTCATTTCATATTCGGCTCAACGTTTCGATCTTTCTGCCGCTAATCCTTATACACCTTCAGCATATAGCTGGCCTTCTACTTTTACTAAAGTTCAAAAAGAAGAACTTACTTCTGAACTTCAGCGTTTACTTAAGATTTTGGATATGGGAACATCTATTTATAATATAGAAGTTTGTACAGATAAAAATGGCAAAGCCTTTATTATGGAAGTTTCTCCTAGGGGTGGTGGTAATCGTTTAGCGGAAATGCTTAAATATATTACTGGAGTAGATTTGATTACAAATGCTGTTAGAGCTGCGGTGGGAGATAAAGTAAGTGATGACATAGGATTTGGTGTAAAAGATTCTCAATCAAAGAATTATAATGGATATTGGGCGGAAGTAATATTACATTCAGCGAAGAATGGTTATTTTACGGGTTTAAATATCAATAATAAGATATTGAAAGCTGAAATGATTCAAGAAGATTTATGGGTTAAAAGAGGAGAGTTGGTTTCTTCTTTTAATGGAGCTAATAATGCTATAGGGACTCTTATTTTGAAATTTGATAATGAAGAAGAATTAAAAGATAACTTGGATAATATTTCTTCATGGCTTAGCATTAATGTAAAGTAGATAAATTAAGAGTGTAATAGATAATAAATTTGATTATTATTATAATAACAATAATAGAATAATTTTGAGATATGAAAATAGCTATTTTAGGTGCAAGTAAACCCCATTTACCTCTTTATTTAAAAGCTAAGGAAATGGGACTTGAGATATATTGTATAGCTTGGGCTAAAAATGCTTATTGCCGAGATTATGCTGATCATTACTGTGATATATCTATTGTAGATAAAGAAGCTGTGACGGAATTATGTAAGAGAGAAAAAATAGATGGGATAGTGGCTAATGCTTTAGAACCTGCTGTTCTTACTTTAGCTTATGTGTCTAGGCAATGTGGATTTAATGGTATTTCGTATAAAGCTGCTTTAAAAGCTATTAATAAAAAAGAAATGAGACTTTGTGTTCAAAAGACAAATGCTTGTCCTCAGCCTAATTTTCATATCATTAGTTATAGTAGGGCAGAAGATAGTATTTCCATTGGCGACGAGCTGACAAAGTATCCAGTCATTGTCAAACCCACAGATTCTTGTGCTAGTAATGGCATAACTAAAGTTAATAATAAAGAAGAATTTGCTGCGGCTTATTCTCGTGCTATAGATGTCTCTACTAGTAAAGAGATATTGGTCGAAGAATATATAGATGGTAGAGAAGTTTCTGTTGAATCTATTTCATATCATGGTAAACATTATGTATTGACTATCACTGATAAGGAAACTTCTGGTGCTCCTTATTTCGTAGAAACAGCTCATCATCAGCCTTCTAATTTAGATGAAGATATTCAACATGAAATAAAAGTGTATGTGATAAATATTTTAAATGCTTTAGGGATAGATAATACTGCTTCTCATGCAGAGTTTAAGATAGATAAGTTTGGAAATGTGTATTTTATAGAGATAGGTGCAAGAGGTGGTGGTGATTTTATTTCATATAATTTAGTGAATTTAAGTACTGGATATGATTTTATTAAAGGAATTATAGAAGTAGCTTTGGATATTTTTAAAGTACCTACTTGTGATTCTATTGTGTACAATGGATATGTATATAATAAAAAATTTTCTGGGGTGTATTATTTGAGTAAGGACACATTTTATATAAAGGATTTTATTGAGAAAAATAAAGATCAAGATTGGGTAATAGATTATGAAATAGAGGATAAGCCTCTTAAATCGTTGAGAAAATCACAAGATAGAACTGGATATATTATTTATTTTTCTGATCATAAAATAACTTTAGATGAAGATTAATTTAAATTAGGATAATTATGACTAAAAAAACTGTGATAATTTTTGGAGCTACAGGTACTTTAGGTGCACCTATTACTTTACATCTTAATAATTTAGGATATAATGTAATCGCTGTAGGTCATCGTAAAAATGATAATGGTTTTTTCGCCGATTATAATATTCCATATTATTCTGTGGATGTAGCTTCTCCTAAAGATTTTGAACAGCTTCCGGATCATGATATATATGCTGTGTTGAATTTTGCTGGAGCACTTCCTGCTTCTATGAAAGGATTTGATGCAAATCTTTATATTACTTCTATTGTTCAAGGCACTTTGAATGTACTTGAATATACTAGGAAAGTCAAAGCTGATAGAATAGTATTTCCTCAGACTTTATTTGATATAAGCTATTTATTTGGTACTAAGATTCCTATTCCTGCAAATTCATTAAGAAAAGCTCCTATGAAAGGTGATCATGCCATATATGTAATAGCAAAAAATGCTGCTGTAGATATGATAGAGCATTATCATGCTATTTATGGTATTAATCGTTTTATTTTAAGATTATCCCGTATTTACTTATATCATCCTAATCCATATACTTATACAGATGGAAAAAAGACTCTTATTTCTGATAGATTTTTAATTTATCAAGCTCTAAAAGGTCGTGATTTAGAGATTTGGGGTGATCCTAATCGTTTACTAGAGACTGTTTGTGTTAGAGATTTCTTGCAAATAGTAGAGAAGACTTTAACTGCTAAAGTAGAAGGTGGTATTTATAATATAGGTAGTGGCGGAAGTACCATAGAAGAAAGGATAAAAGGAATAGCTGAAGTCTTTAATCCTGTCTTTAATCCTAATAGTAAGAAATCTAAGATTATATACAGACCCGAAAAACCAAGTTCTCAGCAGTTTGTCTTGAATATTAAAAAGACAGTGGATGAATTAGGATATAAACCTTTATATGACTGGAAACAATATCTGATGGATTTCAAAAAAGAGATGACAGCCCAGCGATTTGCAAAATTATGGGGTTATGAAAAGGATTTTTATAAAGAATAAAGAATTTATTAAAAATTATAAAAATAGAAATTAGATACAGAAATAGAAATTAGATACAGAAATAATAATTAGTTGAGATATAGAAATTAGTAGAGAAATAGTAATTAAATAGTTAAATATTAATTAGATATAGAAATAGAAAGTAATGTCGGATACCTTAAAATCAAAAACTATTAATGGCCTGAAATGGAGTGCTATTGAGCGATTTTCTGCTCAAGGTGTTCAGTTTGTTATTCAGGTATTTCTTGCTAGATTATTGTTACCTAGCGATTATGGTATTATAGCTATGCTTACTATTTTTATAGCTATTTCCCAAACTTTCGTAGATAGTGGTTTCTCTAACGCATTAATTCGCAAACTTGATAGGGATGAAGATGATTTTACTACTGCTTTTATATTTAATATATTAGTAGGATTATTTTTTTATGGAGTGTTATATTTTTGCTCACCTTTTATAGCAGATTTTTATGATATTCCTTTATTATCTCCTATTACTAAATTTTTAGGAATAAGTGTTTTCTTTAATTCTTTATGTATAGTTCAGCAGGCTATTTTAACTATAAAAATTGATTTCAAGACACAAACTTATGTTTCTCTTATTAGCGTTTTTATAGCGGGTATTATAGCTATTTATTTGGCTTATACTGGATTGGGTGCATGGGCATTGGCTTGGCAAGTGGTAATTGCTGCTTTCTTAAGAGCAGTGATTTTATGGATTTTGGTGAAATGGAGACCTAGGGGTAGCTTTACTAAGAAATCATTCAAAAATTTATTTGGTTTTGGATCTAAATTATTGGCGTCAGGCTTAATAAATACTATTTTCAATAATATTTATCTTATAGTTATTGGGAAAGTTTATAGTAGTAAATTATTAGGTTATTATTCTAAGGCTAGCGAATTTTCTAAGTATCCTGCGTCTTCTATAACTAGTATTATTCAGAGGGTTACTTATCCTGTGTTAAGTGAGATGCAGAATGATAATGAGAAATTAAGAGTTAATTATAGGAAAATTCTTCGTCTTTCTGTGTTTATTATGTTTCCTATCATGGTAGGAATTTCAGCTATTGCGGATCCGATAATTCGGCTATTGCTGACTGATAAGTGGGCTTTTAGTATTCCGCTTTTACAAATATTATGTTTTGCTCTTATGTTTTATCCTATTCATGCTATTAACTTGAATTTACTTCAGGTGAAGGGAAGATCTGATTTGTTTTTAAGACTAGAAATTATCAAGAAGGTCTTATTGACTGTAATTTTGATTATTACATTACCTATGGGTGTAAAAGCTTTATGTATAGGGCAGGTGATTAATTCTATAATATGTCTCATTATCAATACACATTATACTAGTAAACTTATTAATGTAGGGTTCATTAAACAAATGAAAGATGTTTTGCCTACGTTGCTGATATGTCTAGTGATGTTTGGAGCTATTTATTTAGTTAATATCTTTATTGATAGTACAGCCATATTGCATGTTAATATCTGGAAACTGGTAATAGATATAATATTTGGAGCTCTTATATTCGTCGGTCTTTCATATCTAAGAAATGCTAAGGAATTAAAGGATATAATTAATATCATAAAGTTTAAATAAAAAATATTTATAAAGTAATTGTATTTACATTTACTATATTTTTAATAAATACATGAAATGATTATGTGTTTACGTGCGTTTTCATTTTTTTTTATAACTTTAAAAGAATTAAAAAAATTAGACTATGAAAATTTGTTTTTATGCGGATACTATATTTAGTTACGGTGGTGTTCAGCGAGTTTTGTCTAATATAGCCATAGCATTATCTAAAAAATATGATATTACTATCCTCACATTGGAAGATATAAAAGCAAAGGATTTGTCTATGTATGGACTTAAAAATTCTTCTTTGCGTTTTTACTTTTTGAAATATAAAGGATTGAAAATATGGGAATGGTTTCCATGTAAAACTTATGGTTTTCTGTATAAAAAAATCCTTCCTAAAAATGCACTTACGTCAAAATTATATGGATATAGTTCTTTTCCTTTATCTAGAAGGAAAAAATTAATAAAATTTATTAACGAAGAAAATTTTGATGTGGTTATAGGAGTACATGCATTCCTTTCTCTTCACTTGGCAAGCATAAGAAATCAAATAAAATCAAAAACAATAGGCTGGATGCATACTTCTTATGATGCCTTTTTTAATACTCCTAATTTTTATTTATGGGGACAAAAAGAAAGATTCTCTTATGAAATGAAGCGGCTTGATAAAATAGTGGTATTAACCAAAAATGACAAGGATTTGTTAGATGAAAATTTAGGAATAAAATCAGAGGTTATTTATAATCCATTAACTTTAATACCTATAGGGAAAGGGTCTCCTGAAAATAAAAAATTTCTGGCAGTAGGACGGCTTATTTATCTCACTAAGGGATTCGATATTTTAATAAAGGCTTTTAATGTTTTTTCGAAACAAAATAAAGAATGGACTCTTGATATAGTCGGGGAAGGTCCTGATGAGACTTTTTTAAAACAGTTAATTAAAGACTATAATTTGGGGAAACGTATTATTATACATCCTTTTTCTAATAATGTGCAAAAATATTATGCTTCTGCTAGTATTTATATATTAAGTTCAAGATGGGAAGGATTTGGTCTTGTCCTGTTAGAAGCTATGGCACATAATCTGCCTATTATAGCATCAAAAATTCCAGTAACTTGTGAGATTTTAAATAAAAGCGGAGCTAATGTTTTTTTTGAAAGTGAAAATTTTAATGATTTAGCTAAAAAAATGATTAAAATGGTTAATTCAGATAATTTAAAAGAAATGGGAGAAAAAGCCTATTCTTACTCTCAAAAATTTGATATATCCTATATTATTAAAAAATGGGAAAAATTACTTTCTAATCTATAATTTTTAAATGAAACCAAAAAAATAATATGGTATCAGTCAAGAAACAATTAATATCGGGAATAACATATACTGCCATTGCCAAATATTCTGGAATTGTAATTTCTCTAGTAGTGACAGCTATATTAGCAAGGCTTATTAGTCCTAGTGACTTTGGTATTATAGCCATTGCTATGGTAATTATCAGTTTTTTTGGTGTATTTAGTGATCTAGGGATTTCTCCAGCTATTATTCAAAACAAAGATTTGTCAAAAAAGGAACTGTCTGATATTTTTTCGTTTACATTATGGATAGGAATTTTTATTTCGATTTTATTTTTTCTCTTATCAGGATTAATAGCAAAATATTATGATTCAAAAATTTTACGTTCCATCTGCCAGCTTTTATCTGTAAATTTATTGGCTAATACTTTGAATATTGTGCCAAATGCTCTTTTAATGAAAAATAAAGAATTTAAATTTATCGCTATAAGAACATTAATGATACAATTTCTTGCTGGAATCATTTCAGTAATAGCAGCATTAAATGGAGCAGGTCTGTATGCACTATTAATTAATCCTATTTTTTCGAGTATTACAGTTTCCATTGTCAGTTATTGTAAATATCCTCAGAAATTAAAAATAACATTGGGCTTTCATTCTATTAGTAAAATATTCACTTTTTCTTTTTATCAGTTTTGGTTTAATATTGTTAATTTTTTTAGCAGAAATCTAGATAAACTGCTTATCGGAAAATATATGGGGATGACTCCTCTAGGATACTATGAAAAGTCCTATCGTCTTATGATGCTTCCACTTCAGAATATTACATTTGTTATTACTCCTGTAATGCATCCTGTTCTTTCTCAATTTCAAAATGATCTTAAACACTTATCTTGGTCTTATCTTAGAATAGTAAAACTTCTTGCATTTGTAGGAATGGCACTTTCTGTTTTTCTATGTTTCTCTTCGAGAGAAATCGTTTTAATAGTTTTTGGACCTCAATGGTTGAAATCAGTTTCTGTCTTCCAGATTTTATCCATTACCGTAGGAATGCAAATTATTTTGTCTACATCTGGTTCTATTTTTCAAGCGGCTAATAATACAAAACATATGTTTATCTCTGGCTGTTCTTCAGCAGTTCTTATGGTTTCAGGAATTTTATGTGGAATTTTTATTTTTAAAACTCTAGAAGCAGTAGCCTGGGGAATTAGCATCGCTATCTTTTTAACTTTTATTCAAGCATTTTTTATAATGTATAAATTTACTTTTAAATTGAGTATTATTCCATTTCTTAAGCAATTTATATCTCCTTTAATTCTAAGTGCTATTTTAATCCTTTTATTTTCAATTCTTTCCTTGTTTGTTAATAACATGAATATAATTTTTAGTTTTATTTTAAAAGGTATTCTTTTTGTCACAGTAAGCCTTTTGTATATTCAGTATACCCATGTTTATGATATTAAGAAAGCTATTATTACATTAAAAGAAAAGTATTTATCTTCAAAAAATTAAATAAAAAACACTAAATTTTAAAAATAGAAAGTCTATGATTAAAATTTTAGACTACAATATATAGTTTATATGATGTTTACCACATAATTATATACTGTTCTATAATATACAATTTGGGAGTATTATAAATGTGATTTTATCCATTTTTGTAAAGTGAAATCGTAATATTTGATAATATGAGCTGGATTCCCTACACAAATGGAATATGGAGGAATCTTTTTTGTTACAATACTTCCTGCTCCTATTACACTATGCTTACCTATAATTACACCTGGAAGAATAACAGCATTAGCTCCTATCCAAACATCATTTTCAATATTAATAGGGTTAATATTTATTCCTTGTTGGTCAATATTCTTTTCTATATCTGAAAAATTGTGGTTTAACGCTGTGATAGTAACGTTTTGAGCAATACTTACATGGTTCCCTATAGTAACAGGACCGATAATTGTATTTCCTATACCTATTAGTGAATAATCTCCGATGTGTATATCTCCTACCGCATTATTCAGACAAGAAAAACTTTCGACTACAGAATAACGTCCAAGAGAAAAACGATTGAATGGGGGAAGATCTTTACGTACACTTCGATAAATAACAGAACCTTTGCCTTTTTTCAGATAAATAAATGAAAAAATACGTATCCACCAATTTGGCCGAGTTTTTACGGGATTCATAATGAATCGATATAGAATCTTTTTTAATAAGGGATGTTGATTAATTTTTCTTTTTGAAATGAGATTCATTTTGTATTTTTTTAAAGTATAGGATTGTTTTTAATATTTTATTATTATAATTTTATTTATCAAAGATAAAGAGTTATCAGAAATAAAAAACAATTATCAGAAATAATATTTTTGTTTTAATTCATTAAATATATGGATTTAAGTAGATTCTTAAATTATTAAAAATATATCTACTTTAATGGGAAAGTAATACTATTATCTAATTAATTATTATTTGTAATTATTTTTTTTATAACTAACTTTAAAAAAATTCTAAACGTGCATATATTAGTAATAATTTTTAATACTGATACTTGTAATATTATATTTGCGGCATTTTTTTATTTGACTTTATCACTAAAAAACTTGTATGAATTCTATAAAAGAAAAATTAAAAAAGACATTTGTTTATCCAACATATATTAAGATGACTTCGGGGATATATAAATATCATGAAATTGCAAAAATCAACTCTATTCGTGGTCCTATTATAGAAAAATATATTCCCAAAGGAGGAGTAGGTGCGGAGTGTGGTGTATTTAAAGGACATTTTTCAAGAATTTTATTAACCCGAACTGAACCTAAAGAATTACATTTAGTGGATCCTTGGTATTTTTTAGATGCAGAATGGTCATGGTCCCCTAAAAATAAGAGTACGGTAGATGCATTACGTGATGTTTTATGGTGTTTTAAAAAAGAGATTAATAATAAAAAAGTAATTGTAGATGTTAGAGATGATTTGGATTTATTAAAGGATTGCCCGGATGGTTATTTTGATTGGGTATATATAGATTCAAGTCATGCATATGATCATACTGTTAAAGAGTTGGTCTTACTCAAAAAGAAAGTTAAATCTTCTGGAATAATATGTGGAGATGATTGGCGTCCTGATATTCACCATAGGCATCATGGTGTGTATAAAGCCGTAAATGAATTTATTTCTGAAAATAAATATCAACTAATTTATGCTAATGATCAGAATTTGCAATGGTTTATAAAAAAAATATGCTAATAAGATAGTTCATATTTAATTATGCAATATTGCTCCTACTAGTAATAGATAATCGGGGAGTATTCCGTCTTTTTCCCAGAGTAATTTTTTATTAAATATTTCTTGAGTAGTGAGACTAACGTTAAAGCCTAGAGATTCGAGAGAGTATCTTTCGTTAGAATTAACTGTGGGATTTATACTGCTACCAGGAAGAAGAGCTATGGCTTTTTGTTCTTGATTTCGGTAGCTCATCTCTAAAAATTTTAGTAGAGAATCAATCTTATCTTCTCTAATTTTTTTTAGTAATTCAATCGATGATCTTTTCTTTAAGCTTTTGGGAATGAGTATGGTAAATAGATGTAAGTCAATATATTTGTACTCGAGTACTTTTTTAGCAGGGTCAAACTTAAAGGGTGGACAACATTCTAAATTTCCATAATGTTTACATGCTTTGCATAGTTTTTCAAATTTAGGGATATCTTGATACTTAGCTGCATATTCAGCAGTTTTTAGAGTACATGAATTATATTTGATTTCTATATTCTTTTGTTCCTTTTGGCAGAGAGTTTCAAGTACGTATTTGTTGGGTTCTTTGAATTCTCGGAGTGTGAGTATTTTTAGATCTGGAAATTCTTGTTGGATTCGTTCTCGACTAAATAACATGTCATATTCGATAGGTCCGTGTTTAAAGTCGTATTCTAAATGATGTGTAGAAAATCCGTCTAATATGAGATATCCTCCTGGTTTTATGTATGAGGCTATTTTTTTGTGACAGGTAGAAGCGATGGATACTGGAAACATAATGAAATTCATGACAATTATGTCGAAGAAATTTGTTTCAAAATCTGAATAATATACGTCTTGTACTTTATAATGTAAATTTACTTTTCGGCTTTTAGCTAGTTTTAATGCTTTTTCCTTGGCATTGTTGGAGAGATCACAAGCGTAAACATCCCAGCCCATTTGTCCGGCTTTTACTGCGTTTCGGCCTTCTCCTTCTCCTATGAATAGAACTTTACCAGGCTGATGTTCTCTAAGTTTATTTAATTCTTTTACTATGAATGGACTTGCTTCAGTTCCAAATACATACATAGTCGGAGCATAACGTTGTTCCCATTTTAATACATCGATTTGTCTGAAAATTTTTGAGTATTCTTCAGCTTTTTTCTCTAGTTTCATCGGATATGCTCTTGAGGAAGAAGGAAGTCTGAATAGCTTAAGAATTCTACCTTTTTCATCAGGACCATTTAGTTTATTTGGAATATCTATGCTTTCGCCAATTTTCGGAACAGTCGTGCCTAGGACGGTTGCAGCGTTTTGGCAGGCTTTTTCTCCAGTTGTAATTATAGCATTGCATTTGGGAAGAGACTCAAGGAGTCTATTTATGTCTGTCAGTTTGATAATTTCTAAGAATTTATCAGAAGCATTGGCTTTCAGCCTTTTTACTTTTTCTGCTGTATCATAAAATGCTATTCCTTTTTCATTACAGAATTTGATTATTTTTTCAAGGTTAAATTTCTTTTCTTCAGGAATACATAAATAATCTTTATCATTATAATAAATTAATCCTAAGATACGCCACATATCGTTTATGTAGTTAGGATAATAAAAATCTATACACCATTTATTTTTAGGTGGTGGAAAACTCCCTAGTATTAATATATGAGCGCCTTTAGGTATAAACGCTTTTAATGGATGTACTTCTACTTCTATATTAGTAAAATCCTTCATTCTATTGTGGGTTTTCGAAAAATGTCTAAACTATGAATTTTTTGTATTTAAATATTTTTATTAGGGATTTTAAAAATTATTTTAGTCCCTGGATTGTATGTTTTATCAAAAGATAATTCAGCACCTATTTCTCTAGCATATACTTTACAAATAGTAAGGCCTATACCTAATCCAGATGTAAACTCACTTTCTTGTGTGAAGTAGTCGTAGACACATTCCATTATTTCTTTTGGGATTCCTGGACCAGTATCGCTGATAGTTACTAATACATACTGAGGTCGTTTTTCTTGCTCTATTTTTACAAATCCTTCTTCAGTGAAAGTGAAGGCATTCATTAATAATTCTGTAAGAATTTTTGTTAGTCTTGTATGATTTGAATAGACTATTATATTATTATTAGGACTATAGATTAATTTTACATTTTTATTTAGATATGGGTAACATTCTTTTATTGCCTTATTAAAACATAATCTTAGGTTATTATCTTGAAATTCTACATCGATCTTATTCTTGGTGGTATGTTTAAGTTGTGGATCTGCTTCAGCAAGTATGAGCATATTATTTACCATACGTAATAATGAAGTACTGGAATTTTTTACAGCTTCTCCCAGTAACTGATCTTTGTTTGATTTATGTTTATTACAAATTAAATCAGTAAATCCAATAATAGCATTTAATGGTGTTCTAATTTCGTGATGAATGTGCCTAATGAAGTCATATTTGGTATTATTTGATTTTACTAATTCTTTGTTTATTTTTTTAGTATACATAAGAAGATATAATATTATTACTGATAATATTACAAACATTAATAATAGTATTAAAACAAAATTAAAATTTTTGTCTTTAAATTTTATTTCTAATTCCCGCTTTTCAAGTTTAATTTTAGCTAATTCATTATTAGAGGCAAATTGGTCTAATCGTATTCTAGATTCTTGATTATGTATAGAATCTTTAATCGTATAATATGTAACAATATCTTGGAAAGCAGCTTTATAATTATGTTTATTAGATTCTATATTTGCTCTTACCTTGTAAAGGTCGGGAATACTTGCCAGCATATTTTTATCTTTATATATACCTAATAATAAATTTAAATATGATAATGTTTTGTTTTCATTGCCCAATAATTGGAAATATTTAATTTTAGATGATAATAAATCATTTGAGAATAACTCTCTATGATTTACTAATATGCTATCAGCTTTTAATTCATAATATTCTATTTGATCAATATTTTTTCTTTCATAATAAATTTTAGTTCCTGCAAAATACCACAAATTTACTTTACTACGCATATTATCTATAGACTGAGGATCTAATGTAGTAATAATGGAATCTGCAGTATTAAAATATGTAAGAGCTTTATCTGTTTGATGATTATCAACTAATGTACTTACTAAACAAATTACTGTATGAAAATAAGATTTCCAATTTTTAGCATTTCGAAAAATAGGTAATATTTCTTCGTATTTATTTATAGATTCTTTCAATAATCTCATATCGCTATATACTGTGGCATATATGTATCCACTGTATCCTATTCCTACTAAATAATTATCTTTTTCTGCGGAAGCTCTCAATTCTTTAGCTGTTTTAAATGCCATATTATTATCTCCGTGTGATCTATAACAATCAGCCAACATAGCCCAATTATAATATATGGATTCAGAATTTTCTATTTGGTGGTATGGTTTTAATTTTTTAAAATAGTAGGCTAAATTATCTATGTCAGAAAGATGATAGAAGTATAAAAATTTGGTTTGGTATAATTTGAAATATGTTTCACTTGGAAAGTAAGAGAGTGAATCCATATGCTGTTTAACTCTATTCCACTCTAGCGTAAATGTACTTTTCTTTACTTGTGTTTTTATGCTACTTATTAAATCTGTCGTTGTTTTAATATCCCCTAACTGTTTTTTAGTTAGTGTTTTTTTAGATGATAATTTAAGATTGTCTGGGGTAAATTCAGGAGATAGGTAGTTATTAGCGGTTATAAATGAAGAAATCGTCGAACAAGACAAAAGAATTATAATAATTATTTTCCTAGGGGTAGGGGAAATATTAAAATGCATAGATTTAATTATTTATAGTTTTTCAACAATATTTTTAAAACGTTATTTAAATTTAAAAATATCAATATATGATAAGACTATAAAGATAATAAATATTTTTTTACTATTAAACTGTATTCAATAAAGTTTGACAACAATTGTCGTTTAAAATATTATTTTTAGAATTTTTTAAGCCATCAATTATTTACATTTGGGAATAAGAATTGTGATTTTAGTACCAGCAGTATAGGTGGGATCAATAGCTATTTCAGTTAAGAAATAAGTTTAATCCCGAAAATGTTCTACATCATACATGTTTTTTATAGCTTCTAATTTTTCTGAATATAAATATCAAATTTGGCTCCTTTTGTGTAGTTTCTATCAAGAGTAATAGTTACATTAATATCTTTTGCTAATTCTTTGCAGACTGATAGTCCTATACCTAAACCATTAGAAAAATTATCAGCTTGTATGAAGGGATCAAACAAATTGTCTTTTATGTTATCCGCTATTCCTTTACCAGTATCAGAGACAGAAATAGAAACATGGTCATAGCTATCTTTTATATCTATTTTTACCTGACCTTTCTTCGTGAAAATAAAAGCATTATTAAGAATCTCAGTTAATATTTTAGTAATTCTGAAAGAATCTGATATAAGTGATATGTTTTCGGGTTTGATGGTTTCGGAGAAATCACAAACTAATTTAATTTCTTCGTTTTTAAGTGGAAGACATTCTTTTATAGCTCTATCTACGCATGATTTAATATTAGTTTCTTTTAATTTTACTTGGTAAGTATCAGAATTCTTTTTTAGAAAGTCAGAATCAACATCTACTAATAAAAGCATATTATCTACCATTCTTAATAATGAATCACCTGAATTTCTGATTGTTTTGCCCATTTTTTGTTCTTCTTTAGTTTTAAGATTGGAACAAATTATTTCAGAAAAACCTAAAATGGAGTTAAGAGGTGTTCTTATTTCATGATGCATGTTACGAATAAAATCATACTGTTTATTATTAGATTTTTCTAAGGCGCTATTCATTTTCTTAGTAACTAGCCAGAAGTAAAATATTATTAAACTCAATGCTATAGTTATTACTAATAGTATCAAAGTTAAATTCAATATTTGGTCCTTAGATTTGATTTCTAATTCTCTTTTTTCAAGTTTTATTTGAGATAAATTATTTTTAGAAGCTAATAAATCCAATCTTTTTTTAGAAGATGATGTTATAAGAGAATCTTTTAAACTTGAGTAGTTTCTTGATGAAATGTATGCAGATTTATAAAGATTTAAACTGGCTTCTATATCAGCTTTTTCATCATATAAAGCCACTAAATTAGATGTATTATTTTCTTTCGTTTGAGAATGAATTAATTTATTTAAATAAAATAGTGTCCTCTCCTTATTACCTTTTAGATGATAATATTTATATTTAGAAGGGAATAAGTTAGTAGTATCAAATCCGGAATGTGTTTTAGCTAATTTCTCAGCTTTAGTAATATATAATAATAATTTATCAGGTTCTTTAGTAGCAAAAAATAATTCTCCTGCTGAAACCCCCCAAAGATTTATTTTATTCATGAAAATAGTAGGATCTTTGGCGTTATCAGAATTTAATTTTAGTAGAGCAGAATTAGCTGACATAAAATATTCTTCAGCTTTTTCCAAATTATTATTATCGACTAAGGTGTTTATTAAATTTATGGTGCAGGGGAAATATAAATGCCAATTTTTACTATTTTTAAAAATTGGTAATATTTCTTCATAGTTTTTTATGGCTTCTTTATTAAGTCCAGTACTTTTATAAATAGTCGCTACTAAATATCCGCTATAACCCACACCTAATAAGTAGTTCTTGTTTTCTGCTGATATTCTCATATTTTTAGCTACTTCTAAAACTTTATCTGTTTGGTCGTTAGAACGATATGCTTCGCCGAGTAAGAGATAAAAATAATAAAAAGATGGTATTTGTTTACTTTCGTGAAAATTATCTTTTAGATAGTTAAAATAATATCCTATGCTATCTATTTTATTATTTTGATATAAATGTAGAAACTTGATACTATATAAATTATAATAAATAACTTTTGGAAAAAATGATGCCGAATCCATATGTTCTTTAATAGAATTCCATTTAGAATCTATGGTTCCATATTCTACCAAAGGATTTATGCTATCTATTCGTTGTATAGTCTTATTAAAATCTGCTTGCTGTTCCTTTGAATACTTAGGATTTTTAGTTTGCTTATTGTTTTTTTTCTCTATTTGCTTAGCAGCCTTCCAAGAAGTCTTAGACTTATTAGAGTCTGTAGTATAAACAGAATTAAATGAGTAGAAATTAGTTACATGAAATATCGTAGCCGAAGCAGGAGGAGAGGTGGAAAGTACATAAACTACTACGAAAAAAATTATAGCTATTCGTGGTATAAAATATTTATTTTTGAAATTCATAGATAAAGTATGTTTAGTGATGTATTTCTCGGTATTTTTTTATAACTTTTTGGAAATCAGACCAAGCATCGGCTTTAAGGTTTTGATTACGAAGAAGGGCAGAGGGGTGAAATGTAGGCATTACCCACCTATTTTCCCATAGAAGCCATTTTCCTCTTACTTGAGTGATTCGAGCATTAGGATCGAATAATCCTTTAAGAGCTGTACCTCCTAAAAGTATTATTATTTTAGGATCAATTAAATCTATTTGTCTGAATAGATATTGTATGCAAGTATTTCTTTCTTCGGTAGTAGGGTTTCTGTTTTCTGGTGGATGACATTTAACGATGTTTCCGATATATATATCTTTATAACGATCTAATCCACATGCATGAAATATTTTATCTAAAAGCTGTCCTGATTTACCTATAAAAGGTTTACCTTCTCGATCTTCATAATAACCAGGTCCTTCTCCTATGCACATAATATCAGCATGAGGATTCCCTTCTCCGAATACTATTTTGTTTCTATGTTTGCATAAATCGCATGCTGAACAGTTTTCAGTAATAGCTTCTAATTCTTCTAATGTTTCATCTCCTTTTATTAGCATCTCTCTCTCTTTTAAGCTATTAATAATTTTACTAATTTTATTTATTATCTAATGCATACAAGTGTTTATACCAATATCCTATTAGTGAAAAGTTAATGCTACCAGCTAAAGTACTTACAAAGAATGTTATTATAGATATTAATATTATCCATCCTGTGCTAATTAATGAGTCAGTACATAGCGATAATAATCCAATTACGATAACTTCGATGATGACTAAGAATAGATATTGCCAAAACATAGCCCATTTATGTCCTAAAGTGACTTCATTACTCTTAGATAGTGATTCTAATGGTTCGCAATCAGTATCTATTAAAATCATAGGAGCTAAAATCCATGAAAAAGCAAGGACTAATGCAGGGAAAAACATAAATAAAAAAGCAATTATAGTACTACCAGAATTAACTAATAACATTATAAGATATTTGCCCATTATATTTCTATACCTTTTTTTAAAGATATAAGTACAATTTAATTTATCACCTCTACTTAATTTAGCAGGTAGTAAAGTTAATGCAATAGTAGTACCTATATTAATATATGGTATCCAAATAGTAAGGATATATAATATATAAATACCTAAAATTGCGAAATAGTTTTTGAAAGCAGTAGTAAAACTAAATTTTATGCTTTCTCCGAAGTCTAATTTTCTTTCCATAATATATTAATTTTAGTTTAAAATAGAATCTATTCAAATTTAAGTTTTCCTAAAATTATTAATAATTTTTTATTTTTCAAAAAAAGTGGACTTTAAAATATATATAATATATATATCAATAAAAGATTATTGTATATTAATAATTATTTATTGTTTTACGATAATTATTTTATATCTTAGTCGTTTAATTAAAACGATGGGTTTTTTATTATAAAGATTTTATTAATCGATTTATTATGAGTATTAAAATATCTCACTTAAACAAAAGATATCCAAATGGTTACTATGCTTTAAAGGATGTGAATTTAGAGATCCCTGGGGGTATGTTTGGGCTATTAGGTCCTAATGGTGCAGGCAAATCTACTCTTATGAGAATATTAGTTTCTTTATTAGAACCTACTTCTGGAAAAGTTAATGTTTATGGATATGATTTAGTTAAGGATAGAAAGAAAATTAGATCTCTTATAGGTTATCTACCTCAAGATTTTCGTTTTTTTGCTAAGTATAAAACATATGAGTTTTTAGATTATGCTGCTCGTCTTTCTGATATGAATAATACTAAAGTTCGTAAAGCTAAAGTAGATGAGATGTTAGAGAAAGTAGGACTTTATGATGTTAAAGATCGGTATGCTTCTAAACTTTCTGGTGGAATGAAAAGAAGGTTAGGTATAGCTCAAGCTTTAATTCATGATCCTAAACTTATCATAGTCGATGAACCTACTACTGGTCTAGATCCCGAAGAAAGAATCCGTTTTAGAAATATATTATCTGAAGTAACCGAAAATGATGTTACTATCTTATTATCTACACATATTGTAGGTGATATATCGAGTTCTTGTAACAGTATGGCTTTTTTAAATAGAGGAGAAATAGCATATTTCGGTACTCCTGAAGATATGTTATCTAAGGTTAAGAATAAAGCGTGGAAAATCTCAATCGAAGCTAATCGCTTGTCTGAGGTAGAAAAGAAATATCCGATTATTGCGACTATTCCGAAGGGTAAAAAATGGGAAGTATTCGTAGTAGCAGACCAGATAGAAGGCTTTGATTATGAACCGTGTCAGCCCAATCTCGAATATGCATATGTATATTTTATGGAGAATTATATAAAGGAATAATAGAAAATAGATAGTAAAAATAAAGAGTATTTAAGATGTCAATGTTCAGAAATATAAATAATGTAGCGAAATACGAGAGTCGTATTTTGAAACGTTCTTGGTTTTTTAAGTTGTTTGCGGGGCTTGCTTTATTTATGCTCTTTGTGATTTTTTTGAGTATGTTTCTTACGCCTTTTGGTATTCAATCCTGGATGTTAAAGGCAGTTCCTTCTAATATTCCATATTTCATGATATTGTTTTTGAATATGATACAAGCTGTTATAGCTATTTTCTTATCATCTGAATTTCTTAAAAGGGATAAAAAATTAGATACTTCTGAGGTTTTTTATGTTAGTCCTCTTTCAAATGCTGAGTATGTAATAGGTAAGATATATGGGAATATTAGAGTATTCTTTTTTTTAAATGTATTGATAATCGGGCTTTCAGTAGTATTATCTACTGTTTCTAGTGGAGTAACAATAGATATAGCATCATATTTTCTATATTTCTTACTTATCACTTTACCTACATTGATTTTTATATTAGGTCTATCAGCATTTATGATGTTGTTACTTAAAAATCAAGCTCTTACATTTGTTGTATTATTAGCCTATGTTTTCGTTACCATGTTTTATTTACAAAACAAATGTTTTTATTTGTTTGATTACATGGCTTACAAATTACCGCTTTTTAAATCGGGGATGATAGGTTTTACTAATCTATTTCAAATATTATTGCAGAGATCCATTTATGTGTTATTAGGTCTTGCTTTTATTGATTTTACCATCGTTATGTTTGGTCGTTTAGCAAATGCTCGTCATTCTAAATATCCATGGTTAATTCTTGCTTTTATCTGTTTAATTTTAGCTATAGGTAGTAGTGTTAGATACTTACAAATAGAAAAAAATCCTTCGAAAATTCGTAAGATTTATACAAGCATTAATAATAATTATGTAGGTAAAAATTACATGCGGATAAATGATTATCAAATAGGAGTTAAAAAACAAGGAAAGAATATATTGGTGACAGCTAATATTCAAGGTATGGTAAATAAGAATGGTGATAATTTAATTTTTAATTTAAATCCTGGTCTGAAAGTAGATAATATTTCTTTGTCTGGTGACAATGGAAAAAAAGTAGAGGAAAATCTAAAATTCTCAAGGGATGAACAAATTTTAGCGGTTACACTTCCAAAAGAATATCTAGCTAATCAAGAAATTATGATTAAAATCACCTATTCTGGGATAATTAATGACATGTATTCTTATTTAGATGTAGCTGAAAAGAGTGTTATTAAAGAGTCTAGAGAAAATTTTGTAGCTATTCCTAAAAAATATGCTTTTCAAGAAAATAATTTCATGTTGTTTATTCCTGAAATAGCGTGGTATCCACAAGCTGGTACCGGTTTTTCTAATACTGATCCTCAATGGCGCAAGAAGTTTTTCTGTGATTATTCTTTGGATGTAGATTTGTCTGATGCTACTAATTCTTGTCAATTAGTAGCAATATCTCAGGGTGTAGCTACTGATTCTTTAGGTGTTTATCATTTTCATAGTGAAGAACCTATGACTGGTATTAGTTTGGTGATAGGAGATTATATAGGTAAGAGTATTAATGTGGATTCTGTAAAGTATTCATATTATTATACCGGTGAGGATAAAGTTTTAACCCAATGTGTTCCTTTTCTTAATGATACTATTGGTGGTGTTATTAGGAACACATTAGCAGATATTGAAAGAGAAAATAATTTATCTTTTTCTTTTAAACGTCTTTCTATAGTAGAAGTTCCTGCTCAGTTTTCATATTATACTCATTCTTGGAAAGTTGGTCAAAACTGTCATCAGCCTGGTATGATTTTAATTCCTGAAAAGGCTTGTTCTATGGATATGGATATTTCTCAATGGGCTAAACGTATAAAAAGATGGGGAGATGGTAGCAATTCTGGTATAATGACTGATACTTTGGCTAATATTAAGGCTGTAGAAAGGAAATTAAAAATCTTTCGTAATCTGACTGTTAGACAGAATGATGCAAATATTAGTATTAATTTCGGTTCCAATGGATCTAAGATAAAAATGAAAGATAATGCTTATTTTTTCTTTCCTCAGTTATATGATTTTAAATATAACTTATTTTCTGATGATTGGTCAATTATAAACAAAGCTTGTGAACTTTATTTACAGAATAATACTGCTACTAATTCATGGATACGTAGGATAAATGGTATTTCCTTTAATGAAAAGGTTAATATAGCTCTTAAGCATAAGCGATTTAGTGAAGTATTAGGAGATACTACATATTTGGATATTAATAATCAATTGTTAAAACTGAAACTTCAAACATTATTGGCGTCAGCCGAAGCCAAAATGGGACAAAAGGTCGTTAAAGATACTATGCGATTCTTATTGGATAAGCATAGATTTAAAGATTATTCTTTCTTAGATATGTTGTCTTCTATAGATAAAATAGCTGGTACGGATACTAAGGGCGATTTTAAGAAATGGGATGAAATATCTCCAATGCCATATTATTATATTCCTAATCCTTATGTGATTAGAACTAACGGTGATGATGGGGAACATTTTATAATACAACAGAAAATTTCAAATATTTCTGATGTTCTAGGTTATGTTAGGATTATTTATAAGATTCAATCTGAAGATTCAGATGATGATCGATTAAATCAAACTATTGCTATCAAGCCCCATCAAACTCTTTTAGTCCAATCTGTTTGGATAGATTCTCCTCTTTATGTTTCTATTGATACTGGTATTTCTGAAAATTTGCCTTCTATTATTTCTAATCATATTAAAGATATGGAAAGGAGGGATGGTGACTGTAAAGAAATCAATGAGATTAAAAATATATCTTACAATAATGGTGAGTTAGAAAATGAGATCGTAGTAGATAATGAGGATTCTACTTTATTTTCTGTTTCTAAGCCTGAACTTACTGGGCTGTTCCCTAGATTAGTTAACAGATCTGTCAAATCTGAATATAAATATAAACCTTCTTTGTGGGGTGCACCTATTCAGTGGTTACTTACTACTGATGCTAATTTCTTCGGTAAATATATTCGTTCTGCTTATATTATACATAAGGGTAATGGTAATTCTACTGCTACTTGGACTATTCCGCTTAAAGGAAAAGGTAGGTATGATTTGTATTACTATTTATATAAACCTCAGTGGTCGTATAGTAGTAGAAAAGGTGAATATAAATTTGATATAATTTATGATGGTGAATGTGAGGAAGCTTATCTGAATAATAGAAATGATTCTGGGTGGAATTTAGTAGGATCTTATTATTTCGAAGGTGATACTATGCAAATACGACTTTCTAATAAGTCCACCATATATAAAATAGTGGCTGATGCTGTGAAATTAGTTAAGAAATAAGAAACTAAGTTTTGAAAGATAGAATTAGTGATAATAAAAATAGATAATAGAAATAATTAAGAATATTTTAATGGATAATTTAATCGTAGTAAGCTAGAATATAATATTATGAAACTGAATGTAAAATTTTTAACGCTGCTAGTTTGCGTTTCTTTCCTCTTTTCTTGTATAGGAGCTATAAGTGCTTCTGCCCAGATTCAGAGGAATAGTACTAAGAATATGAAGAATGATGAGGATATACCTCATCATCTAGGTAAGATTACTATATTTCAGGCTATAGAAATAGCCCGTATTAATAGTCCTGTCCTTCAGAGTTCCTTTCTTAACTTAGAGAAGTATAAACAAATACTTATTGCTGAAAGAGCTTCTATGAAGTCTAAGTTTTCTTTAAATCTTAAGCCTATTTCTTATAGCAAGAATAGAGCATTTGATCAAAGACTTTCTCAGTGGTACACTAATGAATCTTATTCTTCTGAGGGTACATTTCAAATGGTTCAGGCTATTCCTTGGACTAATGGTACTGTTTCAGTTATAGATAATTTTAAATGGAAATCAAATGAATCTAATGTAGGCTCTAATATTAATAGTGATAAAGCTTATACTAATAATATTTATCTTCAGTTAAATCAACCATTGTTTACCTATAATACTAGGAAGATGAAATTGAAGGAGTTGGAATATGATTTAGAGAATGCAAACATAAGTTATGCACTTAAAAAATTATCTACTGAACAAAGTATTACTTCACAGTTTTATACTGTATATATGGCTCAAGAGCAACTTGAAATAGCTAAAACTGAATATGAGAATTCTAAAAAGAGTTATGATATTATTAATGCTAAAGTTAATTCTGATCTTTCTGCAAAAGAGGAATTATTTCAAGCTGAACTAAATATGACTTCTGCTGAATCGTCTGTAGCTTCTACTGAAGTATCTTTAGAAAATGCAAAAGATAATTTGAAGAAGACTTTAGGTATAGATATTAAAGATGATTTTACTGTCATTTCTAATATTGATACTAAAAAAATAAATGTGGACTTGGAAAAGGCTACAGAACATGGTTTAGCTTCTCGATTAGAACTTAGACAAAGAGAAATTACTACTAGAAATTTAGAGTTTGAAATGATTCGTACTAAAGCTCTCAATGAATTTAAGGGTGAAATTAATATGTCTGTCGGTATTACTGGTGATAATCCTAAGTTTTCTAATATGTATGAGAATCCTACTACTAGTCCGATGATAGCTATTTCTTTTTCTGTTCCTATTTTTGATTGGGGCGAAAAAAGAGCAAGAATTAAGGCTCAAGAAAAATCTATGGAAATTAATACTTTGGATACTAAAGTAGAGAGGATAGATATTCAACTTAATATCAGAAAAACATGGAGAAATCTTGAGAACGATAAACGTCAAATAAATATTGCTAAGAAGAATATAGAAAATGCTCAGTTTACATATGATTTAAACTTGGTAAAATATAGAGAAGGAGATATTACTGGTATGCAGATGACACAGTTCCAGACTCAGCTTTCTAGTAAGAAAAAATCTTATACTCAATCTATTATCGACTATAAACTTGAATTATTAAATATGAAAATTCTTTCTCTATATGATTTCGAGAATGATAAACCTATAGTTCCTATTATTAAATCAGAAAATACTAATGAATATGAAAAATAAAATATTAATTTTTTTAACGGCGGGAACTTTATTATTTACCGCATGCAATAACAGTCAAGTAAATGACAGTAATGATATTGCGACTGTAGTTAGAGTACAGGAATTGGTGAAAGGTGATATTAGTCAGTTTGTAAACTCTTATGGCTCTGCTCAGCCTACTCAATCTGTAAATATCATATCTGAAATATCTGGCAAGTATATCTTAGCAGTTAATCCTGAAACTTCTAAAAAGTTTAAATTGGGTGATAAAGTTAAAAAAGGTGATAAAATTATTCAATTAGTAAGTTCTGAATATGAAAATCAGATAGCTATCGATGCTAAGAAGTTAGATTATCAATTAGCTAAACAGAAAAGAGAAAAGATGAAATCTCTTTATGAAAAGGGGGGAGTTACTCTAAATGAAATGCGTCAGGCTGATGTATCTGTAACAAATGCTAAATATGCATATGCTAATGCTCAGTTAAGCATAGAAAAGATGTCCATAAAAGCTCCTTTTGATGGTTATATAACTGATCTTCCTTATTATACTGAAAATGTTCAAATAGCTACTGGATTATTATTGGTTCAGATTATGAATTATTCTAAACTTTATTTAGACTGTCAGCTCCCTGAAAGTGTTATAACTGAAGTAAAAAGAGGTCAGAAAGTAAATATTACTCATTATACTCTTAATAAAGATACTTTAATAGGTCATATCACAGAAATGTCTCCTGCTATTAATATTAAGACTAGAACATTCAAGACTAAGGTTATCATAGATAATATTTCTTTAAGATTCAAACCTGGAATGTTTGTTAAGGCTGATATTATGATTCAGACAGTTAATGATGCTATTATTATTCCTAAGGATGTGATTATTAAACATCACAATTCTAAATATGTATATATTACTCAAAAGAATGTAGCTAAAAGAAAGAAAATTTTTACAGGTGTAGAAACTGAAGATGAGTGTGAAATAGTTTCTGGTCTTGAGTTAGGAGATAATCTTATCGTTGGAGGATTTGAAACATTGAAAGATAATTCAAAAGTTAAAATTAGACGCTGATGAAGAAAATAATTCGATCGGCAGTTAATAATCCTGTAACAGTACTAATGGTTATATTGGCTGTAGTACTATTAGGTAAAATATCCTTTGATAGATTAGGTGTAGACCTATTGCCAGATATTGATAGTCCTAAATTATATATTGAACTTACGGCTGCTAATAAACCTCCGGAAGAGATAGAAAAACAATATGTAGAGCAAATAGAAGCTGCAGCTGTTAGACAAAATAATGTTACTAGTGTTTCTTCTTCTATTCGTTCTGGTTCTGCTAAGATTACAGTAGATTATACTTGGTCTAAGGACATGAATGATGCTTATATAGATCTTCAGAAAGCCATTGATCCTTTTTCAAAGGATCAAGATATTAGTGAATTAAAAATTACTCAACATGATGCTAATGCTGACCCGATAGCTTTAGTAGCTCTTACTCATGCTGATATAAATGATATGGCTGAGCTTCGTAGAACTGCTGAGAATCAGATTAGAAATGAGCTGATTAGGGTAGATGGTGTCGCTGAGGTAGTTATTAATGGAGCTGAATATAATTGCTTATATGTTAAAACTGATCCTTATAGAATGAAGGCTTTCGGTTTGGATGTAAGCTCTATAGCTTCGAAGATTACCACTTCAAATCAAGTAATTTCTGGTGGCTCTGTTACTGATATGGGTCTGCAATATATAGTTAAGGGCAAAACTTCTTTATCGGATTTACAAGATTTTGAAAATTTAATCGTGGGGTTTATTAGTGATACCGGTTCTGTTAGATTAGCTGATGTAGCTGATGTTACTTTTCAAAATGATAAACCGGAGAATATCGTTAGATTAAATTCTAAGAGATGCATAGGTTTATCTATTTATAAAGAACGTGCTTATAATACTGTTAAAGCTGTAAATGCTGTTAAAGACAAATTGGGAAAAGTGGAAAAATCGCTTCCTGGTTATCATTTGCAAATGATTTCTAATCAAGGGGAATTTATCGAAAATTCTGTTAATGAAGTTAAATCTACTGCTATTATTGGTATTTTATTAGCTGTTCTTGTAATATTTTTCTTTTTGAGATCTGTCGGTACTACTCTAATCGTTTCTCTAACTATTCCTATTTCTATAGTGGCCACATTTAATCTAATGTATTTTGGTGGTCTTAACTTGAATGTTATGACGTTAGGAGGTTTAGCTTTAGGAGCTGGTATGCTGGTGGATAATTCCATAGTGGTGATAGAAAGTATATTTAGAAATAGAGAATCTGGATTATCGGCCAAAGATGCTGCCATAAATGGTACAGCTGAAGTAGCTGGTGCTGTTATAGCTTCTACTCTAACGACAATAGTGGTTTTCTTGCCTATAGTTTACCTACATGGTGCTTCTGGAGAATTATTTAAAGATGAAGCACTTACAGTGACTTTTTCTTTACTTTCTTCTCTTATCGTAGCTATATTTTTTATACCTATGATATATAGTTTCATATTTAGAAAGGAAAATAGAATTAGTCGTTCTACTCAGTCTTCGTTGAATTCTGTTAGATTTAAGAATTATCCTAAGTTATTACATAAGGTATTAAATAAGAAATGGTGGGTAATAGCTGCTTCTTTTGCTGTTATTATTATGACAATAATGATTATGCCGCTAGTAGGTACAGAGTTTATGCCTAAGGTAGAGGGTAGAAATGTGACTGTATCTGTAAAATTAGCTGAAGGAACTGATTTAGAAAGAACTTCTAATACTGTAGCTTCTATTGAAAATCAGATATATGAATTGCTTGGTGATTCTACACAGGTATATTCTCAAATAGGTAAAAGTACTACTAGTTCTGAAGTTTTAGAATCTGAAAATACAGCTGAAATTAAAGTGGCTGTTCCTAAAGATTCTAAGATGTCATTACAAGTTTTCACTAGTACTTTGACTTCTATTTATGAGGATAACGAAAATATTGAATTAAATTTCAAACAAGATAATAATGTAGTTTCTACTTTATTCTCTGAAAGTTCTTCTCCCGTTATGGTAGAAATTAAAGGTGAGGATTTAGAGAAATTGGCTACTATTTCTAAGGTAGTTAAGAATAGAATGTTGAAAATATCTGATTTAGAAAATATTATTTCTTCTAGTGAAAATGGTGCCCCTGAAATAGCTGTTAATGTTAAGAGGGAGATGGCTGGTATAAATAATATAACATCTTCTGATATAGTTAATCAGCTAAAGAACTTTCTTATAGGTAAGAAATCTGGTAAATTTGAATCTAATGGTGAGATGAAAGATATAGTTATCAAATTGCCTGAAATGTCTTTGTCTGATTTATCTAAAGTTCCTATTGTGACTAGTGGTAAAACTTATTTATTAGAGGAGTTAGCTGATTTTGATTTTACTTTTGCTCCTAAAGAGATACTTAGAAAAAATCAACATAGAATTATTAATATTAGTGCTAATATGAAGAAGGGTACTTCTTTAGATAAAGTGGCTAAGAAAATAGAAGCCTCTATTTCTAATATTGATCTACCTAATAATTATTCTATTAGTGTGACAGGTGAGGAAGCTCTTAGAAAAAAAGCAATGTCTTCTTTAATGTTAGCTTTATTGTTATCTATTATCCTAGTTTATATGGTGCTTGCTTCTCAGTTTGAATCATTACTTCACCCTTTTACTATTTTGCTTACTATACCGTTTGCTTTATGTGGTGCTGTAGTATTGTTTCTATTACTTAATATGAATATAAATGTTATGGGAGTAATTGGAATTATCATGTTGGCTGGTATAGCTGTTAATGACTCTATCATTTTAGTAGATAGAATTAATCAGATTAAAAAGGATATGCCTCTTAAAGATGCTATAGTAGAGGCTGCTAGTCAGAGAATTAGACCTATATTAATGACTACTCTTACTACTATTTTAGCGTTAGTTCCGATGTGTATTAATTTCGGTGAGTCTTCATCTCTTCGTGCTCCTATGTCAGTAGCTGTGATAGGAGGTTTAATTACTTCTACTATTATGAGTTTGATTATAATTCCATGTTTCTATTTAGTTTTAGAGACTTTAAAGATGAAAGCTAATAAGCACAGAAATTTAGAAGATAAAGATGTTAATTATGATGGCGAAGATGCCCCTAAAACCATTGACGCCAGTCAAAATTAAAATATGAAAAATTTTACTATAAATAGAAGGATTACGATTATCATGCTGTTTACAGCATTGACCTTTTTAGGAATATTCTCTTACAAACAGTTAAAAGTAGAATTATTGCCTAATGCTGAATTACCTGTTTTTTATGTACAGGTGATATCAAAGAATGATATGGATCCATCTTATATAGAATCTGAGGCAGTTATTCCTGTCGAAAGTGCTATTAGTAGTATTAGTGGAGTAGATAAGATAGAGACTGAAATTCAAAGTCGTTATGCTTCTATTAAGGTTACCTTTAAGAGCGATGTTAAGCTTAATACCACATATTTAAAGTTTCAGGAAAAACTGAAGGAGACTGCTACTCAGCTTACGGACAATTATACATTAAATGTGCAGAAAGTAGATATGCAGTCTATGAATTCTGCTTTAATGACTCTTAATGTAGTCGGTTCAGATGGAGTGGATCGTTTGCGTAATATTACGGATGAACAGATTACTAAGCATTTAGAGAATATAGATGGAGTAGCTTCTGTGAAAGTTTATGGTGGTAGAGAAAAAGCTATTGAAATAGTATTAGATAAGGAAAAATGTAAGTCGTTAGGTCTTTCCCCTTCTAAAGTTTCTGCTCTTTTATCTCAAAATAATGAAGATAAAACTTTTTGTGGTAATATCATTGAGTCTTCTAAAAAGTATTTTGTACATGTTAATTCTTCTTATGAAAAGGTAAGTGATATAGAAAATGTAGTAGTCGGTAATGGTCCTATTTATTTAAAAGATATTGCTGATATTTCTTATGATTTAAAAGATGAGACGACCTATAGTAGAGTAGATGGTAAAGAAGTAGTCACTATTTCGATTTCTAATGATGCTCAGTCTAATTTGATAGAATTATCTGACAGAATTAAAAAGAATATTAAAGTACTTAATGAAACGGTTCTTAAGCCTTATGAAGTAGAAATTAGAGTCCAGAAAGATAGTGCAGAAGATATGGCTAAGAATATTAATAGGATTATAAACTTAGCTCTTTTAGGGGGATTATTAGCTGTTATTATTTTATGGTTATTCCTAAGAAATATCCGTTTGGTATTCTTTATTGCATTGTCTATTCCTATTTCAGTATTTACTGCATTTAATATTTTCTATGCTGCAGGTATTACTATTAATACTTTAACTCTTATGGGTATAGCTCTGGCCATAGGAATGTTGCTGGATAATTCTGTCGTAGTTCTTGAGAATATTTATAGACTTTATACTACGGGTGTAGGGGCTAAGGATTCTGTAGTGAATGGTACCAAAGAAGTTTATCGTTCAGTTCTAGCTTCGACTCTTACTACAGTGACGGTATTCTTACCATTTGTCTTTTCTGATAATTATATGATTAAGCTTCTTGGTCAAAATATAGGTGTTTCTATTATATGTACTTTGATTATTTCTCTAGGATGTGCGTTATTATTTATCCCTATGGCTTCATATCTTATTCTTCGGTCTAAGAAGGGTAAAGCATCATTTGAGAAAAAAATATCAGTATTTGATCCCATTATTCAAAAGTATTTAGTTATAGTAAAATGGTGCATGAGACATACTCCTGCTGTTATTATTACTGCGATATTGATGTTTGGAGTTTCTTTACTTTTATGTATTACCTTATCTTTTAATACTAAACAGTCTATTGATTCAGATTCTTTCGTGATTTCTTTAGATATGCCTACATCTTCTACTTTAGATAATACGGATCAAGTAGTTAAGGTTATAGAAGAAAGACTTGAAAAAAATCCTGATAAAAAAGAAATATCTTCACAAGTAGAAGATAAACAGGCTAGGATAATATTTAAATTTGACAAATCTATTTTAAAGGGGATTAATAAGAAATCAGTTTCTACTATAAAAAATCAGTTGGAAGAAAGTCTGAAAGATATTCAAGGTGGATATATAGAGGTTTCTGATCCCATGAGTTCTGAAGGTGGTTCTACAGTTATGATGGGAATGATTCGTTTCTTATCTGTATTAGGTATTGGTAATTCTGACGAACATATTACTATAAAAGGTACAGATTATGATATGATGCAAGTAGTAGCTAAAGACTTGGATAACAGACTTGAGTTATTGGATTATATTCGTCGTGCTAGAATTTCTCGAACACCTCGTCAAAATGAGGTAGTTCTTCGTTTTTCTCCTGAACTTATGACTGTATATCAAGTTACTGGTTCTGATATTAATACATCCCTTAGTACTCTTACTCCTGAACAGTCTTCTGGGTCCAAATTTAAAGTAGGGGACAAGACTTATGATATAGTTATTAAGAATAAAATGTCAGCAGAAGATTCTATTAAAAAAGCTGAAGGTAAAGGTCCTACTTTAGATCAACTTAATAATTTAGATGTGACGACTACTTCTGGTGCTGATTTCAAAATGAAAGAGATTTCAAACATTAATACTGAACGAGGTCGTGCTAAGATATATAGAGTTAACCAGGAAAAGCAATTAGAGATTAAATATTATTTTACTGAAACTGTTAAAGATTCTAAGTCATTACTGAAAAATTATAAGACTGAAATAGATGATATGATATCTAATTATCCTATTCCTAATGGTGTAGCTTTAGAAGTTTTTCATGAAGAAAGTCCCTTAAAGGATTTTAAATTCTTACTTATAGCTGCATTCTTATTAATTTACATGATATTAGCTTCTGTGTTTGAGTCATTGACGACTCCGATAGTTTTAATGTTTTCTATTCCTTTAGCTGCTACCGGTGCATTTATAGGTTTGATTCTTACAGGTAATAGTTTATTGAATGCCAATACTTTAGTAGGACTGATGATTCTCTTAGGTGTAGTGGTGAATAATGGTATTATTTTGATAGATTATTCAAATATCTTGCGTACAAGAGGTTATAGCCGTCATCGTGCTATGATTTCTGCAGGTATTTCTAGAATACGTCCTATACTTATTACTTCTACTACGACTATCGTAGCTATGCTACCTATTGCTTTAGGCAATGGTGAATATGCAGGAGCTATCGGTGCTCCTTTCGCTATTACAGTAATAGGCGGTTTGATGTTCTCGGTACTATTAACCTTATTTTTTATTCCTACAGCTTATATGGGTATGGAGGATGCTTTGAAGTGGTTCCGTGAACAAAATAAGGGTCTTAAATTTTTCGAAATTATTATCATCTCTGTTATTATTATTGGAGTTATATTTACTTCAGCTTCGCTAGGTTGGAAGATAGTTTATTCCCTATTGTCAATATTTTTAGTTCCGCTGATATTCTATTTTTTAGAGATTTCTCTAAAGAAGGCTAACGCCAATATTATTTCTGACGGTGATGATATAAATATTCATATTACTAATCTAGTCAAGATATATGATAGACCTTCTACCTTTATGCGTGAATGGGATAGCGGTGAAGAACTGCGTGATATGATAGGGGAAGGAGTTCATTATCACAAATGGAAAGATTTTAAAGGTCTTATTTGGAAAATTGGTATTCTAGCTTTTATGATATTTATGTGTTATTTTCATCTAACACAAGGTTTCTGGATTACTATCTTCTCTGTATTGATATATCTAACAATTAATGCATTGATAACTAAAGTCTTTGTATATAAGAAATATAAAGTTTCTAAAGGGATTAACGATAGACTAAAAAATAAACTTAAAAGAATTAATAAGATAGAACAAATCTTATATTGGGTAGTTCCTCTTGTGATTTTTGCGTTGCTTGCTGGTAAAATCAATAATGTAACAGTGACTATTATTATTTTCTTCCTTTGGTTTTTCTGTTTATATGTGAATAAAACGTCTCATTATATTTATGATAATAATATTAATGTAAAACGTATAAAAGGTAATTATAATGGGGAAAAGAAACTTTGGTATAATATAGTTCTATCTATTCCTATTATTGGACATAGAAAGCGTCCATTTAAAGCACTAAAAGGTATTAATATGGATATTAAAACTGGTATGTTTGGATTATTAGGACCTAATGGTGCAGGCAAATCTACATTAATGAGAATAATTGCAGGTATTTCGGAACCCAGTTATGGATCTATATTTATTAATAGTATGGATACTCGTATTTATCGTGAAGAATTACAAGGACTTATAGGTTATTTACCTCAGGAATTTGGTACATATGAACATCTTACTGCTTGGGAATTTTTAGATTATCAAGCATTATTGAAGAATATAAAGGATGAACAAGTTCGTCATAAAAGATTAGAATATGTATTGAAAGAAACTAATATGTATGATCGTAAGGATCAAAAAATTGGTTCTTTCTCTGGTGGTATGAAACAAAGAATAGGTATTGCTCTTATATTGCTTCATTTACCTAAGATTTTAATCGTAGATGAACCTACTGCGGGGTTGGATCCTAAAGAAAGAATTAGATTCAGAAATTTGTTGGTAGAATTATCTAAGAATAGAATTGTTATATTCTCTACTCATATTATTGAAGATATTGCAAGTTCTTGTAATCAAGTGGCGATTATTAATAAGGGAGAATTGAAATATTATGGTGATCCTATAGAAATGGTATCAATGGCTGATAAAAAGGTTTGGATGTTTGATATTCCTAGGGATGAATTTGAACAATATCTAGATATTAAGAGAGTTATTAATCATATACCAAATAATAATGTGATTAGAGTTAGATATTTGTCTTCTGAGAAACCATATAATACTGCTGTCTTAGTAGAACCTAATTTAGAAGATGCATATTTATGTATGCAGAAAGGAATTTAGTGTTTCGCCAAGATTTCAGGGTAAGAGATTTAAAAAATAGATAAAGAAATAGAATAAATAAAAAAGGAAAATGGCCAATAATTCAATTAAAAATCTTAATACTATTTTAAGATATAATTTTAAAATTATTTTTAATGGTAAGCTAATATGGTATTTTATAGCAGCTACTATTATATTAATAGGTTTTATGTATCTATTTTGTTTAAATCCTGATAATGTTATCGGTGAAAAATCAGTATTTTCGGTTATTATTATTCCGGCTTTTCTGATTATTTTTTATCCTTCTGTCTTCGGTATTCAAAACGATGCAGATGCTAAGATTCTAGAAATATTATTCGGTATTCCTAATTACAGATATAGGGTTTGGGGAACAAGATTAGCTATGATTCTTATTAGTGCTATAGCCGTAATATTCCTTTATAGTTTACTAGGTATCCTGTTCTTGTATCCAATAAATCCTTTTTATATGACTTTTAATGTTATTTTCCCCATATTTTTTATGGGGACTTTAGCATTTATGTTTTCTACATTGACTAGAAATGGTAATGCTACAGCACTGATAATGATATTAATTATTTTATTTTTTTATCTAATATTAGGTAATTCTTTAGGTGCTTCTAAATGGAATATATTCATGAATCCTTATGATCAGCCTTCAGATATGCATCCATCAGTATTTCTCGCCATAGTTTGGCAAAACAAAATCATTCTTTTCATAGCTACAGTGGTAACTACTATTATTGGTTTACTTAGGCTTCAGAAGAGAGAGAAATTTATATAATAAATTTTGTAAAACAAGATTTCTACCGAAATTATTTCGTTTATTTCCATTTTCAACTCCATATATAGCTGCTACTACCATAAAAATAGGTAAGATAGTGCGTGCTTTTATTAGCATACTAGCTAATAAAAATGATAAGATATTTAACCACATCACTGGGTGACCTAGGTGAGCAAAAACCACAGTTTCTGTTACTGTCGCTTGAATATGTTCTTTGGCTAGGTTTTTGGCTTCCATTTTTAAATTACTATTTCCAGTTCTTATAAGGATTTTTCATTAACATGGAGTTAAAATATTTTTTATCTCCAGTTACTTCTTTTCCTAACCATTCAGGTTTTACAAAATCTTCGTTTTCATCTTTTAATTCGATTTCTGCTACTATAAGACCATCATTTTTTCCGTAGAATTCATCTACTTCATAAGTATGGATTCCAGATTTTACTAAATAACGAGTTTTGTCGATAATACCTGGTTCACATAGTTCTAAAAGATTTTTAACATCTTCTATAGGAATTTCTTTTTCCCATTCGAATCTGCTAGCTCCACTAGCATTTCCAATACCTTTAATAGTAATATAACCTTTATCACCTTTAATACGTACTCTTACAGTTCTTTCGGGAACTGAAGATAGGTATCCTTGAGTAATTCTGAGTGCTTTTACTGATGATGATTTAAAATCACTATTCACTAAGAATTTTCTTTCTATTTCTTGTGCCATAATAATTAGTTTGTAAATCTTTTATAGTCTTTTTAATGTCTTCTACTTCTGTAGATTCTGAGTTAATAGTTTCTACTTTAGCCCCATTAATAAGAACATTACCGAATTCACAAATAGTATCGTTTACCATATAACCATATCTCTGTTTGTGTACACGAACAGCTTGAAGATCTGGAGAAGATTCTACCATATCCATATCCATATAGATTTCACCATACCAGTTTTTATTTACTTGAGCTTTTAATGCGAAACGGGCACAACGAATAGATGCACCATTTCCGATAGCATCATAGTCTGAATTTTGTCCCCAGAATGCAGCATAATCAGCTTAAATACGGGTGTCAGTCCATACTTTATATCCTAATTTACTATTTTCTAAAATTAAGATACCGTCCCTATAAGTAACATTTACAGGTTCTTCTTGTTTAATTTCAACACCATATTGGTCATAGTGTTTTACTTTTTGGGCATTCATAAAAGCAGTAGTACATGCTAATAGTGCCAGAGCCATAATAATTTTTTTCATGATTAATGTGTTTAATAATTAAAGAATCGTGGATTAAATATTTTTTATGAATTTGATAAGGTTATCACCTTTTTTAAGACCTAATTTGATTCGTAATCTATAGCGACTTATTTCGACACTTTTAGGGGAAATGTTCATTAATGACGCTATGTATTTACTAGAAAATCCCAACCTCAAAAGAATTGTTAATTTTTTTTCTTGTTTAGTTAATTTTGGAAAATTATCAATTATCCTCATTTCGAAATCCTTATGTAAAGTTTCTAATTGACTATAAAAGCCGTCTATTTCTTCACTAAATGAAAGTCTCTGTTCGATTTGTGTTTTTAATTCGCGAATCTGAGTTTTCTTGACTGCATTATCACTTTCTAATGATATGTCATTTAATGAATTATATATTTGAGTTAAAAAAGTTTTTTGTTCAGATATTTTTAAAGCTACATCTATTAAAGATTGTCTACGATATTCTAACTGACCTTGAAGCTTTTGATTTTTATCGATAACACTTTGTACTTCATTTTGGCTAATTAATTTTTGATTTTCAAATAATTCTTGATGATTAGTGTATGAATTAATTCCATTAATATTTTTTATATGGTGCTGTTTTTTTACATATAAACCAAATATTATTACTATAACAGCTAGAATAGAAATTAGTACTATATTCAAATCTATTTTATAAAAAACTGGTAGATTATTAGGAAGTAAATCGATATTAAATCTCATATTATAAACATCTGTAATATAATAGCTTAAGATAAGAGCAAATAATGGACTGATAATATTTGCTATTAGAGATTTTATTAATACTTGTGAATTAATCTTTTCTTTCCCCTGCATTAATCCTATCCCTACTACAGAACCCAAGAATATAGAAGACAATGAAATAGGCAAAATATGTGAATCAATATCTGGAATTAAAGAACTGGAAAATATAAATAATGTAATAGTACAGGATAATATAACTGTAGTTAATTCAGTTATAGATAAATCATAATATTTCATATAGACTTTATCTGAATCACTAAAGAATTTTTTTCTTATTATTATAACTAATACTAATAGAGGTAATATTAATAATAAAGGGTAAGATAATTCACTAGAACTAACATATAAATTATTACTTATGAAACTTATTATATACTCGTTATTAATTCCGATAGCTACTGCAAATAATATAGAACCTCCTATAGCAATAAGATGCAAAACGTAGGTATAAGAGAATAATTGAGGATGTCTTTTATGATAAATAGTAGTAATAATAAAATATAATATCATAGAAACAGATAGAGCCTCGATAGGGGCTATTAGCCAAACGGCTCCTATCTTAGTCATAGTACTTAATGTTACATTTAAACCAGTGGCTAATTTCCAACCAATAATGGCAGCCAAGAAAGTATAAGGAGCAGATACGAACTTACTTAATCTTGATAATGCCCATAATGTTATAAAAGAAACTACTGAAATAATAAGAAGATTGCTATTAGATATCGGCTTAGAATTAGGATATATAGAACTTACTACTTGATAAAATAATGAGTTGAAATTTACAAATATGATATCTTTAGAATAGTAAAATAATACTGAAAGTAATGAAACTAATATTATAGATATAACTAATATATATAATGTATTCTTCTTTCCTACAGAAGAAATCATTATAGGACCAAATGAATATGTAAAATCCAATTTTACAAACCAATAGCCAAATAAAAGTAAAGATAATATAGTTATTAAGTATGTCATTACTGATTTTTTATACTACTAATTATATATTTTGTTTGATAGACATAACAGCTAGTTGATCAGCTACGATTTCAGCAGCTACTGCTATATTTTCTATATGCAAAGCGAAATATCTTAAATGAATTTTTTCACTTTGTTTTAGTTTATTCATTTGATGAAAAACTTTTCTTTTTAAAGCCTGCGATTGTGTAGTAGCTTCTTTTTTATAAAAATATACTCTATGAATTTTTTCGTTAATAGTTTCTGGAAGATAGAAGTATGCTTTCGCTAATGGGATTACACATTCTGCAGTTAAAGTAGAAAGCTGAGTTAACTTAGTAAAATCTTCATTTAACTCAGGTAAAATATATGGAGCTTCTATTTCAAACTGAAAGAGACTTTCATTCATAAGATTAATAATATGATACATACTACTAACAAGTCTCATGATATCTCCACTTGCTTTTAATAAATAAGTTTGAGTATATAGATTAGTTTCTATTTTCCGCCTTAAAATACTAGCTTCTGTATCGAAGCCATTAAGTACTTCTAGATTATGATTAAAATCATCAGTTTTACCTACTAAATAATTATTGACTCCATCTTTATATTCTATAATCGCTTGGTCAATAGTATTAATGTAACTCTCAAGATCTTCTGTATTTTTGTTTTTACGCTTAAAAAAAAACATAACTTATAATTTTATTTGTGTGGAACAAATATATGAATATTTCTTATAATTAAAACGATACGTAGAGTGTGAGAATTAAATTAATTCACACTTTTGAGTATTATTATAAAACTATCTATTTAATAATCAAAAGGTTAATATATGATTTGCCGTGTGAGTTTTATTGTATGTAGAGTTTTTTAATCTAAAGTCCAGTCGGCATAGTGAGTGGTATTTAGATTAGTTTTCGGTTCTGTAGTATAATCTTCATTAGAATTATAAGTCCATCCCATAGTTTTAGAGCCTCCTCCTGATTTAGTAGTTATAATGTATTTTTTGCTTATAAAACCGATAGGATATGCTTGATCTCTGGCTGATTCTCTATCTCCATGTGTTACATCTGTAGGGATCCATCCATAATTTGGTAAATATATTTCTACCCATCTATGAAAAACATCGTCCATGTATGTATAATCTTTCTTATATCCTGTAGCTCCGACATAACGGCAAGGGATGCCTGCTGCTTTACAAAGAGACATAAAAGTAAAAGAATATTCTGAACATGAACCATGACCATGTCTAAGTACTGTAGGTGCTGTATCCCAAGCACCATCCATTAAATAATGTAAATGTCCTATTAGATATTGGTGAATGTCTCTCATAATCCAATAAGGATTTTCTTCATTGCCTACGACTTCTTTTATTGTTTTTTTAATCAAGAAGTCGTTAATTTGATATTTTTCATCATCTTTTAAATATTCATCTTTTATATCTTCAGGTATTTCTGACAATTTTCCTACTTTTTCTGGATATATAAAATATCTCACATCTGAAGTTTCTATTTCACTAGTTACCTCAAGTTCTATTTTTTTACCTGCTAGTAAATTATTAAAAGAATAATGTGCACATCGCTGTCCCCATCTATCAGTTATGATATTAGTAGGTCGGATGTTGTAAGTAGGTTCACTTAATAGTTTTTGATTAACTCGATTTTCTGGTAATGCAAACCAAACATCTAGGGTTAATATTTTACCTGGACCATATACGGTGGTATTATGATGGTAGGTCATTTTATGTATTTCTGTATTCTTTTTATAAAATTTTTCACCGTCTCTAATAGATATCCTATATATTTTTTTTGTTTGTTGGTCGACTACCATTAAATCTCCTGATATTTCTGGAGAAGCCATCCATCTAGTAGATATTCTAGGATCTCCGCCACAAGGTACAGGATGCATATATGTTATTCCATAAGGAAAAGGACCTGGACTATCTAATATTACTATTACGTATCCATTAGAAGGATCTACCATATATATTTCATCTTTATTTCTATCAGTTATCCACAGGTATTTTCCATCGAAAGTAATTCCCTGAGGATCAGTAGATGGAGAAGGAAAAGAATTAATAGTCGTACCATCTTCCTTACTAAATTGGATTACCATGTCTTTAGAATCATCTACAGTCCATAAATATTTTCCATCAAAAGTAAGCCCTCTAGGACAATTAGTAGGAGAATGCATAGTATGTATTATATTCCCATTATTAGGGTCAATTTGGTAAATCATCCCGTCTTTATCTTCTGATTTATCTGTTCTACCCCTAAAATCAGCATTATAAAGGTATTTTCCGTCCCAAGCTAAGCCTCCTGGCCAATAAGCAGGTGATTCAATTTCCTTTATGATTTTTCCTGTATATCGATTTATGCAATAAATTTTATCTGCTGCAGAATCAGCTTGCCAAAGATTTTCACCATCGAAACAAAGCCCAGTAGGTTTATCACCAATAGTCTTTATGCTAGATTTGATTTTTCCTGAGTAAGCATTGGCTGTAAAATTAATACATGATAAACTTATTCCTAATAAAATAAATAGGAATAAGAAATAATTGAATCTGTGAGAATGTGTAAGTATCATAGTTATCATATTTTATTATTAAAATATAGAATTTTGTTATCTAGTAATATATTTCATTTATCATATATATAATCTTATTTCTATATATTATAGTGTAATATAATGTTTTTTTTTAAGTAATGATATTATTTTACTACATTTGTTAAAATACATTAATTCTCTAATTATGAAAAAAATCATCAGAATATTAATATTTATTGGTATTTGTATACCTATGATATTTTCGTGTGTACAGAATAATATTACTCAAGAAGATATTAGAAAGGCAATTGATAACAATAATCCCATAGAAAATGCTAATCCAAATCCTGATTTTAGCTGGAATACTTATAAAACTGTAGAAATTAATTTAGAACCTAAAAATACTGCAGGTAATGAAAAATGTCTAATTAATATTTATACTACTAATATTTGGAAGGGTACAGAAAATTCTATTATAGTTCAAGATACCTTATGGAAGAAAGATGGTACTTTTGAAGTAGTAGAATTCAATAAAAATATTGGAGAAAAAATAGAATATGATGAAAATCCTATATATTCTAAGTGGGTATATTTAGGATCTTCTGTACATGTTACTTTATCTGTTAATCCTGAAGTGGAAAAATTATATGTCCAGCAAATAAATGCAGATGGTTCTATTACTTATTATACTATTTATGATACTACAGCTACTGAATCTTCCTTAGAATCTTTATCTAAAACAAATATTGATACACATTCTATTAATTATTCTGGATGTTATGCTTTTGCTAAATCTTCTAATACTTTAGCTGATCCTAATATGGATATTCCTGATAATTTTGTTAGAATAACTAAACCTGATGACATGTATGAAGATGGTTCAGCTATTCCTTTTGGTGCCATAGATTTATCTAATGAATTTAATAATAATGCTACCGCCACCTTATCTTCTGGAGTATACTATCTTCCTGAAGGTAAAAGCCTTAAATTAAAATATATTATTATAGAAGATGATGCAGATGTTACTATTAAAGTTTGTACTGATGCAGTTTTAAATATTACTAAGTATATTCAGTCTGAAAATAGAGCCTCTAATAGTCAATGTACTTTACAGGTTTTTGGAGAACTTAATACTAAAGGAGTATATAATAATTCGGACCTTCCATATAATATTTATATAGGTGAAAGTGGTAAAATTTATGCTTCACGTGAGTTAACTGGTTATATAGGAGATATATATTGTGCTGGTGAATTAGAATTTAATAGAAGTTCTAGTGTCTATGGTAATATTATGATTCCTGAAACAGGATTCTTACATAATTCTTCCTCTGGTTCTTTATATCATTATGGCGATTACTTAATTATAGAAGGTGGAGAATTTTCTTTAGAACGGAGTTATTATACAGATTTTAATAATGATTATACTGTAAATTTATATGCTTCTAATACAATAATTAAATGCAGAAGAGATTTTCAAGCTTTAAAATCATTCCATTTATACAATGCTTCTATAAATTCTGATATATCTGGTAGTAATGGTTATTCTGCTGCTTCTGTTTTTGAAGTAGGTTTTTTAGGTAGTGTTAATGAAATGATAGGTAAATCATATATATATGCAGATGAAATATATTTAGAACCTGGTACCATTCATGGTAAAGCAGAAGGTAATTTATTCCCATTAATTAGAACAGAGTATTGCTGTATTTGTTATTATCAGTCTTGGGATCCAATGTATTTTACAGGATATATGGATATTGAAGAAGATTGGGCGACTGGTAATGATCAGAATATTAGCACTAACGTATCAGTTTTTTATTTAGATGCTTCTGGTCATCATTCTATATACATAAAAGATGAATTAGTTTATAAAGGAACAGAATTAGAACCTACGCCTAATGAAAGTTCAGTATATCTTACTTCTGAATATTCTGTAGCTTTTGAAGATTTATGGCCAAGTTATGGTGATTATGATGTAAATGATATCGTAGTTCATATAACTAATGTTCAAGCAGTAATAGATCAAGATAATAATGTAAAAAGTGTAAATTTCTTAGGAGGTTTAAATGCCGTAGGAGCTACATACGATATAGGATTCTCATTAATGTTAGATGAAGTATTTAGCTCACAAATAGCTTCTGTTAGTTACAATGGAAATGAAAGTCGAGAAGGAGTAGGTGAATATAATGGGACTACTGAAATAGCTGAAATTCCTTTTATAAGTTCAGCCCATAAATATTACAAAAATGAATCATCTACACCATTAATTACACTTAATACCTTGGATACGGATAGACCAAGAGCAGTCGGTCCTGAAATAAATATTACGATTAATTTCGTAGATAATAGTCAAGTTTCAATAGATGACTTAGCTTTATCTAAATTAAATTATTTTATAATAATTAAAGGTGCTTCTTATAATTCACAAAGGAGATTAGAGATACATAGAAAGGGTTTTATGGCATCTGAATTAGCTAATCATAATTATGATTCCTTATATGCTATGTCAAGTTCTGATTATTTATATGCTTCTTATAATGGATTCCCTTGGGGTATTATAGTCCCTGATAGTTTAAATGGTAATATGTGGGAATGGCCTGATGAATCTATTAGAATAGATATAGCATATGATAAGTTTCTTAATTGGATTAATACTAATGGTAGTGAAGATGAGAATTGGTATCTTTATCCTACTACATAATTAATCGTTAAAATTCAATTATATTCTCAATAGTATATTAAATAATGAAGAGTTTACAAAATGGATCTGATATCCGTGGCATTGCCATGGATGGTATTGAAGGTGAAAAAATCAATCTCACTTCTGAAAAAATGAGATTGATAGCTATGGCTTTTGTTATGTGGCTAAGATTTGAAGATGAGAATAAAAATGTTTCAGCAGATTCTATTTCGATAGGAGTAGGTATGGATTCTAGATTATCTGGAGAAAGATTAAAAAGGATTTTTTTAGATGCATTGGCTTGTACTGGAATCCGTGCTTATAATTTTGGGTTGGCTTCGAGTCCTGCATTATTTATGTGTACCCTAGATAAGAAAATGCCTATGACTGCTGGTGTTATGATTACAGCTAGTCATCTTCCTTTTAATAGAAATGGTCTTAAATTCTATACTTCTAAAGGTGGTTTAGAAAAAGAAGATATAGCTAGAATATTAGAAATAGCAGATAATATCGAAGAAGAACAAGCAAAACATTTCGATGAGTTTAGTAATATTTATGTCGGTAAAAGTTTCGATTATAATTACATGGATAAATACGAAAAATTCTTAACTCACTATATAAGATATGGTATAGAAAAACCTTCTAATATAAATAAATTAACTCTCTCTAGAACAAAACCATTAAAAGGTCTTCATATTATAGTAGATGCTGGAAATGGTGCAGGTGGATTTTTTGCTACTAAGGTATTAGAACCTCTTGGTGCTAATATTGAAGGTAGTCAATTTTTAAATCCTGACGGACATTTTCCTAATCACATTCCTAATCCTGAAAATAAGGAAGTTATGGATTCTATTTGCCAAGCTGTATTAGATAATGATGCCGATTTAGGAATTATTTTTGATACTGATGTAGATAGAGTTGCTATTGTCGACAGACAAGGGCATTCAATAAATAGAAATTCTTTGATTGCATTGATTTCTTCTATAATTCTTAGGGAACATCCTAATTCTATAATAGTTACTGATTCTATTACTTCCGATGGTTTATCTGAATTTATAACAAATTTAGGTGGTATGCATCATCGTTTTAAAAGGGGATATCGTAATGTAATCAATGAGTCAATACGTTTAAATAAAGATGGAAAAGAAAGTTGGATGGCTATTGAAACTTCTGGTCACTGTGCTTTAAAAGAAAATCATTTTTTGGATGATGGTGCTTACTTAGTAGCAAAAATAATTATCGAATTAGCTAACTATCATAAAGATGGTAAAGATTTAATATCTGTTTTAGATACTCTTCGTCAGCCTGCTGAAACTCAGGAAATTCGATTTAAAATAAATGAAGATAAATTAAAAATTAGTGAAACTTTTAAATCTTATGCTGATAAAATATTGGTTAAATTATCAGAAAAAATATCTACTATTAATGGTTGGGAGTTAGTACAGCCTAATTATGAAGGTATTAGAGTGGCATGTAAAAATGAAAATGAAAAAGGTTGGTTTCTTCTTCGTATGTCTCTTCATGATCCTTTAATGCCTTTAAATATAGAATCGGAAATTAATGGAGGAGTAGAAGTTATTAGAAAAAAATTACTTAATATTTTAAATAAATTTCCTCCTTTAAAAATATAAAATAGGGTTAACCATTATGGAAAACCCTATTTTTATGTATAACTGAAACAGTTATTATCTGTTCTTAATAATTTATTTTTAATCGAAGTAAATATCCTTAGGAATATTTGCCTTAGCGATTCTATCTAAGTCGGATGATAATGTCGGTGTTAGTAATCCGCGTTCTTTTAATAATTCATCAGCTAATATTTTGTTACCATCTGCTTCAATCTTAATATATTGGCTAGCTATTCTAGTTATTTCTGCTTTCATTTTTTCAAGATTCACTGTGTAATATTTGCCTGTTTCATTTCTAACAATAGCACCAGATTCTAAGAATTGAGAAAATTGCATCATATTAGTTTGACCATGAGCTTCTGCTACACCAAATCTAGCTGAACGGAAAATGCCTGCTATAAAAGTAACATAGTTATCTAAAATATCTTTTTCTCCTAAATAACCCCATTCACCCATTTTAGTTACGCAAAATAATCCAAGAATATCAGCTTTACCTTCTTCAATAGCTGTATATGAATTTCCTAAAGCATCTGTGCATTCCATACGAGGTTTTGTGATAGTGTAATTTACACCTAATCCATGAGAAACTTCATGGAACATAGTATTCTGGAAGAATGCATCAAATTTTATATGTTTCTGCTGTGCAGGATCTATAACTAACTTAGAAATAGGTATTACAATATTATCGAATTTGGCTTTCATAACATTACGAAGCTGAAGTTTTCTAGTACCTTTTATATTACTTACTCTAGGATCGTTTGGAAGACTAATAGCTATATTTTTAGAGGCCGAATTACAGTCACCAGCATAATATATAACATCATATATATTTATATCAGGATTAGTATTTGCTTTTTCTGTATTATATTCAGCTGGAAGAGGAATAGCGTTTTGTAATCTCTGGAACTGAGCAGCAAATTTAGAATATCTGTTACTTTCAGCTTTATCCTTTACTAAAATTTGTCCACTATAAGAAGCTTTATAACCATATAATGCATCTTCATATTTTTCGATAGGGCCTATGACTATATCAAGTTTATTATCTTTCATTTCCATCCATTCCATATCACTTTCTAGATAGTTATCAGTTCTAATAGCCGTGGCTCTAAGATTTAGATACTTTTTGAAAGTAATATCTGTAGTTATTTCAGCTGCTTGTTCTATATAGCTAGCAGCTTCTTCTACTTTTTTTGGAAACATTTCATGGAACCATTTTACTGATAATGATTTATCTTTATTTCTAACAATACATGTATACCAGCTAGTCTTATTAGGATCTTTTATAGATTGAAATTCTTCATCTGTCATATCAGCAGGGTAGAAGTTAGCTCCTAAAGGTTTAGGTCCATATAATTCAATAAATGGTTTATTATCATTTAATCTATCCCAAGGACCATAATTAATATGTAAATATTTTATTAAAGAAGTATCTGTAACATCTTTAAATAGAATATCTTTATTTCCAAAGGCTACATGCCAATAAAGATCTTCCATACAATCGGAAGCTTTTTCTAATAGTGCAATTACCTCTTCTTCATTTTGAGTTAATGGCACCTGAGTTTTTAGTTCAAATTTAGCATACTGATCAGCCAATGCTTGATATTTAGCATGTTTACTATCAGAACATGAACTTATTATTATCATGCTAGCTAAAATAAATAGAATTGATTTAAATTTCATAATATAATTTTATTTTTTTTGATTACTATTATTTATTATATTTATATGTTTTTACCATAGATATACTAAGGTACAGACTTTTTTGAAAACAATGAAATCATTTATTTTATATGTTTGTTTATCGATCGTTAATAATAAATACTTTATGAAAAATTTTAAATCTATTTTAATTATTTCTCTTTTATTACTTTCTACTATTTTATTTTCTAGTTGTAGTGAAAAAAAAGTAACTAATTTTTATTCTATAAGTAGATCAAATATTAATACTTCTGTGACTACCGATCCCACTGTAGTTTCTGATTATATGACATCTATAGGGATTACGATCATGGAAATATCCATTGAAGGAGATTCTGAGTCTGATAATAATGCCGAGGCTGTAGCTTCTTGGAATGCTAAAATTAAAACATTCAATAAAACGGAGTTACTTTCTAAATTATCTGATAAAAATACTTCATTTACTTATGTCATGAATACAACTGAATCAGGCACTCAAATAGCCAAGTTTAGTTATAACGAATAGGGTAGATGAATATAAAAGATAAATTTAATACTTTAAAGTATAGGTACTCTAGTGTTAGAAATTGGTGGACTCCTCCTCATAAGGCTGATTATGATATAAATCATAGACAAATTACTGGTCTAGAGATTTTTTATGACTTAGTTTATAGTGTTTATTTTGCTCGAATAGGGGTATCCCTAGCTACAGATTTAGGGTCTATCAATATCTTAATCCATTGTTTATATTTCATTTTGGGCTGGTGGAGTTGGCTTAATTTTACTCTATATTTTGAAATGCATGGAAATGATGATGTTAGATCTCGTTTTTTTGCATTTCTACAAATGTCTTGTGTTTTAGGAATGAGTATATTTTTCAATTCTCCGGAGCATAAAGATTTAATGTTTACTTTATTTTATATAGGTCTTCAATTAATTATGACTTATCTATGGTGGTATACTGGTGTAGTTCATATAGAGCATATTCGTTCTATGAAATATTCTAGAATAATGTTAATCGCTACGATAGTTTTTGCTCTTGGTTTATTGTTCCCACCCCCTTTAAGATATTTTATATGGGTATTATCACTTTTAGTAAATGCATATGCTCCTCATTCTATTCAAAGAAGAAATATTTATGTTACGCCTTCTCTTTCAAAACGTGTAAATAGATTTACTGTTATTATTATTGCTCAGATAATTTCAAGTATTATAGTAGGTGTATGGGCTTTAAAAGACGAAGTAGGGACCACAAGTATTTTTATTTTTGGTGGTTTATTATTAGCATTTTTTGTGTGGACTCTTTATAGTGAATTTGTTTATAAAAATAAAGTTAAGATAGGATATAATAATTTCATGCTATACTTTATTTTTACTGCATTATTAGCTCTTTCCATCAGTTTCGCTGGTGCACTTTTAATAGGGATAGCTTCTAACTATCATAATCCTAGTATCGCTGATGTTTATAATGATATTTTGGCTTGGGATATTTTTGCTATTATGATGATTATAGAATTATTTCAGTTTATCATGATTAAAAAGCTAATCAGAAGTGATTTATGGATTAAGATAGCCTTACCTATATTTGCTATTTTATCATTAGGAATTTCTCTATTTAATAATCATTTTTGGATTACACTAATATCTTCTTCAGTGGTTATTCTAGTTATGAACGCTCTTAAATTCTTTTTTATTCGTATTATAGTAAAAATAGAGCATCATCATCATGAAAAAATAAAAGCTTTAAAGAAATCTTTTATTGACTATAAATCCAATAATAGAAATGATGAAATATGTATGTGATTATGACTGGGGTAAATAGTTAATATTATTTAAAGAATATAAATCCCCAACGATTGGGAATATGCATATTTATTTCACCGGTCGGGACCCAAACCCAATTTTCTTCATATCCTAATCTTCTGGGAGCATTGGGATTAAGCCATTCTACTCTCGAAAAATTAATTCTCCATGAAGTGTTAGTTAATTTTGATTTTTTAAATTTAGCGTATATTTTATGATGTTCTAGTTTAATAATCTCTATTAATGGTATAGCTATTTCTATAGTCCAATAGTTATCTATATTTGTAGAATCGTTAAGGCTACCTTTTATTTTAACAGCAGATTTTAGGCCTTCCATATTATAAGAAGTATTATTAGTTCCATTTTCTGTATATGGTTTATCCATTAATAAATCCCATTCTGTTCCACTAGCATTTATTTCAAATTCAAAATAGTTTTCTGAATTCGAATCTGAATCTATAAATATTTCAAAATCATTATCTAAATAGATAGTATCATCTCTTGATATCTTAGTGGCTTCGATGAATGGTTCTTCTAGCTGGGCAGCTATATATAGATACTTATTATTATATAGCATTTTTACTTTAGTAGAATATTTAGGCAATCCCATTATTTTAGACTTAGAAGTTCTTATGTCTACGAAATTTGAAGACCAACCAGCAAATGACCATTCTTTGTCGGTGATTTTTCCATCTACAATAATACTTTGTTTTGTTTTATTTACAATATATGTAAGAGTATATTCGGTTATCGTAGGTGTAACATTTGGTGATACATGAGTAATATTAGTCACGAAGTTTAAAGAAAAGACAGGAACTAGAAGAAAAAATATTAAAGATTTTATATTTAACATTATTATTATTTTTAAATTTGAATGTAATTTAATAAAAATAGCACTTATGAAGAAAAAATTAGGCTTAATACTTAATATATTTTTTGTCGTATTTTTCGGTGTATCAATAATTTTTATATTAGCTCATTATGGAAATTCCGCAATAGATTTATCTCCTAATCAGAGTAAAAAAATAGAGTTTTGGACTTGGATGAATGATCCTATTTCGGCTGATGCCCATACTGACTCTTTATTTGCTGAACTAAATGATGTAGGAATAGATGGTGTGATTATAGGTGCTCCAGCTGAATCTCTTCGAAAAATAATTCCAGTAGCTCATAAATATGGTATTAAAGTTCATGCCTGGACATGGATTATGAACTCTGGTAGTTTAGCTAATAAACATCCCGAATGGTTAGATTATAATGCTTTAGGACAGTCCATAAAAGATGATAAAGCTTATGTCGGGTATTATAAATTTATTTCTCCTGCTATAAAAGAAGCTCGTGATTCTATAATAGCTCACATTACTAAAATATCTTCAATAGATAGTTTAGATGGAATAAGCCTAGATTATTGTAGATATGTAGATGTGATTTTACCATCAGCATTATGGAAGAATTATGATATACATCAAGATAAGGTTTTTGCCAAATGGGATTATGGATATCATCCTTCTATGTTATCTGCTTTTAAAGATAAATATGGATATAGTCCTTTGGATAAAATTAAGGTTAAAAATGATTATGATACTATTCCATATATAAAGGATTGGATAGACTTTAGATGTGAAATTTTAAATTCTTTAGTTAAAGAGATTACAGATATCTGCCATGAGAAAGGCGTAAAAGTTTCTGCTTCTCCTTTTCCCACGCCCAAAATGGCTAAGAAAATGGTTTATCAAGACTGGGGCGCATGGAATTTAGATATAGTTTTTCCAATGTCCTATAATGGTTTTTATAATGAAAATTTACAATGGGTTTGTGATGATATTAAAGACTGTGTCCGTGATTCTAAATGTCCTAATCAGATTTATGCTGGAATATATGCATCAGATTTATTTTCGCTTTCTATCGATGAAGTGGTTACTAAATGTATAGAAGCAGGTGCCAATGGAATATCTATTTTTATGTATTCTTCATTACTACCAAGCCAGAAAAAAGAACTTAAAAAAGTTATTAATAAGTATTGATAAAAAAAATTAGTATAATTAGAAGGATACTTTATTTTTACTAAAACGAAATTGTAGATTTATATTCGTTCGATTTCTATTATTTCAGTAGGAGAGGAGTACCAAAAGGTAGAGCCTATGCCTTCTTCCGAAGAAAATCCCACTTCTCCTCCGACTGTTTGAGCTAATGCCTTACATATAGAAAGTCCTAATCCAGTACCTTGTGCGAAGTTATTCATTTTGGCAAAACGCTGAAAGATATGTGGCTGCTTTTCTTTAGAAATACCTAGACCATTATCCTTGACAAAAAATATGAGACCTTTTTCGTTTGTTTCTACCCACATTCTAATTTCTCCATGAGGAGTAAATTTCTTAGCATTACTGAGATAATTATTTAGTATTTGTTTTAATCTTTCTTCGTCATGTATAGATACTAATTTTTTGAATCTATGTTCGAAAATAATATTCAAATCTGGATTATCATTATAAAAAGATTTCTTTAGATCTGAAATAATATTTGTAATATTTACTTTTGTTCTTTTTATGTCAGCATATCCAGCATCGATTTTAGATATATCTAATATATCATTAATTAGATTTAAAAGGATATTACTGTTTTTATCTATTATACTTAAATATTTTTCTTTATTATCAGAATCGGAGGCATCAGAGAGTAAATGAGAAAAACCTACTATAGAGTTTAATGGGGTTCGGATTTCATGAGACATATTTGCTAAAATAGCCGATTTTAATTTATTAGATTTTTCAGCATCTTCTTTAGCTTTTCTCGTACTTAATTCTTGTTCTTTGTCCTTAGTAACATTTCTATTAAATCCGACTATTTTAGTAATATTACCTTTCTTATCATATTCAAATGGAGTAATTTCTATTCTTTCATAACAACATTTATTTTCTTCTAATATTAATCTTAAAGAAAAATCAAAATTTTCAGGAATATTGGAAGGATACTTATTTAAAAATGGTTCAATTTTATGAATATCTTCCGGATAAACATATTTAAGAAAATTATCTATAGGCATAGATGTTTTTTCATCTTTAGCATAACTAGTTAAAATATGTGAAGAAAATTCATATTCCCATACATCATTAAGTGAATTTTTTAATGCAAGATGAATCATTTGTTTAAATTTATTTAAATCTTGCTGATACTTTAATGATTTATTTAATAGATTTTTGTATTTTAGTTCTTCCTTTTTATGGATATTAGTTAATAGAGCATTATTATAAAGTTCTTGGATAAATAAACAAATTACTTCAGCATTTTGTCTTAATTTATCAGGATCCATTACCTTTAATTCTTTAATGTATTTTATAACTAATTTTTTATTAGCTCCTAAATTCAGTGCTTTAGAAATTAATTCTTCATCATTAGTCGAAGAATCTTTAAGTTGTCCTATTATCCAAGTAGCTACATGACATTCATTTATTACTATTTTAATTCCAACACTCCATAGCCCACAGATTGAACATTTTTTACAATTCACCCGTTGCTCATCATTAAATATGATAAAAGCCGGTTCCTTACTATAATTCAAATTTGGTAAGGTTCTAATATAACCACAGAACTTAGAGAAATTAGATGGTTTAGTAATAAGAATACCATTTGGATAAGTAACCATAATAGGTATTTGAACCGTATTACTTAACTTATCTTGTATTTTCTGAAGATCTTTTTTGGTAATAATATCTAAAATATCGATATTCTTATTCATGAGAAGATTATTTCTATATTTTATTTATTTTAAATTTTTTCAATGTACGATTTTTATGAATGAAATTATAAAATTATTTAATAATATTTTTGAAATTATCTTTTTCACTCCATGCCAATAAACATCCTGTAGGACAAATAAATCTACAATATGGTCTATATATAAATATGGATAATATTAATATTAATCCGGCAAAAATAATAATATATATACTGGCTGTTTGGAATAGAAAAATGGAAAAAACTTCATAATTAATAATTTTAAAAGTTATGCCTGTCCACATTATTATTAAGGTTAATAGAGTAATAGCAGATCTGCTATATTTTAAATATTTTAAGAACTTGTGAGGAATGCATATTTTCTTTTTAATAATCTTATTTAAAAGTATTTGTAAAGACCCAAAGGGACAAATATATAAGCAATAATACCATTTCCTTCCTAAGAATGGCATTATGATAGCTAATGCTAACATACTGATTAAGATTATTCCTGCACTTAGATTTAAGCCATTTGAAAGCCAATTTACCAATATGGGTAATGATAAAAAATATCCTGACCAAAGACCTAAAACTAATACGTTTAATACTAATTGAATATATCTCCAAATTTTACCTTTTAATATAGTAGCAGTTATTAATCCAAATAGTAAAACAAGTAATGCTATTATAGTTTTTAGGTCAAAAACTAAAGTTTTACTTATCTTTTTTTTTTAATCTGATTATTGATAGTAGGAAGAATGCTTTGAAAATTATCTAAAATAGAGTTAGAACTAATAGTAGCACCTGATACTGCATCTACTTTCTTTTCTGAAGCTTGTTTAATAGTTAAACCATTCCAAGTAGTTAATAGTTTTTGGGCATTGTTCCAAAAACTGGGAGACTCATCATTATCTTTATATGTTACTTTTTGGATTATACCATTATTAACTAATATATATAAAGGGGTACTACCACCAAATCCAAATATTTCTTTACCAGTAATTTCTGTGGAATATATTTCAGAGCCATCTGAGGTTCTCCAAATAGAAGGGGTTAACTGTCTCAAAGATGTAGTAGGAGTTAAGCCTAACTCTTTTAAGCATCTCTCTGAAGGAAATTCAGATTTATTTTGTTCTTTTAAGTTCTTTCCAAATGCTTTAGAATCTCGACTAATGGCTACTCCTAATAACATAGCAGATATAAGTAAAAGATTTACTATATGTATGAGTGTTTTCATAGGATACAAAGATATTAAATTAAAATTGTTCTCTAAAAATAAATTTATTACTCTTAATAATTATTATTTTTATAAAAGTATGACGATTAGAAACTTCAAAGGTTTAAAATAAACTATTAATTTTGGTCTTAAAACATATGATTTCTAAGTATTTATAGAAATTTATGGTGGTTTTTAATGTTTTTTAACAATTATTTACAATTTATAATAAATATTCTCGTAATAAATTTGCATCAATAATTAATAATGTTATCTTTGCCCTATGAATTTATTTTTAGGAAACCTTAATTACAAGGTTCAAGAAGAAGAGTTACACGATCTCTTAGAAAAATACGGTGAAGTCACATCAGTAAGAATGATTTCTGATAGAATGACAGGAAGGTCTAAAGGTTTCGGTTTTGCTGAAATGCCTAATGACGATGAAGCTAAAAGTGCTATCGAAGCATTAACGGATTACGAATTATCTGGACGTAGATTAATTATCAATGAAGCTCGTCCTCGTGAAGAAAAACCCGAAAGAAGATCTAGATATTAATAATTAGGATCAAAAAAAATGAAAGCCCCGTATTAACGAGGCTTTTTTTATGTTCGAAATTATCTATTGATAATTTAAATTATCTTAGCGGAAATAGTAACAGGTGTTTCATTCTTAATATTATCGGTTACTGGACATTTTTCTTCAGCCATTTGTAATATTTTATCAATAGTAGCTTGATCAGCATCAGTTTTTACATCCACCTTAAGATTTATATCATATAAACCTACACGCTGATCTGTTTCGATTCCTCTAAATTTATCGTTATCCATTAATCCTGTAGTTATTATATTCAAACTATCTATTTTTATATTCATTTGTTCTGCAATAGCACGAAATGTAATAGATATACATGCAGAATAAGTAGATAATAGACCTTCTACAGGCGTCATTCCCAAATTGGTGCCACCCATTTGTTCTGGTTCATCGATAATTATATTAAATCCTCTTGTACCAACTTTCACTCTTGTAGGGGTTTCGCTTACAGCTTGTACCCTCATTTTCATAATAGACATAATAATTTGTTTTTAATTATATACTCACTAATGTTTCCTAATAATACAATTTCTTCAGGAAATACTTTTCGATGGAAAGAAACGAAAAAAAATACAAAATTCCAAATTTGGAATAAAAATAATTATAAAAGTAAATCTTCTATCCCAAATTTAGGTACGAAATGTATAGAATCTTTTATGTAATAGTTATGACTTGTATCTGGCAAATTAGAATCTACTTGTTTGATGAGTTTTATAAACTGAATCTTTTCAATACCTTTTCCAATAGCTATAACTAACTGAGGTTCAAGCTTTAGATTAAAATTAGTAATTATTTCTTGTTTATTAAAAGATCCTATGCAAATGCCGTTTAGACCTAAGTCTGTAGCTTTTAGAAGCATAGTTTGAGAAGCTATTCCTATATCCATATTTACCCATTTGTCTTCTTTAATTGATGAACAAATGATAATAAATGCATTAGGTGCTGTTCCTTTTAATGGTAAATGAAGTTCGGGTAGGGCACTTCCTAATTTTATATTTCTTAATACTTTTTCTTTTTCATTAGATGTAACTATTTTGAATCTAAGTACCTGTTGATTTTTAGCAGAGGGTATTCTACTATTAACTCCTACGATTTCTAGAAGTTCATCTTTAGATACTATGTATTTTTCATCGTATCCTCTATAACTTCTATTTTTCAGTATTAGAGAATCAAGACTATTTATGCCAGTCTTTTTATGCTTTTTAATAGAAGATAAAACTGCTTTTTTAGCATTAAAATCTTCAAATTTCTTTCCTAAATAATCATCTGCCATATTAAATAATATTTTATAATTGAACTAGTAATTTTATAAATATAACATATTCTTAGTGAATTTATTTAATTTCATCGCGATTAGCACGTAAACTACCTGAAAGTAATATACCTCCGATAATGCCCATAAATATGTACACGACTTGAAGTCCCATATTGCTAGGAGTATCTGGGGATGAAGTTCCAAACAGAGAGCTTAAACTAATAAATGCTTTACTTCCTGGTACTAACATAACTATACCCAAGATTTTAAATACTATTTTAGGAGAATGATGCCATTTGCTAAAATACTTACTAACCATCATTATTACTATAGTTCCTGTAAATATACTTAACAGAATACCTGCAGGTTCGAGTAGGATAGTGGTGTAATAACTAATAAATCCTATTATAAGACATAATAAGATATCTCGAGTTCTCACTTTAAATATAGGTATTAAACTTCCAGCAAGTAATGTTATACCGATAGGGTCTAACCATTTAGGGATATTATCTACTACAGCTATTTCTTGAATAGGTAAAAATAATTTTAAGACCATTATACCCAAAATAACACCGAAAAATTGCTTAAATAGTGAAACCATAGCACCAGCAAATTTAGCTGTACCTGAAGAAAGATTGTTTGAAGTAATTTCTTCTAATGCTGTAGTTATGGAAAGACCTGGTATAAAGATTATTATAGATGCTAAAATACCTAAAGATATATTAATCCCTGGTATATAACAGCTCATTACCCCTAAAATAAGAGTAGAAAAGAAAGCCACTGCACATTCTAAAACACTTGATAAATAATCAGATCTATCAGAATAGATATATAATAACCAAATAAAAATTTCTGCTATAGCTGTAGCCCAAACTGTAGTCCAATTAGTATTTAATATTATACAAAAAGATGGTCCAGATATAAGAAAAGCAAAGAATGAAATAAAACGATTAATTTTAGTATTTGAATCTATTTGATCTATTTGATCAGACGCATCACTAAAATCTAAGTTATTATCCAATACTTTATTTGTGATTTCTACTATATGAGATAACCCTCCTAGATTAATTTCTCCAGGTTTAAGTATTTTCATATAATTATAAGTAGTATTGTCTTCTTCATAAAAAACATAATTTACATAAGTCGGATTATCAATGAATGTTCCTTTTATGTTTTTTATTTCACAAACTTGTTTAAGATAACGTTCTATCTTGTAGGATTGTACTCCATATTTATGAAGTGCTTTACCTAATCTTATGATAAATTTATATTGTCTAGGTATGGTCTTTTTCATTTAAGCTTTTTAGATCTTTTCTTTTCATTTTTTGTCTTCATATTTTTGATATTAAGTTTTTCCCATAACCGATTAGGTATTAATTTCCAGAAACCAGCTATAATAGCAAACCGCCAATCTATATATTTGTAACGTTTTTTCTTAATTAAAGCTTTATATATAATTTTAGAAGCATAAGGAAGTTCTAATAAAATAGGATAGTATCTATCCGAGTTTAAAATATCAGTTTTAATAAAGCCAGGTCTTATATCTGTAAAAGTAATATGATATTTATTCATATGAGCTTTCTGGGAAAGAGCTTGGACGTAAGTCATATTAAAACGTTTAGTAGCAGAATATGCTGGAGCAGCTCCTAAACCTTTCATTCCGGCTAATGAAGAAATAACACCTATATGTCCGCCACCGTGAGTCTTAAAATAATTAAAGGCTGTTATTACGGATCTAGAAAATCCTACGGTATTAGTTTCCATTGTTTTAATTTCAATATCTATATCCATATCCTCATTAGAATCGCCAATACCTGAGACATGAAAATAATAATCTATACCACCCAATTCTTCTATTAATTCATCTATTTTCTCAGAAGCATCCTGAGAACAAATATCTATTGTTTTATATATAATTTGTTTAGGGTGCTGAGCGGCTAAAGCTTTAAGTCGTTCTTCACGACGTCCTGCTATACCGACTTTCCAACCATCTTCGATAAAATGCTTACATACCTCCAGTCCAATACCTGAAGTGGCTCCCATTATTATAATTTTTTTCATAACAGAAATAAATGTTTAAATTCTTATGTAAAGATAATGTAAAAAAATCAAATGAAACAAAGCTTAATTAAGTACTATTTAGTATAATAGAAGATAAGAATCTATTATTTATATTAATTCTAAGTATAGGAAGTATTAGAAGAAATAGCAATAGTAGCTATTAATGCTGTTTGGATTTCTACGATAATTTTTTCAAGATCTGCAGATATAGGGCTTAGTTTCATGACCTGATCTAAAGCCTTACATATATGCTTAAGTTCTTCTTTATTATCGCTTAATATATGATGCATGTTGCATGCTCTTATCAAGCTAAGAATTAAAAGATCCTCATTACTTATTTTATTGGAAGATAAGACAGCATCTTTAAGATGATAAATAATTTCCTCACGAAGATCGTTATTTACTATATAACTTTTTTTATAAGAGAAAATACCGATAAACCTTTTATGTTCTATTCTAATTATGTGTTCCTGATTTAATATAGTTAATATTTCTTCTTTATATTTTTTAGAATTGGGAGAAAGTTTTTTTATCCAATATTTAATTCTTCTAGGCTTTTTAGAACTTCCGATTTTCGTTAGAATTTCGAAAAATATTTCATTTTTAATAGCATGATGACTAATAGGAATTACTAGATGATTATCTAGTTTTATTAGATGTTCTAGATTCATTTCTATTAATAGCGAACCTATAATACCATAATTAATATAGAAATCGGGTATTAAAAATTTCCCTTTTACTGGATCATGTGCTAATAAAACAAATTTAGTTATAGTATTAAGTTTCATATTATTTAAATAATAATTCTCATTAAAAATCTTTAGGACTTAATCCAAATTGTTCTTTTTCGACATTGCCGCAAGGCTCTACATGTATTAAAACATCATAGACAGTTTTAAACTCTTGTTTGATTTTATCTTGAATACTAGTCGCTATGGCATGGCCTTCTCTTACACTTAGATTTCCATCTACTTCTATATCTAAGTCTATATCTACGAAATTGTGAATCTTTCTGATTCTTAATTTATGTGGATTATAAGCTCCTATAGTCTTGTCTACTATTTCAAATACTTTTTCATAAATAACAGATTGATTATCAAAACTATCCATTAATTCAGCATTTGATTCCATAGATAATTTAGCTCCTGAATAAATAATCCAGACACCTAATGCAAGACCTATAATAGTATCAATTATAGGTAATTTAACTAAGAATGTAAGTCCTAAACCTATTAAAACTGTAGTAGATAAAAAGATATCATTTCTCATATTTATAGCATCTGCTCGAACCATCTCACTATCAAATTTTTTAGCAATTCTAAATTTGTATGCTGCTATTATAGCTTTGGCTATCATAGAAATTACTGTGACTATTATGGCAGCTATGCCAGGCATTTCCTTTTCATTACCTGATATTAACCCGCTTACAGTAATAATTATTAACTGAATCCCTGCAAATAATATGAATATGGCAATAACTTTAGAAGCAATAGTTTCGATTCTTTTATGTCCCCATGGATGTCCCATATCAGGAGGTAAATCCGAAACATTACTTGCATAATAAGTGACAATAGATCCGATAATATCAGAGGCAGAGTCTATGCCATCTGCTATTACAGCAGTAGATTTAGCTATTATACCGACTGTAATTTTTAATATAGCAAGTAGCCCATTACCTATGATCCCTATTATAGATGTTTGCTGAATTCGCTTCTTTCTAATGTTTATTACTTTATTCTTTACCATAAGTTTTATTTATAACTTCTTAAGTTACAGAAATAATATTTTATTTAATAATTCAGTATTAATTTTTTACTTTATTTATTAAATCTTTATGTTTATCATTATTAATATATTCCATTTGTAAAGTAGTGTGAGATATATGAAAACGATTATGTAATAGATCTTCAATATTTGCTTTTATTTCCATCATTTTCTTCATATCTACATTTTGGGCTAAATTAACATGTGTTTCTAGATGAACGATATTATCGTTTAAATTCCATATATGTAAATGATGAATATCTTGTATATCTGGATTTTTCTCAATCTCTTGTTTGATTTCGTCTATATCTATATCAGCTGGGGCTTTTTGCATAAGAATATTTACTGTTTGCCTTATGATATTCCAAGTATGATAAATAATATATATACTTACTAGAGTAGTTATTAAAGGATCCACCCATATAATATTCCATTTCCATATAAGTAAACCTCCTAGGATAACAGCTACAGAAGACATAGTATCTCCTATAAGATGAAGATAAGCAGCTTTTACATTCAAATTGTGTTTTTTATTCTTATTTAAAATAAATACTGAAATAACATTTGCCAACAGTCCGAAACATGCTACTATAAGCATCATTAACCCTTTAATAGGCTCTGGATGCATAAATCTCTGGTATGCCCCATAAAAAAGGAAAATACTTATACCTACAAGAATAGTAGCATTAAAGAGAGCAGCGATGATTTCCACACGTTTGTATCCGAATGTATGCGAATAGTCAGGTTTTTTATGGCTGATTTTACTAGCTAAAAAAGCTGTAAAAAGTGCAGCTGAATCTCCTAAATTGTGAATAGCATCTGAAAATAATGATAAACTATTAGAAAATATTCCACCTATAATCTGAACAATAGTGATGGAAAAGTTTAATATACTTACCCATAATAATTTCTTGGTACTCATATTACTTAAATTATGATTATGATGGTCAGCCCCGTGAACATTTATTTCTTCTTGCATAATATTTCCCTTTAATTATTTTTATTGTCCTAAGACAAATATATTTAAAATACTTTATAATTAATGATGAATTAATTCATCTAAAAGAAATAAACATTCTTAAACTAGTTTTTCCTTTTTATAAAACAGTCTAGAAATCATCTGAATAGCATAATAAAGAAAAATAAATATCCCTACGCCTAACATGAAATATTTTATACCATAGTGGTCTGCTATGTATCCACCGATAGGTACTAATATTATAGTTAGTAGCGATTCTAACTGTGATGAAATACTAAAAATAGTAGCAGAAGTGTCTTTATTAATTTGACTGGTAAGTACATCTACATACACTGGTTTTCTTAGGTTTCTTAAAAGATACATTATCAAGAATAAGGTGATAATACTAACTGGAACAAGAGCCGTGGCAGAAATACCTATGAATACTACTCCTAATATTAAATAAAGTATTATAAATAAGTTACGGCTATTCATTACTTCGTTTAGTCTATAAGCATTCCTAGAGGCCATAGAACTGATGATATATATAACACAATATGTTAATCCTAATATAATTTTCAAATGGTTATCTACGCTCAAAGAAGATATTAGTACTACTCCAGAAGAAGCTAATGCTATCTTTAGCATAGGTTGTATTAAATCTTTGGTAGATTTAATTACTGATTCGAAAATTCCATTTGAAACAAGTAATGAAATTAAATTTCTCTTAGTCTTAAATGTTTGTCCTAATTCTTTTAATTGAATTCTCACAGTAGGTTTAGTGATACGATTTTTCTGCGTTTCACTTTTATTAAGATATGAGGGATATGATAAGATTAATATAGCATCTAGTATATATGGAATAATAGAAGCTATAAATAAATATTTACTATCTGATACTACGAATAGTATTAATATAGAAAGGACAGCACTTATAGAACTACCTAAAAGGGAGAAAGAACGAGTTCTACCATACACGAAAGTTTTATATTTATTCCAGTCTTTATTTTCTAGATATATTAATATCATAGCTTTATGGGTGCCAGAACGGCAAGATTCTGCTAAACCGAAAAAAACTACTGCTAATATTCCTATCCAAAATGCAGTGCAAGAGAAAAAGAATATAAATGATATAATATAAAGTATAAAACAGAGAATCAGTTCATTTTTATATCCCCATCTATCTGCTATAAATCCAGAAGGGATTTCAAAGATATTAACGACTATTTCTTTAATACTAAAAAGAATACCTAACTGAAAAAAAGTGAATCCATTAGTCATTAAATACAATACTAGATATGGTTCAAAAAATCTCAGATTCTTAAGAAATCCGTAGAGTGAGAATTTTTTTATTTGACCATCTTTACTTATCTGTATTTTAAGTTCTTGAGAAATTTCTATGTTTTTATTCTTATTCATTTTGCTTTACAAAAATAAGAAATATATTAAGATAGTGTTATTCTTTAGTCATATTGATAACTGTGATTTTACTTCTGGTACTGATTCTCAGAAGAATTATTCAAATCTTGGTATTGATATGAATAAAGATAATAAAATATGTTTTTTAATCTGAATCTTTAGAAGTCCAAGACTCATACACTTCATCTGTTTTTATATTAGTGTTATCTGCAATCCCTTTGGGCTTGCAGATAACGTGGCTCGGATTGGTGCCATCCGTCTGCCCTTCGGGACAGACAGATAACATAGAGTTAATGTAATTCGCTTTGCGAACTACGCCAACCCGAGCCACGTTGGCAGTCATTTTAAAAACAACCGTAACATTCTGATTAACTAATTAATTAAATCACTTTTAAGATGATTAAAAAAAAATTAAATTCAAAATTTGTAAAAAATATTAAAACCTTGAGACTTGATTTAGTAATGATTTTTATAGTCGCAATATTATCAATTTTTATAATTGACTTTTGGCTTATAGATATTCCAGAATTGTTTTGCGGAGGAGCTAAAATATTACAAATTTTATTTAGATTGTGTTTTGCCTATGTTTCTGCATTCGTTTTTTATTTTTTAGTAGTTCATTTAAAGAATCAAAAGGATAAAGAAAATCTTTATAGTTATATTTCTATAAAAACTATTATGATAATTAGTCAAACAAAAGCATTATCTAAAGAGATTGCAAAAACTGCTGGTGTTACTTTAAAAGGTAATTATCCTGATAAGATAGAACTAAATTATATTTGTAAATCAATAAATCCGAACTCAAACGCACCTTTATTATTAGGGAATTCAGATAAAAATGCTAATTGGATACAATATTTTGATTATTGTAAAAGACAGAATAATAAAGTCATAGATAAGATATTATCAAAAATGCAGTTTGTTGATTCTGAATTAGTTAATCAATTGGCAAAAATTGAAGATTGTATTTCTTTTAATGTATCAATGAGTCCTAGGCATATAGGAAATAAAGATTTAATATCTTTCGAGTCATTATTAGAAAAATATTTTGAATTAGTTAAAGATTTAGAAAAATACTATAATAAAAAATTAAAAGATTATAAATAAAAAACGGCTGCCAACAAGCTGCTATATTTCATTGCCGTTTTCATTCTGACAACAAAGTATTTAGCCCGCAACAACGGCAGTGCGACACGACAGAAAAGTAACCCACAATCGGCAACGAAAAATATAGCGCCAACCGTTATCTGCAATCCCTTTGGGCTTGCAGATAACGTGGCTCGAATTGGTGCCATCCGTCTGCCCTTCGGGACAGACAGATAAGATAGAGTTAATGTAATTCGCTTCGCAAACTACGCCAACCCGAGCCACGTTAACGGCAATTCGCTTGTATATAATAAAATAAAACTGTCCTATCTAAATTAAAAGAAAGGTCATAAAACAAAAAGTTTTATGACCTCCAGAATTCAAATTAAATTAATTATTAATTACTTTGTATTACATCAATAATCCAAAGTATAAAATGTTAAAAATGATTAACGTAACAGAAATTCTGCTCTACAAATTTAGAGATAACTGGAGCAGTTACCAAATTAGTAAAGAGACAAATGTAATCTGCAAATTTAAATGGTTCTTCGTCAAATTTGGTGCAAGTTTTTAGTTGATAAATATCAAAAATAATTGTACGGTATAGTTTAAAGAAAATTTTACATCAAAATATCAATCAATAATAAAGGGTTATAAATTTTTAAAAAATAATTATAAGCTAATATTTTGATTATATATAATTTACTTCCTGAAGTAAGGTAATATTAATCACCAAATTTGACGAAGAGCCATTTAAATCCCCCATTTTCTGAAAAATTCATCCACCACTTTATAAAAAAAAATACTCTGATTAATATTTATTTTTCTATAAAAATTGTTTTTCTATTTTCTATTCTATAACTTTTTCCATTCTTATGGAAAGCTTTCCATAAGAATGGGGAGTCTTTTAGAACTAAAGAAACTTTAAAATTTAATGAGAATCTTAATAAAAAATGACTTTTTATAGTACCTTTGAAACTCTTTAGGTAGGACACTTTATTTTATTATACTAGGTCAGAAGTATATTACTATTTACAAGAAAAACACACCTATAAATGAATGAGTATTTAAAAGCCATATTATCAATAGTATCAGGAGGAGTTTTATGGGAAGGTTTTAAATTTTTCTATCCTGACATTAAAAAAATCCTTGGGTATAGAATAGATGCTAAAAACACACTTTATGAGAATCTCGATCCTATACTAAAGTCTTCTGATGAATTATTAGGTAAACTAGAATCACTAGCAAAAGAAGATTTTGCCACATATGTAAATCCATCTAATTCAAATTCAAATAGTCCTAAACATAATAAAAGATACATAGTTTATTTATTTGCGCAATTTTGGGCACAACTTGAATACCTAAGACTCAAGAGTCAATACAATTCATTGGCAAAAATCAAGAAGGGAAAAGAATTACTTTCCTTTATAGATACTATTGAATCAAGAAAATTTAGAATTCTAGATCGATCAATACAAAGAATAATTGGACAAAGCTTAATCACTAATTCAAATCAAAAGTTTAAGGTTATGACTTTGAATGAATTTATGATTGAATATGAAAAGCCAGATTCGGCAATAGCAATTTGGGGAAAGAAACTTGAAGATACACTCCAGAGTGTTGATGATAAAAAAAATCGTCAAACTATCCTTCTATTTGGAGTTATTATAAGTATGCTTATAAATCATTTTGATCCGAAACATAAGTCTGTACGGAAAAGAGTTGTTTACAAAAGCAAACTATCTCAAAGAAGCAAAAAAATAATTAAGAATAGACTATTGAATCAGTATCTAAAATTCATTAAGTCTAAAGAAGAATACTATTAAAAAAGTCTGTCCGCAGGTCTCCACTTTACTCGAAAGGAAAGTATTGACCGTTGGAACTGACTGTATCATTGATATTAAATATTTCATTTTGAATTACAAAGATAATAAAAATTCAAAAACTATTACTAACATTTTATATATTTAATTGTAGTTTAGTGCAAAACTTTTTATGAAAATTTCATCCATCGCTAAAAAAAATATAGTATATTTACTAGAAAGTGCTTAATGCCCATCATCCTGAAAAAGGACGATTTCTTATTTCAGATACACATGTAAATTATGGGATTATCGGTGCTGCTTTATTAGAAATGTCACTCGATGGATAGATTAATATCAAGGAAAATAAGTTAGTATTATTGAAAGATGCTAATTCTGAGAATTTGATCATTTCTGAAATATTAAAAGAAATTAAGTTGTCTAAAAAAATAGTATTAATATATCTATATATATTTTTAAAACCAACTTTTAAAAGCACACTCTCTATTAAAATTTCTAAGAAAGATACTTGTATAAAAAGATTCATTAAATATTTCAATTTATTCAATATTTTAATCATTTAGTTTTAACTATTTTTATTATTAACTATATTATTATTATTATGTTTGTTAAACGGTTTTAAAAAAGCTATTTTGAATGCAAGTATTCGAATAATATTTACCATAAGTATACATTGATTGGGTCTTACATATTATAAAATATTTAACAAAAAAACTATAAAATGAAAAAAATAATTATGCTTTTCCTGATAGCATTAATAACAGGCTGTTCTTCTAATAGTGATGATCCTTTTAGTGATATTCCAGATGATGAATTGGCTTTTGTTAGTTTTGATTTAAATCTAACACCTTTAGAAAAACCTTTTAGTAAAAAATTATACGATAGATATGTATATCTTTTCTATTTGGATGGTAAGCATCCTGGAAGCGACCAACCAAATCCTCATGCTTTCGATTATGGCTCTAAAAGAGTATGTTACATAAAAGATGTAAACAATGATGATATTTTTTGTGATTACTCAGGTAAATTTTTACAAGATAAAGATGATGATGGATATTATCTGCTTAAAGGTGGTGTCGGCATTTTTAATAAAGATATGCCTTATGGATTGAAAATAGGTAATTATCTATTGGTGGTAGAAACGATGGGGACTTATTTCTGTAAGGAATTAGATATAATTCCAGATAAAAATGAAAGATATGCGGAATATACTTTTGATTTAATTCAAACTGCCGATATTACTGGAATTAATAAGGGATTTAAGAAACGCTATATTTGGTTCTAGTTATATAGAACAAATATTTTATACAAAATTATATAAATGTTGTAATTAATTAAAACAATTTTTTTAAGTTGATATATATAACTTTATATTTACCTCGTTTTTAATTTTTTATCTAACAAATTTTAAATCGTTAATTATGGAAATTGTTATTTTGGGAATTAGAAATGTCTTTATTATTTTTATTATTTTATTTGTTTTGGCAATTGTTGCAGATTCAAATAATAAGAATAAAAACAGATTGGAAGAAATAAAAAAAGTTAAAACTAAACAAGAAATAGAATTACAAACTAAAATTCCAGCTTATAACAAATCACTTAAAAATCTTATTGACAAATACGGATATCCTATTATCGGCCAGTCTATTAAAATAAATATACATGATTTCGATAAAACGGGATATCCTATACATTATAACGAATTAAATAAATATGATTTAAATAAAGAAATAATTTCTTTCAGAAAAACTAAAAGGATTTGGATTTGTGGTAATGATTTTCCAATGAAAGATATTTTAAGTTCTACATGTATTGATAATAAAGAAATTATCAAAGGAGGAATAACCTTAACCACAAAAACAAACAAAGGAAATATGGCAAAAAGAGCAATAGTTGGTGGTGTCTTGCTAGGAGGTGTTGGTTCGATTATCGGTGGTGCTACAGCAAGTAAAAAAACTGTAGTAAATCAAGAAAGCGACATAACAAATCATCATTATACAGTTATTATAAATACTAATAGTTCATCACAACCAATTATACAAATTAATTTAGGAAATGATGCTTTTACTGCTAAACAAATTGGATGGATAATGAATATGGCTAGTAAAATTCCAAAATTATCAGACTCAGCTAACAATATGTTTTATGAATCCGACATAAAAAGATATTTAAGTGAAAAATCAGATAAAATAAAGTAAAATATTGAGAATCAATTTTGTTTAAATTACATAACCTAACCAAGAAATTAATTTTACATTAACTAAGTATTTTATAAAGTAATACAAATAATGACGATTTTATAATTCCAAAAGATGTACTAATAAAAATGGATACCAAGTATAAAAACAACATACATTAGACAATAATAATACTAAAAAACGAAACCATAAATAGTTCTTATTATACTAAAAAAACATTATAAATGATATATATTATAACACTATTAAGAAATATTATGTACATTATGCCATAACATCAAATAGTTGATATGCTCTAAATAGCATACTATTTTTCTATTAGTGTACTTAAAACGTAATACTAAATGCAAAAAACGGTATATAATAAGATACAATAGTACTCTCGTAGTAATGTAATACCCTTTTAAATAGAAATGCAGTATAAATTATCATCTTAAATAATTTATACTATCCAAAAAATTGCATTTACTAAATGAAACTAAGTATTATGAATCAAGGAACAGAGAAATTTAGCATTAGCAATTCAATAAAGTACTAAAATTTATCATTCGTAATTTTTTTATAATTCATTAAATTTTGTCATCGCATCAGCTTTAATATTACCAGCTATATCAATATATGGCTTCATAGCTTTGTAATCGCTATGACCTGTCCATTTCATAACTACTTGTGCAGGTATTCCTAAAGCTAATGCATTACATATAAAAGTTCTTCTACCAGCATGAGTTCCAAGTAATGCATATTTGGGTGATATGGTATCAATTCGTTCACTCTCTTGGTAAAACGTTTCTCGTACAGGTTCATCTAGTTCTGCAAGTTCTGCTAATTCTTTAAGGTATTCATTCATCTTTTGATTGCTTATTACTGGAAGTGCCTTATAATCTTCAAATAATACATCCTTATATTTATCTAGAATAGCTTTACTATGTTTATTTAATTCGATCACAAGACTATCTGAAGTTTTCATTGTTACGTAATAGCAATAGAAAAAGCCACTTTGGCAGACTGGAATGTACCAGCTTAGTAGGAAGGAATGTGCCATCTGTAATATGCAGCCCTTAATTCGGCTCTTCGTCAAATTTGGTGCAAAATTTATCCACATTTAGATAAACAAATCTTTCTTCTTAATAGTTCGAATCCAGCTCTATTATACATTGAGCGTTTTATAACTTTTAGTCTATTAATAGACCCTTTGGCTAGTCCATTATTCATATCATAAATAATAGCATTACATACTGCGTACCAATCTCTTTTTAACCCGTTACAATAACTTACTATTTCCTTAAAAACACTCTTTGATTTTCTATATACCATGTTCTTAAAATTTTAACATCAGACCCTATAATAGCAGTTTTAAAAGACAAATATATATTATCAACACAAATTCTCTCTTGTGAAATTTCTCCAGTCTTTTTAGAAATACCAAAATCTTTATTTTGTAATAATATTGAGAAGATTATAGGACTTGGCAAAACTGGTATTTTTTTATTTAATATTGCAGCCTTTCTTTTTTAGTATATAAAATTCGTGGTACATTTCTTTCTGTTTATTTCTAGCTTTAGAATATAATTCTTCATCATTAATCATTTTATATACATTATTAATATTCAATACTTTAGTTATTTTTCCCCAAATATATCATTGTAAATAAGTTTTATTTTTTTATATTTTTCTTTTCACCACTGATTTTGTATGCCTAGCATATTTCGTAGTAACACCTTCGAGTTGTTCTGAAAAAATATGTTTGGTACATTTTGTATTTTTGCATTCATATTTAGATACATGCAAATGCAATATAGCAGGATATTTACCTAATGGTAAAATATAAAGTGTCCTAATATAAGTTACTCTTTTATGTTTACTTATTCTGCCACAAACAGGACAAGTAGCTTGTTTTTTTCTTGATTTTGCTTCTATAATAATAGTACCATAGATAAGCGATACTTCCAATAAAGTTATACTTTTAAAATTATAAATAGTCTTGATAAATTTACTAAGAGACTTGCCTGATAATGCAAAATTTATATCCTTCATTTTATGTGTTTATATATTTATATATCAATTAACTATATTCATATAATTTATATTTAATTTGCACCAAATTTAACGAAGAACCATATGTACTGGATAATTTTGCAACAGTTAAAGAAGCTGTAACAGAACTAAGAAAAGAAAAATTCGTGGTGGTATCATATAATCTTCCAGGCACAGAGTTATTTGGAACACTTCATATGTCAATATCAGATGCCACTGGAGATAATGCTATTTTAGAATACATTGATGGTAAATTAATCATTCATCATGATCCATCTTATCTAGTGATGACTAACTCTCCTATTTATGAAGAACAATTAGCTATAAATAATTACTGGAAAGATATTCAAGGAACAAAAATGCTTCCTGGTACCAATAGGGCAGCTGATCGATTCGTAAGAGGTTCCTTTTACATAAATGCTGTGCCTAAAACTGATGATATAAAAGTAGCCGTTCCTATTGTTTTTAGCGTTATACGAAACTTGTCGGTTCCTTATGGTATCTCTACAGAAAATCAGCCAAATATTTCATCCACTCGATGGAGAACTGTTTCTGATCAAAAAAACCTGATTTATTATTATGAGGATATTCTTAATCCCAATGTGGTATGGTTAAATTTTAAAAATTTAGATTTTAGTAAACCAGATCCAAAAAAAGAACTAAAAGTGAAAAAACTTGTTTTAGAAGGTAGTAACTATAATTATAGTGGTGAATCATCAGACGGATTGATAGAATCAGAGCCCTTTGAATTTGCTAAACCAGAATAGGTAAAGGTTATAGCTACGACTATTTATTATTCTTTAACATTTTTAACGGAGACACTATAGGAATAATAATATTCTTGATACCAGCATTTTGTAATTTTTCAAAAATAACACCTCTAGCAGTAGATAAGCTAATACCTAAAATTGTTGCAATAAATTGAGCAGAGAATACAGGAAGGTTTTTTTCATTTAATTGATAAAAATCGACAAGATTCTCTACTTTAAAATGAAAATCGATTTGAAAAAATAGTAATTGTGTTTTATCATTATTCTCAAATGAAAAAGAGAGTTCCATTTTTATTTGCTTGAGTTCTAAATTATGTAAAACTTTATTTCCTACATTTAATTGGTGTTGTTTGTGTTTATTATAGGCTTGAGTATCTATCTTTTGTTTTACGATGTCTATTACTAACAAATGAATCTTTTCAGGTATAATAGGCTTTATTTTTTGTTTCATATCACATTCCTAATATGCAGTTATTATTTTCAAAAGTCTTAGTATAATGGAATGTTTTAATTTTCAAATTATTATTATTTTCTATTGTACCTAAAAAAATATAATGATCTTCAGTAATAGGTTCTGCATATATTAGGTCCATCCCTAAAACTACTTCCATTTTAATAATACTTTTAAGAGTTAAATTATGAGTACCACTTAACCATTTAGAAACTTCTGAAGGATTTTTACCCATTAATTCAGCAAATTTTGCTTTCGTCCAGCCTTTATCTTTAAGGGCTATATGCACCTTGTCCACTATAGCCAAGTTCTTCTCGATAAAATTATCTATTTCTGGATTTTTGTTTTTTTCTAACCACTTATCTAATATGTTTTCTTTTGGAAATCCCATTGTATTAATTTTTAAGAGTTTAATAATTAATCAAAATACAATTTAAAACCTGCATCTATTTCTATTAAAGTATCATCTTTAATCCATCTAATATCTTTGTTTTTAAATGCATTATCTATAGATTTTGTAAGTTTATTAGCCAACATAAAATGTGATTTAACGTTTGGGCAATCTTGCGCTTTATTTTTGGTTTTTATATCACCACCAAATAAAAATACCACATAATCATTAGCTCTAAAGCAATATAATCTTAAATTGTTTGCTATTTCTGGCTCACTTTCTATATATAAAGGTTTTCTTTTCTTGCCTTTAGGAGGCAAAGCAGAAGTATCAGCATCATAAGCCTCATTTCTAAAATAGTATGATTTAGCTCCATATTTATCACCTATTTCTTTTATCCATTTTACTATGTGACGTAACTTATTATAATTTTCATTTGTATGTTTATTCAAAAATAATTCAAATAAAGTTGTTTTACTACCATTAATAGACACCGAATAATATGCTACTCGATCGTATTTAGCCAATGGTATTATTTCTGCAAAATTATTCACTTTTAAGTTAATATCCAAATTAAATTCACTTTTAAATTATTTATATAAGAATTGTTTAAATTTTATCTACGTCTTTTTATATTAAAAATATTGTTAAGATAAGCTTTAATCACCTTTAAAGTATTATCGATATTAGTTTTTTATAGTTAAACAAATTTAATGATAATATATTATTATCCAAGATATTTTTTTATAAGTAATCTATAAATAAATAGGGTAGTGGTCACTATTATAAATATTTATAGTTAATTTTATGCATTATCTATTTTTATAGAATAGAAATTAACTTAAATAACAATAAATTATTACATGGAAAATACCCCACAACACTTAACTTTTTATTTAGGAGATGAAACTAGAACTGTAATAGAAAAATATATACCAGAATCATCCTATATATAGATTTTATAATTCGGGAATTGCTGCTCCTAATGAAGTAGAGCATAATCTTTCTGTATCTATTAACACTGATGACTTGGGCGTATTTGCGACTTCTCTTCCTAGAGAATATGCATTAACAGTAGCATCTATGACTAAGATGAAAAATCCTGATGGCAATGGGGGATAGGACGTCTAATTATGACGTTATATCTATATATTTTTGGAATAATTAAACTGATATTTATTAGAATATTATTTATAAGGCATTCTTAATGCCTTAATTTATTCTTATATTTGATACTAAATTAAAAAATCGTGTTTAACCCATATCTAAAGGGGGAAGTACACGATTCTTACATGAAAAATAGTGAACAACAATGAATGATAACAATAATCAAAGAAACGAATTACATAGACAAATATGGAGTATAGCTAATGATGTTCGAGGATCTGTAGATGGATGGGATTTTAAGCAATTCGTATTAGGTACTCTCTTCTACCGTTTTATTAGTGAAAATTTTACCGATTATATAGAAGGAGGAGATGAAGAGGTCGATTATGCTAGAATGGAGGATAATGTTATATCACCTGAAATTAAAGATGATGCTATAAAAACCAAAGGATATTTTATCTATCCTAGTCAGCTATTTGTAAACATAGTTAAAAATATAGATAATAATGAAAATCTTAATACAGACTTGGCAGCCATATTTTCAGCGATTGAAAGCTCAGCAGATAGTTATCCATCAGAAGATGATATAAAAGGTTTATTTGCTGATTTCGATACTACTAGTAATCGTCTGGGTAATACAGTTAAGGATAAAAACACACGTCTAGCTGCTGTAATAAAAGGAGTAAAAAAACTAAATTTAGGCAATTTTGAAGATAATGATATAGATTTATTTGGAGATGCTTATCAGTTTCTTATTTCCAATTACGCAGCTAATGCAGGGAAATCAGGAGGTGAATTTTTCACTCCTCAGCATGTGTCTAAACTTATAGCTCGATTAGCACTACATAATCAAACTACTGTAAATAAGATTTATGATCCCGCCGCAGGATCCGGATCTTTATTGCTGCAAGCCAAAAAACAATTCGATAATCATATAATAAAAGAAGGCTTCTTCGGTCAAGAGATAAATCATACTACTTATAATCTGGCTCGTATGAATATGTTTCTTCACAATGTAAACTACGACAAGTTTAATATAGTTCTAGGAGATACTTTAAAAGACCCTAAATTAGGAGATGACAAACCTTTCGATGCTATTGTATCGAATCCACCATATTCCATAAAATGGATAGGTAATGATGATCCTACTCTTATAAATGATGATCGTTTTGCTCCAGCAGGTGTTCTCGCTCCTAAATCCAAGGCAGATTTTGCTTTTGTGCTTCATTCATTAAGTTATCTTTCTGGAAAGGGAAGGGCAGCTATTGTCTGTTTTCCTGGTATCTTTTATAGAGGTGGAGCAGAAAAAAAAATTAGAAAATATTTAGTGGATAATAACTTCGTAGAAACTGTTATTTCTCTGGCACCTAATCTTTTCTTTGGAACTTCTATTGCTGTAAATATTTTAGTTTTATCTAAGAATAAGAAAAATAATAAGACTCAATTTATAGATGCTAGTGGTAAAGATTTCTTTAAGAAAGAAACAAATAACAATATTCTTACTGATGAGCACATAGAAAAAATAATGGGAATGTTCGACAGTAAAGAAGATGTGGAATATATAGCTAAAAGTATAGACAATGATAAAATAGCAGAAAATGATTATACACTGTCTGTTAGTTCATATGTCGAAGCTGAAGATACTCGTGAAGTGATAAATATAGCCGAGTTGAATGCTGAGATTTCAACTATTGTGAGTAAGATCGATTCTCTTCGTTCTGATATTGATTCTATTGTAACTGAATTAGAAAACAATACTATTAATGAATATGAGTAATAAGAGCGATATAGTACCTTTTGAGCAAACCTCAGAGTTTATACTCTACACAACTCCAAATGGAGCTGTACAGGTCGAGGCGTTTGTTAAGGATGAAACCATTTGGCTTACACAGAAGTCAATGGCAGAACTTTTTGATGTGGATAGGACGAGTATTAGTCGACACCTTAGTAATATATTTGAGAGTGGAGAGTTGGTAGAGGAAGTGGTATGTGCAGAAATTGCACACACCACTCAGCACAGAGCTATCAAGGGAAAAACTCAAAATAAAATAGCAAAATATTACAATCTCGATGCCATTATATCAGTCGGTTATCGTGTAAACTCTGCCAAGGCTACCCACTTTAGAATTTGGGCAACTCAAATTTTGAAGGAGTATATTATCAAGGGCTTTGCAATGGATGATGAGAGGTTGAAACAGGGAAAAACAGTCTTTGGTAAGGATTACTTTAGGGAGCTATTGGATCGTGTTCGCTCTATCCGTACAAGTGAAAGAAGAATATGGCAACAAATTACAGATATATTTGCAGAGTGTAGTATCGACTATAATAAATACGATGCTATCACTACGGAGTTTTATGCTACTGTGCAGAATAAATTCCACTATGCTATTACAGGGAAAACCGCAGCCGAAATAATTTCTAGCTGTGCCAATCGTAATAATGAACATATGGGGCTTACTACTTGGAGGAATGCCCCAGAGGGAAGAATCTTAAAGATGGATGTTACAGTTGCAAAGAACTTATTTAAGTGAGAAAGAAATACGCAAATTGGAGCGTGCAGTCACTGGCTATTTTGATTATGTTGAGGATTTGATAGAGAATGAGAACACCTTTACAATGGAACAGTTTGCCAAGAGCATTAATGAGTTTTTGTCCTTTAGACGATATAAAATCCTTGTAAGTAAAGGCAATATTAGCAAAAAGAGAGCCGATGCAAGAGCTTTCGAGGAATACAACGAGTTTAACAAGCATCAAAAGATAGTGTCTAATTTCGACAAGGTGGTGAAGCAATTAAATAGAAAAATATAGTTATGAGTTATATAGAAAAATTGTTGGATGAGGCTGAGGTTGAGTGGAAGAGTTTAGGGGAAGTAGCTGAATTAAAAAGAGGCAGAACAATAACTGCAAAAAATAAAACAAATGGTAATATACCAGTAATTAGTGGTGGACAAAAACCAGCTTATTATAATGGAGATTATAATAGAGATGGAGAAACCATTACAATTGCTGGAAGTGGTGCTTACGCAGGTTATATTATGTATTGGAATATACCTATCTTCATCTCTGATTCTTTCTCTGTCAAACCGAATTTAACTATTTTAAATACTAAATATATATTCCATTATCTATTAAATAATCAATCTTGGATATATAGTTTAAAGAAAGGTTCTGGGGTTCCACATGTATATCCTAAAGATTTAGCAAAACTCCCCATACCCATCCCTTGTCCAGAAAATCCTGAAAAATCTTTAAAAATTCAACGAGAAATAGTTCGTATTCTAGATACTTTTACAGAGCTTACGGCAGAGCTTACGGCAGAGCTTACAGCTCGTAAGAAACAATATACCTACTATCGTGATCAATTACTTAGTTTTAAAGATGATGAGGTGGAGTGGAAGAGTTTAGGAGAAATTCTTATTCGTACTAAAGGGACAAAAATAACTGCAGGACGTATGAAAAAATTAAATAAAAACGATGCTCCTCTGAAAATATTTGCAGGTGGTAAAACTGTTGCTTTTGTTAATTTTGAGGATATCCCAAATAATAATATAAATTATGATGAGTCTATTATAGTAAAATCTCGTGGAGTTATCGAATTTGAATATTATGATAAACCCTTTTCTCATAAAAGTGAAATGTGGTCATACCATTCAAACAGTGACAATATTAATATAAAGTTTATATATTACTCTTTAAAGATAAATGAACCTTATTTTCAGAATATTGCTAGTCGAATGCAAATGCCTCAAATTTCAATTTCTGATACTGAGAAGTTTCAAATCCCCATCCCCCCAATAGAAGAGCAAAAACGAATAGTAAGAATTTTAGACAAATTCGACACTCTAACGAATTCCATTAGTGAAGGATTACCTAAAGAGATAGAATTAAGAAAAAAGCAATACGAATATTATAGAGATATGTTACTAACATTTCCTAAAGAATAATAGCACTAAATAACATGAAAACCTACAAACCTATAGCAGAATCGAATAATTTCATCGTATTAGACAAATACACTAAATATTCAGAACTTCACGAAGCATCGGCAGTATATCAGTCTGA
>JBAYYV010000004.1:0-225933 GCA_041672845.1 Bacteroidales bacterium
TATAGATTGCAAGCAATCTATAACGCTGCCCCTCGACTTGCATGTGTGAAGCCTGCCGCTAGCGTTCATCCTGAGCCAGGATCGAACTCTTCGTTGTATATATTTATATCTTTTAGCTGTCCTGACTGGGTAGTTTGTTTTTTAATTTCTTATTCGAAATTAACGCTCTTTACTCTTTTCTTGGTACTTGTTGTACTTTGTACTTTCGTACTTGTTCTTCATTATTTCAATCAACTATTATCCAATACTTATCCCCTTTTCTGCCTCTCTCTTACCCTCTATTTCCGTATTGGGAGTGCAAAGATATGATTTCATATCTACCTTTCCTAATTTATTTATCTTTATTTTGAGTGTATTTAGCACTTATTTTTAGACACTCTTATAAAAGTCTGATTATCAGTATAAAATAATTATCTGTATTTTATAAAAAAATTATAAATAATTAAAATAATCTAAGATGTAATAATAATAAATGTTTAAAACATTTTTGAACTATCTGAAAACTTAAAATAATTTAGGATAATTTTCATCTAACTGTTCCATTATGTTTTCAATAATACAGTCTCTAAAGAATGAAGACTGTGATTTGACCCCAAATTCTTCACAATAATTATCTATCAATTCGATCTCTTTACTATTAAATCTTATACTTTTCTTGTATTTTCTAATAAATAATCTTCTACGTAAAACATCTGACTTAATATTTTTATTAGTCTTAATAATTTTATCTGACTTAAGTGTCTTAGTGTTTTGGACATTCTTCTTAACCATATATACTTATATAAGATTTCAAAGATAATAATAATTATCTATTTATTAATATCTATCCAGATTAGTCAATCTCTAATTTAATACACATATTCTAATGTCTATACATATCATTATATATGATAAATAATAAAAAAACTGGATAATTAATCCAGTTTTTCTCCTTTTTTAGATAACCATTCGAAATCTAACAATCCAGAATCTAATACAGACTGTAAACGAATCTTAATTTTATATTTCTTTTCCCATTTCTTCAGTATGGATGAAGACAATCCCTTCTTTTTAGTAATATAAGCTTCTACTAAAGGATTTGCTGTTAATATAAAAGATTTACATTTCTTTTCTTTTATATAATAAGCTAAAGCTCTTTCCATTTTCTCATCAATAAGAATGGATGAAGTAATTTTGCCTGTACCATTACACATAGGACATTTTTCCAATGTGTCTATTATAGTAGCTGCTCTTACTCGTTGTCGAGTAATCTGCATAAGGCCAAATTTAGTTAGAGGTAACACATTATGTTTAGCTCTATCATTAGCCATTAATTCCTGCATACGTTTATGCAGTAAATTTCTATGTTCGAAAGTATCCATATCGATAAAGTCTACGATAATGATTCCTCCCATATCTCTCAATTTTAATTGACGCGCTATTTCATCAGCTGCGTGACAATTGACATCATACGCATTCTGTTCTTGATTCTTCCCTACTCTAACTCTTGTTCCACTATTTACATCTACGACATGTAAAGCTTCTGTGGTTTCAATAACCAAATAAGCCCCCTGTTTAATAGGAACCACTTTACCAAATGAAGATTTTAATTGTTTTGTGACATGAAAATAGTCAAAAATAGGTTCATGTCCCTTATACAATTTTACTAAATCTTCTTGCTCTGGAGCTATCATAGAGATATACTCCTGAGTTTCTTTAAATATTTTCTCGTCGTTTATATAAATATTTGAAAAAGAATCGTTGAGAAGATCTCTTAGAATGGTGTTAGTTTTGGAAGCTTCTGTAAAAAGTAAGTTAGGAGTTTTAGCCTTAGCTACCTTTTCCCATGAATTCTCCCATTTACTGATTAGAATTCTTAATTCTGCATGAAGAACAGCGGCTTTTTTCCCTTCGGAAGCTGTTCTTAAAATCACTCCATAATTAGGAGGAAGAATACTATACATCAGTCTCTCTAAACGCTTTTTTTCTGAATTAGATGATATTTTCTGCGAAACATTTACTTTATCTCCAAAAGGTAGTAATACTATATTTCTACCTGCTATAGATATTTCTGCAGTTAATCTAGATCCTTTAGTAGATATTGGTTCTTTGACGATTTGAACTATTATAGGTTGACCTTGTTTAAATACATTTTCGATTTTACCTTCTTTTTCTAAGATAGTATGAATATCGATAGAATTATAACAAGTCTTATAATCTACATTTGGATTCATGCGCCTGACAAAAGTATCAAAAGCTTTGAAATTTATACCTAAATCCAAATAATGAACAAAGGCATCTTTTTTATCTCCTATATCTACAAAAGCTGCATTTAAAGTAGGTATTAATTTCTTAACCTTTCCTAAATACACATCACCTAAAGAAAAAGCTTTTTCATCATTTTTTTCAATGTTAAGCTCCATAAGCCTTTGATCATTAGTCAAGGCTATTTCAATGTCTGAGGAACCTACGTTGATAATAAGATCTTTTTCCATATTTATTTTTATAAACAAAAATCTAAAGCAAATTGTTAACAACCTGCTCTAGATTATAACGTACATAATACTTATAATGAGGAGTTAACACTCATTATTTCTTCTTATGTCTGTTCTTACGCAAACGTTTCTTACGTTTGTGTGTAGACATCTTATGTCTCTTTCTTTTTTTACCGCTTGGCATATTATTATTTTAAATTAAACTGTTATTTCACTTTATTAATGAAAACCTTTGCTGGTTTAAAAGCAGGAATATTATGTTCAGGAATAACAATCGTTGTATTCTTAGATATATTCCTAGCTGTTTTTTTAGCACGCTTCTTTACTATAAAGCTACCAAATCCACGAAGGTAAACATTTTCATTTTTAGCAAGTGAATTTTTTACTGTATCCATGAATGATTCTACCACATTTTGAACAGCGATTTTTTCCATTCCTGTAGCTTTGGACACTTCACTTACGATGTCTGCTTTTGTCATAATTATTTTATTATTAAAAAGTTAATACTTGTTTGTATTACGGAACTGCAAAAGTATCTCTATTTTTTTAAAACTCCAAAAAATCTTAGTAGATAGTTTGGCATAATGATTGACCATATATATCAATGATGTTATTTTTATCTTTAATAGTATATAAAGCACTATATATAAGACACAAAAATACACAAAAATTTATTTTCACAAAAAACACTGACAGATTGTCACAATATGAAAGATTATTTTGATTTATTAAATACAAATGCAGGAAATGTTAATATACTTCCTATTATAGATATGGAGCCTGCCAACAAACTAAAAGATGAAAAATTACCAGATTCACTACCTATATTAACGCTTAGAAATGTAGTAGTATTCCCAAGTACAGTACAACCTGTAACTATTGGTCGTGATAAATCTAAATTTCTTATAAGAGAGATATATAAAACTACTAAGATACTAGGTACTGCTACTCAGAAAGATGTATCCACTGAAGATCCTAATATGTCAGATTTATTTGAAATAGGAAGTTGCGCGAGGATTCTTAAATTAATAGATATGCCTGACGGCAATATTACTGCTATTCTTCAAGGTATAAAAAGATTCAACTTAGTAAAACAATTAAATACAGAACCCTATTTATTTGCCAAAATTAATTGGACTAGTGATTTCTTAGCTAAAGAAGATGAAATAGATATGAAAGCCCTAGCTGCCACTATAAAAGATGCAGCTGTAAATATTATAAAACTAAATCCAGGCCTGCCTAAAGAAGCATCTCTTTCTATTAAAAATATAGACAATTACGAATTCTTAATCAATTTCTTAGCCTCAGGCATAGAAATGGAAAATTACATAGATAAGATAAAATTATTAAGAGAAAATGATTTAAAGAAAAGAGCTATAATACTGTTAGGACTTCTACAGAGTCAAATAGAAATCCTTAATATTAAAGAAGATATACAGAAGAAGGTTCATTCTGAAATGGATCAACAGCAGAGAGAATATTATCTAAATAATCAGTTAAAAACCATACAGGAAGAATTAGGTATTGATTCTGAATCAAATGATATTCAAGAACTTAATAATATGGCAGCTGACAAAAAATGGCCAGATTATGTTGCTAAAACTTTTGAAAGTGAATTAAATAAATTAGAAAGAACTAATCAGAGTTCTCCCGATTATAGCACTCAGTATCAATATATTAAATTATTAGTAGAACTTCCTTGGGATAATACTTCTAAAGATCATCTTGATTTAAAACGTGCACAAAAAATACTTGACCATGACCATTTCGGGTTAGAAAAAGTAAAAGAAAGAATAATAGAATATCTAAGTGTTCTTAAATTAAAAGGAGACATGAAATCTCCTATACTATGTTTATACGGCCCTCCTGGAGTAGGTAAAACTTCTTTAGGAAAATCTATAGCTAGATCTTTAGGTAGGAAATATCAAAGAATATCTTTAGGTGGATTACATGATGAATCTGAAATAAGAGGACATAGAAGAACATACATCGGTGCTATGCCTGGCAGAATCATAGAAAGTATCAAACGTGCAGGTACATCAAATCCTGTTTTAGTACTAGATGAAGTAGATAAAATCAATAGAGATATTAAGGGAGATCCTTCATACGCTCTACTTGAAGTATTAGACCCTGAACAGAATAATACTTTTCATGATAATTATCTAGATATAGATTATGACTTATCTAAGGTCATGTTTATAACTACTGCCAATGATATTTCTTCTATCCACCCGGCACTTAGAGATAGAATGGAAATGATAGAAATTACTGGATATTTACCAGAAGAAAAAACTGAAATTGCCAAAAGGCATCTAGTCCCTAAAGAATTAAAAGCTAATGGTCTTAAATCTTCTCAAATTAAATTCTCTAAAAATGCTATCAGAACTATAATAGATAAATATACACAAGAATCTGGTGTCAGAGGATTGGAAAAACAAATAGCTAAAGCCGCTAGGGTAACTGCAAGAAAAATAGCAGTAAATGGTGAAAATAGTGTAACAGTAAAGCCAGACATGCTAAAAGAATTCCTAGGATTGCCTACTAGTCATCATGATATGCAAAAAGGCAATGAAGGTGCCGGAGTCGTAACAGGCTTAGCTTGGACACAGGTCGGTGGTGAAATTCTATTTATAGAATGTTGCCATAGCGAGGGTAAAGGCATGCTTTCCACTACAGGTAATTTAGGTGATGTAATGAAAGAATCTGCTAAAATAGGATATGAATATATTAAATCTCATACAAGAAGTTTAGGTCTCAAGATTTCTGATTTAAAGAAAAAAGATATCCACATACACGTCCCAGAAGGAGCGATTCCTAAAGATGGACCTTCAGCTGGTATAACTATGGTTACTGCCATGATTTCATCTCTAACTGGTAAAAAAGTCAAAAAAGGTACTGCCATGACTGGTGAAATGACTCTACGAGGAAAAGTATTACCAGTAGGTGGAATAAAAGAAAAAATACTTGCTGCTAAAAGAGCAGGTATAACTACTATAGTTTTGTCTGTCGACAATAAAAAAGATATTGAAGAAATCAAGGAAATATATATTAAAGGTATGAATTTCCATTTCGTAGAAACAGTGAAAGATGTTCTTAACTTCGTATTTTAATAAGCATCATACATATATCAAATATGAATACCCATATTGGAAATAACTGGGATAAAATCCTAAAAAATGAATTTAACAAACCTTACTTTAAAAAGCTTGTTGAATTATTATCTAATGAAAAGGATTCTGGGGCTATTATATATCCTCCTGCAGATCAAATCTTCGATGCCTTTAAGTTATGTCCATTTGATAAAGTTAAAGTAGTTTTACTAGGTCAAGATCCTTATCATGGTCCTGGTCAAGCTAATGGACTTTCTTTTTCGGTCCCTAAAAATCAAAAAATTCCAGCTTCTCTAAAAAACGTATATAAAGAAATGTCAACAGACTTGAATAAATCTATAAAACGTTCAGGAAATTTAGAAGATTGGGCTAAACAAGGTGTACTTTTGCTTAATGCGTCTCTAACAGTTAAGGAACATACACCTCTCTCTCATTCTAAGATAGGCTGGATGGAATTTACAAATAATGTTATTAGCTTACTTTCTGAAAAAAAAGAAGGCTTAGTATTTTTATTATGGGGTAATTTTGCAAAATCAAAGGGAAAACTAATTGATAAATCTAAACATTTCGTATTAGAAGCTGCCCATCCTTCCCCATTGGCAAGAAAAGCATTCTTCGGTTCAAAACCATTCTCTCAGACAAATAATATATTAATACAGCAAGGGCTAAAACCTATTGATTGGATAGGGGTTGAAGAAGGATTTTCAATATTTCCTCAAGAGTAGCTGGGTTTAACTCTTTTCCTATCACCTCTTTATTTTTATTTAAAAGATAAATAGCAGGAACCACAGACAAATCATACTTTTCAAACATACCTGAATTTTGTTTCTTATCATATAAAGAAATCCAATTATTTGGATATTCTTTATAAAATTTATTAGAATTAATGTGTTTTTTAAAATCACGCTTACTTCTACTAGTACAAACTGTTACAAAACTTATATCATGATTATATTTTTGCTTAACAGCAATATTATTATCAGTAGTATCAGTATCTTTATCTATCATAAATTCTGAATAAATATTTTTCATATCAGCATCGACAGCATCACAAACAGCACAATCTAATGAATAGAAATATAATACAGTATATTTAGTAGCGTTTTCTAACAACTTATGCTTATCATTATGAATATCATAGAGTGAAAGATTAATTGCCTTTTCTTCTAATGGATTTCTATTAAATAATTCCACAGCTATTTTGGTTCTTGACATAAAATCTTTGAATGAACTAAAATCCCCTATTAAACAAGGATTTTCAAGATTATCATAAGAAGTAAAAGTGACTGTTTTCCACAGCTCTGGCTGTTCTATAATATATTTTTTTGCTGTCCACGCAGCTAATTTTTGAAGTTCATAATAATCGCTACCTTTTAGGTATTGGTATAAATTATAGAACACTAACTGATATACTTCAGGAGAATATTTATTGTCTTGATAAAAAGTTTTAATAGTCTTATGCATTAAAGCAGTATCAGATGGTTGCTTATAATCCTTTGATAACATTCTTTTGAAAATTTTATCAAAAAACATAGCATAAGAATCAGGCTGTTCTTCATATACTTTTATTAACTGGGTTAAAGATTTATAATGAAGATTTCTACCTATTATTTTATTATCCTTATCTAATAATAATATTTTAGGTGTAGATACGACTCCGTACATTCTAGGAAAATCAGATTCAAGCTTTTCGTCCCAAACATCTGCCACGTCTATATTTATAGGCATTTTATATTTTTTATTTAACTTATCTACATATAATATCCAGGCTTTATTATCTTTCTGCGTAAACACTCTATATAATAATATACGTGCTTTATCGAAAGTCTGTAAATAATTCATGATTTGAGGAGTCTCTTTTTCACAAGTGGGACATTGATTATCGTAAAAATATATAATCTTATATTTAGCAATAGAATCCTGTAGATTTATTTTCTTACTATACCTATCATATAAAACTAACTCAGGAGCTTGCATTCCTATTAATGAATGTCTATTAAAATCGGCAAACATTTTAATTTGCATTAAGCTTGATTCATTAGGCCATGATAATTTGCCATTTAAGAAATAATTGTCAACGACATAAATAGCAGCTTCTTCATATCCCATAATTTTTGACTGATAATAATATAAAAAAGTTCTAGAAGCTATGAATGATTTCTGGTCATTAGTCTTACCCGTAGAAATAAGGAAATCTATTTTTGGTATTATATATGAAACAGTTTGTCCATCAAACGTTTTCAATATAGTATTTATATCTCCTGTACTCAAAGAATCTACCTTTACAGTACGACCTATTTTATCATTTTGCTTATTTTCTACATTCTGTGATTTTAAACTGAAACTTATTGCCGTAAGGCAGAATAAAAGGATAAATATCTTTTTCATTGAAATAATTATTAATTATAGATAATCATTAATTTTCACGCCTTTAGGAATTAAAACATTAATATCTCCTCCATTTTGGTAAACATCTCTAACCATAGTAGATGATATGAAAGATGTTTCCGTAATAGCAGGTAAAAACACTGTCTGCACAGTAGAATTCATAATAGTATTACCTTGAGCCACAGCTAATTCAGCCTCAAAATCTTGAACAAATCTAAGACCTCTTACTATAATATTAATATTTTCTTGCTTACAAAAATCCACAGTCAAACCTTGATATGATTTAACCACAATTCTATCTTTAAGATTCTCATCATTTAATATAGCTATTTCTAAAGCGTTTTCTATGAGTCTTATTCTATTATCTACACTTAGAAATCCTTTCTTTAAATAATTATAACCTACTGCTATTTCTACCTTGTCAAATACTTTTAATGCAGATTTTAAAATATCTAAATGACCTCTAGTAAAAGGATCAAAAGAACCTGGATATAAAGCTGTCTTCATGATTTCTCTTTTTTTATAAATAGTGAAGTGATAAAATACATAAATAATAATACAAAAGCGAATTCTGCACCTCGGCCTATATAATCACCATATTTAGTATATACTGTTAATTCATCATTTAAATTTAATTTACCTATAAGTGCATCGGGTTCCCACCAATCAGTATGAGCTATCATATCTCCTCGCTGATCTATTAAGGCTGAAATACCTGTATTAGCACTTCTTGCTATACATCTGCGATTTTCTATAGCTCTCAATTTAGAATAAGATAAATGCTGACGAAGGCCTGGTGTATTACCCCACCAGCCATCATTGGTAATTACACACATTAATTGAGCTCCTTTTTTAACATATTCACTAAAATATTCACCATAAACAGATTCATAACAAATAGCTGTACCCACTTTTACAGAATCACTTGTAGTAAATATACTAACCTCTGGCTGAGTACCATAAGAACTGATAGTTCCTCCTAATTTAATAGATAATTTCTTAAATTTTAACAGTATTTTAGGATATGGAACATATTCAGCTAATACGACTAATTTAGATTTGTGATATATGTCATATCTATCTGTACTATCTAATATTATAGAAGAGTTATAAGCATCATACCAAAAACCTTGTCCTGATCGAGCTGTCAGTGTAGGCTTATGATCTTTAAAAGAACCAGGATATGAATTCCATGGATAAAATTGTGTAGTAATAGCACCGAAAATAATATTAACATTTGGATGATTAGAAATAAATTTCTTAAACCTTATTACAGTAGAAAATCTATTAACATATTTCTGATTTATATAAGATGTAAATGTCTCAGGGCAAACCATTAAAGTAGTACTATCAGTAATTTTTTCTTCAGCTAAATTCAACAATAAAGTATCTTGAGCTACCCTAGTCATTCCTTCAAATTTATCATGATATGGATCGATATTAGGCTGAAGTACTAATATTTCTTTAGGATTCGATTTTTCTTGATAATTATAATAAATGATTAAAGAAGTAATTATAGGACCGATAATAATAATTAAAGTCAGTAAACTAAGATATAAATACTGTTTAATAGCTATTTGTCTAAAACGCTTTATTAAGAAAAATAATAATATATTAGATAACCAAATCCATAAACTACCTCCTAAAGTACCTGTATATTCATACCATTGAATAGCATGAGTATTATTAGCAAAAGCATTACCTAAAGTTAACCAAGGCCATGATATTTCAGAATTGAAATAGAAATATTCCCAAGATATCCATGTAATTATTAGGAATAGATATGGCAGAAACATTAATGAACCTTTATTGTGTTTTCTTTTGAAAATTCTAAATAAATAGAATACAATCGACATCTGTAATGCATTAACCAATACAGCACCTATAACTCCAGGAATAGTAGCATTCCAAATCCAAAAAGTCGTAATTATATTCCAAACCAAAAAATACAAGTAATAAACATGCCAAAATCCTTTTACTCTTTGATTATGCCACATATCTTCTACAAATAAAAGAGGCACAAATGCAAATAACATACAGAAAGACATGCCTTTAACCAGAAATGGTAAAGATGCTAGAAGTAAGGATACTAATAAGTATATCCAGGTAATTTGTTTAAATTTTCCATTATTTTTCATTTCTTTCTTTTACAATACTTACAAATATATAACAAAGAATTGTATATTTGTACAATATTTGAGTTTATGGTAATTAATTTTATTAAAGGTATTATAGTAGGGTTACTGGCATCTATTCCCCTCGGTCCAGTAGGTGTTCTATGTTTACAAAGAACATTAAATAAAGGAAGAGAATCTGGTTTTATTACTGGTATGGGATCTGCTTTAGCTGACACTTTTTTTGCAGCTGTAGCTTTGCTTAGTTTAGCATTTGTAGATCTGTTCCTAAGTAAATATCATAATGAAACTCTCATAATTGGTGGTATAATAGTACTTCTATTCGGTGTTAGTATTTTATTTAAAAATCCTATTAAACAAATCAGAAGACCTAAAACTAGTAAAAAAGGCTTAGTGGGAGATTTTTTCAGTGCTAATTTTATAGTAATTACTAATCCAGGTGCTTTATTTATTTTATTGGGTTTATTTGCTTTTATAGGAATAGATACTACGGCTAATGAAACTAATATGCTTTTAGCCATTACATTACTTGGTGTATTCATTGGAGCATCTAGTTGGTGGTTTTTACTTACAGCTATCGTAAATCATTTCCGAAACAAATTTAGACTCAGGCAATTGTTATATATAAATCAGATATCGGGTATAATTATTATTGTTCTTGGTATGATTTCGACCTTCGAAGGTTTATACCAAATAATAAAATTGTTATAAACAAATTAGTTTTTTTTCTTATCTTTACCATATAAACATATGAATTACATGAATATAAAGAAAGATATCCTTATTATAGATGATAAACCTACTATAGCTAAAGTGGTTTCTCTATATCTTTCAGATGAATTCAACTTCACTTATTTCAATTCTGCTATAAAAGCTATTGCATGGCTTCATGAAGGCAATATCCCTGATTTAATTATTACTGATTTAAGAATGCCAGAAATGACTGGAACCGAATTATTAGAATATGTTAAAGCAAATAAACTTTTTAAAGACATTCCAGTAGTAATACTTTCTAGTGAAAATAGTAGCGGTGAAAGAATTAAGCTTTTTTCCAAGGGAGCTGAAGATTATATAATTAAACCTTTTAACCCATTAGAATTAAAACTTAGAGTAAAAAAAATATTACATTGAAATTAAAATTTATATACTGCGGAGAAGATAAAAACACACGTTCATATTTTCAAAAAAATATGGATAATAATATTTATTTTGCCTCCAAAAAAGTAGATATTTTAAAATCCATTTCCAAATTTCAAGAAAAATATGGTAAAAATATTATTCCTATATTACTTTTGGAAAAAGATTTTATTTCTAAAATTAATACTATATCATCTATAAGGATATTTTATCCCAATACTTATATTATCCTTATTACAGATTCCGTTTCTAAAGAAGACTCTATACTATACTTAAAAAAAGGTATAAATAATACACTATCTACTAGAGCTTCTAAAGAAAGTATTAACAACGCACGTGATTTTATTTCTAAATATTCAGAATCTGTTAATATTCCTTTAACATATAAAGATAATATCAATATTTTCATTCTCCCTACTTGGAAACGATTATTTGATATTACTTTTTCTATTTTGTCTATATTATTCTTAAGTCCTCTATTTCTATTTACTATTATAGCTATTGCTATAGAAGATGGATTTCCCATATTTTATAAATCCAAAAGAGTAGGTAGTAATTTTAAAATATTTTATTTTTGGAAATTTAGATCTATGTATAAAAATGCAGACCAAAAAATAAAGGAATTAAATGATTCAAATCAATATGATACTAATGATAATGAAGAAATAAGCATGATAAAACAGATGGAAATTGATACTAGTATTATAGATATCAATAATACTAATTTATTATTTGATGATGACTTCGTTATAGATGATAATCAATTTAAAAAAGCCACAGAACAGGAACAAGAAAAAGCATTTAAAAAATTTGTTAACGACCCTAGAATAACCAAAATTGGTAAAATTATAAGAGAATTTAGTATAGACGAATTACCTCAATTATTTAATATTTTAAAAGGTGATATGTCTGTAGTAGGAAATCGTCCTATTCCCCTTTATGAAGCAGAACTTCTTACTTCAGATAAAGATATCGATAGATTTTTAGCCCCATCGGGACTGACTGGATTATGGCAAATTAAGAAACGCGGAGGCTCTAACAAAATGTCACCTGAAGAAAGAAAACTATTAGATATAAAATATGCTAAAACTTTTAGTTTTTGGGGTGATATTATTATTATATTTAAGACTTGCACCTCTTTTATTCAAAAAGAAAATGTTTAATTATCATGAAAAAATCTTTTCTTTTATTAATTATGTCTTGTTTCTGCTTAATTAGTTTTGCTCAAGGACAAACTAGTGTTCAGGATAAACTTTCTCATAATTTAATTAATCTACACCTACCCCCTATTGATTCTTTATTCGAATTAGCTTATATTAATTCTCCTAATTTAAAAAAAGCCGATGCAGAAATTGAAAAATATGAAGAAATTTATAAAAGTACTAGATGGTATTGGTCTAAACGTATTTATGTTATAGCAGCTTATCAATATGGCCAATTAGCTAGTTTATTATCTGACTCAGAACTTGCTTATGTTCCTTCATATGCTAACAAGACATCCACTTATTGGCACTTTGGTATTAGTATGAATTTCCCATTAAGTGATATCTTCACAAAACATCATGATATAAAAAGTGCAAAAGCCGAAGTCGAATATTATCAATATACCCGTGAGACATATTTTGAAACGCTCAAAATACAAATATCAGAGAAATATGCTGATGCTTATCTAGCTATTACTCTTATCCCCAAATTAGAAGAAACTTACCAATTTAGTCTTGCTAATTCTTATTTAATAGAAAAACAGTTTCTAAAAGGAGTTATAGATATAGATAAGTTTATACTTAACAAGCAGATTTTAGCGACTTCTTATGGAAATATCCAGACACAAAAAGCAAACTTATTACGAGCTGTAACAGCTTTAGAGATTTTAACAGGAACTAAAATATTATAATTTTGATATGGAAATAGCTATTAAATTATTCCGTTTTTTATGGAGAAAAAGGTGGTACTTAATAATACTTCCTTTAATTGTATGCGTTATAGCTATAGTGGTCACTAAAAATGATCAAAAATCTTATTCTACTAATTCTATAATATATACTGGCATTTTATCAGGATACGACTTGGGAAACACTGAAACTAGCACTTCTTGGGTTAAGTCTAATACTATGATGGCTACCTATCTAAATATTATTCAGTCTCAGACTACATTAATGAATATTTCTATTAAATTATTTGCTCAACATATGACATATGGAGATACACTTAAAGATACTCCTTATATATCTCAAAAAAATTTTAAAAGAATATTTTATAAAACCCCTAATAATATTAAGAAATTAGTGGATAGAAACTCTTATGAACATACATTATCTAATTTTTTAAAAAATCGTAAAGAAAAATACGATAATTACTTATATGGTATTTATATGTGGGACTATGAATATTATGGAAAAAAAGCATTAAAGACCATATCAGTAGAAAGACTAGGATCTAGTGATATGGTAGAAATTTCATATTCTACTAATGACCCTTATATATCATATAATACCATTGATTTACTTAATGAGGCATTTATCATTGAATATAAAAAAATAAGAGATGATGAAACTTATGAAGCTATTAAATATTTTTCCACGGAAAAAGAAAAAGCACATAATAAATTACTCACTGCAGAAAATAATTATCGTGTTTTCACCACTAACAACAATATTATTAATTACACTGCACAGAGTGAATATGCTGCTAGATTAAATTATGATTGGAATGCTGAAATGAATATTTCTTCTAAAGCATTAAAAGCTGCTAATAGGACTATCTCTAAATTACAAAATGAATTTGGAGATTCTTTTAACTCATTATCCAAAAATAAAGATTTTGTTCAAAATTTACAGCAAATTTCAAATTTACAAAGTGAAAAAACTTTAAAATATCTTACTAAACATGAAAATAATGATGAAATAAATAATAAATTATTTATTTCTGAAAACCAGCTAAAAAATCAAATACAAGCATTATTAAATTATGATAACATTAATTCTGTTTTAGTTAAAGAAAATTATGCATCACAATGGTTACTATCCACTATAGATAGAGAAAAAGCTCTTGCAAATTTAACAGTTCTGAAAAAAATAAAAAAAGAATTAGATAAAACCTATTCTGATTTTTCTCCTTTAAATGTAGAAATATCACAACATTTAAGAAAAATATCTTTGCTTGAAAAAGAATATATTAGCATCTCTGATAATTTAAATCAAGCTAAACTAAAACAGAAGAATACTCAAATGAATTCTAATGTTAAGATTATTACTCCTCCTCAGTTACCACTTCAGCCCGAACCTTCTAAAAGGCTCTTAAAAGTGGCTGGAAGCACCATTGCCACATTTATATTTCTATTTGGATTATTTGCCATATTAGAATTATTAAATAAAACATTAAGAGATAAAGATAAAACAGAATTTTTAACTAAAGGAAAAGTAATAGCTGCGTACCCTACTACACCTATGAGATTTCACAAAAATTATCTTAAAGAATATCAGAAAAATGCTATTATGATATTATCAAATGAGATTATGAGTCGAACTAATTCGAATGAAATAAATATCATAAATTTTGTTTCTCTTATTCCTACTAAAGAAATTCTTCCAATTATTGAATACCTAGCATATTATTGGACGACTATTGGTAGAAAATCTCGTATTATAGATTGGAAAACCTCATTTGAAAGAAATGATAAACAAATCATGTATCCTATAAATTATAATGATTTATTAGCCATAGAAAATGATAAATTGGTTCTTATAAATCATAGAGATTTAAAAACTGATTTTATCCAAAAAAAAATCATTAATAAAGCTATTCTTAATATTATAGTACTCGATGCTCAAACATCTTGGAAAAATTCTGATGAGAAGTTATATCATAATTTTACTAATCAAACTCTGGATAAAAATAATACATTTATCATGTTAATAGATATATCGAAACTCACATTGGAAGAATTCACAGGACAACTACCTCCTTATAATTTCTTTGCAAATTTATCACATGATATATATAATTTAGGAATCTCATCACGTAATAGATAATATTATTATGTGGGAAAAATTAAGACCATATTTAGCACCTATAATAACTTCAATAATCAGCGTTATTATAGGTGTTTTATGTGTAAGTAAATATCCTCTTATAGGCTATGCTTTAGCACTTTTCCCCTTTGTTTTAATCTTCATTATGTTCGTTTTTAATAATCCTTATAATGCTTTAATAGTTTTATTTATAGTAAATTATTTAACAATAGGGGTTAGTAGATATGTTAATATAATGCCAGGAATTATTTTTGATGCGTTTTTGCTTTTGACCTTAATATCATTTATAGTAAACTTGATTTTTAAAAAAAATAATTTAAAAGGTACGATTAATTGTGTTACTATATGTAGCCTAATATGGTTATTATATTGTATTATGATGCTATTTAACCCTGAACAGTTTTCCACTAAATCTTGGATTAGCACCATTAGAGGATTTGCTTTATATTTATTTATAATCCCTATTTTAACCTATTCTGCTAGTAAGGATTATTCTAAAGTAAAAACATTTATAAAGATATGGTCCATATTAACTATACTAGCTGTATTAAAAGCTTTAATGCAAAAATATTGGGGGTGGGATAATGCTGAAAAATATTGGTTATTTGTAGAAAATCATAAAACAACACATATTATCAATTCAGGAATTAGATATTTTTCCTTTATGAGTGATGCTGCTAATTTTGGTAATACCATGGGACATTCTATCGTAGTATTTTTTATTACAGCATTAGTTATAAAAAATAAAAATAAAAAAATTTATTACTTCATCGTTAGTTTATTAGCTACTTGGGGTTTATTATTATCAGGAACACGTTCAGCTTTAGCAGTCCCATTTGTAGGATTAGCCATATATGTAATATTATCTAAAAACAAACGTAATACTATGTTTATGGCTGTCACTATTCTTATTATATTTTTATTTTTTAAATTCACTCCTTACGGTAACGGCAATCAATATATTAGGCGTATGCGAACAGTATTTAACCCTGAAGATACATCTTTAGAAGCTCGTACAATTAATAAAAAAAGATTTGCTTACTATTTAAAAGATAAACCCTTCGGAATAGGTATCGGAGTTTCAAATGGACGTGCCAAAGATATTCCTGATAGTGCTAAAGAAGTCTATAATATCCCTACAGACTCATGGTATGTTATGATATGGGTAGAAACCGGGATAATAGGTTTAACCCTTAATATAATATTAATGCTTATTATTTTAATATATGGCTGTTGGATAACATGGACTAAAATAAAAAATCAAGAAGTTCTAGGTATTACTATATCATTAATAGGCGGAATTGCTGGAATAATGGTTGCCTCATATGCGAATGAGATATATGGGCAATTCCCGTCTTGTACTATTATATATATGAGTTATGCTTTCATACTATTATCACCTAAATATGACCAAGAAGTTTCTAAAAAGAAAGCTAACCTACTTAAAAATAAAGATAATGAGAAAAAAGATATCATTTATTACGGTTAATTATAATGGGATTAACGACACCTTAGAACTTATTGAATCTTTACAAATAATAACATCTATAATTATTGAAATAATAGTAGTAGATAATGCTTCTTTTAATAAAAAAGAAATAGAAATTATTAAAGAAAAATATCCAGCTATTAAATGTATTAGATCTGAAAAAAATCTTGGTTTCGCAGGAGGAAATAACATAGGAATAGATATCGCTACTGGAGATTATTTCATGTTAATTAATAACGATACTATTATTAAAGAAGACCATTTTTCAGATTTAATTAATTTATTTGAAAATGATTCTAAAATCGGTGCCATATCTCCTAAAATAGTATTTACTAATCCCAAAAATAAAATTCAGTTTGCTACTTACACACCACTTTCCAAAATTACTTTAAGAAATTCTTTAATAGGCTTTTTAGAAGATAATGATGGCAGATATTCTGACCCAAAACAAACTCCTTATTGCCATGGAGCTGCTATGATATTCAAACCAGAAATTTTGAAAAAAGCTGGTAAAATGTCTGAAATATTTTTTCTTTATTATGAAGAATTAGATTGGAGTAAAAAAATCAGAAATGCAGGCTATACGTTATGGTACAATCCTATTCAAACTATTTATCATAAAGAAAGTGCTAGTGTGGGAAATAATTCTGCTTTAAGAAACTATTACATAAGCCGCAATAGATTATTATATGCATATAGAAATAGGGTAGGAACTCAAAAAACTTTATCTATTTTATATCAACTCTTAATAGCTATTCCTAAATCTTTGCTTTTAAACCTAATAAAAGGTAAATTTGAAAACATAAAAGCTATTATTAGAGGTACTAATAATTACTTTACCCTTAAAAATAAAAATAAATAATATGGAAAATTCAAATTATATATGGTACATCCTTGATTGGATAATTTTTGTTTTATCATCATTATCCGTATTATATTTATTTGCTTTTGCTTTTGCTTCTATTTTTCATTGCACTCATAATTACGATAAGAAAAATAAATTTTCTAAAATCTTAGTATTATATCCTGCCTATAACGAAAATAAAGTAATAAAAGAAAGCATCAGTAAATTTAGTGAACAAGATTATCCTAGAAATAGTTATGACATAATAGTTATTTCTGATCACATGACTAAAGAGACTAACGATTGGTTAGCTCAGCAAGATATTATTTTATTACAGCCTTCTTTCCCTCAAAGCTCTAAAGCCAAGTCACTTAAGTACGCTATGGAGAAAGCTGATAAATTTAAAAATTATGAGATAGTAATTATTTTAGATGCTGATAATATAGTAGATTCAGATTTTTTAAGTAGAATCAATATGGTTTTTCCTAAAGAAAAAGCTATACAAGCCCATAGAACTAGTAAAAATAGAAATACAGATACAGCCATTTTAGATTCTCTTAGTGAAGAAATTAATAATTCTATTTTTAGAAAGGGACATGTAAATTTAGGAATTTCATCAGCTCTTATCGGTTCAGGAGAAGCCTTTAATTATGATTGGTTTAAGGCCAATGTAAATAAACTAGAAATTTCTGGAGAAGATAAAGAATTAGAAGCACTATTATTAAAAGATAAAATCTTTATTAATTATTTAGATGATGTATTCGTGTATGATGAAAAAACTCAAAAAGCTTCTGGGTATTATAAACAAAGAAGAAGATGGTTAGGGAATCAAGTTTTTTGTGCATATAAAAGCATAAAAGATTTACCTATGGCTATAATTAAATGGAATGTAGGCTATATGGATAAAATAATCCAATGGCTACAACCCCCTCTCATTTTATTATTCGGTGGAATTTTTATAATAGCTGTATTTATTTCATTTTTAGATTTTAGTACTTCTATAAAATGGTGGGGATTATGGATTGTTTTTATTTTTACTATGATTATGGCTATTCCAGAGAATTTATGGAATAAAAAAATAATAAAAGCCTTGCTAAAAACTCCTTTAATTTTTATTATGATGATAACAAATCTTTTTAGATTAAAAGGAACGAATAAAAAATTTATTATACATACAGAAAAAGATTATGAAAATAGGTATTGAGGCTCAAAGAATTTTTAGAAGTAATAAACATGGTATGGATTTCGTGGCATTGGAAACTATACGAGAACTTCAGAAATTTGACCATAAAAATGAATATTTTATATTCGTAGCTCCTGGAGAAGATATGTGTCTTAAAGAAAGTGATAATTTTCATATTATAATTCTAAAATATCCCACTTATCCTTTATGGGAACAGTTTGCACTACCTAGAGCTGTAAATAAATACAAAGTAGATATATTGCACTGTACAAGCAATACTGCTCCTATTAATTGTCCTTGTCCATTAATAGTAACTTTACATGATATTATATTTCTAGAGAAAAAAAGAGGAAATAATTCTTCATTGTATCAAAATATGGGCTGGCTATATAGACGTTATGTAGTACCTCGCATCCTTAAAAAATGTAAACATGTAATTACTGTTTCTAATTTCGAACGCAATCATATAATAGATATTTTAAAATTAGATAAAAATAAAATTTCAACTGTTTATAATGGATTTGGAAAATATTTCAAACATGATAATAATTTTTTAGAAACTACTTCAAAATATTTTCCGGATAAAGAATATTTCTTTTTCTTAGGTAATACAGACCCCAAGAAAAATACAGAAAGAATATTTAAAGCTTACAGTATATATCATGATAAATCTGAATATCCTAAACCATTAATAGTCGCAGATTTAAACCAAGAACATATTAATATAATTTTAAATAAATTAGGCAGAATAGATATTACAGATATGATAAAACCCTTAGGTTATGTAAAAAACTCAGATCTTCCCGCGATTTATAGTGGATCTACGGCATTCATCTATGCATCATTAAGAGAAAGTTTCGGTATCCCTTTATTAGAAGGTATGTCATGTGGTACTCCTGTCATTACCTCTAATATCTCAGCCTTACCTGAAATCGCTGGTAAAGGTGCTATCTTAATAAATCCTTTCGATGAATTAGAAATATCTGATAATATGTTAGCTTTAGAAAATAAACCTGAAATGAGAAAAGAATATATAGCTAAGGGATATGAACGTATTAAAATGTTTAGCTGGGAAAATACCGCTAAAAACACCCTAAAGCTATATAAAAAAATAATTGACTAATATTTTCCTAAAATATTTATTTAGACAAAATACTATCCATTACTTTTTTCATCTGAATCATCCAGTCTAATTTACCTTCTATGGAAGAACGAATATTATTATGTGTTAAATTTAAATTATTATAAAAAGTAATTAATAATTTAATATCTATTGGCGTTTCATCTGCAGGTACTTTAATAATGTATTCTTTATTTTCGAAATCTTCATCCGTTTCAGAATAAACAAATGGAATACCCCTAGCTGCATACTCTCTATTTTTTAAAGTTTTTATTTTATCTATACCAGATCTATGTCTTCCTAAAGAAGCTATTCCAAGATCAGATAATTCAAAAACATCATTTAATTCATCTCCATTTCTATTACCATAAAATACCACTCTGTTTTCTAATTTTCTTTCTTTTACTAAATTCACTAATTTATTATATTCTGCACCATAACCTCTACCTACTAAATGAAATAATAAATCTGGATTATTACCTTTATTCTTATAATATAAAGCCATTCCTTCTATCAGCCTATCTATCCCATGCCAATAATGTACTTCAGAAACTGATATCATATTGAAAACTCCATTATTTTTGATTTTATTCAAAGGTCTCTTAATACATGGAATAGAATCAAAATCTACCCCATTGGATATTTCTATATTGCGCTGACCAAAAATCGTAGGGTATGACGTAAAAGATACAAAAGAATCTATTGACTTAGCATATCTTTTTCTATAACACTTATCTAATAAAAGTTTAACTTTGTCAGGCCATCTAGCATATTTGAATTCTTTATCGTATGGATACGTAGGAATTTCCACTAAAATTTTAATAGATAAATTTATTTTTCTTATTGTTTTTAATGCATTAATTAAAAACAATGATGCATTCATATCATGCCTAATATAAATAATATCTATATTATGATTTTTTACTTGTTGAACTATAAAAGAATAATCTATTCTTTTTCTAATTTTAGCTTTTATACCCTTACCATAAAAAAATATAGGTTTATCATTTACAAAAACTGCTTGATTTTCATCTTCTAAGAAATCTGAATATAATAAATCAGTATCATAACCTAATTTTTTAAGTGCATTAACTTGAGATAAAATTTTTTTATTTATTCCACTATAAGAATTTCTTCCATTAAATACGTAATATAAAATTTTCATAGAATTTATTTAAGAGTCATATATTGATTAACAAATATAACAATATATTTAATGAAATTTTTATCTTTGTTATACATTTATGAAAACACTTATTATATTATTTTGGATTTTTATATTTATTATTTTCTATACCTATTTAGGATATGGAATACTACTTTATGTATTAGTTAAAATTAAAAGGCTTTTTATTAAAAAAGTAAATCTTCCCTTAAATAAAAATACATTACCCACTGTTTCGTTACTTATAGCAGCATTTAATGAAGAAGATATTATCGAAGAGAAAATGATAAATAATTACTCTTTAAAGTATCCATCTGATCTTTTTAATATAGTATGGGTAACAGATGGTTGTACTGATAATACGGATAAACTCATAAATAAATATATAGGAAATCATGATGGTAAACCCCAAGTCTTATTATTTCATGAAAAATATCGTAATGGAAAAACAGCAGCAGTAAATAGAGCCATTCCATTATTAAATAGTGATATTATAGTTCTGACTGACGCTAATACCATGATTAACCAAAATGCTATCCTAGAAATAATAAAGGAATTTCAAAATCCTAAAGTAGGATGCGTAGCTGGAGAAAAGGTAGTAGTAATCAGTAATAAAGACAACGCGGCGGGATCTGAAGGAATTTATTGGAAATATGAATCTACATTAAAAAAACTTGATTGGGAATTAAATTCAGCTGTAGGTGCAGCTGGTGAATTATACGCTATAAGAAGAAAATTATTTATAAAAATGCCTAATGACACTTTATTAGATGATTTCATAATGTCCATGAGAATAGCCATGAAAGGATATAAAATAGCATATTGCAATAAAGCTTATGCTAAAGAAGATTCATCATTAAATATCAAAGAGGAACAAAAAAGGAAAGTACGTATTTCCGCAGGCGGAATACAGTCTATATATAGATTAAAACCACTTCTTAATATATTCAAATATAGAACTCTATCTTTTCAATATATATCACATAGAGTTTTAAGATGGAGTATTACACCTATTTCTATATTTTTATTACTTCTCATTAATATTATTATAGCATTTATTACTAAAGATTTTACTAATTTTTACTCTATAATATTAATACTTCAAATTCTCTTTTATATTATGGGATTAATAGGTAAAATATTAGCAGACAAACAAATAAAAAATATAGTATTATATATCCCCTACTATTTTCTATTTATGAATGTAAATGTCATAAAAGGATTCTTTTATCTTTATAATAGAAATAGTAATAATAGTGTTTGGGAAAAGGCCAAAAGGAAATATAATGACTAAAATATATAATACATCTGATACTCATAAAGAAAGTAATAAAAATATAGGTAAAACAGCTTTAAAAATATTAATCGAATTAATAATTTTATGCTTTGCTATATATGATTATATATATATATCCAAAATTTTTCTAATTACTCCTATAATATTTTTACTAAGTTTAATATTTTTACTAATAAGTATATATAAAAGAAAAATATCATTTTTTATTCCTCTTATATCTTTAATACTTAGCTGTAATTTTATTGGAGGACTGTATCATTTTAATATAAAAAATAAACCCCACGAAGCTATTAACGGAATCAAAGTAGCCACTTACAATGTACATGGTTTTAATCATCATGAAAAATCTACAATACTAAATGTGACCAACCAACTAATAGTAGAAAAACCACAAATAGTATGTTTACAGGAATTTCAAGGAGATATTCATAAAAAAGAATGGGATTATATAAAAAAATATTTCCCATATTATGCTATAGAAAATGGAAAAGAAGACGAAAATAGACTTGCTATTTTTAGTAAATATCCTATAATAGAACATGAAATTATATTTAAAAAAAATCTAAATGGAGCACACTACGCAGATATAATTATAAATGATCTTACAGTAAGAGTAATCGATGTCCATTTTCAAACTACAGGAATATCCCAGATAATAAATAAAGGAACAGATAAAATAATGTCTGTTTCTAATTTCAATAGAATCATTCGAGGAAAACAAGCTGAATATTTAGCTAAGTATATTAATTCATTACAAACTCCAACTATAGTATGTGGTGATTTTAATAGTACACCATTATCATATACTTATAAAATAATAAATCATGAATTGGAAGATGGATATAGAAAAATCGGTGAAAAATATCCTACTTCTTTTAATGGATTCTATCAATTACTTAGAATAGACTATATATTTTCATCCACTGAATTAGAATGTACAAAATATTATACTGTAAAAAGTAGATTAAGTGACCATTACCCTGTATTCTCTACATTAAAATTAAAGTGGGCTTATATAGCAGATTAAATATGCTGAGGTAATATAAAAGAAAAAGAAGAACCTTTTCCTAAAATAGATTTTACTTCTAATTTACCACCATTCTTAATAATAAAATCTCTAGTCAATAATAATCCTAATCCTGATCCTTTCTCATTATTAGTCCCAGGTGTAGAGAAATCTACTGTTCCCTCTTCTACTTTTTCTATAAGTTTTTCATTCATCCCTTTTCCTTCATCTATTACACTGAAACGAATATTATTCTCTTCTGGAATTATTTTAACAGTTATAGTAGAATTTTCTTCAGAAAATTTTATAGCATTATAAACTAGATTCCTGAATATAGTTTTTAGCATATCGATATCTACCAAAATGTTATAATTTCCTTCTGGTTTTTCAATATTTAAAGCAATACTCTTATTTTCTGCTATTTTTTTAAGCATCTCTAAAGAAGTTTCAGTAACATCTATAGCATTATATTCTTTCAATACTGGCTTTAATGATCCAACTTGGCTCTTAGTCCATTTAAGTAAATTATCAAATAAATCAAAGCCTTCTTCAGATACAGAATTTACAGTATTTAACATCTCTACGATATCTTCATCTACTTTATAATCTTTTATTCTAATTACTAAATAATTCATTATCATTTTAATGGTAGCTAATGGAGATCTTAAATCATGAGCAATTACAGAATATAACTGATCTCGAGATTTCATAGTTTTAGCTAAAGTCTCAGCTTGTTTCTTAATTATTCTTTTAGAAGCTACTACAGATAATTGAAATTGTAATCTTTGTAATAAGACAGCATTATTAAAAGGCTTAGAAACAAAATCACTAGCACCTACTTTAAACCCTTCTACTATATCATCGGAACTATTCAAAGCTGTAAGTAAAATAATAGGTAAATCTTCATTCCCCATTTTATTACGTACATGATTACATACATCGAAACCGCTTAATCCTGGCATCATAACATCTAATAATACTATATCTGGATTTTCTTTAGAAATTATTTCTAAAGCTTCTTCGCCAGAACTTGCAGAAATAATATTATATTTCTGTTTTTTTAATATAGCTCTAAGTAAAATGACATTAGGTGCAATATCATCTACTATTAATACTTGGTAATTTTCAGGATTAATTTTCATATTAATATTTTCTAAAAAATTCTATCGTTTTTTTTAAGCCTTGTTCAAGTTTTATGGCAGGATCCCAATCCATAACAGATTTAGCTAAACTAATATCTGGTTTTCTCTGACGAGGATCATCTCCAGGTAATGGTCTGTAAACTATTTTAGATTTAGAATCGCACAATTCTATAACTTTTTTAGCTAATTCTAAAATAGTAAATTCATCTGGATTACCTAAATTTACAGGTCCTACAAAATCATCAGGAGTAGTTTCCATAACTTTCGTCATACCATCTACTAAATCGTCTACATACTGAAAACTTCTAGTTTGGTTACCATCACCATATATAGTAAGATCTTCATTATGTAAAGCTTGCATAATAAAATTTGAAACCACTCTACCATCATGAGGCATCATGTTAGGTCCATAAGTATTAAAAATTCTAATCAATTTTATTTTCACATCTCTTTCTCTATGATAATCCATACATAAAGTTTCAGCACATCTTTTTCCTTCATCATAACATGAACGAATACCTATAGGATTTACATTACCCCAATAACTTTCATTCTGAATACTGCAAGAAGGATCTCCATATACTTCTGAAGTAGATGCCTGAAGAACTTTAGCTTTAGTTTTACGAGCAAGTTCTAACATATTTATAGCACCCATCACAGATGTTTTAACAGTTTTAATAGGATTATGCTGATAATGCACTGGGGAAGCAGGACATGCTAAATTATATACTTCATCTACTTCAAATAAATAAGGTAATATAACATCGTGTCTCACCATTTCGAAATTAGGGTTAGATAAATATTTTTTTATATTCTCTTTAGAACCGGTATAATAATTATCCATACAGATAACATCATATCCTTCATCTAATAATTTACCACACAAATGAGAGCCTATAAATCCTGCTCCTCCTGTAACTAATATTTTTTTCATAATGTAATTGATACTTAATCATTGTAACCACCTATAGAATAATATTTAAACCCTTCTTCCTGTAAAGATTTATATTCGTAAATATTTCTACCATCCACTAAAATATTACCTTTCATTTTTTCTTTAAGTTTTTTCAAATTTAATATTCTGAATTCTTTCCACTCTGTTAATAAAGCCACAGCATCAGCACTTTCTGCACAATCATATAAATTTTCACAATATGTCAATTTATCAGCATACTTAGCCTTGACTGCATTCATAGCAATAGGATCAAAAACTCTAATTTTAGCACCATTTTCTAATAAATCATCTATTATTACTAAAGAAGGAGATTCTCTAATATCGTCAGTATCGGGCTTAAAGGAAAGCCCCCAAATACCAATTGTTTTATTTTTTAAATCACCCTTGAATGCTAAATTAAGTTTATCTACTACTATATGTTTTTGTTTTTCATTTACTCTTTCTACAGCAGATATAACCTGCATATCAATATCATTTTCTAAAGCAGTTTGGCGTAGAGCTTTAACATCTTTTGGAAAACATGAACCACCATAACCACATCCTGGATATAAAAATTTATTACCTATCCTAGTATCAGAAGCAACTCCTTTTCTTACATTATTAACATCAGCTCCTGTAATTTCACATAATTTAGCTACTTCATTCATAAAACTGATTCGAGTAGCTAACATAGCATTAGAAACATATTTAGTCATCTCAGCTGATAAAATATCCATAAATATAACTCTATAGTTTTTTAGTAAAAATGGTCTATATAATTGTTCTAATAACTTTCTGGATTTTTCTGAATCTGTGCCAATAACTACTCTATCAGGATGCATAAAATCATCTATAGCAGCACCTTCTTTTAAAAATTCTGGATTAGAAGCTACACCAAATTCCATTTTTACATTACGTTTAGCTAAAGCTTTATTCACAGCTTTTCTAACTTTATAACTTGTACCTACCGGAACAGTACTTTTCGTAACTAAAACTATAAAATGATTAAGATTTTCTCCTACATAAGAAGCTACATTTAATACATATTTTAAATCAGCACTTCCATCTTCATCTGAAGGAGTTCCCACAGCAATGAATACAATATCTACATCGTCAATACATTCTTTTAATTCAGTAAGAAAAAATAATCGATTTGCGTTTATATTAGATTTAACCATTTCTTCTAACCCGGGTTCATATATAGGCAAAATACCTTTATTCAAATTTGAAATTTTATCAATATCTGTGTCTATACAATATACTTTAGCCCCCATTTCAGAAAAACATGTTCCTGAAACTAATCCTACATATCCTGTACCTACAATAGCTATATTCATAGTTAAAAGTTTATAATTAGTGGAGATGGGCGGAGTCGAACCGCCGTCCAAACACAGCACTCAACGAATTTCTACATGTTTATTTCGTTTTAAATTTTCGTGATACACTTAGATAACGAACCATCAGGTATATCCTTATCCTCTAAATCTTAAATCATCTTAGAGAAATCAATGATTGCAATCGACTTTTATGATATCCCGATTATCAGCATAGTCAATAAAAAACTGATGGGATACTCGTCATCCCTGCACCTTGGCAGAAACGATTAAGGTAGAAAGCTAGGCCTTCTTACGCAGCGAGTGCATAATTATTGTTGCCAGTTAATGGCTTATAACCCGAGTTTAACGAGCCCGGTTACCACCGCTCGACATGCTTATCGATGGATGTCTAATGCTGTCAAAACCAAAAACATCCCCATTCTTTACAAATATAAGAAATTTATTCTTTTTTCATCTTAGGATAAACGATTCTTTCGTGATAAAGATGATTAAGATGTTCTTTAAAATTGTTTTTAACAATATTAATATCTTTTATTTTTATATCAGCCTCTACTAACTGGGAATCAGTAGATCTCTGAGAGACTATAGAATCTACTAAATCAGAAATACTTTTTTCTGAATAATTATCTAATGTGCGTGAGGCAGCTTCTACAGCATCCGCCATCATAACTATTACTTGTTCTGTCGTCTGTGGTAATTTACCATGATAAGTAAAAGGTTCTTTATTATTTAAATCACCTCCATCATTACAATAAACTGTATAAAAATAAGATACCATAGTTTTAGCATGATGAGTACTAATAAAATTCACTATCGGTTCAGGTAATTTATACTTTTTAGCTAATTCTAAACCATCATCTACATGTCTAATAATCTGATGAGCAGATTCCATTGGAGACAATCCTTTATGATAATTCATAGAAGCTGCTTGATTTTCTACAAAGCACTGTGGATTATTAATCTTTCCTATATCGTGATATAAAGCACCTGCTTTAATTAGAGATATATCAGCACCTACTTCTCTAGCAGCATCTACAGCTAAATTAGCCACTTGTAAAGAATGCTGAAATGTACCCGGAGCCTTAGTAGCCAATTCCTGAAGCAATTTATTATTGGTGTCAGCCAAATCCCTTAATCTGGACTTAGAAATCAAAGAAAATACTTTTTCAAACAAGAATACAAAAGGATAAGCTGCTATTACTAAAAGTGAATTAGCTGCTATAATAAAAATAATATTAATATCTAAATGAGCCAACGACCCATCACCGAATAATCTAAAAGTTATATAAGTGACTGAAAGTGAAGCAAATATAAATAATGAATTAATAAACTGTAACCAGCCTCTATGATAGAAGCTGAATGAAAATAGTGCTACTAATCCAGCAAATAAATTCATCATATACAATTCCACACCATTTTCAGATAAAATCAGAAGAGGTAAAATTAAAACTGAATATAATGGATATGCAGATTTCGGCCTAAAAAAAGATACTAAATATAAGGCTAAAACAGAATAAGGAACTATATATAAAAATCTCTCATCTAAATTTCCCACAAATATAGTCGAGACTATCATTATAAGAAATAATAAAAATATATATCTATATTGATTTGCTTTATAAAATATCTGAGAATCTAAAAAATACATCAGCATCAATAAAACACCAAGTAATAACAATAGATAAATAAAATGCCCCACCATTATATCCCAATGAGCACCTTCCTTCCCTATACTTAACATATATTCTTTCTTATAAGAATTCAATAATTGTTCTATTTCAGCAGTGACTAATTCACCTTCACTAACTATTAATTGACCAGTGTAGAACATACCACTAACTGGAGAGATATAATCTACAGCTTGCTTATGTAAAGCATCTGTTTTCTTCTGATCATAAATAATATTTGGAACAATATAATCTTCTAACGCAAGAGCAGTATATAAAGAATCTATATCTTTCTCTGGATAAAAATCTCTTAATTCTAGTTTAACTGTATATATAGCTCTATCAATATCATAAACCTCAGTACTAGGAATTTCTTTTACTCTCTTATCTCTTTGTAAAAAAATAACTTTAGAACCTTTGTCATATTCAGCAATAATACCTGTATTATACACATCTCCTAATACATCCAATATATTCAAAGATTCTTCATTAGAAATATGTTTTTGTTTAACTTTAAAAACAGTTTTTCTTAACTCTAAAACAGATTTATCAATATTATAATAAGATATTATAGAAGAAGATAATTCTTCTCTTTCTTTCTGTAACTCAGCTTCAGTTTTTAGAATAGGAAAATCTATAGGAGATATAAGCGTAGAATATAACCAAGGTTTACCCTTTTGATATTCATACATAAATCTACCTTGGTTAGGAAATACTAACATGATAATACCCAGTACTATCGCTGCTGAGATTATAACTTTATAACCTATTACTTTAGATTTTCCATTCATAATTTTAGTTTTTCATAAATTAAGATTTATCTTCTTTAGAAATGAACCAAAGTTCTAACTTATCTAAAAGAGCCGGACACCATTTGTTTAAAAAAACAGTAATACGACCAATTGGAGTTAAAATCATAGTTCTTTTGTGCTTCCTAAGACCTTTTAGCATAAGATGAGCACATTGTTCAGCAGACATCATCTTATCTTCCTGTCTAGGTGTAGATCCTTGTTTAGAACCATCAGCCAACATAGCAGAATATCTAACATTAGAAGCAGTATAACCTGGTGCAAATATCATTACATGCAAACCATCACGTAAATGTTCTACCCTCACAGAATCTAAAAATCCATTAATCGCGAATTTTGAAGAAGAATAACCGGTTCTACCTGGCAATCCTTTAAACCCTGCTATAGAAATCACACCACATACAGAACCTTTAGTTTCCAATAAATACGGTAAAGCATATTTAGTACAGAAAACAGTACCCCAATAATTAATATCCATCGAACGTTTTAATACGCTAAGGTCTAAATCCTTGAACAAAGCTCTCATAGATACTCCAGCATTATTAATGAGTATATCTATATGGCCAAAACGCTCTACAGTTTTTTCAATTAATCTTTTACAATCCGATTCACAAGAAACATCAGTTTTAACTGAAAGGACCTCAGTTTTTTTAGACAATTCTACTTGATATTCTTTCAGTTTTTCCTCACGCCTAGCGGCAATAACTACTTTAGCAAATTCATCGGCCATCGCTCTAGCTGTCGCCAATCCTATACCTGAACTTGCTCCTGTAATTATTACTACTTTATTTTTAAAATAATTTTTCATTATTTATAAAAACTTCTTAAATAGCTTTATCGGGGATTTTATCAGCATCATAAACATTTTCACTAAGTTTTTTCTTAACATCAGCGAAAGCATTTAACGTATAATTAACTTCATCCATAGAATGAGCAGCAGTAGGAATAAGTCTAAACATAATCACCCCCTTAGGCACTACTGGATAAACTACGACTGAACAGAAGATTTTATAATTTTCACGCAAATCTACTACTATATTAGTGGCTTGAGCTACATTCCCCTTCATAAAAACAGGTGTAACACAAGCTTCTGCAGGTCCGATATTGAAACCTCTTTCACGTAAACCCTTCTGAAGAGAACGAGTAATTAGCCAAAGATGATCTCTTAACTGATCACCTTCTTTACTATCAATAATTTCTAATCTTTTAAGGCAACCTTCTACTATAGGCATTGGTAATGCTTTAGCATAAATTTGAGAACGTAAATTATATCTAAGATAATTTATAACATATTTAGGGCCAGCTACAAACCCTCCTATACAAGCCATAGATTTAGCATATGCACCTATATAAATATCAATATCATCCATAACATTGAAATGTTCTGAAGTACCACGACCATGTTTACCCATAACACCGAAACCGTGAGCATCATCTATGAGAATTCTAAAATGAAATTTTTTCTTTAATGCTACTAATTTGTCTAATGCGCCTAAAGCACCAGTCATACCATATACACCTTCAGTAATAAGAAGAATACCACCACCAGTTTTTTCAGTTACCTTAGTAGCTCTAGTTAATACTTTCTCACAACTTTCCATGTCATTATGTTTGTACTTAAATCGTTGTCCTATATGAAGACGTGCACCATCCATTAAACAAGCATGAGCTTCATTATCTAAAATAAGAACATCATGAGAAGTAGTTAGAGAATCTATAGTACTAACTATACCTTGATAACCAAAATTAAACAAAAAAGCATCTTCTTTCTTTTCAAAGACAGCTAATCTTTTTTCTAATTTTTCATGTAAAGATGTATGTCCAGTAAGCATTCTAGATCCCATAGGATAAGCAAAACCCCACTTAGCAGCAGCTTCTGTATCTGCTTTTCTGACTAACGGATGATTTGCAAGACCTAAATAATTATTTATACTCCAACAAATCATTTTCTGTCCCTGAAATATCATTTTTGATCCAATAGGGCCTTCCAATTTCGGATACATAAAATAGCCTTTTGCTCTCTCACAATATTTACCTAGAGGACCACCCTCATCTTTTTTTATTCTTTCAAAGATATCCATAATATATTCTATAAAACCAGATAAATACTAAGCATCTATATTAGCATACTTAGCATTTTGTTTAATAAATTCCCTTCTTGGAGGTACATCATCTCCCATTAACATAGAAAAAATCCTATCTGCTTCAGCAGCATTATTAATAGTAACTTGACGCAAAATTCTAGTACCAGGATTCATAGTAGTAGTCATTAACTGTTCCGCATTCATTTCACCAAGACCTTTGTACCTTTGAATAGCAACCGAAGAATCGTTCCCCTTACCCATTTCACTTACAGCTTTAATCCTTTCTTCATCTGTCCAACAATATACTTCTTCCTTGGATTTTTTAGCTTTAATTCTAAATAATGGAGGTGTAGCTATATATACATAACCATTTTTAATTAAATCTACCATATATCTAAAAAAGAATGTTAAAATAAGAGTATCAATATGACTACCATCGACATCCGCATCAGTCATAATAATTACTTTATGATATCTAAGTTTTGATATATTTAAAGCTTTTTCATCTTCTTCAGTTCCTACAGTAACTCCTAACGCTGTATAAATATTACGTATTTGTTCACTCTCAAATACTCTATGCTCCATAGCTTTTTCGACGTTTAGAATTTTACCTCTTAATGGTAAAATAGCTTGAAAATTTCTATCACGTCCAGTTTTAGCAGTACCACCAGCAGAGTCCCCTTCGACTAAGAAAATTTCACACTTAGAAGGATCTCTATTAGAACAATCTGCTAATTTGCCAGGAAGACCAGAACCAGACATTACAGTCTTTCTCTGCACTAAATCACGAGCTTTTCTAGCCGCATGACGTGCTGTAGCAGCTAAAATAATCTTATCTATAATAACTCTAGCTTCCTTAGGATTTTCTTCCAAATAATTTTCTAAAGCATATTTAGTAGCCTGCGAAACCACAGCATCTACTTCGCCATTTCCTAATTTAGTTTTAGTCTGACCTTCGAACTGAGGTTCAGCTACTTTAACAGATATAACAGCAGTAAGACCTTCCCTAAAGTCAGAAGCCTCTATATCAAATTTTAATTTAGATAAAAATCCATTTTTATCTGCAAAAGATTTAAGGGTAGTCGTTAAACCTCTTTTAAAACCTGTTAAATGAGTACCTCCTTCTATAGTATTGATATTATTAACATATGAGTGAATGTTTTCAGAAAAGCCCGTATTATAAAGCATAGCTATTTCAATAGGAACCCCTCCTTTTTCTGTTTCTAAATAAATCGGATTATTTATAAGTTTTTCTCTATTAGCATCTAGATATTCTACAAATTCTGAAAGCCCTGCTTCAGAATAGAAAGATAAAACATTAGATTTCTTAGGTGCTTCTAAATCATCTTCATCCTCATCCTCATCTTCATTTTGTCTAAGATCAGTTAAAGATAATCTTAATCCTTTATTTAAATATGCTAATTCTCTCAAACGAGAAGCTAGAATGGAAGCATCATAAACTGTAGAATTGGTAAATATTTCTTTATCAGGTAAGAAAGTGATTATTGTTCCAGTATCATCAGAATCTCCTATCACTTTTACAGGATATAAAGGAGCACCTTTTGAATACTCTTGTACGAAAATTTTACCTTCTCTATGAATTTCAGCTATGAGTTTTATAGATAAAGCATTTACACAAGAAACACCTACACCATGAAGTCCACCAGAAACCTTATAACTATCTTTTGAGAACTTACCTCCCGCATGTAATAAAGTCATAACTACTTCTAGAGCAGAACGACCTTCCTTTTCATGCATTCCAGTAGGAATACCTCTACCATTATCTTTTACAGTAATAGAATTATCAGGATTAATGAGAACTTCGATATGAGTACAATAACCTGCAAGTGCTTCGTCTATAGAATTATCTATTACTTCATAAACCAAATGATGCAGTCCTCGTGAACCGATATCACCTATGTACATCGATGGTCTTTTTCTAACCGCCTCTAACCCTTCAAGGACTTGAATACTATTCGCAGAATATTGATTTTCCTGCTTCTGATTTTGTTTGTCTATCATCTTTGATTGTCTTTATTATTTATAAACAAAGATAATAAAAATATCACAATTTTAAGCAGATTCCCATGCTTAAAGTAGTAGCTGGAAAAACATATTTTGGTAGATATGAAATCTTCTGATTTAATAGATTTCCAGCCTTTAAATAAGCAGTCCATAAAGGACTTACTATATAAGAAATTCTTGCACCTAAATTAGTAAAAGAATTTAATTCTCCATAATTATCATCCGAGATATTATACTCAGTTTTTCCTCTAAAATTAGCATTAACTTCTAAGTAAATACGCTGACGAAGATTATACTCTATAGACGTAGAAATTTCAGTTCTAGGAAAATAAATAGCACCCGATAAACTTCTTAAAGTCAAACTAGCGTTAGCTTTAACATCTTTAGAACTCCATGTTAAAGCTGCATTAAAAGATTTCACACTAAAATCATCCGTAGTCATCCGTAATTCATTAGGATGAATCTCAGATAAAGATACGACAGCATAATGTTCATAATTTACAGCTTTACCTATAATAGAATAAGATAATCTATCTTTTATCACTCCACTAGCTTCCAGTTTTAATCTATATAATACATCTCTATAACTAGGATGTTTATATTCAGTTAAATAAGGATTAATTTCTATTAGGTTATCATAATAATAAGCATTTGATTCCCCATCTAAAGAAAAACCCAACCATAAATTATTTTCAAACAATTCATATTTAAGTTTTACTAAAGGATAAAAATCCCCAGTATTTTCAGTATATCCAAATTTAGAAGAAAAAATAGCTCCTGCAGTCACATTCCATCTATCATCTGTATAATGATATTGAGGTGAAATATCGATTATACCTCTTAATGAACTATTATAATGAACAGCATTGAATTTATAGCCTAACATCCATTTATGAGGAGACTTAGTAGCCATCCCTATCAAACCATGAGTTCCTATATGAGTTTCTTTAGTAGTATCCCCTTTAAATTTCACATAATCATAATTAAAAGAAAAATTATAATAAGATTTAGAACTATTTGTATTACAAGATTTTATATTAACTCGCGCATTTATCTTAGAATAATGATTATAAACTGGATCATCGAGATAAATATGCTCTTTCACAGGATCTTCTAAAGAAGCATATCGACTCCGATAATCATCTTTAAATCTAATATCAAAATTCAATTCTCCATCATGCCATGAATAATTAGAATTAACACCCACGATATTGCTCATCCTGTCGGCAATAGTTTTAATATCAGAGTCATCAAAAGTAGGAACCTCGCCCCAGAATGAATCATGTTTCCCATAGAATGTCAAAAATAATTTGTCATTAATATGAGGATTAATAAATATATTAGCTTTACCAGTTAAAGGAAAAGCTCCTTCTAAATTAAGATAAAAAGTAGGATTTTCTTTATCCCCTGCAAATGGTAAAATAGCAGACTGCATTGGAGAAAATTCATATAAATCTTCATATTTTTTGTCAAAGAAAGAATAATCAAACTTAAGTTTAAAAGACTGTAGCGTATCTGAATATTTAGTAAGCAAGGGAGATTTAACTATCTCAGACAATTTACCTTTGTAAACTCTTTTCACTTCTACAGTAGAATTAATATCTTGAGCCTGAATAGAAACAAAAGTAATAATTACTAATGTGACATATAAGGATATTCTTTTTATAATTTTCATATTAATTTCGTTATTACTTTCTAAACTATTTTCCTATACTTTTAATTATATTAGTGCTATCTGAAACACTATCAGCCAAATCCCCCACAATAACAGATAATTTATCTAATCTCATATCTACATTTTCTAATACATCATCTGTATCACTCTGTGGTTTATATTCTTTTTTAATACTTTCAAATGTGGCTTTAGCTTGACCATATTCAGCTCTTTCTGCAAAAGAATCACCTAATACGATAAAACATTTAGCTAGCCAATAAAGCTGAGAAGAACCTTTATCTGAAAAAGCATATACTATTTTTTCAACTTCCTCGAAGTTACCTTCTTCATATGCTCTCTTAGCTAAGATATAATAAGATTCTGCACCATAAGGATTATAAGGTTTTGCAGATAATACTTTAAATAAAACTAAAGAAGCATCTCTTTCTCCTAAAGCAGATAAAGACTTGGCTTTCACATAAGTAGCTTCTTCTTTCATATCTACATTTATCTTAGAAGATATAAGAACATCTGAACTTATTTTTGCATTCTTATAATCAGTTTCTTTATAATATGACCTCATAAGACCTACCTTAGCTATATAAATACTATTATCTAATTTAGCTATACTTAACAATGTTTTATAAGCTAATATAGCCTCTTGGTAATTAGACAAAGAATAAGCTATCTCAGCATAATTAAGAGTAGCTAATTCTCTAAATGAACCCACACCTATATCCATAACTTTCTTATAAGCATCCGCCGCAGCTTCTGCTTTACCTATTTCTTTTCTAGATTCTCCTAAATAAAAATAAGCTTGTGATGTTTTAGGCCCTATTGGATATTTTTCTACGAATGCTAATAATGAATTCTCAGCTTGAGTATAATTTTCAGCTAAGAAATATTTTTCACATGAATTAAATAACATTAATTCCCTTTCATCATCAGTTACTGATGATGACATACCATTAGCATCTAAATAAGCTAAATATTCATCTGTTTTATTAGCTGATTCATATACAGCTTTTATTCCTGATAAGGCATCTCGAGATTCTTGAGAAGGAGAATAATTCTTAACCACCTTATCAAAATATGATAAAGCTCTATTATTATTATTCTTTTTAGAATATAACAACCCCATTTCTAATAACGCTTTGGAGTAATATGTACTATCCTGTTTTTCTCTCAATAATAGATTAAAACAATTTAAAGCATCATCAATATCATCTAAATTTAAATAAGTTCTGCCTAATTCATAAATAGAAGTAAAATATAAAGGAGTTTTAGCCTTATTATCTTTAATGTTTTTTAACATTTCTATTTTCTTATCCTCCCTAGAAATAAGACCATATGAAATAGCACTATAATAATCGGCATATAATTCAGCTTTCTGATTTATATACAAATGAGAAATTTCTTCGAAAAGTTCAGCAGACCTTTCATAATCTCTCTGCATAAAATAAGTATCAGCTAATCTAAGCTTAGCCTCGTTCGTATAAATCCGAGAAGAAGGAGGCAACTCTAAATACACTTTAAACCCATCTTCTGCATGAACATAATCATGTAGTTTAAAATAATCGTAAGATAAATTATAAATAGTAGTATAATATTCATCACAAGATTTGAAGTTATCAGAGCTTAAAAGATGTTTATTTATCTCAATAGATTTATCATAAAGGCCTGATCTATAATAAGATTCAGCCAACCAATAATTACATAAATAATTAAGATTTTGATTAATTTCTCCTTTACTTAAACCCACCTCGAAACTTTCAATGGCTAATCTAAAAGAGCCCATCTTATATAGCTGCATTCCTCTAAAGAAAGCAGCTTTCTGTAAATTTAATGTCATATATCTATCAAGCAGAGAAATTTTAGATAAAGACACTACAGCCCTTTTATAATCTTTATTAAGTAAATAAGCTGTTCCTATATAGTTATATATTTCATCTGATTTAGACGAAGAAGAATATTTTAGCATATAAGATTCAAATCCACTTATATCTTTATTTATATCAAATAGCAATTTAGCATAAGTAAATGAAGTCTCTTCTTTTACACTCTTATCAAAATACATCTCTGAAGCCTTCTTGTAAGCTTTCATGGCTTCATATTTATTTTTCACTTTTAAATATGAATTACCTAAATAATAATAAGCATATTGAGATAAAGTGTCTTTTGAACTAATATAGCCTTGGTTTGGTTCTACTACTTTAATAAACGAACCTATAGCAGATAAATATGCATTAAGAGAATAAGACACTAACCCACTATAATAATTATCTTTTCTAGATAAATTATTACCTGATTTTCTATATAAATCTAAATAATCTTTAGCTTTTCTCTTATTCCCTTTTGCAAACCAAGATTCCGATATCATTCTTATTAATTGGCTATGGAAATTACCTTCATAATGGTCTAATAAAGGAACTGCATTTTTTATAACATAATCATAATCATCTTTCATGAAATATGATTCACATAAGAAGTATTTAGCCTTATGAGAAAATCTATCATCATTCTTTAATCTATTAAACAAAGGAATAGCTTGACTAAAATCTTTATCTAAGTAATAAATATAACCTAAATAATATGTAGATGATATACTATATTTATTTCTTGGAAAACTCAATATCTTTTTAAATCCAGAACTAGCTAATTCATTATTTCCTACTCTCATATTACAATAAGCTCTATCAAAAATATAAGATATTCTTTCATCTCTAGAAAGATATCTATTTTTAATAGAATTATATATAGCTAAAGCTTGTACATAATTCTCGGCTTCGAAATAATAGGTCCCTTGATAAAATCTAACTCGAGCTATATTATTAGAATATGGGTACTGCTTTTCATAAGCAAGTACTAGTCCATCTATATTAGGGCGTTTGAGTTTCATAACGCATAATAAACGAAGACTTTCTGCTTGAGCTTTTTTAAGATTAGGTAATTTAGGATAATCCCTTAGTATATCTCCAAATTCTTTGTACGCATCACTGTACATTTCGTCGACAAATAAATTATTTGCCAATTCAAATCTCTCTTTTTCATTAGCATTCCTTTGTGAAAACAAAATAGTACTAGTAAATAATAAAGATATGGCACAGAATATTTTTAAGGATGTGTATAGCTTTCTCATATTGGGTAATTAATAACAAGCAAATTTAATAAAATTTACTAAATTTGACTATTACTTATTTAGTATATATACAAATATGAATGATACTTCTAAAAAAGACACATCTCAAGACATCACCTCTAATGAGATATTACGATTTGAACAAGCTGATATAAGGAATGGGGGGAACTTAATCTTATCTAATATTAATTTCACTATTAATCAAGGTGAATTCTGTTATTTAATAGGTAAAGTAGGCTCTGGTAAAACTTCGGTCATTCGTACTATTATAGGTGAAGAACCTTTAAAAAGAGGCCATGGATACGTTTGTAATTACAAACTCCATAAATTAAAGAAAAAACACATTCCTTATCTAAGAAGAAAAATAGGTGTAGTATTCCAGGATTTACAATTACTTATGGATAGACCTATCTATGATAATCTTAAATTCGTTCTAAGAGCTACTGGTTGGAAAGATAGTAAACTAATAAGAGATAAAGTAATAGAAGTACTTACTGATGTAGGCATGCAAGATGAAGCCCACAAAATGCCACATCAGCTTTCTGGTGGTGAGCAGCAGAGAATAGCTATCGCTAGATCTTTATTAAATGATCCAGAATTAATATTAGCTGATGAGCCTACTGGGAATTTGGATAATGATACGACTAGGGAGATAATGGAACTTCTCACTAAAATAAATAAGGAAAAGAATCCAGCTGTTATAATTATTACTCATGATAAAAACATCGTTAGCGATTTTCCAGGAAGAATTATTCTTTGTGAAAACAAGTCTATTCAAGAACTTAGTCAGAGAGAAGAAGTAGCAATAGATTTTTCTGAGTTTCTTTAATAAAATGATATCTAATTTTATCTATGCTTAGAAAAGAAAGATATACACACATCTTAAAATGGTTTCAGGATAACATGCCTGATGCTAAAACCGAATTAAATTATACTGATGCTTTTAGTTTGATATGTGCAGTATCTTTGTCAGCCCAATGCACTGATAAAAGAATAAATATGGTAATCCCTGCTTTAATGAAGTCATATCCCACTCCTGAAGCATTGGCGTCAGCCAAAATCCAAGATGTAAAAGAATTGATTTATTCTGTGTCTTTTCCAAATAACAAAAGTAAGCACCTTATAGATATGGCTAAACAGTTGGTAAAAAATTACCATTCTGTAGTACCTTCTACTGTGGAAGAAATCGAAAAGTTACCTGGGTGTGGTAGAAAAACTGCAAATGTCGTAACTTCTATTATAAATAATAATCCTGTCATAGCCGTAGATACTCACGTATTTAGAGTTTCTAGAAGGATCGGTCTTACTCGAGGAACTACTCCATTAAAAGTAGAAAAAGATTTGACAAAAAACATTCCTAAGGACCTAAGAGCCATATCACATCATTGGCTAATTTTACACGGACGATACATTTGTAAAGCTAGAAAACCACTTTGTAACCAATGTGGAATTACCAAATATTGTGCTTATTATGAAAAAATGGAGAAAGAAATACTTAAAGAAATATTGAAGAAAGATAAAGCAATGAAAAAAATTAGCAAATAAAATCTCTACTTTCTTGGATGATGTAACAAAATGTTTTTTTGCCACTTCTTAGAATCTACGTGTGTATATATTTCAGTCGTCATTATACTCTCATGTCCAAGCATTTGCTGAACTATTCTTATATCTGCTCCATTTTCGATTAAATGCGTAGCAAAAGAATGTCTAAATGTATGAGGTGAAACTTCTTTGGTAATTCCTGCTAATTTAGTATACTCTTTAACAATATAGAAAATCATATTACGAGTAAGCTTATGACCACGTCTATTCAGAAAAACAAAACCTTCCTCATCATCTTGATTTCTTACATGCTTATTAGCTCGATCATCTTTCAAATACATAGTAATAGCTTTCATAGCAGGCTCTCCTATAGGCACTAACCTCTGTTTAGACCCTTTACCTATTACTGAAATAAATTGATCATCGAAATATAAATTAGATATGTGAAGATTTACCAATTCAGAAACTCTTAACCCACAAGAATATAGCAATTCCAATATCGCCTTATTTCTATGTCCTTGGGGATGTGAAAGATCTACTGAATCAATAATTTTAGTTATTTCTTTTAAGGATAATACAGAAGGAAGATATCTCCCAAGTTTAGGAGAATCTAATTTGTCAGTAGGATTTTTATCTATGGAAGAATTAATCTCTAAGAAATTATAAAAAGCCTTTATTGAACATAAAAGCCTAGCTTGACTACGCTTTGAAATAGAACTAACTACTATTTGATAAGAAGTAATTTTATTGTAGGCAGTTTTTTCAATAAAAGAAGCGAGTTCTACTGAGTCTACCTCAGTAGGATTCGCTATATTTTTTGACAACATATATGAACTTAACTTTTTAAGGTCTGAACTATATGATGCTATCGTATTTTCAGATAAGGACCTTTCAAGTCTAAGGTATGATTTAAAATCATCTAGAGCTATTTTCCAATTGTCACTTAGCATTTGGTAGCCCCACCGCGACTCGAACGCGAATCTGAAGTTTAGGAAACTTCCGTTCTATCCCTTGAACTATAAGGCCGAATATTTCTATTCTCCGTCTTTCTTAATCAAGAGACGTCCACGATAAAATCCACATTCTGGACATACATGGTGATACATTACTTTAGCACCGCAATTAGAGCAAGTTACCAATGTAGGAGTTCCTATTGCGTTATGAGTTCTCCTTTTATTTCTTCTTTGTTTAGAGATCCTATGTTTAGGATGTGCCATAATTATCTTATTTTTATATTATTATTTATTATTTCAATATATTTTTAATTTTTTCCATCATAATTGGGTCACATTCTCCATCTAAGTGAACCTTTTTAAGAGGAAGAGATAAACAGATATAATCATAAACAAGCTGATTTAAATCTAATTCAGTATCTGTTTCATTAATTAATATCACATCATCAGCTACTTCTGCCATCTCCTTACCTGAATAAATAGAAGTCTTAATCGTAAAACTAAAATTTAAATCTATTGGTAAATCAAGTGGTGCTAAACACCTATCGCAAGGCACTGTAACCACTCCTTTTATCCCTAAATCTAACTTCATCCAAATAGATTCTTTGGTCAAAACTGCACGAACCATTACTTTCGCATCATCGACAAAGTTATTGTCGTAAGACTTAAAGAATTCATTATCTAACTGATAATCAAAAATATGTTCTCCAGGCTTCAAGCCTCTTATATCTATCAACTCCATAGGGGACGCAAAGGTATAAAAATTATTTTAATTTAATTAGATTTTCTACGTTTTCTTTCGACATGACTCAAGTAAATCTTTCTAATTCTCATAGCATGAGGAGTTACTTCTACTAACTCGTCAGACTGAATATATTCAAGAGCTTCTTCTAAAGTTAATTGCATAGGAGGTTCGATAACTGCTTTATCATCAGAACCTGATGCTCTAACATTTGTTAACTTCTTAGTTTTACAAACATTAATTACTAAATCTTCTTGACGAGTATGTTCACCTACTACCTGACCAGCATATACTTTTTCACCTGGAAAAACGATAAATTTGCCTTTATCTTTTAATTTATCCATAGCATATGCTACTGCTGTACCAGCATCCATGGCTATAAGAGAACCGTTAGTTCTTTTTTCGATTTCACCTTTAAATGGTTCATATCCTTTAAATCTATGAGCCAGTATAGCTTCTCCTTGAGTAGCCGTTAATAAGTTAGATCTTAAACCAATAATACCTCTAGCAGGAATATCAAATTCTAAATGAGTTCGGTCACCCCTATTTTCCATATGCATTAATGCAGCTTTTCTTCTAGTCGCCATCTCTATAGCTTTACCAGACATTTTTTCAGGTAAATCTATAGTAAGCATTTCGATAGGTTCGCACCTTACACCATTAATATTTTTATCTAAAACTTTAGGCTGACCTACTTGTATTTCGAAACCTTCTCTTCTCATTGTTTCAATAAGTATTGAAAGGTGAAGAATACCACGGCCATAAACCTTGAACGATTCTGTACCATTACCAGGTTTAACCTTAAGCGCTAAATTTTTTTCTAATTCTCTATCTAATCTATCTTTAATCTGTCTAGAAGTAACGTATTTACCATCTTGTCCGAAGAAAGGAGAATCATTTATAGTAAACATCATACTCATAGTAGGTTCATCTACTAATATAGTAGGAAGAGCTTCTGGATTTTCTAAATCTGCGATAGTATCACCGATTTCAAAATTTTCAACTCCTACTACGGCACAGAGATCACCACATTTTACAGTATCTACTTTTTTCTTACCAAGACCATCAAATATCATTAATTCTTTAATCTTCTGTTTCTTGATTACACCATCTCTCTGACAAAGAGAAATAGACATACCAGCTTTAACTTCACCTCTATCGACACGTCCTACAGCTATTCTACCTACATAAGGAGAATATTCCAAAGAAGAAATAAGCAACTGAGGCGTACCTTCTACGTATTCAGGAGCGGGAATTTCTTCAATAATGGTATCTAATAAATCTATAATATCAGTAGTAGGCTTACGCCAATCTTTAGACATCCATCCTTCTTTAGCACTACCATAAATGGTTTTAAAATTCAATTGATCTTCAGTAGCATTTAAAGAAAACATTAAATCGAATACCTGTTCGTTTACTTCGTCAGGACGACAATTCTTTTTATCTACTTTATTTATGACAACAATCGGCTTTTTACCTAGATTGATAGCTTTTTCAAGTACAAACCTTGTTTGAGGCATAGTACCTTCAAAAGCATCTACCAGTAAAAGAACTCCGTCAGCCATATTTAAGACTCTTTCTACTTCACCTCCAAAGTCTGCATGACCAGGAGTATCAATAATGTTAATCTTTACGCCTTTATAAGGCACTGAAACATTTTTTGATAAGATAGTAATACCTCTTTCTCTCTCTAAATCATTACTATCTAGGATTAGTTCACCCAATTTTCCGTTATCTCTTGCGAGATGAGCTTGATATATCATTTTATCCACCAAGGTAGTTTTACCGTGATCGACATGGGCAATGATAGCTATATTTCTAATTTTTTGCATATTCAATCCGCAAAAGTAATAAAATTTTTATAGTTTTGTAGTTTAATTACACTAATTAATTATGACAGACAGAATTATAATTCTAGATTTCGGTTCTCAACTAACCCAATTAATAGGTAGAAGGATACGTGAACACAATGTATATTGCGAAATATACCCATATAATAAAATCCCTAAATTTGATAAAAGTGTCAAAGGGTTAATATTATCAGGAAGCCCTTATTCCGTTAGAGATAAGAAAGCTCCAGCTATAGATCTTACTCCTTTTAAAGGAAAACTTCCTATACTAGCTATCTGTTATGGGGCTCAATATATAGCACAACATTTCGGTGGTGATGTGGAGCCATCCAATTCCAGAGAATATGGTAGAGCTATATTAAATATTAAAACTTCTGGTTTGGCTGACGCCCATACTTCTAACAAATCTACATCTGCGATTTTTAAAGATGTTCCTTTAGAATCTCAAGTATGGATGTCTCATGGTGATACTATTATGAATTTACCTGAGAAATCAGAGATTATAGCATCTACAGCAGATGTTAAAAATGCAGCATATAGAATTCAAGGTGAAGAAACTTATTGTTTACAATTTCATCCTGAAGTTTTCCATACCGAATTTGGTAGCATTATATTAAATAACTTCGTAAAAGATATTTGTAAATGTAAAGGTAACTGGACTTCAGAATCTTATATAGAAAGCACCGTTACTTCTCTTAGAAAAAAAATAGGTAAAGAAAATGTTATTTTAGGTCTATCAGGAGGAGTAGATTCTACAGTAGCTGCTGTACTACTTAATAAAGCTATCGGACATCAGTTATATTGCATATTCGTTAACAATGGTCTATTAAGACAAAACGAATTTGAAGATGTATTAGCTTCATATAAAGATATGGGCCTAAATGTAAAAGGCGTAGATGCATCTGGTTTATTTTATAATGCTCTTAAAGGAATCAGTGATCCTGAAAGTAAAAGAAAAGCTATTGGTAAAACATTTATTGATGTATTTAATACCGAAGCTAAAAAAGTAAATGATGCACATTGGTTAGCCCAAGGAACTATTTATCCAGATGTAATCGAATCATCTTCTGTAAATGGACCTTCACAAACCATCAAATCACATCATAATGTGGGAGGTCTTCCTAAAGAAATGAATCTAAGCATAGTCGAACCACTTCGTTCATTATTTAAAGATGAAGTTAGACGAGTAGGTCGAGCTCTTAATATTAAAAATGACTTAGTTTCTAGACATCCTTTCCCAGGTCCTGGTCTCGGAATTAGAGTATTAGGTGAGGTTTCTGAAGAAAAATTAAGAATTCTTCGTGAAGCCGATGATGTATATATTAAAAACTTAAAAAATACTCCTGCTCCAGAAGGTTGGGCTCCAGCAAGTGGCGTATTAGCCACAGGCTGTGCAGGTGATACAAATGCTTTATCTCTTTATGATACCATTTGGCAAGCAGGGACCATGTTACTTCCTATTAAATCTGTCGGAGTAATGGGAGATGAAAGAACATATGAATTTACTATAGCACTTAGAGCCGTAAGTTCTACTGACGGCATGACTGCTGATTGGGTTCATTTACCTTATGACTTCTTGGCCCATGTTTCTAATGAAATCATTAATAAGGTACGTGGGGTAAATCGTGTAACCTATGATATTTCATCTAAACCACCAGCCACTATAGAATGGGAATAACTCACTTGGAATAATTCACTTCTAATAGAAATATCTGAATAAATACTCTGTGATATTATAGTCATTCTGAAAATAATCATTATTTATTAATCTCCACTAGTGGCAATGTGTTAAATTAATATTAAGAATATTTATATATGTTTATATAATATGCCCATTATTGTTAGCCTTTTACAATATGTACATGGTGTAATAATTCTTTAAAGATGAAGCCTATTATTGTTGTTAGCTTTTTCTACAATATGTACCATTATTACTACGCTATTCCTATAATATGGATCATTATTACTACGCTATTCCTATAATATGGATCATTATTACTACGCTATTCCTATAATATGGATCATTATTACTACGCTATTCCTATAATATGGATCATTATTACTACGCTATTCCTATAATATATACCAACTAATATATACCAACATTACTAAGCTATTCCTATAATATGTATTATTATTACTAAACTATTCCTATAATTTTTTACAATTTTCTACGATTTCTATTATTTAATAATCTATTCCATTGTATTCATTTTGTGGAAATATCAATATGTTTCATACAAAGCCGATTTCGTTATTTCCTAGTTCTGAAGAGGCTGATTTTACAATAGGAAATGTCATTTTAGGTCATAGAAAGCACTTTTCGTTATTTACTAGTATGATTTCGGTGGTTTTTGGAATAGGAAATGTCAAAATCAGCCTCACAGAGATTATTTCGTTATTTACTCACTTTTTATATTGGATTGGAGGAAATGGAGAAAAGTTAGAAATTTCATTTGAGGAATAAAAAGAATCTGCAGTCTACTATTAAACATCTGTAGTCTACTATTAAAATGGATAATTGTGGACTTTCGTTATTTTCTGATGTTTTAAATATAGATTTAAAGGATTTAAAGGATTCAAAGGATTTAAAGGATTCAGAAAAATCACGAAATCTAAAAGGAGAATTCATTATTCATAGACATAAAAAAAGTCTGGAAACAGATTCCAGACTTAATTTTTTTTAACCTAAAACTTTACCTATAAAAAAACTATCTATTTAAATATAATACAATAGACGTGCCAAAGTGTTAAATTAATTATATTTTTATTCAAAACTAACGATTGCGTATATTATCAGCCACCATATTTATTAAAACATTTCTAGCTTCTAAACTTGTCCATCCTATATGAGGTGTTAAAATTATTTTAGATTTATCTTTTAATTCACTTAAATATGGATGTGAATTACCAATAGGTTCTTCAGTAAATACATCTATGCCAGCAGCTGCGATTTTGTTATCATTTAAGGCCTTTACTAAGTCAGTCTCATTAATGATACCTCCACGACCTATATTAATAATATAAGCTGTTGATTTCATCTTAGAAAGCATATTATAGGTCAATAAGTTATTAGTCTTTTCATTCATAGGTGCATTAATAGAAATTATATCACTTTCAGCTAATAATTCATTTATAGATACAGATGGATATTTAGTACAATGTGAAGTTCCTGAAGTAGAATAATAAGAAATCTTCATCCCGAATACTGTAGCTATTTCAGCTACTCTCTGACCAATGGATCCCATACCGATGATGCCTAATTTTTTACCTTTTAATTCGAAGAAAGGATTCGTTACATCAGTAAAGATTCCACTTTTAGAATATTTACCTGATTTTACAAAATCATCGAAATATATCCCATGTCCTGCTAAATTAAGCATAAGCATCATGGTTACTTCTGCTACACTTTCTGTAGAATAACCTTTTACATTCTTAACCAGAATATTTTTAGATTTAGCATATTCATGATCTATATTATCTATACCAGTAGCTGCTTCGCAAATTAACTTAAGTTTGGAAGCATGATCTATATTATCTTTCTTTATTTCCACTTTATTTACTATCAATACTTCACATTCAGCTATTCTTTCATTGATTTGATCCTCTGAAGTATTATCATACATAGTTAAATCACCAAGTGATTTTAAAGGTTCTAATGATACGTCATCCCCTAACGTGATGGCATCTAAAAATACTATTTTCATTATTCTTATTTTTTTATATCTATTATTTAAAAATCAATATTTGGATTTATAACATTGGACTAATTAATTTTGCAAATGACTCATATAATTTCTGTTGCCAAGGACGATGTTTCCAATTAAATTTAGTCATACTAGTACATCTATATAAATCTTTACGGAATCTATCTTCTAATTTCTGAGCAGTGTTTGAATCATATATTACAGAAGTAATTTCAAAATTAGTTTCTAAACTTCTCATATCGAAATTCGCAGAACCAATCATACAATATTCACCATCTATAGACATCGTTTTAGAATGATTGAAGCCATTCTTAAAGAAATAAACCTTAACCCCAGCATTTAATAAATCAGTGACATAAGAACGAGAAGCCCAATTAGTCATTTTAGTATCAGCCTTTTCTGGAAGCATAATACTTACATTTACATTAGAAAGAGCTACAATTTTAATAGTCTGCAATAAAGTTTCATTAGGAATAAAATATGGAGTATTTATATATACATTTTCTTTAGCAGAAAAAAGAGCCGTAATATAACAATGCAAGATAGCAGCCCAGTTACTATCTGGTCCTGAAGATATAATTTGACTATAAAACTTTTCATCAGGTAGCATATCTATCTTAGTATTAAACATTTCTATATCAGGATAATATTTACCTCTCTTACGAAGATTCTTATTAATTATAAAATATCTATCTAATATAAAACTAGACTGCATAGAATAAACAGATCTACCTGTCATTCTAACATGAGTATCTCTCCATTCTTGAAATACTCCACCATCATAATATCTATCTGCCACATTTACTCCACCTAAATATCCTATCTCTCCATCTATGATTAATAATTTTCTATGATTTCTATAGTTAGCTTTCAATGGGGGTATTAACCATCTAAAAGGAGAAAAAACCAAAATTTCTATACCAGCTGTTTTCATTTCTTTAAAAAAACGCTTTGGTAAAGAATTAGAGCCATAACCATCTACCATAAATCTAACTTCTACACCTTCTTTAGATTTTTTAATTAATAAATCCTTTAATTTTTTACCAATCTTATCATTCTCTACTATAAAAGATTGAAAATGTATATGAGTTTTAGCATTAGAAATATCTATTAACATGTCATCAATAGCCTCTTGTGCACTAAAATATACTTTACTACTGGAAGTAGGCGTTAATAAAGAATAACTATTTCTTAGATTTTGAACTATTAATTTAAAATACGATTTTAATTCGGTAGGAATATTATTTTTATCTTCAATTAATGTTAAAGTATCTTTAGCTAATTCTTGTTTATTTTTTAGGTCCGCTGCTCCTTTTCTAATAAACATCTTTTCCTTTCTAAAGTTTCTTCCTAAAAAAAGATAAAAAATTAGGCCCACATATGGCAACAATATCATTACTAATATCCAAGATAAAGTTTTTACAGGATCTCTTTTCTTAAATATAAGTACTAATGAATATCCTAAAACCAAAACTTGGTTTAGTATATATAATACCATCGAAAGATTATTGTTTAAATCACTCCACCACATATTTACAAATTAATATTTATCAGCACTATATAAAGTACATATCCCTCCTGTGAAAGTCCAATATTTGATAACTTGAAAACCTGCTCCATTTAATTCTTCTACGAAATCTTTCTGATTAGGGAAGTCAAAAGTAGAATTTGGTAAATAATTATAGGCCGATTTCTGTTTAGAAACTATTCTTCCTATAAAAGGTAATATTTTTTTAAAATACCAACTATATATAAATTTCCAAAATTTATTTTTTGGTATTGAAAATTCTAAAATTCTAAGTTTACCATTTTTCTTTAAAACTCGAAATATTTCAGATAAACATACCTCTCTTTTATCAAAATTCCTAATGCCAAAAGATATAGTTACGACATCAAACACCTCATCTTCAAAACTTAAATGTTCAGCATTTGATCTTATGTATTTTATGTTTTTATGGGTCTGATTAGCTCTATTTTTAGCTATTTCTAACATCTTTTCAGAATAATCAGCTCCTATCACATCATATCCTTTATCATATAAAGCCTCTGAAAGATCGCCTGTACCACATGCTAAATCTAAGACTTTTAATTTTTTTTCATTAAGACTAATTATCAATTTTTTTCTCCATCTTTTATCTACATTAAAAGATAGTAGATGATTCAAAGAATCATAGGTAGGGGCAATAGAATTAAACATATCCTTAATTACCTCTTTATTCTTATCCATAGTATAATTATTAAACAATTCTCAAGTAAATATACGATTTTTTATAGTCGCTTTATAAAAAATATATATATTTGTATTCCTTTTGCCCGGATGGTGGAATTGGTAGACACGCCACTTTGAGGGGGTGGTTTCGGTAACGATATGCAAGTTCGAGTCTTGTTCCGGGCACTATTATTTATGTCTAATAGTAATATTATTTTTTACTAGAGTAATTTCTACCAATGACAAAAGCTTTTCTATTTATATCTCTGAACACTTCATTTGGTGATAATGAATCTAAAGCATCTATCCATAATCCCATAGGAATCTTATCAAATGGAGGCTGAATAGATAATAATCCAAGAACTATTACATTAGCTGATTTTCCAGATTTATCACCTATTGATTCAGCTAATTTCAAAGCATCTACTTCGATTAAATTATAATCAGATACCACCTTACGAATGTCGTCTAATTTAGGGTAATCTTCCATAGATGTATTAGGTGGAAGAGCTCTATATTTATTAAATAATATAATTCCACCTGGTTTTAATAATTCTAAAAAACCAGGACGAAGAACTTCACTCATTTCCATAACCACTAAAACATCAGCAGATCCTGGAGCTAAAGTAGGTGAAAAAACTTCACCACAAGCAAATGTGGAAATCACTGGACCACCTAGCTGAGCCATACCATGAGTATCACCTTTGACTATTTTAGTATTTATATAAGGAGTATTCATCATAAGTCTAGATAATACTTTACCAAAGAAAAGATTACCTTGACCTCCGATACCTCTAATAGCTAATCTTAAAGATTTAGGTAAATCCTTGGCATTTAATGATACTTTTTCTGATTTAAATTCAGGGGTAGCAGTTATTTCGACTTTATCTTTTATGGATTTATCTTCTTTTATAGGAACAATAGCACCTACTGGACATCTTTGCATACATATCTGGTCATTACCACCACAATTAGTACACATAGAAGTAAACTTAGGACCTATCTTCTTATCAAATTCTATACCTGGACATATATTACATTGACCACATTTTATACACTTATCGGTATCTATCGTTAATGTTCTCTTTTTTTGACTAGATGGAGTCATATTCATACATGGGCCTTCCAATATCATAGTGGTAAATTCACCTTCTTCGGCTAATTTAAGAGAATTTCTCAATTCTTTTTCTATACCTTTCAAATCATAAGAACTTACAGTCACTACTCTAGCATCTTCAGCGGTTTCTGCTTTCTGAAGATTAAATCTATTAGGTTCTCCAGCTAAATTTTTAGGAGATGTAGGAGCAGGCTGTCCTCCAGTCATAGCTGTAATTCTATTATCTAAAATAACTTTAACACCTGGAGTATTTCTAAAGATAGCATTTCTAGTAGCTGCTAATCCAGAATGACATTCGCATGAATCTCCTAAAACAGAAAAAGTTTTATTAGCATATTCAGGACGAGAAAGCACAAAGCCTTGGCGCATACTATCCGACCCTCCCATACATAAACAAGTATCTATTGCATTTTGGAAAGTAATAAGAGTAGAACATCCTATATCTCCGAACCCAGTATATACTAATTTTTGCTGACGCAATTTATTTACTGTTAGGGCAAAAGCTCTATATGGACACCCTGGACAAATAGCAGGTGGTCTCATAACAGGAGAAATTCCTGTGATAGTTATTTTATTAGTTCTGTTTAGATTAAAATACTTAGAAAATATTTCAATTATCATTTCAGGTGTATAATCTGTTATAGGAGAATCTTCTTCTTTACCTATAATATCTATACCCATTAATTTAATCTTATCCTGAATAAAAGTATCACCATCAGCAAAAATAAATAACTTGCTTTTAATAGTATTGGCGAAAGCCTTAATCTTTTTAGAAGGCAAAGGATATACAGTACTCAAAGCTAAAATAGAAGGATCTAACGACAGAATTTCTAAGGCTTCTTTAAGCATTATTTCACATTCACCGGATACGATTACACCCCAATCACTTTTTCCTTTATGTATATAATTAAGAGAAGTAGTTTCAGCCCATTCTTTTACTGCAGGAATTCTAACCTGATTTGCTGAATTACTTCTTTCTCTGACTACCTTGGGCATAGTCATCCACGCTTTCAAATTTTCAGGGACGTCCCTTGGAATTACTTTTCTAGCCTCTTTAGTTTTAATAAGACCTTCAGAGTGACAAAGTATACCATTAGCCAATATGACTACAGGAGTATTAAATTTTCTAGAAAGATCAGCAGCATTAGCTGAAATTTCATACATATCTTGATGATTCTTAGGTTCTAATACAGGTATTCTAGCACTTGAAAAAAAGTGTTTTAAATCTATTACGTGCTGTGTACTAGATGGTATATAGTCAGATGCTACATACAATACAAAAGCCCCACTAGGAGCATTAAAAAAAGCAGATGTAGTAATAGGGTCTCCAGCTTGAAAAGCCCCTGGTGTCTTCATAGTGACTAACGTATCAAAACCTGCTAAAGCATGCCCTATACCGACAGCTACAGCGACTGCTTCATTTACATCCCATCCCACTTGTATCATATCTTGTACTTTAGAAAGAGACTTATCTATTACTTCAGTACTAGGAGTTCCTGGATAACCTTCTACACAATGAAAACCTGCATGCATAATTCCCAAAGCGAAGGCCTGATTACCTTGAAGAATAAATTGGCTCCCAGAAGGAGCCAATACTATATTTTTAAATGTTGCCATTCTTATTAGTTTATATTAATTTTATCTAAAAGTACAAATTTTATTTATTTGTTCAGTAGTAAATTTCATTAATACATATATTTCAGAATTATAATCTATGGAAGATATCTTTGATAATAGTAATTGACCCTGAGAGGAATTATTATTTACGAAATTTATTGTTACATCATCACCTGAACTAGAACTAGATAAATCATCTGAAAAATTATAATAATCGGGGAAATGGTATATATTATATAAATCATAATACTCTTTTCCTTTATATTGTATTGTAGAAATGGTACTTGAATTCCTCATGAATGGACTTATCCTAGGAGGATAAGAACGGTAACTATTAAAAGATTCATAAATAAATTTCGTTCCATCATATAAATTAATAATCTCAGAAGAATACAAATTTCCACTAACAGATATTGATATTTCTTTAAAAACATCAGTAATAATAGGCAGATTGTCTTTAGAAATTAAAAAATGGATTAAGGGTGTTCTATTTTCTAATTCTACTTGAAAAGAACTAATCTCAGTTTCTGAAATAGTTTTAACTATTACTCCATAGATACATGGAATATCACTAAATATATCATTGCGTTGATCTATATTAATTATATCATTAAAACCATTTATTGAATAAGTAGGATCAGGAAAACAAGATAATGTATAGCCATGGTAATTATCCTGATAAGGCTTAATCTGATAAGGCTTAATATTAGTAAAAAACAAAGTATAATCACCCTCAGGTATTTGATATTTATAGGCTGCCCCTGTTATAGATTTAGAAGTAAAGGTCTCTATTGTTTCAGTATTATGACAATATGCTATTAAATATAAAGGATCTTTACCTAATTCAAAATTAATTTTAGAATTAGATTTAACGGTCACATCCATCTTATATGAAGGATTAATAGAAAATTCCACTAATTTATTTTCAGAGTCATCTATAGAATTCTCTTTTTGGCAAGCCATTATTATAAATAAAAAAGTTAGGATAAATAATAATTTTTTCATAATTCCAATTTTAATTTTGTACAAAAATCCAATTTTTATTTAAAGCTATTTCCCGGTCAGTATTATCTGGAAGAGTACTTCCATAAAGATTCACAATTCCACAGTCTGATATAGGCTTAGAAGTTCTATCAGGCAATCTCTGTAGGATTAGATTAAAATTATCAGAAGATAAAGAAGTACCTAAATTATTCAATCCTAAAAAAGATAAATTATCACTACCATCCATTAATATAGTTTTTAATTTGGTGGTACTCTTAAAAATTAAACTTTCTAAATTTATATCATTTTTAGTTTCTACATAAGTAGTCATATGTTGTGAATAATTTATCCCTTCTAACATTACATATTCTAGAGTTGGACAATTATTCAATATTAGAGTATCGTATTGCGAATATGTAAATACTAATTTTTTAACATATTTATTACTAAAATCTAACTTATTTTTAGCAGGAGGTCTTTGTAAATATAAATTACCTATTTGATACTTTTCATTATCAGATAAATTAATAGTTATATCATTAGTATTATAATATAAATTCACATTAAGTTTCTCAATATTAGCTTCTGATACATCTAAAAACTTTAGCTCCTTCATTTCTAAATATAAACTATCTAAAGAAACACCATTAATATTAAAATCAGTGCTATAAGATTTGACAGAGAATGTAGACAAAGCTGGAAAATTAATTTTAATATCCTTAAGTACATTCTCACTTAAACATGTATTATCTATATATTCTATATTTATATCTTTTAAATTTTTCAAAATTCCATGTTCAAAAAACTCCATTTTTGAGAAATATATTCTTTCCAAATTATCACAACCTCTAAGATTTACATTAAGTACAGGAAAAACTGTTCCGTTATTTATTTCTTCCAAACTTGAACAATCAGATAAATCTAAACGTTCTAAAGGATTCTCCAAAATATCCATATTAAATATCTTCAAAGCTGGACATCTACTAAAATCAATAGTGTCTATATTTTCACAATATCGTAAGCTAACATACGATAGATTTTTTTGATTAGAGAACAATATCGATCCTATTTTAGCATTCCACATTTCTAATTTATATAAATCTATAATACTAGAACGATCAAATATTTCTAAAGATCTACAATCACGCATATAAAAATTATGTAAATTTTGTAAATTATTATTAGTAGCTATTTTGTACAAACAAGGGAATCCTATCAACTTAAAATCTTCTAACTTAACACAATTAGAAATATCTAAAATATTCAATACTTTATTAGTATATTTATCCGTCATATCATTGTAGAAATCTAATATTTTTAAATTAACACTTTTGCTTAAATCTAAAATTCTTAGCTTACTGTCATTAATTAACTTTAATATTTCTAATTTTTCATTATATGTAAAATCTAAACTAGTAAGATTAGGACAATCATATATTTCAAGCTCTTTTAAGTCCTTTTGATTAGAAAAATCAAAAGATAAGATTTTAGACGGATTATATAATTGCAAATAAGCTAAAGATGGGACATTTAAAAGACTTAAATTATTTAATTCATCAGCTTTAGAAATACTTAAATATGTCAAATCTGGTGCATTAACAAAATTTATATTCTCGGTATTGTTAAGCATCAAAGTAGTAATCACATCGCCAGTTACTGTAAGAGAATCATAATAATAATTAAGGTCTGAAATACTCCTATCTACATATCCTTTTAAAATAATAGATTCTTTCCCAGAATCTTCAGGAAATGATATTACTATATTATATCCTTTAATCCCTATCCTATTTACCCTTCCAAAATCGAATAATCTCATTCCAATAATTTGCTCCATCCCATTTGGCTGTATTATAGGAATTTTAGAAAAAACATTATCAGCTTTAAATAAAACAGAATCTTTAAAAGAAGAAGCATTTCCTTCGTTGGATACTAAAGTTTTAAATATCACCCTATATGATGATTGATTTGTGACTTCGATAGTTCCACTTGATACAAAATCATCATCGGAAACACTTTCATACATTGGAATAGCAGCTACGGCTATTCTATCTTCAAATGAATTAGGAATAACAATTTCAAATTTTTTAAATTTACAAGAAACCTGAACCTCACAAATGTTATTAGCCTCTTTCCCTAATAATATTTCTTTTTTATCTAGATAAAATAAACTAGCAGATTGAATATCATCTAACTCATAATTGTCATCAATCTCTATGATCTTTATATTAGAATCTAAAGAAAAAACTGAATTGATATTCTCTTTGGTTAAACTAATAGTGATTTTATAAAATTTATTTTTAGTAATAGCCTCTGGTAATCTCACATTATACTCTGTCTTGGTTCCATATATATCTTCTGTTGTTAATTTAATATTAGATTGTTCACCTTTTAAAGTAGGTAAACAATAAACCATATTAGATTCATAATAATTCTCTTGTTCATAAAGATTAGCGGTGGTTTCACAAGATTCCTGAGGATAAAATACTTTCAAATCTGTAGAATATGAAACTTGTTTACTAAGATTATCCACTGTTACATATACTTTCGAAAACACATCTTTAGTAGGAATTTCTTTTTCATTCATTTTTAATATTAAGTCGAAAACGAAACGAGAAGATAATCTCTCTAATTCTACATTTTTTAGTTCTGTTTTATTATAAGGACTGTAATTATCATAAGAACCCACTATTAAATCTTTTAACAAACCCTTATTAGATTCTTGCTTAACTGTAAATAACAAATTATTTTTCACATCTGAAGTTACAGTTATATTATCATCGGATTTCCCCATACTTGCAAAACCTATTTTTTTAACATCTTTTTCAAAACGATAATAATAAATATTATCTATTATATTATTTTGACGAAAAGGGACAATAGTTTCCTCTGAAGAGACATAAGGAAAAGCATATATATCTTCATCTAACACTTGAGCCTTAGTCGTTAGTGATAATTCTGGCTTACTCATACTAAAACCATCTTCCATAGATAATTCAGGTAAATACTCCTTATTACAAGAAGACATAAAGAAAAGTAGCCCTATTAATAGTATTATGTATTTTTTCATAAAAATGTAATTAGTCATCGATTATTATATCATCTGAATTAATAGTAATAGATATGTCTTTTTCTATAATATCTTCTACAATAAAAGAAACAGGATCATTAGACTGTGTTAATTTGAGAATTAATGGATAATGTTTGTTTAATTCTATAGGTTTATCCATACGAGCTTTCAAAACAATTTGGGATTTATTTTGAGTAATTAAAGTAAGGGTTATTTCAGGATTTTCCTCTTTTGATGGAAATATAAAAACATGATCACATATTTCCACTTCAGAATCACCATCTTTTACTTCCTTTTCCCAAGTACTAAAGATTTCTCCTTTATATGAAGGTGGAGAATCTAAATCATCACTTTGTACAAAAGTTTTGGATGTTTTTATTTTAAAAGAAACAGATTTATAATATTTGTAGATATTCATGATTTGATCGCCATTTTCATCTTTTAGAATAAATTTAGCTGAAATTTGACCAACAGCTCTTTTAAGAATTAAAGGATTAACTATGTCTAAATTTAATAAATTCTTAGTTAGAAGACAGTACAAAAAATCAGATTTCAATCCATTAGAATTGTCATTAAATGTATACTCTATAAGATTATCTTTTTCAGGAATAATCTTTTTTAAATTTGTATCATCTTCATTAGCTATAGATGTAAAGAAGATATCTGCCTTATCAGACGGAAAATAATAATGATAAACATTATTACTTATAGAAGAAGGCTTTATTATTAATCCATCACTATATGAAGCTACCCCTTCCATATTAAATGGAATAGCATAAATATTTTCAACACTAATTTCTTTGCTTTTAGTGGAATTATTTAGAGTAATTTTTTTATCTAATTTGATTTTAAGGCAATAAACTTTTTCTGTATTTGCTTCATTTTGGCAACCTAATAAACAGGTCACCATTAAGAACATAAATATATATTTAATTTTATTCATAATCGATAATTTAAAATTCTATTATGGTATCATCTAAATCTTCAATATCAGAATCGATAGTAAATGAGAAATCAGATTCATTTATTGATAATACTAAATTAATAGTATAAGCATTATTAGCTTTCAGAGTATCTGCGAAAGTATATAAGTTAATACTAGTACCATCTAAAAGTGTAATTTCTAATTTTATTTTACATTTATTACCAGAGATGGTAGGTAAAATATTAATGAAATGTTCACTTTCTATTTTATCTGTAGATTCTACCACAAAGGACGTTTCTACATTATGAGGGATTATATTTCCTTCATCATCAATATCAGTAATATATTTACCTACTAAAACACTATCAATATAATAACCTGCATAAGAATTTTCTGTAGTAAGTTTAATATTTGTAAAATATTCACTTAGATCTCTTATTTCAGAAGTTCCTATTTTTCCAATAATATGAAATTTTAATTTAGAATTAATTCTTTCTAAATTTATATTTGCATTTGTATTAGCATTTATAGTAGCATCATTTATAGTGGATATTAATATATCACCAGAAAAACCTTCTGTACCTAATGTCATCAATTTAAAATACTCATCCTTAGTACTTAAAGTAGAAATAGAATATCTATCAGAAGTAATTTCAGCATTAGTAATTATGATATCCTGATTTCCTTCTAATAAAAAGAAAGGATAATTATCTTCAGTAGATTTTTCTACAGTTTGAATCTCTCCTGAAGAAGAAACATTACCTAAATAAAAATATCTAGATAAATTAGTAATATCATCTTTAATACCACTGTTTTCCATATCGGGAATACTCGGAGTAACCTTATAAACAAACCTCTCAATTAAAGATTCTCCATAAGTATTAAATTTAATAGGATCAGAATAGGTAATCCCTTGTGGAGTTTTCACAAAAGATCTAACATAATAATATAAACCTTCTTCAGTAAACACTTTATTAAACAGAACCTGTAATGGCAAAATTTCATTATCAAATAATGTAAATTCCGTTTTAATAATATTCTCTTCTTTTACATTATCTAATGTTACATCACTAGATTCATCCCAAATAACCCCATAATCACCACTATTATCACCCATTAAATTTATAACATAATTAAATGTCACTTCATTAGATTTATTTACACTAATAATAGGAGATTCTAATATCGCAAAACCACCAGTATAAATCTTCTTTTCTTGTATAATAGTAGAACAATTTGCATTGGTTGCAAAAATACTTACATTATAAATAGTAGAATATTTTAAATTTCTTAATTTAAAATTATAATCCTTAGAATCACTATTTTCATCTGCTAAAATAGTTTTTACTGTGTTACTACCTTCTTCTCTTAATAAAATACCATGATTTTTAATATCTGAAAACCCTTTATCTTTTAAAGTATAAGAAATATTATAATCAATAAGATTATCGTTTACTTTATCATAAGTAATGTTATCTATAATAGGCTCAAACGATATTCTTTCATCTTCAGAATCTATTAAAAAATCTAAACCAGGGAAAGTTTCATTGATTTTAGAATACCATTTTTTTTCTATAGGTAAAGATGTAATATCTAATTTAGTTAATTTAGTTAATGATAATAAAGACGTTAAATCATGAATTTGATTATTATCTTTAAGAATAAAACCTTTTTGAGATCCTCCTAATATTAATTCTTCTATATTAATACAAGCAGCTAAATAACTAATATCTTCTTGATGGCTATTAGAAATATTAAGTTTCCTTAATTTAGTATACTTACCTATTTGAGATAAATCTAAACCAGCAGAAGCTCCAGCTACTACTAATTCCTCTACATTATCTTTAAAATCTATTAAAGCATCATTTATTAATAAAGCATTAGCTACAAGAACTAACTTTTTACTTCCATATTTTGCCAAAGATATAATAGAAACCAAATCATCATTCCCTATAACAAAAATATTTCCAGTAATTCCATATAAATCATCTGTCAATTTAGTTAAACTCGTTACAGAAGGTCCAGATTGGAAATATATTTCTTTTTTATTAATAATTTCATTCCATATATTAGTGGATTTAGTAATACTAGGTGATATAATTAAATTACCCTCAAGATTATTATAACTTGCTATAAAAGTATTAATACTTTCATCACTATTTATATATAAATCTTCATGTAAAGTATGAATTCCTGATTCTGCTTGAGTTATAATAACTTCCTTATTAACAGATGAATTAAGAGTACTTACCACTATTTTAATAGTACGTGAAACTTCAGTATCATTAGACTGAATATTTATTAATAAATTATTTTCTTCTATTTTAGCTGTTATCCAATCACAATCAATTTCACCTACAGAACAAGTTCTATTAGAAATAATATTAATAATTACTGTACTATCTTCTTTAGAACACACTATACTATTTTGGCTTAAAGATAAAGAAGGCCAAGAATCTATTAAAGTAGTTTCATCAGTCTGACATGAATAAACTAAGAAGCTAAATAAAACAACTAAAATAGTAAGACTTATATTGTTATGTTTTTTCATAATTTTCATCTTTTAAAAGGCGTGTTTCTTAGTTTGGAATATTCTAATACCTAATCCTACAGTAATCATAGTATTTTTCACCATAGCACCATTGAATGAATATGTATTTCCAAGACTTTGGATATAACGAGCATTCAAGTATACAGATTGACTAAAATTTATCATTAGCCCACCTACCAAAGATCCGAAATATTTAGCTTGAGCTAAATCGGGATCGATAATCAATTCCTGCTGACCAGATTCTGTAAACTTGGCACTCTGCATAATAGACTGCATATAGCCTCCCTCTAGTATGAAAACTCTTCCTAAATGAAGCTGTAAAGTAATAGGAACTTGGATATATGTTTGTTCCAGTTTTATGGAATTATTAGAAATAGTCGGAAATGTAGTAGATTCACTTTTATCAAAATTAGCTCCACTAAAAGCATAATTTGTTTCTACTTGGAAACCTATTGTATTCCAAAATTTCATAGTAAAATGTACTCCTCCATAACCATGAATATATGGAGATGAAGGTTCTGGAATAGTTTTCATCATAGTAACTATACCTCCCCCTTGTATCCCAAATGAAGCTTTTACTTTCTGAGCATCCATTATTAAGGAAAGACTAAGCAAGCAAAAAATTAAGATAGTTTTTTTTATCATAATTATATTATTATAGGTTCCAATTTTCCCAATTATTGGAAATATTCAATCCGTTTATAAGTTCTGGCGTTTGTTCCATATTATTAAGCCATATAGAATTTGTGTTAACATCTGTTTTTACTTGTTGGAACAATTCAAATAAAGAAGCTTGTCCTTGGCTGTTTTTAATATTCTTTAATAAAAAATATGTAAATAATCCATGTCTTTTATCTTTATAGGGCATAGATCTTTGAGTAGAAGAAGATGCTGTCATAATAACCATATCCCCTTTTACTGGAGTAGCTTTTGGTTTAATTATTACACCACGACCTACACCACTATAACAAGCATCTAAGAATACATAAGTACGTTTAGCATAGCTTGAACTTAAAGTAGCATAAAAATCTTCTAATTTTACTCCTGCTTTAGGTGATGTAATACTAACATCTACTGGAATTAAAAAAGACTCTTTAGTATCCCCATCAATCTGCCCATGACCAGCATAATAAACATATAAACTTATTTTGCCAGGATTCATTTTGGACATTTTTGCTATCTTTTTAATATTAAAGTTCATCTGAGTACAAGTAGCATTTTTAAGTAAAATTATATTTGATTCAGGAACACCTAAATAATTTTGCGCATATGTGTAAAACGCTTCCGCATCTCTAACCGCATATTCTACATTAGGTTCATATTCTGCTCTTCTTTTATTAGAATTATAATCTTCATTACCTATAACTAAAGCATATTTATTATAATCTGAAGGAATTATTTGACTAATATTAGCTAATAATTCTTCTACTTCATCTTCAGAAGAATTAGACATCCCACGAATATTTTGATTCATATATATAGAATTCCCTCCTGATAAATTAACCTGAGAATTTAATTGATTAGCGGCAAATGCTAAATATGTAGTTTTATTATGTTTTTTAGTAAAATCAGTAATATTAGAAACCATCGAGAAATTATTAACACTTAAACTATCTGGCATAGTAAAAGATATTTTCTTAGTTACACTTTTATGTGGTTCTATTAATGCTACTTTAACATTATTTTTTTCAGCTACAATTCCTTCTGGCCAATTCAAATCCAAATTCACATCTTTTGCAAGGCCTTCACCATTATTAAAAATGGTTACTTCTAAGATAACTTTATCTCCAGCCTTAATAGGGGTATGCTTAGGAGTATGAACCCAATAATTAGAAATTTCTGGCTTACATTGATTAAGACCTATAGCTTTAAAATCAAAATCTGAATTAGAAGCCACAAATTCATTATCACAAACCCCTAATAAATCTAGGTGTATATCGCCGGATACTAATTCTGTATTAGATTTCCCATTAAAATTAATCACTTTGGTTTGTCCAGATAAAATTTTACCACATTTTATCGTATTAGTATCATATGAGAAATATCGAGCTTGTTTAGGATTATTTATTAAAGTAATCCTAGCATTCTGAATATCTTCTTTACCTTTATTTTGGACTTTTATACATATAGAGAAATCCTCTTCAGCTTCTACTTTATTATTTGAATTTTTATCTCTAAGTAAGATTTCAGATATTTCTAAATCAGGATATTTTTCGTTAGAAGTTTTTATTCTAATAATTCCCAATCTATTATCTGCTCCTACTACAGCTAAGCCATTACTATAATCAGAAACATAAGAAAATACAGGTTCCACAGCTATTTGAGATTGTGTATTAATAAAACCATACTTACCTTCTATTTTAACCCAAGCTAACCCAGAATGAAAAGACCCACAATCATCTATACCTGAAGGTCTTAACACTTCCGTTCCACAAGCATTAATATAAATAAGAGTAGAATCGAGTAATCTTACTCTAGCTATTCCAGAAGAAAAAGGAGTTACTTCAGAAAAATATTGATTAGTACAAACCCCCTCAGAATTAATTAATACAAAAGGATTATCAGCATGTTTAATAAAATAAGTAAAATTATTATTTACTACTATAGAATCCTCAAAAGCAGATGTGGTAGAACTTTTACTACCTTTTAGAGAAATTTTATATGTTTTCCCTTTCTTAACTACTAATGCATAATCATAAACAAAATCACGAGCTTTATCATATTTAGTATCTATGACAAATACCCCACTATTATCTATAAATCCCCATTTATTCTTATTAATATCCTTAACTCTTGCTAATCCAAATCTATAAGAATGGAATTCATATGTAGAAGGCAACTTCCTCATCTCACCATTTTGATAAAGATAAAAATATTTTTCCCCTTTTCTTGCAAGAGCGATTTTATCATTAAATGGTTTTATTTCATCAAATATAAAACCAAATAATTCACCTCTATTAGAATTAATTACACCCCATTTACCATCTTTGCAAACCCTAGCTATTCCTTTAGAAAAATCGGTAACTTCATCGAACTCAGGTTTAATAACTATTGTTCTATTTAAATCCATATATCCCCATTTACCATTAAACAAAAATGGTGCTCTATTTTCAGAATAAGCACGCATTCCCTGATAATTTAAAGTTCCTAACCATTTGAAATTATAGGTAGAATCTGGCCTCGCCGCATCTACCTGAGAATGTACAGTAATAGACATAAGAATGCATACTAGTATCAGATAAATATTTTTCATAATATATAGATGTTTATTAAATTTTTATAGTAGGTTATAGTATAGGTTATAGTATAGGTTATAGTATAGGTTATGATATAGCTTATTAGTTAGTTTAGGAAAATTATAAAAAATTAGGGGAAAGCTTAATAATTAGTTTAGGAAAACTATATAAAAGTTTAGGGAAAAATTTTATATAGTTTAAAAAATGTATAATGATTTCAATAGGACAAATATATAAATAATACCTTTATTATAAAATAATAAATAAATAAAATTTAAAAATCTAATACAAAGACTCTCTAAGCCTATCTGCAATGATTTCTAAGTCCTCAGATTCCAAACATAGGACATCTATATATAAATTCCCTGCTTTTAGATTTACAAGAACAGGTGCATCGGTTTGTAATAATCTTAACATCACTTTTTTACCATAATCTTTATTTCTCTGACTGGCGTCAAAAGTAATTTTAACAGCTGCACTTTCTATGCTAACATCAGGCATTGTACCTCCACCATAATAACCTCTGCTATTAATTATTTTAGATTCAATACCTCTATCTGTTAATAAATTCTTTAAAGTATCAGCTGTTTTAACTATATCATTCCATGATTTTAATACTTTTTTAAATACAGGATGTCTTTCATTTAATAAATCCTCATTGAAATAAGTTTTCATAACTGACTCTAAAATAGCCAAAGTCTCTTTACCTACTCTTAAAGCTCTTAACATAGGATGATTTTTAAGAACATCTATATATTTCTTTTTACCAGCTATAATCCCAGCTTGAGGACCACCTAATATCTTATCTCCACTAAAACATATTAAATCTATTCCTGCTTTCACAGCATCTTTAACAATAGGCTCTTCATCGAACTCAGGCCTATCTATTCTAGTCAATAATCCTGATCCCATATCAAATACTGATATCAATTCCTTTTCATTAGCAAGATCTGCTAATTCTTTTAAACTAACTTCTTCTGTAAAACCACTTATGCTAAAATTAGAACGATGTGCCTTAAAAAGCACGGCAGAATTTTCATTTATAGCATTCTTATAATCTGATAATTTAGTTTTATTAGTAGTGCCCACTTCATGCATAATACTACCAGAAATTTCCATAACATCAGGCACTCTAAAAGAACCTCCTATTTCTATCAATTCTCCTCTAGAAACTATAGATTCTCTATGATCAGCAAAAGCCTTTAGAACAAACATGATAGCCGCTGCATTATTATTTACTATCAATACATCTTCAGCCTTTGTTATATAAGATATCATATTACTAGCGTGACTATATCTATTACCTCTTTTAGCATGATCTAAATCATATTCAAGATTAGTATATCCACTTAATACTTCTGAAACATCTTTTATTAATTCTTTTCCATAAGGAGCACGACCAAGATTAGTATGAAGTATGATACCTGTAGCATTAATAACTTTCTTGAGCGATTTATTAAACAATTTTTTATATCTATTTTCTATACAATCACAGATATAACCAGAAAGCTTTAATTTATTATGTTCAATATCATCTGTAAGTAAAGAAATATCAGGTAAATCTTCTACATTTAAAGCAGCATCCCGTATACGGTCTACATAACCTCTAATGCATTTCAATATTTCGTCATGTCCATATTTCTCTATAAAGACCTTTATTTTATCTACTTTTAAAATAGCATCTACAGAAGGAAGCATACTTACATTAGGTATCATATTATTGTTTATTTAAAAATCTAAAGTCTTCTTTTCTTATTAAAAACTTTTCTTTTTCGAATAATTCTATAAGCGAAATAGCAGTTTTTCTATTAACCCCCGCTAGTTCTCTAAATTCACCCAGACGAATACCCTTATCTTCAGGCTTATTAGAAAACCATTTAGTAATTTTAAGTTTAATATCATACAGATATCTATCTCGTATCCATTTATTAGCTAAAAACAAAGCTTTTCGATTAGAAACAGATTCAGGATAAAAAATAACAGTATCATTATTTATATAAGCATTATTTTTATCTATATAATCTTTTATATTAAATTCCTTATGAGTGGATAAATATAGAAATAATAAATTAGTTGACATTAGATTATTGTCTATTATTGTAATTTTTGGAATATTATTTAGCAATTCTCTAACTTTTAATTCATCAAACATCAATATTTCCGAAAAATATTTAATATTTCTAAGAACTCCTGTTCTTAATGATTTTATTAAGATAAATTCCATATTTATAGATGAATCGTAGGCTGACGCCAATGTTAAATTATTAATTATCTTATCACTAATCTTCTTATGAACAAACGGATCTGAATCTATCACTATACCTCCACCTAAAGTTTCTATGGAAGATTCATTTCTTATTATAAAACGTTCACCTCTAACAAAATACCAAAATTCAGGAATAGATATTTGTACTAAATCATTAGTAAGAAATTTTATTACAGCTTTAATCTTTTTAGTATAAGAGAATAGCCATATTCGTATACTTTTCCCATATTGATGTTCAGAATTCAAATAATCCTGTGATGAATCAAAAAGTTGTATTTTAGCATCTATTAAATTAGTAGCATGCATCTTTTCCGTAGCCAATATATCGCCCTTAGTAATATCTTCCACTTGACATCCACGAAGATTTAAAGCCACTCTACTACCTTGTTCACAATAATCCACTTCTTCCATATGCATTTGCATTGAACGAATTCGTATTTCTTGGTTAGAAGGATGTAAATAAAGAACATCATCTTTAGAAACACTATGACCTCTAACAGTCCCCGTCACTATAACACCAAAACCATGCTTTGTAAAGACCCTATCTACTGACAAGCAAAAAAAATTCTTTTTTAAATAATTAAATCTTTGAAAATTAATATCTTTTTGACTGATGTCAATAATTTTATCTGTTTTCACATTCTCTAAAGAATCAAAATACCCAGACAACTCCTCTATTCCCATATGATTCTTAACAGAAACTTTAAAAATAGGTTTATTTTCCAAAAAAGTAGAAATAAAGAATTTACGAATTTCTTTCTCACGCTCAGCTAATACAGAAGGACTTATCAAATCAATTTTAGTTATTACAATAATACCTTCAGTAATACCCAAAATAGAACAAATTCTAAAATGTTCTATTGTCTGAGGCATTATACCATCATCAGCAGCTATTACCATCATCAAAAAATCAGTACTTCCAGCTCCAGAAATCATATTATTAACAAGTCTTTCATGACCAGGAACATCTACAAAAGCCACATAAGAACCATCATATCTTTTAAGATATGCATATCCAGGATTTATAGTTATACCTCTTTTCTTTTCATCTATAGATGTATCACAATCTATCCCTGTCAACGCTTGTACAAGTGCTGTTTTTCCATGATCCACATGACCTGCTGTACTGACTATTATAGAATCCATTTTATCATAGAAGTCTAAATTAGCAGAGGGAGTAGGAGTCGAACCTACCGCTCAAGCTATTACACCTAAGCTGCTAGTTTTGAAGACCAGTCGAAACACCAGTTCCATCCCCTCTTAGTTATTTTTCATATTAATTCACATATGAAAGAAACAAATTTACGAATATTTTTAAATATACTAAACCCTCTAACATAAAATAAAAACCCCTAAGAAATAGTATTCTGTTAATTGAATGTTACATCTCAGGGGAATTACTTATAGAAATTTAATTTAGAATTTTATTCTAATATAAATTATTTAAATTTTATTTATTTCTGTGTATCATATCTCTAGGAACCTTAGGCTGATGAGGTAGAGGTTTGTAATTCTTAAGTTTTACCTTAAGTACTTCTACTGCCTTATTTAACTGAGCATCATTACCTTTATAATCTTCAAAAGGATTGATATCTACTACTATATCTGGATCCACACCATGATTTTCTATTATCCATTTACCTTCTGTAGAATAATTAGTAAAAAAAGGAGTTCTAACATCTTGACCATCAATATATGGTTTGGAACCACTAATACCTATAATACCACCCCATGTTCTCATACCAATAATTTCACCAATCTTAAGTTTTTGGAATCTATATGGGAATAAATCACCATCTGAAGATGAGTACTTATCTACTAGACATACTTTAGGACCATGATGAGCAGCACCTGGCACCGTTTCTTCTTTACCATATCTAGACATTGTCATACTATAGACATGTCTTAATAATCTTTCTATAATCATAGGAGAAACATTTCCACCACCATTCATTCTATCATCTATAATAAGAGCCTTTTTCTTCAATTGTTTGTAAAATAATTTAGTAAACTCTGTAAGTCCAGCTACACCCATATCTGGGATATGTATATAACCTATTTCACCATTACTCATCTTATCTACTTTAGCTATATTATTATGTACCCATTCATAATAAGCAAGTTTACTTTCGTCAGCAATAGTCTTAACATATATAGTTTTAGCACCAGCTAACTTAGGTTCTGAATTAACTTTTAGAACACATATTTCATTAGCCTTACCCACTGTAGCTTGATAAATACTATTCAAACCTTTAGTAGATACACCGTTTATTTCTACGATATAATCACCTTCTTTTACATTATCTCTTTGTTCATATAAAGGAGATTTAGCAGCTTCATTCCAGTCTTCACCTTTGAAGATATGAGTAATCTTAAATGCATCACCTTCTTTAGTAAATTTAGCGCCAAATAAGCCAGTTTTTAATCTTTCTGGTCTTACTGCCTGTCCTGTAGTTACATATGAGTGACCACTACAGAGTTCCCCTATCATTTCACCTATTAAATAAGTCAAATCATGACGATTATTGACATAAGGAAGAAGTGCAGCATATTTGTCATGAATTTTATCCCAATTCTGACCATGCATAGTTTTCACATAAAAATAATCTCTATATATTCTCCAAGTTTCATTATAAATCTGAGCCCATTCTTTATGATAATCTACTATCAAACTAATATTTTCCATAGGCACTGGTTCAGAAGTTTTAAATGAATTAGTAGGAGCTACATAATATTTATCGTCTTTATGAATTATACAGAATTTTTTATTGCCAGATATGGCTCTAATATCAGCTTTAACTGGAGAAGATTTGAAAGTATTAAGATCTATTTTTTTCATACCTCCACGAGTATAATAATATAAAGCATGATTATAACATCCTGTTAGATAATGGTTTCCTGCAGGTACATCTAAAGCTACTGTTCTTTCTATAAGAGTATTAAAATCAATAATCATAGGAGTTTTATCTCCATTATCTTTAGCATTTACTTTAGATTTATCATCCTTTCCTTCCTTAGCAGCCACTTTAGCTACATATTCATCACCTTCTATTAAAACAGGATCTTTAACATCTTTATTTAGAGGAATGGCGAAAATACTAGAATTAACAGAGAATGAAGCATTCCATTCTACTCTAGAATATCTTGGAAGAAATTCTCTACCTGAAGAATAGAATAAATATTTACCATCTTCAGAAAATACTGGTGTATATGAATCATACCAAGATGTAGATGCTTGATAATGTTTATTATTCTTTATATCATAAATATATACACAGTTAGCCTCATTATCAGCTTGAGCAGTATAAGCTATGTAATTACAGTCAGGACTAACTTCATAACCATTCATTATTTTATTAAATAATTTGTGTAATTTTCCACTAGGCACTGATACTTGATAAAAGTTATTTTTTTCATCTTGGAAATATATTTTTTTTGAATCAGGACTCCAAGATAAATCCTGAGGATAACCATTTTTAAAATTAGTTAATATCTTAGTATTATATTTATCTGAAAGATCATTTATACATACCTGATATTCACCATTAAGATCAGAAAAATAAGCAATATAATTACCGTCAGGCGACCACATTACATCTCTTGCATGTGCACCTTGAGTATTTGAAAGATTATAAACTACTCCTTTAGTAGCAGGGATACTAAGTACCTGACCTCTAAATGTTCCTATTACTCTCTTGCCATCAGGAGAAAGATCTAGATCTTTACTTTTCAAATCACCTAGATATTTATCTCTACCATATACATTATCTGAAATTAGACTAATATTAACTTTAGTAGTTTTATTATCTTTTACAGAATATTTATAGATATAACCACCATTTTCAAAGACTACATAATCCTGAGAATATGAAGGGAACTTATTATCGTAATCTGTAAAATTTGTAACCTTAGTAGTTAATTTAGAAGCTCTATCATAACAGAATAGATTCATAGTCATATCTCTATCTGAGAAGAAATAAATCTTATTGTTAATCCACATTGGGAAAATATCCTGAGCATCATTATTAGTAATATCTTCTAATTCTGTAGTACCTACTTTATTTATCCAAATATCATCAGCTTGACCACCTCTATAATATTTCCATGTTCTGAATTCTCTAAACATTCTATTAAGAGCTAAATATTGACCATCTGGAGAAAATGAACAGAAACCACCTTCTGAAGTGGGAATTTCTGTATTATCACTTCCGTCTGGATTAATAGTAAATAAGACTCCTCTTAAACCAGAAAAATTATATTGTTTACTTCTATAAACTATTTTACCTTCTGGGGTCCAACACATTACGATATTATTAGGACCCATTCTTTCACCCACTTGATCTCTTTCTACAGTAGCAGAATAAGTTACTCTATGAGGAGTTCCTCCTGTAATAGGGATAGTATAAACTTCAGTGTTCCCATCATATTGACCCGTAAAGGCAATAGTTTTACCATCTGGAGATATTCTAGCAAACATTTCATAACCTATATCGGAGGTTAATCTTTCAGCTTGTCCACCATTAATATCTACTGAATATAAATCACCTGCATAAGTGAAAATAATCTTATTCCCTCCTACTGCAGGAAATCTGAGGAGCCTAGCTTCTTTACTAAGATCTACTTTAGTACTAAAATCTTTAGCCTTATAATAGTTAATAGCATGGGTTCGCGTATTAGCAAAAGAAAATTCTGTCGAAGTATAGAATACCATTACCGACAGAATCATAAAAGTGAAAAATTTCTTTAATTTCATATTTATAAATTTTAAGTTGTTTTTTTGCTTAATTTTTAATTTATCATTCAAAAAAAAATAATATCATTCAAAAATAATAAATATTATGGATAATCGCATGATTAATAATATATTTGCACTCCATTTTTTAAATAAGGATATTTATTATTAATAAAATAAGAAAGATTAATTAAGAAGATAAGAAAGATTAATTAAATCTAATTTGGTTACTATTAAATCTAAATATTATTTTTTTACACAAATCTATATCCAAAATTAGTAAGTAAATTTTATGTTAAAAAATATATTATTCGTAGGATTAGGGAGCTTTGCTGGAGGATCATTAAGATATCTAGTGACTAGAGCCACCGAAAATAGCATCTTCTTTTCTTTTCCTTTAGGTACATTCTTAGTAAATATAATAGGTTGTCTTTTGATTGGTTTATTTTATGGTTTATTTGATGCAGGTAATATTATTAATCCTCATCTTAGACTTTTTCTTACCGTAGGACTTTGTGGAGGATTCACTACATTTTCTACATTCATGGCAGACAACGCATTTTTAATTAAAGATCATAATTATATAGTATGTGCAGCTTATGCAGCCATAAGTTTATTCGTAGGTATCTGCTTTGTATATTTAGGTAATTATATAGTAAAACTATTTTAATATTATGAGAGTACTTATTCAAAGAGTCACACAAAGTTCCCTCAGTATAGATTATAAGATTTATTCAGAAATAGGTCAAGGCCTTTTAGTTTTAATAGGCATCTGTGATACTGACCTTCCTGAAGATATAGATTACCTGGTTAAGAAAGTTTCTAGTCTTAGAATATTTGATGATGAAAATGGAGTAATGAATAAATCTGTCCTAGAAATTTCAGCAGAAGTTATGGTGGTTAGCCAATTCACTCTTATGGCCAATACTAAAAAAGGAAATCGACCTTCTTACATAAGAGCATCCAAGTCAAACATTTCAAAGCCATTGTATGAAAAATTTGTAGAGACACTTAAAGATCGATTGGATTCTACCTCATCAGCCATACTATCTAACACTTCTAAAGTTAAAACAGGAGTATTCGGTGCAGATATGAAGATTAATCTAATAAATGACGGTCCTGTTACTATAATGATAGACTCCAAACAAAGAGAATTCTAAATTTGGATTTTAAAAATTAATACGAATTTAGTTTCTTTTTCTATAGAGGAAATAAAAACGAAGACGACCTTCCTTCTTTTCATTCTGGATAATAATCTTTATTTGATTAAGATATTTAGAAAATTCGTATTAAGACCAAATCCAGAAAAAAATAATGAATTGAATACTCTTTACTTTAAATTATTTCCCATTTTGCCACCTCACCTTCTACCACTCGAAAAAGTGGATGGACTTCCATTTCTGTTTCTTTCAATAATTTATGGAATTTTTCTTTGTCTCTGATTTTCAACTTCTTCAACAAATGATTTTTTTCATATTGTATTTGGCCTTTGGTGACAGGAATTTTAGAAACAGAATAATGCCAATCAATTTTATCCTTATTGAAATTGTAACCTCGCCGCTGTGATTCTTCGTAAACATCCGCTAAATACTGATTAATACTATCAATAGAATTATCCTTAGTTTTGAACCTAATGAGTTGCGGATGATTTTTATAGCCTTTTGTATTACCTAACAAAACATTTTTCGCCAGCAAAGTTTCGCGCCAAAGCGCTACCAAACCCTTTGCATCTAAATATTTTGGATGAAGCGACCATATTCTCATAATGGATTTTTTTAAGCACTCAGTTCATTTCCTTTTATCAATCGAATAATATTTTTACGGTGTAAAAAAATAATAAGGAATGAACAAATTAGTAGATAATAAAATATAGGAGTAAATCCATACAAAATAATTTCAATAACTGGAATTGTCAATGCTATTACTATTGAACCCAATGATACATATTTGAATCGCCATTTTACAATAAAATACAAGATAACAGCGATAAAAACAGAATAGGGAGCTAATAATACCGATGCACCCAAAGTAGTATTCACTCCTTTACCTCCTTTGAATTTTAAAAATAAACTAAAATCGTGCCCTATTATGGCGGCTAATGCCAGCATTAAAACATAATATGGAGTCGAAACCAAAGGCTGGAATATTAAAAATAATACAACAGGTAAAAGTCCTTTTAACATGTCGAGAAGTTGAGTAATAATAGAAAGTTTTTTACCGGTAACACGCTTTACATTAGTAGAACCAATGGTTCCACTACCTAACTCCAGAATATTTTTTCCGGTATAAAATTTAGTCAGTAAATAACCAACAGGAATAGAACCTAAAAAATAGGTCAACAGTAAAAAAATTATTTCATAAAATACTGTCATTTTATTTCTTTCAGAATCCGTAAGGCTTCAGTAACATGTTTTTCGGCTTGATTTTGCGAATTAAAAACAAAAACCACTTTGCCTTCTTTGTTAACAATATAAGTAACCCTGCCAGCTATTAACCCAAGTAAATTTGTCGATACACCAAATAACTTACGAACTTGGTTGCCTTCATCACTTAGCAAAGTAAAGTTGAGGTGGTGCTTCTTAGCAAAATTTAAATGGCTTTCCACTGACTGCGAACTAATACCAATAATCATCGCATCAGCATCTTTAAAAACCTCAAACTGATCACGAAAGGCACAGGCTTCTGCGGTGCAACCAGGAGTGTCGTCTTTAGGATAAAAATAAATAACGAGATTTTTTTGTCCAACGATAGAATCAAGTTGGAACAAATTGTCATACTGATCTTTTAATTCAAAAGAAGGAACAGTACTTCCTACTAAGATTTTTTCCATGTTTTGAGTATTATTATGAATAATTTAAAGAACTAATTAAAATAAAGATACAAATATTTTTAATGTATTCGCGGTATTGTAAGTAGTATTATTTAGATTTTTAAGTAAATAATAAAGAAATAGCAATAGCTCCGATCCCTCCATGCATCCCTATTACAGGAGAAATATCCACAACGGATACAGGGTTTTTCCCAGTAATTTCCATCATTTTTAATTCGGCTTTTAATGCACCATTAGGATTATGTGCGTGTAAAATAATATAATTCCATACCGATTTTCCCTGACTAATATTTTCGATATGTTTAAATATTTTATTGAGGCTAGCCTTTTGACTAAATGTTTTTCCAAATAAAATAGAGTTGCCTTTTTCATCCATCGAAATAACCGGATTAATGCCTAATAGATTCGCAATAAAACCGGTAGGTTTAGAAATACGACCTCCTTTAATCAAATATTTTAAATCTTTTACACTTACAAAAATTTTCGCTTTTAAAATATCCGTTTCAAGAGATTTAACTATAGTTTCTGCGGTTAACCCCGCTTCAATATTTTGGGCTGTTTTCAGTACCAATAAGCCCAATGCCCCCGACAAATTTTTAGAGTCAATAACATAAACAGCTTTATTAAATTCCTTTTGAGTTCGTTGACCTGCTTTCACACTATTTGCATAAGTTCCACTAAATTGCGAAGTAATATGAACCGAAATAATAGCATCGTAATGTGAGGCCAAATGTGAATATAAATTGGTAAAAGTACGCTCGTTAATCTGAGATGTTTTTGGAAATTCAGTTCTACTCTCAAGTAAATCATAAAACTGTTCAGGTTGGATAGTTATTTTATCGAGGTAATGATTATCGCCAAAATTTAAATTCAATGGAACTACATTAATTTGATAAAAGTCAATTAGTTCCTGTGGCAAATCACAAGTCGAATCAGTAACTAATGCAATGTTCCATTTTCTTTTACTTATTATTTCCTGCTGACGTTGCATATCATCTACTTTCTGAAAAGTAATGGTACCAATATCTTTAAGTTTGTAAAAAAGTTCAGCCGGCTGATTAGTATGGATATGAATACGACATGTTTTTTCAGAACCTGCCACCACCACTGAATCTCCATTCTGTTCTAACAACTTTTTTAATAAATCTGTTTTAGTATTCAGATTTTTAATAATGGCTTCAGTGCAATAACGGTAGATCAATTTCTCATCTATTACTTCTTCAGAATGAATTAGCGAAATCGTGTCTACTTTTTCGATAGCAAGGTGCCTTATGTTTCTGTTTTTGATAAAATCAATTACTCCTTTAATAAAAACCACAAAACCTTTAGCGCCAGCATCTACAAATCCATATTTTTTTAAGTCCTTAAGTTTTAAAGTTGTTTCCGCTAGTGATTTTTCCAATACCTCGATGGAATCTATAATGACTTTTTTTAAATCAAAAGAAGTTTCTTTTTTGCTATATAAGAAATCGGACCAATCACGTATAACCGTTAACATTGTACCTTCAATCGGGTTAGCTACAGCTTCATACATAAAAGGAATTGATTTTTTCACACTTTCAGCGAATTCAAGAAAACTAATGTTCTGTTGATTTTTTGTTTCGGTGTTTAAACCATATAAAAACTGCGCGAAAATTACTCCAGAGTTTCCTCTTGCTCCTATTAAGGCTGCTTCAGCTATATTACCAATCGTCTTTTTATAGGACCTATCCGGTTTTATGGTATCGATTACTGCACGAAGAGTAGATGCCAGATTAGATCCAGTATCCTTATCCTTTACGGGAAAAACGTTTATCCTATTTATTTCTTCCTGATGCAATAACAATTCCTGGCTTCCAGCCACAAAAGCATAGTAAAGAAATTTACCATTGATTTGTTGATTGGCAATTATATTCATTTGTGAAACATAAATTAACTAACTAGTTTTGCGATGTAAAAACCTGACAAACTTACTATTGCAGTTAAAACTACTCCCCATGCAATATCAATAAATACAATAGGAAGAGGCCAACCTTTTAGCGTGGCTAAATTTGTTAAATCGTAAGTGGCGTATGCAAAAAAACCAAATAAACCACCCATTAGTATTGCGTTGAATACAGAATTTTTGTTTACTGATGGGTAAATAACAAAAATAGATACGCCTACTACATATATCAGATAGAAAATTAAGGCTGCTGTCCAATTTACCTTATCGGTTAAAAAATCTCCCAAATATTTTTGGTATAAATTTTTAGCTATTAAACCTAACCAAGCCATATCAACAATTAAAAAAACAATCGTTGTTAACAAGTAATTTATTATTATACTTTTCATGCTAATATCTATTAAATGTTGGTGTTAAATATAAGTAATATCCATGTATAAAATACTGTTTTCATTTATCCAATTCAAGGATAATAAAGAAGAGTGCTTTGCCTTACAAGTTTATCTTTTTAAATAAAAATGTCAAGGTTCATTACTTTGGTCCATGCTAATACGAAGTCATTGACAAATTTCCCCTGTGCATCTGAACTTCCATAAACTTCAGCTATTGCTCTTAGCTCTGAATTTGAGCCAAAAATAAGATCGGCACGAGTGGCCGTCCATTTTAATTCTCCAGTTTTTCGATCACGTCCAGCAAATGTTTCTTTATCCTTAGAAGTAGGCATCCATGCTGTTCTCATATCGAGGAGGTTTACAAAAAAATCATTAGTAAGAACTTCCGGACGTTTCGTGAAAATACCATTCTTAGAATTATCAAAATTTGTGTTTAATACACGCATTCCACCTATAAGAACTGTCATTTCAGGAGCAGTTAAAGTAAGTAACTGAGCCTTGTCAATTAATAATTCTTCAGTAGAAACTTTAAACTTCTTTTTAAAATAATTACGAAAGCCGTCAGCCACTGGTTCCAGCACTTTGAATGATTCTACATCAGTTTGCTCTTGCAGGGCATCCATACGACAAGGAATAAAAGGAACAGTGATATTATTTCCTGCATCTTTTGCTGCTTTCTCTACACCAGCACAACCAGCCAAGATAATAAAATCAGCAAATGAAACTTCCTTTGCATTGGTTTGAGCACTATTAAATTCCTTTTGAATAGATTTTAACTTTTCTAAAACTTTCGTTAATTGAGTAGGATTATTCACCCCCCAGTCTTTTTGTGGAGCAAGACAAATTCTGGCACCATTAGCACCTCCACGTTTATCTGAACCACGAAAAGAAGAAGCTGAAGCCCATGCAGTAGAAACCAATTGCGAAATAGAAAGGCCTGACTTCAATACTTTTATTTTTAACTCTGAAATATCCTTTTCGTCAATCAACGGATGATTTATTTTTGGAATAGGATCCTGCCAGATAAACTCTTCTTTTGGTACTTCCGGACCTAAATAACGAGAAATTGGTCCCATATCTCTATGAGTTAGTTTGAACCAAGCTTTAGCAAAGGCATCTGCAAATTCCAGCGGATGTTCATAAAAACGACGTGATATTTTTTCATAAACAGGATCGAAACGTAAAGAAAGATCCGTTGTCAACATAGTGGGAGCATGCTTTTTAGTCGTATCGTGAGCATCAGGAATTACCTTTCCCTGATTTTTGGCAACCCATTGGTAAGCTCCTGCCGGACTTTTAGTTAATTCCCAGTTATATCTAAAAAGATTATCAAAGAAATAATAACTCCACTTAACTGGGGTTTGTGTCCAAGTTACTTCTAGGCCACTAGAGATTGTATCTTCCGCATTTCCTTTACCAAAAGAACTTTTCCATCCTAAGCCTTGTTCTTCAATACCTGCAGATTCAGGTTCCGGACCCACATTAGCAGGATCTCCAGCACCATGTGTTTTACCAAATGTATGACCACCTGCAATTAATGCAACTGTTTCTTCATCATTCATGGCCATACGAGCAAAGGTATCTCTAATATCTTTAGCTGCTAAAAGTGGATCAGGGTTCCCGTCAGGTCCTTCAGGATTTACATATATTAATCCCATCTGAATAGCTGCAAGTGGATTATCTACTTCAGTTTTGTCCAGCTTACGGTCATCGTCTTTTAACCATTCGGTCTCAGATCCCCAATATACATCTTCATTCGGTTCCCAGACATCAGCACGACCTCCACCAAATCCAAGGGTTTTAAAACCCATCGATTCCAAGGCCACATTACCTGTAAGTATAAAAAGGTCTGCCCATGATATTTTTTTACCGTATTTTTGCTTAATTGGCCAAAGTAATCTACGAGCTTTATCTAAACTGACATTATCCGGCCAACTATTTAGAGGAGCAAAACGTTGTTGTCCACTACCAGCACCACCACGACCATCGATAGTACGGTAAGTACCAGCACCATGCCATGCCATACGAATGAAAAACGGACCATAACTTCCAAAATCTGCTGGCCACCAATCTTGTGAATCAGTCATTAGTTTATGCAAGTCATCTTTTATTGCTTGCAAATCAAGACTTTTAAATTCTTTGATGTAATCAAAATCTTCACCCATTGGGTTTGATTTTGAAGAATGTTGACGAAGAATATTAAGTTTTAACTGGTTTGGCCACCAATCACGGTTTTTAGTTCCACCCTCACCTACAATGTGTTTTCCCATTGCTCCGGTTACAGGGCACTTACTTACTATTTTAGAATTGTTTTTCATAGTATTAATTCTTTAAATGCAATTTATAGTTTTACAATTTACAAAAAATTATGTATACAATAAATTATATTCTCGGTATTGTCGTACTCAGATATTTTTACAACTCTTTATCTTCCATTACGTTCCCTAAATATTAAGCTTAATTATTCAATAAAAAATTAATATTTTTTATTTTCTTTCTTTTCTCTTTTTTCTGCTTTTCTTTCTTTTGGAGTTTTAGCAGGTTCTTTTTTTACATTTTTCTTGGCGTCTTTTCCTTTTCCCATAATATTATATATTAAATGTTATTAATTTCACTATTTTCTACTTCTCTTAATTCTAATAAAATTCATGCTATTTGTTTATCAAGATACCAAATAGTTAAAATAATTTACAACTTTTGAATTTACTACTATTTCTGTTATTATGTTAATAATATTATTAAAGTTTCTGTTTTTACTCAGATTTACTTTTGTCAAACCTTATATTAGGCAAACCTATCAAACCTCTTAATAATCCATGAATAATAGCAATTGGCAAACAAAGAATACCTACTATCAACATCCCTAATTCATAAAACAATGTGCTATCTTTATATGGATTTCCTTTAAACCTAGATAGAAAAGCACTTAAGGGAATTCCATACATGTTTCCAGCAAGCATCATTTGGACTGCTGAAAGAATAATATGTGTTTTTCTCTCTCCATACTCTTTTACGATAGAATCATAAGTATATTTCTTGGGGAATCCTCTAGAATCCGCAAAATGTTGGGCAAATAGTATAGCTTTCGCTTCTTCTGGTTTAATAAAACTATCCTCTCCACTTAAAAAGCTACTTATTTCTTCATTACTCATACCTTGATTTAAAGCCATTTTAGTATGTTGATATGAGCAGGCTGCACAACCGTTTACTTCAGTTACTGCCAATTGCAAACGTTCAACAAAATGTTTGTCTATTAATTTACTTTTATTATTTCCAAGCAATTTAGACATCGCTCTAGGTGCGAAGACAAAAGAACGATACAATTCCCATAAACTGAATTTACGTTTAAATTTAGTTATTTGACTTACGGATTCTGTTAGTGATTTATTTTTGTTTATATTCTTATTCATATTCTTGATTTTTATTATTATAGTCTAAACAAAGTTTTTAAAGAAGTAAAAAACATTTTTTGACGATTATAAATTCTTTTGCAAAGGATATTGGGTTAGTTTTAATTTTCTTATAAGAATTACAATATGAATATTTTTTAATAAACATTTGATTCTGGATGAAAAGCCAACCATGCAAAAGCAAAATCGAGTCCGTAAACAACAGATTGTAATTTTTTCCCCTTATACTCACCATTAATACATTCACCTACAAAATTCCATGTTGAATTTGTTTCATTATCAATAAAATTATTCTTAGATGTTTTAAAATGAAGCATTTTACCATTAATTACTGCACTAAAAACTGTTCCTGATCCCATTTGTCTGCCTTTTGAAATATATTTTGTGTCCAAATTAGAAATCATATCATCATTATAAAACAGGACAATATCATTTTCTCCCACTCTATCGTTAATTACTCCTTTTGTTTGTAATATACTTAGAGAATAACTATTTACTATATTTTTGTTTTCAACACTAATTATATATTCCATGGCAGGAAGTCGTTTATCCACTTCATTGAAAAATAAAAAAGGTTTTTTTACTCCAATAGAGTCATAATGTATATAATTATTGATAGTATAATAGGTCTCATAATTTGCATCCCTAACAGGCATCATTACTTTTCCATTTGGATAAAACTGAATAAAATTATTTAAGGAAATTATTTTTGAAGGTAGTATTTTAAGTTTTGCCCCAGCAAGTTCTCCTACTAATCCTATTCCGTCTATATGTTGCCACCATGTTTCGGTTTGCTCGTCCCACATCACAAGATTACTCATACGAAGCATTCCGGAAGTTCCGAATTTAAGCCTATAATTTTTATCCTTAAAATTCACTTTTCTACTAAAGGCATAAGCAGTATTACATAAGGGACAATAAGCTATAGAAAATGGAACACCTGCAATACTATCATTTACTATTTCATGATAGGAAAGCATATTCAAAGGGAAAGCTAAAGACTCACCGTTAATTTCTATTCCAATAACAGGCTGCCCACCGAATAAAGAATCTTTTGCCTGATTCGTATTTATATATCGTGGTGAATTTAGTGGTTTTATTTTATTCCTGCTTAAAAGTACAGTTAACTCATTCAAAGGAATAATATATTTAGATGTATCTGTTTCCCATTCTTGTGAAACATTGTGAAGATTTTTTATTTCCTTATAGTTTTCAACTTTGAAACTCTGTTTTTTGGGTTGTTCTGATTTTTTGTTATGTGTATTACAAGACAAGAATAGTAGATTTGCAATCACTAATATTAAAATTAGAAATAATTGTTTTTTAAAATTTCTCATAAAAATATTGTTTATGTTTTGTATCAAATTTCAGATTTATTTTTTATCATGAAGATGAACATCCACTTGTGGGAAAGGGATATTAAGTTTATAGTCTCCAAATTTTTTATATACTTTCTCATTCATATTAAAAAAAACATCCCAATAATCTGCACTATTAACCCAAACTCTGACAACGAAATTTACAGAACTATCAGCAAGTTCTGAAAGTCCAATAAAACTTGCCGGATCCTTTAATATTCTTGTGTCCTCAGCAATAAAATCATTAATTGCTTTTTTAAAATTTTCAACATCATCACCATATGCTATTCCAAATTTCCAATCCACTCTTCGTTGTGATTCGGCAGAATAATTCGAAAGTGAACCAGTAGAAAGTGGTCCATTAGGAAGTATTATTAATTTTTTATCTACTGTATTCAAAGTAGTTGCAAAAATATTAATCTCTTTTACAATTCCTGAATAACCTTGAGCTTCGATAAAATCACCAATTTTAAAGGGTTTAAAAATTAAAATAATAACTCCACCTGCGAAATTCTGAAGCGTTCCAGATAATGCCAACCCTAATGCTAAACCAGCAGCACCAAGAATTGCAATAAATGATGTCATTTGAATACCAATCATTCCCATTACGGTAATGATTACTAAAATTTTTAATACTATGTTTGTTAGACTTTTTAAAAACGGGATAAGCGACTTATCCATTTTTGATTTTACCAATGCTTTTCCAACACCTCTTGTGATTAATTTAGTAACCCACAAGCCAATTATAAGAACTACTATACCTCCAATTAATTTAGGGACATATTCAACACCAAAACTTAACATTTTGTCAAAATAATTTCCTAAAACTGTAATTTGTTCATTCATTTTATTATTCTTTATATATTTTTCTACTTATTAGACTTTTCGATTTCGCCATATTTATTTTAGTAGTATCTGTTATTTTTTATACTTTCAACCTCACACAGAACCAATTCTATCGTTTCTTGATTCCAATATTCTTGATTCCAATATATAATAAGATTAAAAATACTACCAAAGATAGCGAAAAGAAAGCATTAGTGAAATATATGGAAATCTTACAATAATGATATCTTCCTCTGTATAGATTTATATCTTTGTAATCTAACAATGAAAGAGACTAAGATACATAAAGAGCAACGCATCGTATCTAAGATGATAGATATATATGCCCGAAAATATGATTTCCCAGAAGCAGAAGAATTAAAGGCCTATGCTATAGAAAAACTTGAACATTGTACTTTTGGAGAGAATAAGCCCTCATGTAGAAAATGTCCTATACACTGTTATAAAACAGATATGAGGACATTAATTAAAAAAGTTATGCGCTATAGTGGCCCTAGGATGATTTTCTATGCACCACTAGAAATCTTTAAGCACTAATTTCTCTTATTTTACTAATTACACTTCTTTTTAGATAAATCTTCTTGGGTAATCTGACTAGGAGCACCTTTGTAAAAATGATTTACAGGGCCAAAGCCATGACCAAATTCGAATTCAGAACCAGATAAAATAGCATGATGAATATATTCCTTAGATAATTTTACTGCATCATATACCTTATTACCTAAAGCTAAATAAGTAGCTATAGTAGCTGATAAAGAGCAACCTGTCCCATTTACATTTTTGGTATGTATCTGAGGATAATCAAAGCTATGTATTTTATGGGTAGTATTGTCATACAATATATCTGTATGAGTATCTTTCTCAAATTCTCCAGACTTAATAATGACAGAAGTATTATAAATTTCACCTAAATCCTTAGCTGCTTGTTCCATCTCTGATCTAGTATCTATTTTTCTTTCTAGCAATCTTCTAGCTTCACGAAGATTAGGAGTAATAATAGTAGCCAAAGTAAACAGACCTTCTTTAAAAGCCTTAATAGCCCCGTCAGAAATAATTTGAATATCACTTGAACTGACGATTACTGGATCTATTACTAAAGGAGGAAGATGGTAAGTTTTAAGTTTATGATATATAGCTAATATTAACTCTTCGGAATCTAACATCCCCGTTTTAATAGCTTCTACACCTACTCCATCTATGACTGATTCTATTTGAGAAATTACGAAATCTACAGGAATATGATGATAACCTTTTATTTTTTTAGGTGTTTCGTCGACGATCGCAGTAACAGCTGGCATAGCAAAACATCCATTAGCTGAAATAGATTTTATATCTGCATTAATTCCGGCACTACCCATCGTTTCACTTCCAGCTATAGTAAGTACTTTTGTATAATGTTTCATATGTTTTCTTTTTTAAAATAGTGTGCTTTATTTTATTATAATGCATCACAAAGATAATAGATTATTAAGAATTTTCATTCTTATTTTTTCAACTAATATCTCTGTTTTTCTAGAAATTTTGTATATTTCTAGATTGTAAAAAGATTATAAATAATATTACACATGAAAAAAAGATTATACTACAGTTTAATTATTATCCTTAGTTTCTCAGTATTAAGTTGTTCTCCACCAAAAAATAATACTCAAACTAATCCACAGATGCTTTCTAATACTATAGTAATTAGTCCCATGGAGAAAGAGTTACAAGATATGGGTCTAGTAAATATACAAGATATCGATTCTACCATAGATGTTCAGATAGTATATGCTACCTGTCATAACTTTATGGGGAAAAAATTATATAAAGATTTAGATAAAGCATATTTATTACCAGAAGTAGCTCAGAAACTTAAAAAAGCTCATCAAATATTAAGGAAAATGAGACCTGATGTTCATTTCGTAGTCTATGATGCTGCTCGTCCAGTTCAAATTCAACAAGCTATGTGGGATATGGTAAAAGGGACTTATATGGATGGATATGTAGCTAATCCTGCTCATGCAAGAGGAATGCATAACTATGGTGTAGCAGTAGATCTTACTCTTGTAGATTGTACTGGTCATCCTCTTCCAATGGGATCTACTTATGATTACTTCGGTAAAGAAGCACACTCAAATCATGAAGCCGAACTATTAAAAAATCATCGTATAACTAAAGTAGAACTAGAAAATAGATTATTACTTAGAAAAGTCATGGTTCAAGCTGGATTCGATACGATTACCAGCGAATGGTGGCATTTTAATGGATTCGATTCCTCTACTGTCCCTGATAAATATCCACTTATCAAATAAAAGGAACTTTAATCTCATTTTATACAAAGACAGTCACTGCTAATAAAGCACTACTTCCGATAATAAACCATAATACTATACCATGTATGATAGGTTTATAACCTACTGCTTTTACAGCTTCGATACTTAACATGCTACCAATAAGGAATAATGTTAAACTTAATGCACTATGAGCAGTTATACTAATAACATTTCCTAATCCAGCAGGAAGTGGAAAATATGTATTAATAAGCATAGCTACGATAAACATAAAAATAAACCATGGGATACTCATATTCTTTATTCCATCCTTCTGTGTATTAAAAGCGAACATAGAAAAGATAGAAACTGGAATAATCCAAAGAGCTCTAGTTAATTTAACAGTAGTAGCTACTTTTAAAGCTTGCTCTCCATAAATCTGACCAGCTCCTACGACACTACTAGTATCATGAATACCTATAGCTGCCCATGTGCCAAATTCGGTCTGTGATAATCCTATCCAATGCCCTATAGCAGGGAATAAAAACATAGCTATAGCATTTAAAGTAAATATTACTGCTAGAGACATAGATGTTTGATTAGAATCTGCTTTAATAACAGGAGCTACTGCAGCTATAGCACTACCTCCACAAATAGCTGTTCCTGCTGAAATAAGATAAGAAAGTTTTTTATCTATATGGAAAAGACGACCTAAGAAATAGCCTACTCCTAAAACAGTAACTACTGAAAACACTGTGAACAGCATACCTGTAGATGAACTTTGAAGTGCTTCATTAATATTCATACCGAAACCTAGTCCTACGACACTTGCTTGTAAAAGATATTTGGAAACCTTAGCAGAAAATGCTTTAAAAAGGTCACCCAAAATTAATGCATACGCTATACCTATTGCTAATGATATAGCTGGTGATACAAATAAAGCACCGATGCATAAAATGATAAATAATATTTTTTTTAGATTCATGTGTAAATAATTTTCTTTGAATAATTTCCACAAAAGTATCACCTATAATTTGTCATCGTTTATACAAATTTATTATAATTTATAACATTTCGTTCTAACCAGAAATCAGTTTCATATTACTATAAAAGTTATATTTTTTGTATATTGCATTTTAGTTACAACAAAAAAATATAATATTAATTTTACCGAAATGAAAAAAAAACTTTTATTATTATTCATTGGATTACTATCTTTAACTTTAATAACCAGTTGTGATTTTGGTGATGATGAAGAACAAGAATCTATAGGTTATGCCACTGCTTTAAAAGTAGAAGGAAATGATATACCCACTTTAATAGGTGATAATGGTCTAACGTATATTATATCAAATAATTCCATACTTAAAGAGTATAATTTAGTTACTAATGACAGATTATTATTAGCTTTCCATTTAATAAAATCTGATAGTATCACTATGACTGAAAATATAGAATTAACTGATTTATCTAAAATTCTTACTAAAAATATAGTATTAACTAATGAACCAAATACCTTAGGTACAGGTAAAATAAATATTGCCTCTGCTTGGATATCAAATAATTCTCCTCTGCTTAAAACTTTTTTAACTATAAAATTCCAATTTAAATATGATTATTTATACCCCACTCATAAAATATTATTATATAGAGATACTACTAATATTGATTTACCAGAATTTGATAATGAAGATTATTTAAATCTATCCTTAGCTGACTCTACAAATATTAATAATTCTGGCTATCTAACTTATGGAATAATATCAGTCCCTATTAAAGAAGAATGGCTTATCAAAATGAAAGGTGTAAATATTTATTACCCAGAAATAGATTCCGAAAATACCGGAAATTATTCATTTAAATTAAAGTAGCAAATATTATGTAGAAACATTATTTATTCAGCCTCATTATTATAAACCCCGTAGTATGAGGATTTAAATATAATTTATGTTTTAAACTTTGATTACTAACAGTCACCATTCTTTTAGATAAAGAACAATGAATGTATTTTAAGATATCATCCTGCCAGTAAGCTATTACGAAATGAGAAACATCTAAACCTATAATATCGGTAGTTAAAGCGAGAATATCTCCATCTTGAATTTCATTAACGATACTATCTATATTACTTTTAGGAACATAATATACATCATCATTATTTAAGTCTTTTTCTACTTTAATTATATCTTTAATAAATTCAGGATGATTTTTTAATGTCTTATAATTATTTATATGAGAACTCATAAAGTTAATTTTATGAGGATATAATATTCCTAATTCCTTACTTATATCTTTTAAATATCCATTTTTCACAGCTTCCTTACACCAGTCTATACCATAATGTAATCTAGCTGTATAACTCACCACTGATTTTCTATACCTAATACTCTTAAGCTTATTCTTAAAGTTATCATAACTAGGACGTTTAATATCCTGAACATCGGTTTCGCTTTTATATAAAGATTTTCTATCAAGGACCAAGGCCAATACATTATCCACAAAGGTCATACAGTCCATCTCATGAAGGTTTACTATTAATAATTCAGGATTTTCATTAGAATTAGTTATATCCAAAGTATTAGCCACATAAGAAGTGCCGATAAAAAACTTAGCAGTAGATACAATAATTTCTCCCATATTGTATTCTACCAAATCACTAGATTCTAAATCATTTGCATTCATTTCATGCATATATTTAGAATACTCGGCATAAATATCTTGATCAGTAATATTATTATTCTGACTGACGTTCATACTGTTAATTCCTTGAGAGAAACTGAAACCACTAATTAAATTCAGTACTATAAAAATTATTATTTTCTTCATACATTAAAAACCTATTATTCTTCATACGTTAAAAACCTATTATATTTATTTACATTATAATAAACCAATAAAGATAATTAATATTACAAATATATAAGCATAAAAAATGGTAAACATAAAATGCTTACCATTATTTTCAGTGACCCCGGCGGGATTCAAACCCACAACCTTCTGATCCGTAGTCAAATGCTCTATTCAGTTGAGCCACGGGGCCTTATACCTTTTTAAATTACTTTTTAGTAATTATTCTTTCTTTAATACGAGCTTTCTTTCCTGTTAAATTACGAAGATAAAAGATTCTAGCTCTACGAACTTTACCTATTTTTTCGATTTTGATATCTGATATTAGCGGAGTATTCATTGGGAAAATTCTTTCAACTCCTATTCCACTTGACATTTTACGAATTGTAAATGTTTGAACAGCAGCTATTCCTCTCTTTTGAATAACAATACCACGAAATTTTTGTAATCTTTCTTTAGCTCCTTCCTTAATTTTATATGTCACTGTGATAGTATCACCTGCTCCAAACTGTGGAAGATTTGATGTTTCTTGACGACATGCGTCTTGTGCGATTTTAATTAAATCCATTTTTTCAGTTTTTGTGGCAACATTATTTAAAGTATACAAGAGGTTGCATTTTGTTTTTAGAAATGCAAAGATAGAGAATATTATATATTATACAAATTATTTATACATGTTTTTAATCCTCTCACAAATAATTTTATCATCTTTAGAAGGATTTGGAATAAATTCATCAGTGCCTTTAAGTTCTTCTAATATTTTCTTAGTATTCTTATCTAGTTTCTTAGGCATCCATACATTAATAAAAATAAGCAAGTCCCCTATCCCATAACCATTGATATCAGGAATACCTTTTCCTCTTAATCTAAGTATTTTACCAGATTGAGTACCAGGATCCACTTTTATTCTAAGTTTACCATCTACAGAAGAGACTTCAGCAGAACATCCTAAAATAGCATCTGGAACAGAAATATATAATGTATATATTAAATCATTACCACTCCTTTCAAGCAGTGTCTCAGGTTCTTCTTTTATAATAACTAGAAGGTCACCATTAATACCACCACCTTTAACTGCATTACCTTTCCCTTGAACAGTAAGTTGCATACCCTCTTGTACACCAGCAGGAATTTTAAATGATATTTCTTCAGTACTTTTAACTAATCCAGAACCATGACATTTAGAACAAGATTTAGAAATAATCTTACCTTCACCATGACACTGAGGACAAGTAGCTTGACTCTGCATTTGTCCAAGAAATGTATTCATTACTTGAGTAACTCTCCCTGTACCATGACATTTAGGACAAGTTTTAATATCAGATTCTGATTCAGCTCCTTTACCATTACACTGTGGACAAATAACAGCTTTAGGTATCTTAATAGTTTTTTCTACACCATGAACTACTTCAGATAAACTTAATTTAACTTTAATACGAATATTAGAACCTTTATTTACTCTTCTTCTATCACCAGAATCTCCAAATCCTCCAAATCCACCGCTAAAGCCTCCACCGAAGCCTCCGCCAAAGATATCCCCAAAACGACTAAATATATCATCCATAGAGAATCCACCTCCACTGAATCCACCAAAGCCACCACCACCTGCGGCGCCACTCATACCAGCATGACCGAATCTATCGTAACGAGCCTTTTTATCAGCATTACTTAATATATCATATGCCTCTGCAGCTTCCTTGAATTTATCTTCAGAAGTCTTATCACCAGGATTTTTATCAGGATGATATTTAATAGCCATCTTACGATAAGCCTTTTTTAGTTCTTCAGGTGTAGCATTTTTATCTACCCCTAAAACTTCATAATAATCTCTTTTTTCTGCCATTTTATATTCCTACTACTACTTTAGCGAAACGAATAACTTTTTCTTTCATTGTATATCCATTCAGAACTACATCTATAATTTTATTCTTTTTTTCTTTTTCTTCTACAGGAAATTTAGCCACAGCCTCATGATAATCAGTATTTAAATCTTTACCCATAACTTCTATCTGCTCGACTCCTTTAGATTTAAGAAAGGTCATAAACTTATCATAAATAAGAAGAGTACCTTTTTTAGCTGTATCATCTTCTTCTTTACCTTCTAAAGCTTTAACTGCCCTTTCGAAATCATCTACTATAGGAAGAAGATCTATAATAACCTCTTCCCCTGCAAAACTCATCATATCGAGTCGTTCTTTAGCTGTACGCCTTCTAAAATTATCAAATTCAGCGGCTAGACGAATATATTTATCTTTGACTTCCGATAATTCTTCTTTCAACTCTTTTGTTAAATCTTTCTTAATCTTTTTCTTAGCTTTTGCAGGTTTTTCTTTCTTTTCAGAACTTTTTTCAGCTTTATCTTCTTTCACAGACTTTACATCTGAGATAATCTCAGTTTCCTGCTCTGTATTAGAAGTTTCAACCTCTTTTGTTTCTTTTGTTTTGATATCTTTTTCTTCCATTACTATATACTATTTAAGTTTGCAAAGATAATCACAAATTGCTTGCCAAAAGAAAGTTTACGACAAAATGTCAGAATTGCTTAATAATACTAAATCTCTTTGATTTCAGGTATTTCACCTATAAATTTGGTCATTGTACTACCTATAGGAGCATTGATAAATGTAGGATCACAGATTATGTATTTCTTATCATTGTTCATAATATAATCACCATCGACAGTTTCATCAAATTCTATACCACAGGATACATGTCCAGGATATAATAGCATAACAGTATTTAATCCTACAGTTTCCTTTACCAACCATGAGAAAATCAATACTCTATCTTTACAGTTATTAGCTTTATAATAAATAGATTCCTCAATAAATAAAGGTTTAGAACGACCAAACATTTCATAATCAGTCTTATATTCAAATCCATTTTGAATTAATTTTAAAATAAAAGCTACAGCCTCTTTTTTAGAATATTTATTTTTAAGAATTTGATATTTTACCTGCCTTAAGATATATTTTTTAGTTTGTCCATCTACTACTGAATGATGATAAGTAGTTAAATCTGACTGAGGATAATTAAGTGTAAACTGTATAAAAGATTTATTAATAGGTATTTTTACATCTCTGCCTAATATTTTAGACCATAGTGGTAAATCCACGATTTCATAATTATCTGAATTACCTAATTTCATGGGTTTATTATTACATAAACTAACGATTTGATTAGAAGCAGAAAAATCTTTTTTATAGGTATATAAAGAAGTGATACTACTAATTTTATTATAAGAAAAAATAGATAGATTCTTACCATCTATATCTATATAAGGAACATGATAAATATTTTCTACAAAAGGTAGAAGTAATACTAAATATGAATCAGCAGTACCTACTTTTACTTTATATTTAAACTGACACAGTAAAAACATCTGAGATACTATTCTTTCATTTATTTTATCTTTTGAATAAATAGCTTCTGTCAATGATTTTATCAATTGATACCTAGCCCAGTCGGAAAGATCACATTGTTTATCTATAGAATGTATAGACTCTAAAGTCGGTCTATAATTAGATTTAGATAAAGTTTCCCATGCTTTAGCTACATCATTTTCAGAATTCTCTACATTTGATAAATACATATTTTTAGCATAAGGAATATCTTTCTTTATTCCGAAAAAATTTATATGACAAACTTCCTTCTCTATAGAAACATAAGAAGATATACCTCCACATGGTTTGATAGTAGGTGATACTGTATTAAACGAGGCTGGGAGACCATGTGAAGTCATTACTTCTAATGGTTTAATACCTTGATAATATTCTGGTTTATCTGGTACAGGACCTATAGGATCCTTAACACCCATACTCACATTAAAAGCAGCCCATGATTCCTTTAAATAATTAGTGAATTCAGCATTAGCTGCATCACGCCAGTCATCAAACTCTTTATCTCTTTGTTTAGCAAATTTCTCCATCGCTTTATTACGATCATAAGTATTTTTATTTTGAGCATAAGATGAATTGCTAATTCCTATAAGTATTATGAAAAAAATAATGATTTTATGAGTTTTCATAGTATTATTTTTAATAAATGAGGTCTAATAATTAATAAAAATGCTCCCACAGCCCTGAGTGGGTGGAGAGCATTATATATTATAATAAATATTAGTCTAATTTTTCCATTTCAGAATCAAAAGTTTTTTTAAACTGAAATTTATCAAATTCGACAGCTAATTTTTCGTCTTTCTTAATTTGACTTTCTATAGCTTCCTGTATAGGAATTTTACTCTTTTCAAGTACTACCCAAAAAGTATAACTACCAGTCTTAGTTTTAAATACTTTTTCATCTTTAACTATAACATTATCTAACTGTTGTTTGATAACATTACGTGTGTTCTCTTCAAATTTAGAAGCATATTCTTGTTTATTAGCTACTGTCATCTGAGAAATAAACTGTTCTTGTACACTTTTAATAACAGAAGATATATCCCCAGCCATTTGCTGACGAGCATTTAACATAGCTATTTTCTTAGCAGTACCTAAATCAGGACTTTGTCCAGAATAAACAGTTCTAAAAAAATCTTTATCTGTTCTATATTGAGGACCACTAAAAGGTAATGATATTTCACTTCCCATCGAAGAATCTTCTTTAGGTTTATTACCGCAAGATGAAATAAATGATATCATCGCGATAGATAAAATCATAGTAAAAATGAAACTTTTTTTCATAATTTGTTTATTTTAGAATTGTGATTAATAATTAATTGCGTTAATTTATCTTATTAAGCTTGATTAGCACTACCTAAAACATCTATGTTTTTGTGCATATATAAAGCTTTAAGTTTATCTCTAGCTGGTCCTAAGAATTTTCTAGGATCGAACTGTTCAGGCTGTTCAGCTAATACTTTACGGACAGCCGCTGTCATAGCTAAACGACCATCACTATCTATATTGATCTTACAAACAGCAGATTTAGAAGCTAGACGAAGCTGATCTTCTGGAATACCAATAGAATCTTTTAAAGCTCCACCATATTTATTAATTTCAGCTACTATATCTTGAGGTACTGAAGAAGAACCATGTAAGACAATAGGAAACCCAGGTATTCTTTGTTCTATTTCATGAAGAATATCTAATCTAATTTTAGGATTTTGTCCAGGTTTAAATTTGAAAGCTCCATGAGATGTTCCGATAGAAATAGCTAAAGAATCTACTCCAGTCTTATTTACGAAATCTTCGACTTCTTCAGGACGAGTATATGTATGTTCTTCAGCATGAACATCTTCTTCTACTCCAGCAAGTACTCCTAACTCCCCTTCTACAGTAACATCATATTTATGAGCATATTCTACCACTTTTTTAGTTAATGCTACATTTTCATCATAAGGAAGAGAAGAACCATCTATCATAACAGAAGAAAATCCGAATTCAATACATGATTTACAAAGTTCAAATGAATCACCATGGTCTAAGTGTAATACAATAGGAATAGCACATCCTAATTCCTTAGAATATTCTACTGCACCTTGAGCCATATATCTTAGCATTGTTTGATTTGCATATTTTCTAGCACCTTTAGATATTTGAAGAATAACAGGAGATTTAGTTTCTACACAAGCTTGAATGATAGCTTGTACTTGTTCCATATTATTAAAATTATAAGCAGGAATAGCATATGAACCTTTTACAGCTTTAGCAAACAACTCTCTTGAATTCACTAATCCCAATTCTTTATATGATACCATAATTATATATATTTTATTATTTCAGTTAAATTCAGTTAAGGTTTCTTCTTATTGCAAAAATAAGTAATTTTGTCTAAATAAACCAATGACTACAAATTATACAAGAATAAATAAAGATAAAAAATAAGTTAATATTATATGAAAGAAAAAGTGATAATTTTCTCAGCCCCTTCTGGATCAGGAAAAAGCACCATAGTAAATCATCTTCTAAAATTAAATACTAATTTAGAATTCTCTATTTCTGCCACTTCTCGTAACCCTAGAGGTAAAGAAAGAGATGGTAAAGAATATTATTTTCTAACTACAGAAGATTTCGAAAACAAAATAAAAGAAAATGCTTTTATAGAATATGAAGAGGTCTATAAGGGATCATATTATGGAACCCTTAAATCTGAGGTAAATCGTATATGGCAGAAAGACCACATTATTTTGTTTGATATAGATGTAAAAGGAGGAGTAAACTTAAAAAGATTATTTAAAGATAAAGCTTTGTCTGTATTCGTTAAACCTCCTTCTATAGAAGTCTTACGCCAGCGTTTAACCTTACGCCAAACTGACAATGAAGAAGCTATTAATAAACGAATATCCAAGGCCCAAGAAGAACTTACATACGAAAACAAATTCGATTATGTACTCGTAAATGACGATCTAAACAAAACTCTCACTGAAGCAGAAAAACTTTTAAAGAATTTTATGAATAAATAAAAGACTAAAACTATAAAAATTAATATACCTAAAAAAACTAATATCAGATAAAATAGTAAAATTATCACCTATGAAAAAAGCATACTTTTTTGGATCTTTTAACCCCATACATTATGGACATCTAGCTATAATTAAATATCTGCTAGAAAAAACTGATGCTGAAAAAGTAGTACTAATAGTTTCCCCTCACAATCCTCTTAAAGATAAAGAAACACTTTCAAATGCTTCTAGAAGATTTCACAAGGTACAAACTGCTATCTCTGAATTATCCAAAAATTTAAGCATTAAAAATATTGACGCAAGTCTTGAAATTTCTGATATTGAATTCCATCTTCCAGAACCTCTCTATACATCAAGAACTCTAAATAAAATTAGGGAATCGCATCCTGAGGATCAGCAGATCCTTATTATAGGCGAAGATAATCTCGGCATCATAGAAAAATGGCACGATTGGCAAGAAATACTAAAGAATTTCGAAGTTTGGGTATATCCTCGTCCAGGTTATAATTATGCTTCTGCCTGTCGGCAATATGATTCTCTCCCTTGGACTAAAGGCGTTCTCTATCTAGCCGAGGCACCTAAAAACAACATCTCTTCTACAGAAATCCGAAAAAATAATAAATAATAAATTTCATTCGTTTTTTTACGAATAGAATTTGGATATTAAAATAATGTTCGTACTTTTGCGAACAGAAATAATTAATCACAAACATTATTAATTATAATAATTATTAACATTAGAAATATTTAATTATGGAAATTAAAATATTAGGTACTGGTTGTTCTAAATGCAAAAAATTAGAAGAATCCACTAAAAAAGCAGTAAAGGAATTAAACATTCAAGCAAACATCGAGAAAGAAGAAGATATAACTAAAATCATGAATTATCATGTAATGAGAACCCCTGCTCTAGTAGTAGATGGCAAGGTCGTTTCTCAAGGACGGGCATTAACTGTTAAAGAAATAAAGAAAGCTATTATACCATTTCATCCTATAAGTTTTTAATATAATATGCTTAAGATTTTTACTTATATAGCAGATTGGATAGTTTACACATTAGTAGGATTAGATGCTAGCACTCAGTTAGCTCAATCTCTTCACTTTTTTATAGAAGATACATCCAAAATATTAGTATTATTATTCATAATAAGTTTTCTTATGGGAATAATAAATGCTTATTTTCCTATAGAGAAAGTAAGACGTTTCTTAATCACACGTAAATTATATGGATTAGAATATTTGATAGCTTCCCTATTCGGGGCTATTACACCTTTTTGTAGCTGTTCTTCCATACCATTATTCATTGGGTTTGTAAATGGAGGTATACCTCTAGGAATTACCTTTGCTTATCTTATAACATCCCCTCTTGTTAACGAAGTAGCAGTAGCTATATTTTTAGGCTCATTCGGCTTAAGAATTACTGCTATCTATGTAGTTAGTGGAATTCTACTTGGAATAATAGGAGGTTATATTTTAGGTAAATTAAAACTTGAGAACAGTCTTACTGATTGGGTAAAACAAATCCAAGCTCAGTCTACTTCTGAAAACATAGAATATACTGAAGATCATATTTCATTCATAAAACGTTTACCAGATATTACTCATAATTCTTGGTCTATAGTATCTGGTGTTCTTATATACATAGTTATAGGAATCGCTATAGGAGCAGTTATGCATGGATATGTACCAGAAAATTTCTTTGCCACATATTTATCTGCCGACAAATGGTACGCTGTTCCTCTAGCTGTAATATTAGCTGTACCGATGTATGCTAATGCTGCAGGGATAGTTCCACTCATAGAAGTATTTGTAGCTAAAGGCGTTCCTATAGGAACTGCTATTGCCTTTATGATGGCAGTAGTAGGACTTTCATTACCTGAAGCTACTTTATTAAAGAAAGTAATGAAGTGGAAAATGATGGGAGCCTTCTTTGGCCTAATTACATTATTTATTATAATTTCAGGTTTTCTTTTCAATATGATTTTATAAGGAAGAGATAGTTTTTAAATCTTGTTTAATAATATATGAAAATCTTATTTAATTAATAGTTACAAAAAAATCCCCACAATATTAATTGCGGGGATTTCTTTTTTTAAAAAACTACTTATTTAACTTCTTCGTAATCTACATCTTCTGCTTCATCATCTTTCTTCTTAGAAGAATCTTTATGGGATGACTGTCCAGCATTAGGATTAGCATTGGCGCCAGCCCCAGGGGTTGCACCCTGAGCTCCTGCTCCACTTGCTTGTGCTGCTTTAGCCATATCTTCTGAAGCTGCATGCCATGCATTATTTATTTCTTCAGTGGCCTTATCAATAGATGTTAAATCTTGTGATTTATGAGCTTCTTTAAGTTTAGTAAGTGCTGATTCAATAGCTGATTTCTTATTTGCTGGAATCTTATCACCATATTCTTTTAAGTTCTTTTCACTCTGAAAAATCATAGCGTCTGCACCATTAATCTTATCGATACGTTCTTTTTCTGCTTTATCTTTAGCTTCATTAACTTTAGCTTCGTCTTTCATCTTCTTAATCTCATCATCTGATAATCCTGAAGAAGCTTCTATTCTAATCTTCTGTTCTTTACCAGTAGCTTTATCCTTAGCAGATACATTTAAGATACCATTAGCATCGATATCAAAAGTAACTTCGATCTGAGGAATTCCACGTGGAGCTGGAGTAATACCATCTAGATGAAAACGACCAATTGTTTTATTGTCATTAGCCATAGAACGTTCACCCTGTAATACATGAATTTCTACTGAAGGCTGATTATCAGCTGCTGTAGAGAATGTTTCAGATTTACGAGTAGGTATAGTAGTATTAGAATCTATTAATTTAGTCATTACACCACCTAAAGTTTCAATACCTAAAGAAAGTGGAGTTACATCTAGTAATAATACATCATGAACATCACCTGCTAAAACACCACCTTGAATAGATGCTCCGATAGCTACTACTTCATCAGGATTAACACCTTTAGAAGGTTCTTTACCGAATAAATCTTTTACTATTTTTTGAACAGCTGGGATACGAGTAGATCCACCTACTAATAATATTTCATCTATTCCTGAAGCTTGAAGACCAGCATCACTTAATGCTTTACGACAAGGTTCTATAGTCTTTTGAATTAATGTATCAGCTAATTGTTCGAATTTAGCTCTAGTTAATGTTTTAACTAAATGTTTAGGAATACCATCTATTGGCATAATGTAAGGAAGATTTATTTCTGTAGAATTTTGGCTAGATAATTCAATCTTAGCTTTTTCTGCAGCTTCTTTAAGTCTCTGAAGAGCCATAGGATCTTTAGCTAAATTTATACCTCCATTATCATTTTTGAATTCATCAGTTAACCATTCGATAATAACTTGGTCGAAATCATCACCACCTAAGTGAGTATCACCGTTTGTAGATTTAACTTCGAATACGCCATCACCTAATTCCATAATAGATATATCAAATGTACCACCACCTAAATCGAAGACAGCGACTTTCATATCTCTATTTTTCTTATCTAGACCGAAGGCTAGAGCAGCTGCTGTAGGTTCATTAATAATACGTTTAACTTGTAAACCTGCGATTTCACCTGCTTCTTTAGTAGCTTGTCTCTGTGAATCACTAAAATATGCTGGAACAGTTATTACAGCTTCTGTAACTTCTTGTCCTAAATAATCTTCAGCAGTTTTCTTCATTTTTTGAAGAATCATAGCTGAAATTTCTTGTGGTGAATATAATCTACCATCGATATCTACTCTAGCAGTATTGTTATCACCTTTAACTACCTTGTAAGGAATTCTATTTATTTCTTTAGTAACTCTATCATAAGGTTCCCCCATAAATCTTTTAATAGAAAAAATAGTTTTTTCTGGATTTGTGATAGCTTGTCTTTTAGCAGGATCACCTATTTTTCTTTCTCCGTTTTCTGCAAATGCAATTACAGAAGGGGTAGTCCTTTTCCCCTCACTATTAATAATAACACTAGGCTCATTACCTTCCATAACTGCTACGCAGCTATTAGTAGTACCTAGGTCTATTCCTATAATTTTTCCCATAATATTTAATTTTTAATTATTTTCAATTCGATTAACATCCTTCTCTATCTCCAAGATTGTGCCAATCCAAATAAACTGACACTATGTCATATTGTTTTTATGATAAATATTTTATTGCTTTGCATAATAAACGTATTAACTAATTAAAAAATTATGTCTACAGAAGGAAACGGAAGAGTAATGACTACTCTCAAATTGTTAACGATGAAACAGTCTGGAGAAAAAATAGCCATGCTCACAGCATACGATTACACCACAGCTAAAATAGTAGATGAAGCTCATATAGATGTAATTCTAGTAGGTGATTCAGCTGCCAACGTTATGGCAGGATACAAAAGCACTCTACCTATCACATTAGATCAGATGATATATCATGCTCAGTCGGTAGTTAGAGCTGTTAATAATCCCTTAATAGTAGTAGATATGCCTTTTGGGACATACCAAGGGAATTCTAAAGTCGCTTTAAATAGCGCTATTAGAATAATGAAAGAGGCCGAAGCTGATGCTGTCAAATTAGAAGGCGGTTCAGAAGTATTAGAATCTATCCAAAGAATACTTTCAGCAGGTATTCCAGTAATGGGACATCTAGGTCTCACTCCTCAGTCTATACATAAATTCGGTACTTATGCTGTAAGAGCTAAAGGTGAAGATGAAGCTAATAAATTATTGGAAGATGCTGTTAAATTAGAAGAAGCCGGATGTTTTTCTATAGTTTTAGAAAAGATACCTGCTAAATTAGCTAAAAAAGTAGCAGAAAAACTTGCTATTCCTATTATAGGTATAGGTGCAGGAAAATATGTAGATGGACAAGTATTAGTCATGCATGATATGCTCGGAATAAATAATGACTTTTCACCTCGTTTCCTAAGAAGATATGCTAATCTTCATGATGAATATCTAAAAGCATTCAAAAATTATATAGCTGATGTAAAATCACAAAATTTCCCTAACGATTCTGAGCAATATTAAAATATGGAAGAAATATATAGAAAAATGTCCGATGAAGAATTTTCAGATATAAAATCTCGTATCCTTTATGAAGATAACCACATAATAATAATTAATAAATATTCTGGTGAAATAGTACAGGCTGATAAAACAGGAGATGAGTCTTTAGGTGAAACTCTTAAGACTTTTATAGCCATAAAAGATAATAAGCCTGGCAGAGTTTATATAGGTGTGCCTCATCGTTTAGATCGTCCAGTAAGTGGTATTTCTATGTTCGCTAAAACATCTAAAGCCTTAGAAAGACTTAATAAGATGTTTAGAGAAGGAGAAATCCACAAATATTACTGGGCTTTGACAGAAAATTGTCCAGAACCTAAAGAAGGAGAATTGCATGACTGGATTAGAAGAAATCAAAAACAAAACAAATCCTACATATGTAATGAGGGTGATAACGGTGCTAAAGAAGCTAAATTAAAATACCACTTGATAAAACCCACTAAAAAATATTTCTTAGTAGAAATAGAATTGTTAACAGGCAGACATCATCAAATTAGATGTCAGCTAGCTAATATGAATTGTAAAATTAAAGGTGATTTAAAATATGGTTCTAGAAGATCTAATCCTGACGGAAGTATTTCATTACATGCTAGATACATAAAATTTATACATCCTATTAAAAAAGAGGAAATTTGTGTAACCGCCCCTACTTATATGGAAAAATATTAATAATAAATTATATATATTACACTAGAACTAATAATCTAAGACATAGCAATATTCATCATATTTTTTCAATATTTCTTCGACGTATTCTATAGTTTCCTTACCACGAAATCGTTTAAAATTTTCGATTTCTATATCTTTATAATAATCTAGATTCATCATGTTCATCATAGTAGCTACGTTATCCCAGATATATGGGTTCTTACCATGGAAGGCTGTAAAATCCATACACGATTTCATTCTGCCTTCACCTGCGTTATAAGCTCCTAAAGTAAACTTAACTACATTTGCTGAGTCTTTATCCATAGTATAATACATTTTCTGAAGGTAAGCCAAATGTGCTGCTCCAGCTTTTATATTAGTAGCAGGATCATATAGATTAGTAATACCATATGCTTCAGCTGTAGAAGGTTTTATCTGCATAAGTCCTACGGCACTCTTAGATGAATGTGCCCCCATAACAAATCTTGATTCTTGATAAACAAGCGCTGCTAAAAGTTTCCAATCCCAGCCTAATGTTTTAGCATAATATTTTATAATGTCATCATACGGTGATAAAGTTTTCATATTTTCAGTACTCAATGAATAAGATCTAAAATATCTATAAAGCTGCCTACGATATGACGGAGTCTGTTTATAAAATGATAACCAATTATTAAAATCTAACAAGGCTATCATATCATCTGGTCTAAAAGCATAAGCAAAATCTTGTATATTGGGTCCTACTAATACTGAATCTTTATATGTATTTATATAAGCAGTGTCTTTTAAATCAAACACTACTACATCGACAGAATCTCTTAATAATAAATTCCAACTATTAACTTGTATAAAAGGAGCTATAATATGTAATTTTTTAGAGGTTTTAGAGGCATATTTAGATAATAGTTCATAATTGAAACCTATCTTATAACCTTTTCTTTTAGCTGCATAAATTCTAGTGTTTAGTTCTAAAGCAGCATTAATAGAAACATCAGAATTCAGAGAATAACTAAAAACTTCAGGCTGTCGAGTACAAGTCTGAGTTAACATTATTATTATTAAAAGCGATACCGCTGTAATAATATATTTATACGGTTTAATCATATAAAATCAAATCATATTATCTATCGATAATAGAATGGCCAATATATTCCTACTTTTAATCCGTTTTTAGGTTTTATATAATTATAAGCAGAAAAATAATCACTTGTCGGCCAGCCTAAGGCTACATTGGTATATTTAATGAATATACAAGCTCGCTTCCATTGTACATTTATAAAAGCATCTATATATGGTGTATTTCCTATTTCAAGTTTATTTTGTAAGGTAAAAGCAGCACTTTCTGGATTATATGCTGGAGCATAATATTTAGTATTATATGTCATATCAGCACCTATCTGCATTCTCATAACATCTTTCTTAACATTGAATTCTAAAAAATACCTCATATGTGCTGACAGCTTCGGTAATGGTAAAATATCTTGATTATTAGATGCTTGAAATAATAATTGATTATTTAAATGCAAACATCCTAATTCAAAATTCTTTTGTAAATAAGCACTCATTACGTTTATCACATTAGAATTCTGTCTTATCATACCTTCCGTATCATGATAAATATAACTATTTATTAAAGAATAACCAAAAAAGGCAGATATCTTCCATTTAGGAATATCTAATTTACCAGTTATTCTAGATGTAGAAACTTTAGCAAAATCATTTGACCATTTTAAATGATTCGTATATAAATTATTTGATAGATAATCTGGACGTTTATTAGATGTTTCTAATGAAGCATATAAATTAATAGGCTCTTTTTTATTCTTAAATGGATACATAGAAAAACAGATATCACCTTTAAAAATGACATCATTTTGATGATATCCAGTAAAACCATATTTACCTAGAGCATTCCATTTTATATACTTTCTAAAACGACCATCAGCAGCGGCATATACATATGAATTAGATAGATAAGTATTATTAGTACCTGAAATATACATAGATGGATTAAAACTATAATACCACATATTTTCTATATCTATACCACCAGTAACCGTAGATACCATCGCATCGACAGACCAAGGCTGAAGTTTAATATAAAATTTATTTTCAATTTTTATAAGTGATAAGGAATCATTAGAACTAGTAGGATTTATATAGAATTTATTATTATAAAAAGATCTTCCTACATCATCTGTAAGTGCTATATTGTCAGTATAAGCTTTTGAATATTTAGCATACTCTCCGTAATGTCCGAAGAAAACAGTCGTACCATCTCTTTCTATTGCCAGAGTATCTTGAATAGGTTTTACAATAGTATCATTAGAGCTACTAGTCATAACACCCGTAGAATCTACAATAGGGACAATATTTATAGTAGAAGTATCTTCTAAAGATTCCGTGGTTTTACCTATTCCAAATTTACTCAAATCAAGTCTCATACGATAAGATTGATTAATATAAAATTGGTGTTTTTTAGTAGTATTAGACGCATCTCCTAAATTTACAGCTATAATCTTAGCATCCATAAGTGTGTCTAATACTTCTGAAGCCTTTTGGATACCACCATTTTCAGTTCTAATAGCTGAATAACCTATATATCCAGCATGTAAATTATATTGTTCACCTAAATAATTAGTAGTAATAGCTATCGATTTGCTATTCGATCTTTCATTTACTAATTGTCCTTTTCCACCATATTGCTTATACAAAAAACAGATGTTCCATTTAGGTGTAATATTCTGAGTATGAAGAAATCTCATACTAGATTCTTCTTTATCTTTCGATGATAACAAAGTACCCCAATATCCTAATTCAGTATATGGAGATTTGACATTATAAATAGGCTGATCACTAGGATCATTAGTATATTCCATATATGGAGTCATAGGTTCGAATTCCTCCACATGTCTCCTCTCAAAGAAATTATAATATTGCATAGGAGAGCCGACTACACCTAAATATGTAGCATTTACATCTCTCTTAAAATAAGGATATTCAGTATACCATTCATTATAGGTAGTATCGATAGGTGCATAAGTAAGTTCCCCTTTATATGTATCCATATTCATTAACAAAATCCTTTTATAATGTAAAGAATCTGGTATAGAATAAGAACGCATAATACGAGGAGTGATTCTCCTAATACTATCTTTAATAGCTCTTGCTTTTTTCTCAGCAGTTATGATACTATCTTTTCTAATCAGCTGTAATTCTTTTTTACTCAAAGTCTTAGTACTATCTGGCAATGACTGTGCTATAGACTGATATGAAAAGGAAGATATCAGAAATACAATTAATATGGTGATATACGTTTTTCCTGTATACATGTAATTATTTCGATTCGTAATTAGCGATTTCGGAATATAATAACTCTACCATCTGAATTTTCTGATTATAGAGACTATCTGAAATATTCACTTTATAATAATGGGGATTAAGAAGTCTAGTTTGAGTTTTATTTAAGCATTTCAAGTTAGAGAAATAATAATCCCTTCTATCTTTAATATTAGGTATATTCCAAATTATTTCACCGTCTTTTATCATCTGTTTCTGAAGCTGACGATAGGTATAACTACCTGCTTCAAACGTAGTTCTTCTAGTTCTATCAGATTCTTGTCGAAGTATTATCTTTTTAGAAGATTTAATATCTTGTGACATATGATCTCCCTTAAGACAAGTAACATCTCCTTGGAAGAACCGATGTTTAATAATTCTATATGTGATTTGAAAACCTGGATTAGTAAGTTTTTCTTTATTATCAGAAATTTTCATAACTGGTTTTCCATCAAACTGCACTAATTTATAAATATTGCCGAAAGGTAGAGTTCCCTTCATCGCCATTACTGAATCCCCTACTCCATAAATATCTATAATAGCATTTTGTCTTTCAAGGTCAGAAATAAGATTTTCATCTAAAGAATTAGTGACAGCTATTTTACACTTCCACAATTCAGCCATATCCAATTCTTGTCTACATTTATTTGATAAATATGAAAGATCTCCACTATCTAATCTAACTCCATAAATATTTGAATAACTATCATCTATCCCATTGTTTTTAAAGGCTTTAATTGCGTTTTTAACACCACATTTAAGAGTATCATAAGTATCTATTAACAATAAAATATCTTCACCTTTATGAGATTTAATATAATTATCAAAAGCCTCATATTCATTATTTATACCAAATCCGAAAGCATTGATATATGAATGAGCCATAGAACCTCTACTTTCTATTCCATATTTAGCAGCAATAACTACATTAGAGATGTATTTACAACCACCGATATATGTGGCTTTACTACCAAAGGTAGATGCTAATGGACCGTTTGATTGTCTAGAACCAAATTCATATACTATTTTAGAAGATGCTCTGGTTATTCTAGAAGTTTTAGTAGCCACCCTCATCTGATGATTCATGATATTTAAAAGAGGAGTTTCCAAAAGCTGAGCCTGAATAATAGGAGCTTCTATCGTGATAATAGGTTGATTAGCAAAGGCTATTTCACCTTCTTTCATAGCATAAACATTACCTGTAAACTTGATATTTTTCAAATATTCACGGAAATTTTTGTAGTCATCTCCAGGAAGAATTTTTTCGAAGAATCCTTCAGGAGTATCCCCTAAATGATTAACGGCATTTAAAACTTCCTCTACGCCAGATACTAAAGCCCAGTTATTATTCTCAGGGGCAGATCTAAAATAAAGATTAAAAATAGCAATTTCATCCTTCATCCCTCTGTCGAATAAGGACTTAGCTTGCATATATTGGTACTTATCGGAATAATATGAAAAATTATACATATCTATAAGTTTTAACAAGCAAAGTTACCATTTTATTTTATTATTTTTGTGTTTAAATAGATATAATATGAAAGAGATTATCGCTTTATTCGAGAAATATTACGGATATTCCCCTATCGAGATAAAAAAGATAGCTACATCGGGTAGCAATAGAAAATATTTTAGATTAACATTAAAAGATACTAAATATGTAATAGGTGTCTCAGGTAGTTCGGTAAAAGAAAATAAAGCTTTTTGGGCCATATCCAAACATTTCGAATCTAAAGGACTTCCAGTTCCTTCTGTGCTATCGCACAATGAAGACTTTAGTATCTACTTACAGACAAGTGTAGGTGATACTTCTATTTTCGACATGGTAGCTAAAGGAAGAGAAGATGGTAATTATGATTTAATAGAAAGAAAGATTTTAAATAAAGCCATTTCGTATCTTCCTGCATTTCAATATGCTGGTAAAGATTTAGATTTTTCTATTTGTTATCCACAAGCTTCTTTTGATAAAAGAATGATATCTTTCGATTTAAACTATTTTAAATATTGTTTTTTAAAAACTGTCCATGCATCTTTTAATGAACAATTATTAGAAGATGATTTCGATAAGTTATCTAAAAATTTATTAGAGTTCCCTTGTGATACTTTCATGTATAGAGATTTCCAAGCTCGCAACATAATGTTAAATCATGGCGAGCCATATTATATAGATTATCAAGGCGGCCGTCGAGGACCTATTTATTATGACTTAGTTTCATTTATTTGGCAAGCACGTTCTCGGTTTCCACAAGATTTAAAAGATGAATTAATAAATACATATCTAGAAGCATTACAGAAAATAGCACCCTCTTATTTTACTAATAATATAATTTCTAAGAAAGATAATGTCGATACTTTTAAAAATAATTTAAAAATATTTGTTCTTTTTAGAAGCCTTCAAGTATTAGGAACATATGGATTCCGAGGTAAATTCGAAAAGAAAGCCCACTTTTTAGAAAGCATACCATTTGCATTAAAAAACTTAGGAGAACTTATCCATGGCATTAGCACTGATTCTATATCTCTTTCTAAAAAATATCCATACTTAATTAAAATTTTAAATGAAGTTATTGAATCTGAGGCTAAAAAGGCTGCAAATGATGAAAATATATTAGATAACAAGCATGCCATCTCCGAAGAATATTATATTAAAGGAACTAAAAGTCACTTAACCATAGACGTTTATAGTTTCTCTTATAAAAATCATATACCAGAAGATACAAGCGGCCATGGTGGTGGATATGTTTTCGACTGCCGTTCTGTTTCAAATCCTGGTAGATATCCTGAATATAAAAACAAATATGGCTGGGACGAAGAGGTCTTAGATTTTTTCCACCAAGAAAAAAATAAAGATGTAAATCAATGGATTAATGATATTATCCCCATTGTCGACAGACATGTAAAAAATTATATTGACCGCGATTTAACTCACCTCATGTTTTCTTTCGGATGCACAGGCGGACAACATCGTTCAGTTTATTCAGCAGAAAAAATAGCTAAATACATTCACGAAAAATATAACTTAGATGTAAACCTCGAGCATCAAAAATGGGGTGTATTTAAGAATTTTCATAAAAAGGAACTATGAAAAAAACAGCTTTTATTTTCGCAGCAGGGATGGGAACTCGACTAAAACCATTAACAGACAATAAGCCAAAAGCACTAGTGGAGTATCATGGCAAACCTATGCTAGAAAATCTTCTAGATAAAATGGTAAAATTAGGTTATCAGCGAGTTATAATCAATACCTACCACTTCGCTTCGATGATAAAAGATTTTGTGGAAAATCAATATCAGCCCAAATTTAAAAAACAACCACTAGAAATATTATTATCCGACGAATCTGATTTGCTCAGAGACACCGGCGGTGGATTAAAGCATGCTGCACATTTTTTTGATTGTAATTATTTCCTAGCACATAATGTCGATATTGATTCTGATATAGATTTAAATGAATTACATGCTAAATACCGTGGTGAATTAGCCTGCCTGATCGTAAGTCCTCGCCCTACTTCTAGATATCTAATCTTCGACCATGACATGAGACTACGAGCTTGGATAAATGAGAAAACAGGAGAAGTAAAATCCGCTTTTCCAGAACTAGCTAAACTTAACATACAAGAAATATTGAATCTTAAAAATTCTGGTTATCAAAAACTTGCTTTCAGTGGAATACATTTAATCTCGACTGAAGTATTCAAATTAATGGATAATTATCAAGAAAGATTTTCTATTATAGACTTTTACTTAGAACAGTCAAAAGACCACATAATCCGAGGTATTTCTGCACCTAATAATCACATCCTAGATTTAGGAAAAATCTCACTATTTAAATAATAACTTACTTAACACGCATAGTCTTTTCTGGAGATACCCGAGCTATATATTGGGATGGGATGATTAAAATTAACATTATGATTATAAATGCTAAACCATTCAATAGTAAAAAGGATGAAACATTAAAGTAAATAGGTACATGATCCACGAAATAATTTACTGGATTTAATTTAAGTATCTCGAAATAATATTGAACTATCGAAAACACAATAGCGATAGCATCTCCGATTAACATTCCTTTCACAAGTAATGAACCTCCACGATAAATAAAAATATGTCTTATAGAACGATCTCTCATTCCCAGAGATTTTAATAAACCTATCATAGAAATTTTTTCGAAGAGGATAATAAGTAAGCTAGAAACCATATTGAACCCAGCTACTATTATCATAAGTAATAAAATAGCTCCTACATTGAAATCAAGTAATCCAAGCCAATCAAAAAGATGTGCATAAGTCTTATGAATATCAGTCAAAACCACGTCCGAATTTTCATCAGACGAACTAATAATTAAATTATCTATCTGCGATTTAATTTCATCTCTTTCATTATCAGAAATTTGATCATCTAATCTAATTTCTATATTTGATACCTGATTTTTAGACCATTTATTTAGCTGTTGAACTTGACGAATATCAGTCACTACTAAAGTTTTATCGATCTGCTCTAACTGAATAGAATATATTCCTGAAATAATAAAACGTCTAGCTTTTACCTGGTCACTTACGAAATAAGCATATATTTTATCACCTATATCGAAATTTAACATCTTGGCTAACCTTTTAGATATTAATATTTCTTTAGAGCTTTTTTCTGTACTCAAATTTGGAATATGACCTTTTACAAGATGTTTCTCAAAAAAGGACATATCATAAAAAGAATCAACACCTTTAAAAAAAACAGCTTGTACTTCTAATGAAGTCTGTAACATACCTGGAACATATGCTACCCCATTAATAGAAGTAACGCCATCTATATTTTTTATATCATCTAAATAATCAAAACGTTTATCTATAGGATATTTAACTTCACCTATTCTAGTACCCGGATACATTAAGTTAAGTTCGCCAGAAAAGCCACTTACTTTATCGGAAATTTCTTTTTTAAAACCATCAGAAATAACCACAGCGATAACTATAACGAACATACTAATAGCTATAGAAATAATAGCAATCAGATTACTAATAGAACTGATTCTCTTTTTATTTGAGCCTAATTTACTCCCTATTTTTTTAGCTATATGTAAATTAATATTCATATATTTGTAAGGCAAAAAATTTACCAATAATTTTACGCGGAAATAGCTCAATTGGTAGAGCATCGGCTTCCCAAGCCGAAGGTCGCGAGTTCGAATCTCGTTTTCCGCTCTAATTTTTCATTAAAGCATTCTCTTTATTCGTCATCGTCCTCGCGTGAAAGGAATCGTTCTTCACCCATTAGGTCTAAAGCTCTTTCAAGATTTACTCGAGTAATTTCATCTTCCCCAGATTGAGTATATGCAAATAATAAAGTTTCTAAATAAATAGTCATTAATACTTTATCATCTCTAATTTCCATAGAATCCTCATCTATTTTTAGATCTTGAGATTGGAAAAATTGTAATAACTTTTCTTTAGAAAATATATCACCATCTTTTATAACATCTATATAAAAAAGGATATTACCATTTTCGACGTATGCTGGAGCAAAACCGCCCTGGAAACATATAGGGTAAATATCTAAACCACAGTTTCTAGCCAATAAATAATAGACTAAAGACATGGCTATTTGAGTCCCTTTTTTTGTATTTAATGTGTGGAAAATATTAACAGCATGAACATCATCTAATGGATAATCCTTAGAAATAAAACCTAATCTTTCATAAAATATATGATTAAATATACCGACTTTCTCCATAGCAGTCATACTGTCTCGGAGTTCTTTATGCATATCAGTTAGTAAGAGATATACTTTTTTATCAAAGGAATACTCTTCTAAATCTACAAGAATCAATTTAGTTATTAGAAAAAGCCCTCGTTTAAGATCAGAATAATCATTAGATATTTCTTCAGCTAAGTCATTAAGAGTAAACTCAGTAGAAAGAAAAGATATCTTTTCAGCTATATAGTCCTTTTCTTCGTCAGACTTAGCTTTGTAAAAAATAGTTCCTAAATCATCTATAACAGATTCACCTCGATTTAACATCCTCTCATTTACGGCACTAATCACATATTGATCAGTATCATCAAATAATTTGACTAATGATAATAATTCATTATCTACACTCATACGCTTATAATTCTAAAAATCTTATAAAGTTGATAATTTATCTAAAATATATAAGATGGATTTATTAATAATATCTTTATAGTCTGGATTAGATCCTTTCGCATATCTGTTAGCGATAACTAAACAAACAGTACCAGCATCATGACCTAAATGTCCTGCTATACCAGCAATAGCAGATCCTTCCATTTCAAAATTAGTAATCTTCCATCCTTTATGTCTATAGCTTTCAAATTTTTCTATCATATCTGGAATAGCTAATGGCATTCTTAATACACGACCCTGAGGTCCATAAAAACCTGAAGCTGAAATAGTCATGCCTTTAACAGTTTCTTTATCGAAAAGCTCTATAAGACGATCACTTGCTTTAACGAAATAAGGAACTGGAAGATATTTAGTCCAGCCTACATGTTTCATAAAAGAATCTTCAAAATCAGACATAGTGACTTTCTCTCTATTCGCATACCAATTCATAAGGCCATCACATCCTATAGAAATATGAGAAAAAATTAAGTCTCCTAATTTTATTTCAGGCTGAATAGAACCGGTAGTACCAAACCTTAAAATAGTAAGAGTTCTATGCTCTTTCTTCACTTCTCTAGTTTGAAAATCAATATTTGCTAAAGCATCTAATTCATTCATTACTATATCTATATTATCACAGCCTATACCTGTAGATAAAACAGTCATTCTTTTACCATTAAATGTACCAGTAGATGATACAAACTCACGTGATTCATGTAAAAATTCGATATCATTTAAAAGGCTAGAAACTAATTTAGCTCTACCAGGATCTCCTACTAATAATACTATATCTGCCAATTCTTCTGGTTTCATATGAATATGAAACACCGATCCATCACTATTTAATATTAATTCTGATTCTGCTATTCTTGTCATGATCTTATATTTTTAATATTCAAAATTACAAAATTTTTTATACTTTTGTTGCTGTTATCCTTATATTTAACGATAAAGCAAATATTATGATTCAAAGAATACAAACATTGTTCCTAACAGTAGCATTCGGATTATTATTTTCTATGATATTTTATCCAATGATTACATTTATTGATAGTAAAGTGGTAATTTATTATTTCGAATATTATCCTACTACTATATTACTATTAGTGACTTTAATTCTTACAGGTATCACTATTTTTTCATTTAAAAATAGAATTTTGCAAATGCGAATAACTACTATTAATATTATTATTCTTTTAGGATTCCAAGTATGGATTATAGTAAAATATTTAAGCAGAACTTCAGATATGCATTATTCATTCACTGCGATCTTCCCTATAGTTTGTCTTATTTTAAATCTTATAGCTATTAAATATATAGCACGTGATCAAGCTATAGTAATAGCCTCTTCTCGCTTACGTCCTTCAAGAAAACAACGCCTTATAGATGAAAAGAAGAAAAAATAATATTGGCATCAGCTAAAAATCTTCTATTTACAATATTTCTTAATAACACTATAAGCTTCAGAGATTCCTAACTCCCCTGCTTTACTGATATCCATACAGCCTTTTTCTTTATCCTTTAAATAAATGAGAATTAAACCTCTATTATAATAAGCTTCTGCTATATTCGGGTAAAGTTCCAATGCTTTAGTATATTGTCTAATAGCCTCAGGAAGGTCATCAGACATACAATATAAATTTCCTAAATTATAATAGATATATGGAAAATTAGGATATAATTCTACTGCTTTCCTCATATCCATAATAGCTGCAGAATAATCATAAGATCTATTATTATCTTCTACTCTAGCTCTAGTAACTCCTTTATTATCCAATGTTAATACTTGAACATTTGAACCCATCATAGAAATAAACTCGATCATATCATACTGAAGAGCTGAACGATTTAAGTAATAAAATACTTCATTAGGATCTCTACGAATAGCTTCATTATAACAATTAAGAGCTTCATTAAATTGTTTATTATCAGTCTCTAGTAATGCTTTAGCAAATAATTTATCATCAGTAGTATCCTTACGAATAGATCGATTTACGGCCTCCAAAAGTTTATAATTATTCACCTTTTTATTAGTGGATTTCTCTGCCGATAATCTAATATCTAAAGGGATTTCTTTATAAAAACTATCAAGTTTAGTACTAGTATAAGTTTTTTCTAAAGCTATAAAGCCTCTATCAGAATCACCCAAAACAAATTTAAAAAGAGGTTTCAACCTAATATCTACATTCTTATACTGAAGTAATTCTTCATTAAATTCTTTCTTAGCAAAATCAGCATCTAAAGCCAATAAGCTATTATATTTCTTAGTAGTATCAGCAAAAGATTTATTGCTTAAACTATCAGAAGTAATATCCTTATATTTTTTCAGCTTATTCTGTGCTATATTATAGTCAGTTTTAGCAGAAGTATATCGGCCTAATTTATTTTTTACAAAAGATCTGTTAAAATAAGCTTTCGCAAAATCAGGATAAAGATTAATAGCTTGAGAATAATCATCCATAGCATCTCTATATCTACCCATTTCTACAAACAACGAAGCTCTATTATAATAAGCCAGCACATTTTGTGGATTAATCTCCAATACTTTATCATAATCCACTAAAGCATTTTCATAATCACCTATCTGAGCACGAATCAAAGCCCTATTGTAAAAAGTCAACGCATTATAAGGATCTATTTTTATAACTGTATTCAAATCGGCTAATGCTTCGGGAATTTTTTTAATCTGATATTGCATTAATGCTCTATTAAAATAAGCCAAAGTATTAGTAGAATCTAATATAATAGCTTGATTCAAATCCTTTATAGCCTCATCATGCTTAGACTGCAGCATAAACACTCTAGAACGTCTAATATACCCTTCAGGCGATAAATTACTAAGAGAAATAGCTTTATCATAATCATTCAAAGCTTTTAAAGTATCACCTAGAAATAAATAAGAAGCTCCCCTATTAAGATAAGCATCAGGTTCATCAGGTTCCATATAGATAAATCTATTAAAATCTTTAATAGCTAATCTGAACTGTTGAGATAAAAAATATGTAATTCCTCTACTAAAATAAAGACCATTATCGCCAGGCCGCAAATCCACAGCCTCTTTTAAATCATCTAGAGCTTTATTATATTTCCCTGATTGACTAAGCGCAATAGCACGATAATGATAAGCAGGAGTATAAATAGGATTTATTTTCAGCGTAGCATTAAAGTCACGTTCAGCACCTACATAATCACCTAAATTATATTTCGCTATACCTCTAAAGAAATAAGCTTCATATAATGTATCATCTATTCTAATTAATAAATTAAAATTATCTATTGCATTAGCATAACGCCCTTCTATAAGAAATTGTCTACCTCTATAGAAGAATCTATCAATATTATATTGAGCTTTAATCTGAAACGAAAACAAACAAAGTGTAATAGCTATCAGAACTATATGTAAAGTTTTTTTATATCTCATTAAATTAGTTTAATTTTGAATTCTCAAAGATAGTGCAAACAATTTAATTTTATCAATTTCAATGCCATACGTTTATGCTTTTCTAATTTTTTGGTGTCTTTTACCATTAAATCTATTTTCACAAAACACTAATTCACAAAATACTAATAATCGAAATCTGGGTCCATACACTATGTATGAGGACATAATTTATACGGCCAAGCAGAAAAGAATTTTGAGTTTTTTAGCAGATGACTGTTGTCGAGGAAGATCTACAGGTAGTTTAGAAAATGAGATGGTAGCATTTTATATACAAAGGAAATTCAAAAAATATGGTCTCCAAGAATTTGAAAGTGATTCATTTTTCCATCCTTTTATGGCTAAAACCCTTAGAGCCAAAAACATCATCGGATATATCCCAGCACTAGTAAAATCAGACGAATATGTTATCATTAGTGCACATTATGATAATATAGGAGCCTTAAATGGATTTGTATATAATGGGGCTGACGCCAATGCTTCTGGAGTAACTGCTCTTCTAAATATAGCAGATATGTTCGGTTCTATGTACAAAGCTAAAATGGGACCAGATAAAAATATTATTTTTTGTGCTTTTGATGCTAAAGAAATAAGTATGGCAGGATCCATTAATTTTGTAAAAAATCTTAAATTAGATAAGAAAAAAATTATTTGTGAAATAAATATAGATCAATTAGGATCCACTTTAGAACCAATACATAAAGGAATAGATGATTATATTGTAATTTTAGGTGAAAAATCTTTAAAAAAAAGAGATCGTGGCAAAATTCATGTATGTAATAATTTCTATAATCTAGGATTAGACATAGATTATACTTTTTATAGTAGTAAAAATTTCACAAAATTAGTATATAAACTTTCAGATCAATCCTCTTTTATAAATGAAGGAATTCCATCATTATTATTTACTTCTGGATTTACTAAACATACAAATAAAACTACTGATGATATAAATTTGATAAATTTTGAAATATTAAAAAAACGTACACTTTTAATATTTTATTTCGTTACGATGCTTTAGTAAAATTTAGTGCTAGGGAAAATTATTTAGTGTTTAATAATCTTATTTTATTAATTTAATAAAATTTATAAAAAATAGTTTAAAGAATAGTAAGATTAAATACTACTAATGCAAAAATAAGAAATGAAGAAATTTAAAATACATTCTAAATACAAACCTACAGGAGATCAACCTGAAGCCATCAAGGAAATTTCTGATGCTTTAAATTACAACTCTAAAGCAGTAACTTTATTAGGTGTTACTGGTTCTGGTAAAACTTTTACCATGGCTAAAGTAATAGAACGTCTTCAGCGTCCTGCATTAATTTTAAGTCATAATAAAACTTTAGCCGCCCAGCTATATTCAGAATTTAAATCATACTTTCCCGATAACGCTGTAGAATATTTTGTATCATATTATGATTATTATCAGCCAGAAGCATATTTACCTACCTCAGATACTTATATTGAAAAAGATTTAAGTATAAATGATGAGATAGAAAAACTTAGATTAAGTGCTTCTTCTTCTCTATTATCTGGTAGAAAAGATGTTATAGTAATTTCCTCAGTATCATGTATTTATGGCATAGGTAATCCCGCTGACTTTCACGAAAACACTACAAGTATTAAAGTAGGAGATAACATGAGTAGAACTGATTTATTATTCAAATTAGTAGATGCTCTTTATACAAGAAATGATGTAGAGTTTAAAAGAGGAAGTTTCCGAGTAAACGGCGATAGTGTAGATGTTTTCTTAGCATATGGAGATGATGGCTGTCGTATCATGTTTTTCGGTGACGAGATAGATTCTATCGAATTAATAGATCCTATTATAGGGACTACCACTAGTAAATTAGACGAAATAACTATTTATCCTGCTAAAAACTTTAATACTACTAAAGAACGAACTGCTAATTCAGTAAAATATATTCAAGATGATTTAAAGAAACAATATGATTTCTTTATGGAGATAGGAAAAGTACATGAAGCCAACAGATTAAAGAAACGTGTAGAATATGACTTAGAAATGATGAAAGAAGTAGGATATTGTTCAGGTATTGAAAACTATTCTAGATACTTCGATGGCAGAGAAGCTGGTAAAAGACCTTTTTGCTTAATCGATTACTTTGATAAAAGTTTCATTACTTTCATAGACGAAAGCCATGTCACTATCCCTCAAGTAAAAGCTATGTATGGTGGTGATAGAGCTAGAAAAGAAAATCTTATTAATTATGGGTTCAGATTACCAGCTGCAGCTGATAACCGCCCTCTCAAATTTGATGAATTCGAAAATATTATTAATCAAAGAGTATTTGTCAGTGCTACACCTAGCCCTTACGAATTAGAAGTATCTGAAGGTCTTATAGTAGAACAAATCGTCAGGCCTACTGGACTGCTTGATCCTCCTATTGAAGTTAGATCTACTAAAAATCAAATAGACAATTTACTAGAAGAAATAAATATACGTTCTGAAAAAGATGAAAGAGTTTTAATTACTACGCTAACAAAAATAATGGCTGAAGATTTAGAAAAATTCTTAACTAAAAGAGGTGTTCGTACTAGATATATTCACTCTGGTGTAGATACTATGGAACGTGTAGAAATTATAGAAGATTTTAAAATAGGTAGATTCGATGTACTCGTAGGTGTTAATTTACTGAGAGAAGGCTTAGATATTCCTGCCGTTTCTTTAGTGGCTATTTTAGATGCTGATAAAGAAGGATTTTTAAGATCTGAAAAGGCTTTAACTCAAACGGCTGGACGTGCTGCTAGAAACCTCCATGGTCTAGTTATAATGTATGCTGATCGCATTACTAATTCCATGAAACTTACTATAGATGAAACCAATAGGAGAAGAGAAAAACAACAAAACTATAATAAAGAACATAACATTACTCCTAAACAGATAGAGACTACTACTGTTAATATTCTTAATAAATCCTCTAGCAAATATAAAACTGGAAAGAAAGAAATTTCTTACCTTGCAGATGAACCGATAATATCCAAAATGAGTCCCAACGAATTAGGTAAAGCGATTACTGCGGCTAAAGCAAATATGGAAAAAGCAGCTAAAGCACAGGATTTCATTTCTGCGGCACATTATCGTGATGAAATGTATGAATTAAAGAAACTCCGTCCATAAAAATGAAAAATTACAAACATGAAATAGAAAAAATCATGTCAAATTTCTCTCCAGAAATACAGGACCAGATTTTTTTTACTTACACATTATCTAAACAAGCTCTAGAAGGAAAATTTAGAGAAAACGGACATCCATTTTTAGAACATCCTTTAAATGTGGTTAAAATATTAACAGAGGACATCGGATTAGATGCAGAATCTGTTATAGCTGTTTTCTTACATGAATCTATACGCTTTAATCCTGATATATTAAATAGTATTCCTAAAAATTATTTTTCTGATAAAGTTATGGAAATGGCCATTAGTTTAAATAAAATAGCTGCCATTAATCCTAAGGATACTAAACTAGAAGCTGATAATTATAAGAAATTAATTATTTCATATTCTACAGACCCTCGAGTTACTATTATAAAATTAGCTGATAGATTAGATGTAATGAGAAACATCTATCTGCTACCAGAAAGTTCTCAAAAGAAAAAAATTAGTGAAACTATATTATTATATATTCCTATAGCTCATCAGTTAGGTTTATATAATTTAAAGTCGGAATTAGAACAGATATATTTTTCCTATAGTGAACCCGTTCAATATAGAAAAATCTGTAATAAACTTAAAATGACTAAAAATGAAAGAGAGAATTTAATTTCCTCTTTCGTAGAACCTTTAAAGAAAACTTTAGAAGAAGAAAATATTCATGCTGAAATAAAAAGTAGAACTAAAGCTCCTTATTCTATATATAAGAAATTATTAAAACAAGATATTAAGTTCGAAGAAATAAAAGACATTTTTGCTATTCGTGTAATAATAGACTGTGATAAAGAAGAAGAAAAAGATCTGTGTTGGAAAGTTTACTCTATAGTCACCTCTAAAAACACACCTATAGCTGAAAGATTAAGAGACTGGCTTTCCCACCCTAAACCTAATGGATATGAATCTCTTCATACTACTGTAATCACTCCTCATAATGAAACTATAGAAGTTCAGATTCGTAGCTGTCGCATGGATTTCGTAGCAGAAAATGGACATGCTGCTCACTGGGCTTATAAAGGAGTTAAATCTTCTGACCTTTTATCAGAATGGTTAAATAAGGTAAAAGAAGTAATGCAGAGTAATGAGAAAAGTGGTTATAAACATATTTCTCGTTTCTTAAATGAAGAAGTATTAGTATATACTCCTGTGGGAGAATTAAAAAGATTAAAAGCTGGTTCATGTGTTCTTGATTATGCTTTTGCTATTCATACAAATTTAGGACTCAGCTGTATAGGCGGAAAAATAGATGGTAAAATAGTATCTATTCGTGAAAAACTCAAAACTGGTCAGACGGTAGAGATTTTAAGAAATAAAAATCAGAGAAAAGTAAATCCTGATTGGCTTAATTTTGTTACTACTTCTAAAGCCAGAAATAAGATAAAACAAAATATAAAAGAGGGAAATAGTAAAACTGCTAACATCGGTAAAGAAATGCTTGATCGTCGATTAAAGAATTGGAAACTTGAATTTACTGATGAGGATTTAGCTCTTTTGTGTAAAAAATATAAGAAGACTACTATTAATGAATTTTTTGCTGAAATAGGTAATGAAACGATTGATTTAGGAGATATTAAAACTTATCTTACTAAAAAAGAATCATTATTAACAAAACAGAAAAATGAGAAATTAGAAACATCTAAAAAATATCATTCTAAAGATAATGATACTGATAAGCCAGCAGAAAGCACAGATGATTCTTATGGAAATCATATAAGTTTAGATGGAAAACTAGCTAATGTAGATTATTCTTTTGCTAAATGTTGTAACCCGATTTATGGTGATGATGTTTTTGGATTTGTAACTATTAGAAAAGGTATAAAAATTCATAAGATGTCATGCCCTAATGCAGCTAGATTAATTGAAAAATATCCTTATAGAATTCAGAAAATTAAATGGAAAAAAGAAGATAATCTTCATAATCTAGCCATCACTCTTAATGTAATAATAGATGAAGCTTATGTTTATCAGGATACACTTGACTTAATGACTGAACTGAAGGTTAATCTTTATAAATCAAAAATTACTAAACAGAGAAGAAAGCATGAACTTTTATTTTCTGTATTGTTAAAGATTGAAATAAAGGATAATGAATATCTAGATAATATTATGAGAGAATTGAAAAAAATAAAAGGTGTAGTTTCTATATCTAAAGTGAGAAAATAAAAAAATCAAATTTACAATTTGATATGTTAGAATTTAATGAACGATAAAAAATTTATAAAAATAAAAGGCGCCAGAGTTAATAATTTAAAAAATATTAGCTTATCTATTCCTAGAGATAAATTCATAGTGATTACTGGAGTATCTGGTTCAGGGAAATCATCATTAGCTTTCGACACATTATTTGCCGAAGGACAGAGACGTTTTGCTGAAAGCATTTCATCTTTTGCTAGACAGTTTATAGGAAGATTGACTAAACCTGATGTAGATGATATATCAGGCATTCCTCCTGCTATTGCTATCGAGCAAAAAGTAAATACTAGAAATATTCGTTCTACTGTAGGTTCTACTACTGAAATCTATGACTATTTAAGATTATTATTTTCTAAAATAGGAAAGACTTATTCTCCTATTAGCGGAAAAGAAGTTAAATGTGATGATATTAATACTGTCACCTCTTATCTTTCTAAAATAAAAAGAGGTGAAATTTTATATCTTCTCAGCGATATTAAATGGAAAGAAGAATCATATAGAATTGAAAGATTTCTAGAATTACAAGAATCTGGATTTTCTAGAGTTATGATTTATGATAATATTATTAAAGATAATGTCTCTATTGATAAAGCTAACGGACATACTGCTATAGGAGAAATAGCCAAGATAAAAGATATTATCCCTAAAATAGGTTCTTTATCTTCCAGATATGTTTATCTACTGATAGATAGAATATTACTAAAAGATGATGAAGACTGTGATACTCGTATATTAGACTCTGTTAGAACTGCTTTTGAAAAAGGTAATGGTAAGATACTCTGTGTTACGAATAATAACATAAAAAAATTCTCATCTCTTTTCGAAGAAGATGATATGGAATTTGGGAAACCTGAAAACCATTTATTTAATTTTAATAATCCTTTAGGAGCATGTCCTGTATGTGGTGGTTATGGTAAAATAGTAGGTATAGATGAATCTTTAGTGATTCCTGACCCTACATTATCTATATATGAAGGATGTATAGCTTGTTGGAATGGGAAAATAATGTCTAAGTTAAAGAACGAACTAATTTTAGCTGCTTCTAAACTAGGCATATCTATCCACACTCCTTACATAGATTTAACTGCTGAACATAAAAAATTGATATGGGAAGGAAATGAACTTTTCTGTGGTATTACTCCTTTTTTTCAACATCTGGAAGAAAAGAAATATAAGATTCAGAACCGTTATATGATTAGTCGTTATTCCGGAAAAACTATTTGTCCTGAATGTAAAGGAGGTAGACTTCGTAAAGAATCTTTATATGTTAAAGTGGGTGATAAAAATATAGTCGAATTACTTACTATGAGTATTAAAGATCTTAAAAAGTTCTTTAATAATTTAAATCTTGACGACTATGATAAAAAAATTGCTAGCAAAGCCTTAAAAGAAATTAATATTCGATTAGACTGCATTATAGATGTGGGATTATCTTATCTTAATTTAAATAGACCATCTAGGACTTTAAGTGGTGGAGAAAGTCAAAGAATAAACTTAGTTTCTTCTTTAGGAAATAGTCTTACTGGTTCTATGTATATTTTAGATGAACCTAGTATAGGATTACACTCTAGAGATACTGCTAAATTAATCTCTGTAATAAAACATCTAAGAGATATGGGTAATACTGTTATAGTAGTAGAACATGATGAGGAAATCATGAAAGCAGCTGATTATCTTATAGATATAGGCCCATATGCCGGACAATTTGGTGGTCAAATAGTCTTTGAAGGTAGTTTAACTAATGATATAAAGTCATTAGAAAAGAAATGGCCTAATTCATTAACTTTGAAATATCTTTCTGGTGAAAAGACTATTAAAATTTCTAATGTAAAAAAGACTTCTAATAGATATATTGAATTAATAGGAGCACGTGAAAATAATCTTAAGAATATAAATGTTAAGTTTCCTTTAGGTATCATGACAGCAGTTATAGGAGTCAGTGGATCTGGAAAATCTACTTTAGTCGGAGATATTTTATATCCGGCTCTTAATAGACATATTAATAGTATAGGCCCTAGACCAGGGATTTATAAAGAACTTACTGGAAATCTATCTGACATTTCTAGCATAGAATATATAGACCAAAATCCTATTGGAAAAAGTTCTCGTTCTAACCCCGCTACATATCTTAAAATATATGATGATATTAGAGATTTATTTTCTCAACAGCCTTATGCCAAATTAAATGGGTATGGTCGTTCTCACTTCTCCTTTAATATCGAAGGAGGGCGTTGTCCAGAATGTAAGGGTGAAGGCATAATACATATTCCTATGCAATTCATGGCTGATATTATAATACCCTGCGAAGCTTGTAATGGTAAAAGATTTAAACCAGATATTCTAGAAGTTAAATTTCAAGGTAAAGATATATCAGAAATTCTAAATATGACAGTAGATGAAGCTTCAGATTTCTTTAGTTCTTCACCTGATAAAACATCTCAAAAAATAGCTGAAAGTTTAAATCCTCTAAAATCTGTAGGCCTTAACTATATTAAATTAGGACAGAGTAGTGATACACTATCAGGTGGTGAAAGTCAGAGAATAAAACTTGCATCTTTTTTAGGAAAAGGACATTCTGAAAAGAATTCTTACACTGTAGATAAACAGATATTATTTATTTTCGATGAACCTACTACAGGTCTTCACTTCGATGATATTAGTAAACTGATATCATCCTTCCATTCTTTGATTAAAAGGGGACATACTATTATAGTCGTAGAACATAATCCATACATCATAGCAGCTGCTGATAATATTATAGAATTGGGTCCTGAGGGTGGTGATGAGGGTGGATATCTTCTTAGTAAAGAACAGCATTTATAAATAACATCTTTAATTATTATAATTTCTATTCTTTATTAATTTTCACTAGTTAGACGTTCAGCATTTTCTGCTACGATTAAAGCATCTATCATTTCTTGAATATTTCCATCCATAAATGAAGGAAGATTATGCATAGAATAATTAATTCTATGATCTGTTACCCTAGATTGAGGATAATTGTATGTACGAATCTTAGCTGAACGGTCACCAGTAACTACCATAGTTTTCCTCTTTTTAGACATCTCATTCAAATATTTTTCGTATTCGAAATTATACAGACGCGTTCTTAATTCCTGAAAAGCTTTATCAAAATTCTTAATCTGGGATTTTTGGTCTTGACACTGAACGACTATACCTGATGGAATATGTGTCAATCTTACTGCTGAATATGTAGTATTTACTGATTGTCCACCAGGACCAGAAGAACAATAAGTATCTTTTCTAACATCACTCATATTTAATTCTATATCGAATTCCTCTGCCTCTGGCAAAACTACAATAGAAGCCGCAGATGTATGGACTCTACCTTGTGTTTCTGTTTGAGGAACTCTCTGAACTCTATGTACCCCACTTTCATATTTTAAAATACCATAAGCTCCCTTACCTTTTACTGAACAAACTAATTCTTTGAATCCGCCAGAAGCACCTTCATTCTGATTAGTAATTTCAATTTTCCACTTTTTCATCTCACAGTATTTTGCATACATTCTAAATAAATCACCAGCAAATATAGCAGCTTCATCTCCTCCTGCTCCACCTCTAATTTCAATAAGAGCATTCTTGTCATCTTGAGGATCCTTAGGTATCAATAAAAGTTTAATCTCTTCTTCAATAATAGGAATTTTAGAATCAATATCATATACTTCTTCCTTAGCCATATCTCGTAACTCTTCGTCTTTCTCATTTTTAAGAATATCTTTAGCTCCTTTATAATCTTCCATCATCTTACGATACTCTTCTCCTTTAGCGATAATAGGCTCTAATTCCTTGTACTCTTTATTTAATTGTACATATTTTTTCATATCATTCATTACACCCGAATCAGAAAGTTGTGTAGATAATGACTCAAATTTAATTTTAAGACCTAATACCTTATCTAATAATTTAGTTTCTGCTGACATCTTTATTTTATTTAGTCTGCAAAGATAATAAAAAAAAGAGTGACACCGATAAGCGTCACTCTCTTATTATTATATCTAATATTTTAAACTAAAAATATAAACAATTAGTCTTTGTACTTAGATAAAATATCAGGTATCATATCTGGTACTAATCTACCATATACTTTTTCATCAATAAGCATAACTGGTGCTAAACCACATGCTCCAATACAACGCAGACAGTCTAATGAGAACTGACCATCATCAGTTACTCCACCTACATCGATTCCTAATTCTTTTTTAACTTCATCTAAGATACCTTCAGCACCACGAACATAACAAGCAGTACCTAAACAAACAGATATACTATGTTTGCCTTTAGGTGTCATAGTAAAGAAAGAATAGAAAGTAACTACACCATATACTTTAGAAACTGGAATATTTAAGTGTTTAGCTATTTCACGTTGTACTTCTTCAGGAAGATATCCAAATGCACCTTGAACTTTATGTAAAACGTTAATTAGGTCACCTTCTTTATTATCGAATTCCTTACAGATTTCTGCAATTTTTTCGATTTGACATTTTTGTAATTCTATTTTAGCCATAATATTATAATTCGTGTTTATCAAAATAAGTAGTATGCAACAAACGATGAGATCTTTCACTTAGTGGATGACCTAGATATTCCTCATATAATTTAATGATATAAGGATTTTCATGAGATTTACGAAGAGTCTTATTAGCATCTTCACGATATATAGCTGCTAAACGAGCTTTTAATATCTTAGAATCTCCATGATGATAAGGCTGACCAGCACCACCGATACATCCACCAGGACAAGCCATGATTTCAATAGCGTGGAAATTATATTTGCCAGACTTCACACCATCCATAAGTTTACGAGCATTACCTAAAGAATAAGCAACACCTATATTGATCATAGTTCCATCGAAATCGATAGATGCATGTCTAATACCTTCTATACCTCTAAGTTCTTTAAAATCTATATTTTTCAAATGTTTACCAGTATAAAGTTCATAAGCTGTTCTAACTGCGGCTTCTATAACACCACCAGTAGCACCGAAAATAACACCAGCACCAGTAGATTCACCAAGAGGAGCATCGAAATCTTCATCAGGAAGATTTACGAAATCTATATTAGCTAACTTAATCAGTGCAGCTAATTCTCTAGTAGAAATAGAAAAATCGACATCTGGATTACCATCTACCTTAAATTCATCTCTCTGGCACTCATATTTTTTAGCTAAACATGGCATAACTGACACTACTACCAAATCTTTTCTATCTATTTTCATTAATTCAGCGAAGTAAGATTTAGCAATAGCTCCGAACATTTGTTGTGGAGATTTAGCTGATGAAGGAACATCAAGCATATCTGAATAATTATGTTCAAAGAAATTAACCCATGCAGGACAACAAGAAGTAGTAATAGGAAGTTTAACAGTTTTATCACCTTTCAAGAATCTACTTAATCTATCTAGTAATTCTGAACCTTCTTCCATAATAGTAAGGTCAGCTGCGAAATCAGTATCGAATACTTTATCAAAACCTAATCTTCTTAAAGCAGCAGCCATTCTACCAGTAACAAGTGTGCCAGCTTCTAAACCAAATTCCTCACCTAAAGCAGCACGAACAGCAGGAGCTGTTTGAACGACTACAGTCTTAGAAGGATCAGTAAGAGCTTTAATTACATTAGAAGTATGATCTACTTCAGAAAGAGCACCCGTAGGACATACAGCCACACATTGTCCACAGAAAGTACAGTCAGTAGAAATTAAATCTTTTATAAAAGGAGTAGATACTACAGCATTAAAACCTCTTCCGACAGCAGAAATAGCTCCTACAGTCTGAACTTCATTACACATCGTCTCACAACGACGACACATGATACATTTATCCATATCTCTGATAATAGATGGAGATACATCTTTAGGATATACAGACATAGTACAATTTTCTTTGGCTACAGAAATTTCTCTAACACCTAATCTGGCTGCCATATCTTGTAATTCACATTGACCATTCTTAGGACATGTCAAACAGTCTTTAGGGTGATCAGAAAGAATTAATTCCATAATTATTCTACGAGCATTTATCACTCTCATTGTATGAGTATGTATTACCATTTTAGGCATACAAACAGTGACACATGAACGAGCAAGATTTCTCCTACCTTCGACTTCTACGACACAAATACCACATGCACCTGGACGATTTTCAATATTCATATCATCCAATTTCATATAACAAAGTGCTGGTATATCTATTCCAATACTTTTAGCAGCTTTAAGGATCGTAGTTCCTTTTTCTACTTCTATTTCGTTATTATCTATAGTTAATTTTATTTTCTCCATAATTTCTATTATAATATGCTAATAGCATTAAATTTACATTTTTCTACACAAGTACCACATTTGATACATTTATCATTATCAATAACATGAGGATGCTTAACAGTACCAGAAATAGCTCCTACTGGGCATGCTCTTGCACAAGCTGTACAGCCTTTACATTTATCAGGATCTATTTTAAATACTCTCATAGCTTTACATCTATGAGCAGGACATCTTTTGTCTACGATATGAGCTACATACTCATCATAGAAATTATTTAATGTAGATAATACAGGATTAGGGGAACCTTGACCCAAACCACAAAGAGCAGTATCTTTAATTACAGCACTTAAGTTTCTAAGAGTATCAATATCTTTCATTTCACCTTTACCATCTATTATCTTATCTAGAATTTCTAGTAAACGTTTGTTACCTATACGACAAGGAACACATTTACCACATGATTCTTCTACAGTAAACTGAAGATAGAATCTAGCTATAGAAACCATGCAGTCATCTTCATCCATTACGATCATACCACCTGATCCCATAATAGAACCAGCAGCAGTTAAATTATCATAATCGATAGGAAGGTCTAAGTCTTTTTCCGAAAGACAACCACCAGAAGGGCCACCAGTCTGAACAGCTTTGAATTTTTTACCATTTTTAATACCACCACCGATTTCAAAAATAACTTCTCTTAAAGTAGTTCCTAATGGAACTTCGATAAGACCTACATTATTTATTTTACCAGCCAATGCAAATACTTTAGTACCTGGAGATTTTTCAGTACCTATAGATCTAAACCAATCAGCACCTTTTAAAATAATAGCAGGAATATTAGCTAATGTTTCTACATTATTAACATTAGTAGGTTTTCCTAAATAACCACTTTCAGCAGGAAATGGAGGTTTAATAGTAGGTTCACCTCTCTTACCTTCCATAGAATGGATTAAAGCTGTTTCTTCACCACAAACGAATGCACCAGCACCATAACGAAGAGTAATATCAAAATCAAAACCTTGACTTAAAATATTCTTTCCTAACAGTCCATATTCACGAGCTTGTTTTATAGCAATAGATATACGTTTAATAGCTAATGGGTACTCAGCACGTATATAAATAAGACCTTTAGAAGCACCGATACAATAACCACAAATAGCCATTGCTTCAAGTACTGAATTAGGATCGGATTCTAAGATAGAACGATCCATAAAAGCACCAGGGTCACCTTCATCTGCATTACATACTACATATTTTTGATCAGCAGAATATTTAGATGCAAATTCCCATTTTAGACCAGTAGGAAATCCAGCTCCACCTCTACCTTTAAGACCAGATTTCTTAACTACTTCTACAGTTTCTTTAGGAGTACCTTGAAGCACTTTTGCTAAAGCAGAATAACCATCTCTAGCTATATATTCATCTATATTTTCCGGGTTAATGAAACCACAATTCCTAAGAGCAATACGTATTTGCTTTTTATAGAAATTCATATGCTTAGAATCACTTACGTGTTCTTTAGTACCAGGAACTTCATATAATAATCTCTTAACTTTTCTACCTTTTACAATATGTTCTTTTACAATAATTTCTGCATCCCGAGGTTTAACCTCTGTATAGAATGTATTATCAGGAAGGATTTTAACAATTGGGCCTTTTTCACAAAAACCAAAACACCCAGTAATTACTACTTGAGCGTCATTTTCCATCCCTGCTTTTTTAATTTCTTCTTTTAAATTTTTCGCTAAGAGTGCACTATCTGAGGCTCTACAACTTGTACCTCCACACACGAGCACAAACATTTTATATTTTGCCATACCGACCTAATTTTTATCTTTATTAATTGATTTATAATTAACTGGAATTATACCCTCTACTAGTTCACCATTCAGGATATACTTGTTAACGATTTCCTCTGCCTTCTTATCATCTACATAACCGAAAACTATAGGTTCTTCACCTGGCTTTGTAACCTCGATAGTAGGTTCTGCATAGCAGTAGCCCATACATCCTGTTTGTGTTACCACCGCGGATATATTTTTTTTATCTATCAAGTCAATAAGATGATTCATAATAGGTCTAGCACCGGCGGCAATACCGCACGTCGCCATAGCCACTTTAATCTGGATAAGTTTTTCAGCATCATTGCCTTTTTCCCTTAAATCCATTTCAGAGACTAGAATTTCCTTCATTTTACGGAGGTCATCTAGAGATTTAATTTTATTCATAGGATTGTATTAAAAAGTTAGTATTTATTGTTCTATTTTTATAAATATGTTTCTTTAATGATAATGTTGACAAATGTAGTAAAAAAACCCTAAAATTAAGTAGTTTTAAGCATATTAATATTTTCAGAAATCATCTCATTAATATACTTGAAAATAGAAGGACTATTAATAGATATTTCTCCTAAAATTTCACTAACCTGTAAATTATTAAAACGATATTCTAAAGACTTAAATTTATAAATAAAAGTAAAATTTATTTCAGGATTGGCTGTCGCCAATAAAGTCACTGAATTTCCTAAAGGCCCCATAGGAGGACGATCTATATTAGAATAACTAAAAACAGCTTTAGTAATAGTTCCTTTTCCTAATTCAGAGGTTACTACGACACTTCCACCTGTTTGTTCGGCAGTCTGTGTCAATAAAGGAATTCCTAAACCCACTCTTCGAGTAGTCCTAGACGTAAAGAAAGGATCCTTCAACTTTTTAACTTGTTCAGGAGTCATTCCTTTCCCATTATCTGATACTTTTATTATTAATCTATCATTATCTATATCCTCATGAACTAGAAGTTCTATATTGGAAGCTTCAGCACGAATTGAATTTTGTACAATATCCAATATGTGCATTGACAAATTATTCATAGAAAAATTTATTTACAATCTACAAAACGGCCATTTTCCCGTCTAAAAGCCATTCTGATTTCATCGAAACTCAATTCATTAATATGAAAGAAAGTTTCACACTGTCCGAAATAAGAAGGGAAATGAGCATCTGAAGATCTTATATATTGTTTATTTAATTTTTTTATATACGGATTTGAAGAAAGAAATTCTTCAATATTGCATTTAGCAGAAAATTCTAAAGCATCGGCCTTAAGATCACTTGGAATAAATCCTAATTGAGAAATCACAGAAGTACTAGTTTTATCTATATGAGCAGGAATAAAAATTCCATCTAAAGAATGAACAAAAACTTCAATTTCTGTAATAGACTGATCAGTAGCAGAAATCAATAAACGTTCTTCTTGTTCTAACACTTCCTCTTTTTCATTTACTAATAATTGATAGCCAAAATAATCAGGATTATTCTTAATATTAGGCAAGTGTTCACTTAAATAAGACTGCAATTCATCAAGTCTATCCATATCACAAAAAGCAAGACAATGCGCCTCTTCTTTAGTAGTTATTTCAGCACCACATAAAATAAAAGGAAACCCGTTTCCGACTATCCTTTTTATTTCTCTTGCTTGTAAAGTGGTATTATGGTCTGTAATACCTATAATATCATATTTTTTTTCTTTAGCAGTAGAAATAATAAAACTAGGTGTCATCTCTAAATCGCCACAAGGAGACAACACCGTATGATTATGTAAATCTGCTTTAAAGATCTTCATTATTTATGAAGAGCCTGATACAATCTACCTGATAATTCAAAAGTTTTTTCATCAGTACTTAAAATCGGAATGTTTTCTTCCTCTGATACATCGAAAGCATCAGATTCAGGTTCCAACCCTTTTACTAAAATCACACAAGATATTTCCTTAAGTGAGGCTATAGCCATCACATTTTTATGAGTTTGAAGAGTGATCCAAACGTCACCTTCATTAGCATTACCCATAACATCAGAAAGTAAATCAGATACATAGGCATTTTTAACCTCTCTATCTAAACCTTTCTTACCTGAAACTACTGTTAGTCCAAGTTCTTTTACGATATCTCTAACTGTCATAATAAAATGTATTAATATATTTTTGTTGAGTTTTTCTTTATTATCTAGGATTCTTTTTATTAAGTTTCCTTTTCTCTTTGAGATTTTCTTTCTTTTTAAATTCCTTTTTCTTATTTATTTCCTCTTTCTTATTTAATTTATTATTACTTATAAATCTTTTATCTCCCCAAACCTTTTCCATCATATTTATACCTTCTTCCAAACTAATATCGCCTTCTTTTTCAGCTATTGATCTCATAAAGATACAATTATTTAAACTAGCTTCTCCTCTTACTATGTCTGCTGACAATGCTTCACAACTCGGAGCCCCACAAGCCCCACAGTCTATACCTGGAAGCAATGATGCTATCTTATTAGCTTTATCCATCTTTTCTATAGCTTTTATAAGATCAGTATCAAATTTAACCATAGAACGAGGTTCTATAGAATCCATATGAATATATGAAGAACAATAACGACGATATTCTCCCACTAAATTATGAGTTTCGGGATATTTTTTAGAGCTCTCTCTTAATCTGTTAGCACCTATAAATCTATTACACTGAGCTAAAATTCCTCCAGCACAAGATTCATCACAAATTCTTAATTCTAAGAAATCCACATCATCTATTTCATTATTTTCAAGCCTTTCTAAAAAAGAAATAACATTAGCTATACCATCTATAGCTAAGGATGTACCTTCTATAGCAGAAGATTCTCCTCCTGTAGTAGGCCAAAGAACACCTCTAGAAGATAAAGGTAAAGTTTCTATCTTTTTATTTTTTTCGAATTTATTCTGTTTGAAAGCTAAATAGACCTTATTATATAAATAATCCATATTAATAACACCATCCACAGGAGATTTATAACCTCCTATAGGTGACTTAACAGCAGCTATTTTAGCAATACATGGAGTCACATAAAATATTCCCATATCGCTAGACTTTTGGCCTTCTTTCTTGGCTCTATTTTGATAATATTCTGCAGTAGATTCTAATGGTGGATAAAGGAGCATAACATTATTCAATAAAGAAGGAAATCTAACCTGAATTAATCTAATTACGGCAGGGCAGAAAGAAGAAATCACAGGACGAACCTTAGCTTGTCTTATATAAGAATTGATTTCACTAATAAGAGAATCCACACTCTGTTCTACAGGACATACTTCAGTAAATCCCATATTCAAAAGAATCTGGTCTACTACATCCTTAGGTATCACACCCTCAAACTGAGCATAAAAAATTACAGAAACTAATAAAACTCTTCTTTTATAATCAAATATTTTTGTGAAATCATCATCTACCACTGTGATAGCATGAGTAGGACACACTCTATAACATTCACCACAATCTATGCACCAGTCAGCATGTAAATGAGCCTTCCCATTGGTAACCCTTAAGGCTTCAGTGGGACAAACTTTCATACAATGAGAACAGCCTATACACTTATCCTCATTAATAGTCAACGTACTATGAAAAGAATTATACAATAATAATTAATTAAATTTTAAATAAATAGTAACCACAGTACCGACTCCATCTTTTGATTCTATTTTAAGATCATCGGCATTATCTTTAATATTAGGTAATCCCATTCCTGCGCCAAATCCCATTTCTCTAACTTGATCACTTGCAGTAGAAAAACCTTTTACCATAGCTTTTTCTATATCTGGAATACCAGGACCTCTATCTTTAAATACGACTTTAATACCATCTGATTCAATATCAGCAGTTATCACACCTCCAAAAGAATGAGCGACTATATTCACCTCTGCTTCATATAAAGCCACCACAGCTCTTTTTATAATAGTAGGATTAACTCCTAATTGTTTTAACGTTTTTTTTATCTTGGAAGATGCATATCCAGCGTTAGTGAAATCACCAGCCGTTATCTCATATTCTTGTGTCATACTAATAAACTGGTTTTAATCCTTTACCATATAATATACCTGAAGTCTTAAATAATGAATATTTAGTTCTCATCAAAACCATGTCATTATCTTTAGCCATTTCGATCATGTCTTTAGTTACTTCTTTATTTCTAGCGATTAAGACATAACTCACATCAGACATCTCCGCAGTTCTTATGCACTGATTATTAGAAAGACCAGTAATAAGTAAAAAATCTTCTGTACGTAGTGTTAATACATCACTCATTAAATCAGAAGCAAAAGCAAAATCGACATTTTTGTCAAGATTTTCCTTACCTACTACTACTTCAGCATCTAACAATTCAACTATTTCTTTTAGTTTCATAACGCTTAAATCTTTTTAATAAAGCACCTTCGTCTCATATAAAGTTCTTTATTTTTATAACTATCCCAAACTTTTACAGCAGGATTATTTTCTATTTGAGGATTTGTGATAGCATATTTTATTTTATTTTTCTGAAAACTATGGGCAAGATACGAATGGAAAATAGATGAAACACCTCTAGATTTCCATTTAGGATCTACTCCTACCATCATCAAGTCTATAGTATCATAATGCCTAAATTCATGTAACAAGCTTATCCAGCCAAATGGGAAAAGATGGCCTTTAGTTTTTTGAAAAGCCTTGGACATAAAAGGCATACAAACACCATAAGCAGCTATTATCTCTTCATCATCCATAACAAAACAATTCAGTTCAGGACGAAGCAAAGAAATATAATGTTTACCTAAAACTTCTACTTCATCTCTGCTTAAAGGTACAAAATTATATACACTCCTAAAAGTTTTATTATAATTTTTAAAGAATAATTCTGCTACAGACGATTGTTTTTTTAATTTATTAACATTTATGACTTTTAGCGGATACTTTTCAAGTAAAATTTTACTTAATCTATCTAACCTTTCAGTAGAACCTTGATTCGCAGATAATTTATACTGTACCCAATCTATTTCTTTTTCAAAACCCAACTTCTGTATAAATTCTGGATAATACGAGAAATTATATATACAATTAGTAGGAGGAATATTATCAAATCCTTCTATTAACATACCTTGTTTATACCATGTATTATATCCTAAAGGTCCATGGATTTCATTCATGCCTTCAGATTTTGCCCATTCTTGAGCTTTATTTATTAACAACCTAGCTATTTCTATATCTTTTTCAAACTCTATCCACCCAAATCTAGCTCTTTTTGTTTTATATATTTCGTTGTATTTCGGATTTATAATACCACAGATTCTACCTACACATTTATCTACTTTAAGTACTATCCACATTTTCATTTTACAATATTCCAAACATGGACTTTTTGTAAAAATCTTTTTCTCATCAGATTTTAAATTAGGCACATACTGAGGAGTATTTCTGTATAACCTATCTGGTAAGCTAATGAATTTTTTGAAATCCTTTTTATTGTCGACCTCTCTAATAATATAATCAGTCATAGGACAAAAATAACAAAAAAACTGCTAAAAATCTGTCAAACCTTCTTTTTTATTAGAAACCTTTTTAATTAATACGGAGAAAACTCAATGCTTCTTGTGCACATACACAACCAAATACTGCTGGCATGTAAGAAATACTTCCTGTTTGAGATTTTTTATTCGTTTCACCCACTACCGGAATAATAGCATTTCTATCAGGTAATTCTTCAGAAAACACCACCTTAAAACCTTTATATATTCCCATTTTTCTAAGATTTTTGCGAATAATATAAGCAAGAGGACAATTAAAAGATTTAGATACATCTGCAATACGAATTTTAGTAGCATCATATTTGGCTCCTACTCCCATAGATGAAACTATAGGAATAGAATTATGTACACAATAAGAAATAAGAGCTAATTTAGGTGCTAATGTATCTATAGCATCTATTAAATAATCTATCTTATTCGTGTCTTTATCATCCTTTTCAGATTTATTATTATGAATATCAGAAATATTTAAAGATAAAATTTTTTCAATATTATCTGATGTTAAATACTCATCAGATATAATTACATCTAATTCAGGATTTATATCTAATAATCTTTTATACATTAATTTTACCTTAGATTTATGAATAGTAGAATCCATGGCCAGTAACTGCCTATTTTTATTAGAAATAGAAATATTATCTGAATCTAAAATAAATAGATGACCTACTCCAGCTCTAGCTAACATTTCAGCTGCATACGCACCTACTCCACCTAATCCTATAATAGCACACCTTTTAGTAACTAATTTATCTACTATTTCTTTTCCCATAAGTAGTTCAGTTCTTTCAGTCCATTTTTCTACTTTTTTCATATCTATTTCTACAAATCTATTTTTTTTCCAAAGTTTTGGCTTCTTCCCAATATTTATCCATTTCTTCTAAAGTCATATCTTTAAGTGATCTTCCTTTACGAATAGTCTGTTCTTCTAAATAAGTGAATCTCCTCTTAAATTTCTGACAAGTTAATTCAAGAGCTGTATCAGGATTTAATTTGTAAAGTCTAGCAGCATTTATTATAGAAAAAAGAACATCTCCCAATTCTTCTTTAGCTGGTTTTCTGACACTTGCTTTAGTTTGAGAATCTGCATCTTCTGGAAGATCATCTAAATTACAAATTTCATCTTGTAATTCTTTCATTTCTTCTGCCACCTTGTCCCATACTTGGGATCTTTCTTCCCAGTCAAATCCTACAGCTCTAGCCTTATCTTGCATTCTATAAGCTTTGATCATTACTGGAAGTGAATCAGGTACACCAGAAAGAACTCTTTTATTTCCATCTTTTTCTTTAACTTTTAATTGTTCCCAGTTTTTAATTACTTGATCTGCAGTATCTACTTTAGACATAGATTTAGCTTCTTCACTCTGAGGTTTGAATACGTGAGGATGTCTATATATTAATTTATCGCATAATAAATCTATTACATTTATTATATCAAATTCTTTCTTTTCTTCACCTATTTTAGAGTAAAATACTATATGAAGAAGAACATCTCCTAATTCCTTGGAGATGCTCTGATAATCAGATTTCATTATAGCATCACTTAATTCGTAAGTTTCTTCTATAGTTTGAGTTCTAAGAGATTCCATGGTTTGTTTTTTATCCCAAGGACATTTTACTCTTAATTCTTCCATTATGTCTAATAAACGAGCGAAGGCTTCCATTTGACTGAGCCTTTTATCACTATATTCCTTTTCCATCTGCTATGTATGTATTAAATAAGTATAATTATGTTTTTGAAATACAATTATAAATAATTAATCTTAAAAAAGATATATAAATTTTAAAAATTTATATAGCTAATAAATTATGAGCTTGTGCATGTAACCAAACTTCTCCTCCAATATACATTTTACAATTTTTTTCTGGAAAAGTAGGTTTATGATAATTAGCTTCTATTACTATTTTATTAGTAAAATCTATCGTTTCTAATTCAGGTAATGCTAATGGTAAAGAATATATAATTATATCAGTATTTGCTATCATTTTTTTAAGAGAAAAAGTAGAAGCTGACATATCTGCAATAGTTAGCCCTTTTAATTCATATCTAGATTCTGCATTATCCGATTTTTTATTAGCTAAATCTACCTCTTCAGTAATAACTCCAGTATCTAAACGTTCTTTAAATTCTTTAGTTTTCTTAAAACTTCTATTAATAGCTGTAGTGGAAAAGCCCATCATCATAGATGCAGCAGTAGCTGCTTTACCTGCCCCTCCTAACCCTATTACTAAAACTTTTATTTTGGAAGAATCTACGAAAACGCTTGGGTCAGCTTGATAAACCACATGACTATCAGTATCATCAGAAACTTTTTTACCTGATATCCTGTCTATTGCCATTCTCAAGCATGCAAATACACCTAAAACATCTGTATTGTAGGCTTTAATTTTTCCATCTTCTTTAACTAGTAAATTAGAGGCCCCGATTATTTCACAAACTGTATCGTGAATATCTGCTCTTTTATATGCATCTACTTTATAAGGAGCTGTAACATTTACTGCATCATATTCGTTTAAGAACATTTCATATCCCTTATCGAAATTATCGACATCTAATAAATCATATCTCCAGTTAGGATGAGCTTTGCGAAAAATAGCTGGACTTTGAGAATGTGAAATCCCATGCCCTATAAGAGCAAGTTTAAGTTTATAAATATTTTTCATAATAGAAGTAGAATTTAATTTATATATTAAAGATATCTTTGTCTTACAGCTTCATAACAAAGTATAGCTGCAGATACCGAGACATTTAATGAATCTAACTGACCATTCATCGGAATATGAATTTTCTTATCAGAGGCTTTTCTCCAATTATCAGTTAGTCCTTTATCTTCAGTACCTATTACTATAGCAGTAGCTACTTTCATATCAGTTTCATAATATAATTCAGAATTTTGCAATTGAGCAGTTAATATATTTATATTATGTTCTTTTAACCATGAAATAGCTTCGTTAGTAGTAGATACAGCGAAAGATATATTAAAAATGCCTCCTATACTTGACCTAATTAAATTAGGATTATATATATCAGTTTTAACATCACAGAAAATAACTGCATCACATGCAGCAGCTTCAGCTGTTCTAATAACAGCTCCCAAATTTCCAGGCTTTTCTACCCCCTCTAATACTAAAACCAATGGATTTTCAGGAAGTTTTAAATCTGCTAACGTATTGTCTTTAGACTTAAATACTGCCACTATTCCTTCGGTAGAACCCCTGTAGGCTAATTTGGCATATAATTTCTTATCTACTTGAAAAAAATGAGCACAAGCTCTAACTATATCTTCATGGAAAATTTCTTCTAAATCACTTTCAGAATACTTTTCTATAAGAAAAAAAACTTCTATAGGGATATACCCGCCAGCCAAACAATTTAGTGTTTCGCGACGACCCTCCACGACAAATAACTTCTGCTCTCTTCTTGCTTTAGATTTCTCCTCAAGCAATAAAAGATTTTTAATCTTAGGATTTTTAACAGATGTTATTTCGTCTATATACATAATTATTTAGCTTTGTCTTTTAAGACATTTTTATCTTCACATTCTTCTTCAGAATTAGCTTGTTTCTCAGGTCTCATCTGTGGGAAAAATAATACATCTTGGATAGATGAGGTATCTGTCAAAAACATAGCTAATCTATCAATACCTATACCTAAACCTGAAGTAGGAGGCATACCATATTCAAGAGCTCTCACGAAGTCCATATCGATATACATTGCTTCATCATCACCACCGTCTTTAAGATTAGATTGTTCTTTGAAACGTTGTAATTGATCAATAGGGTCATTTAACTCACTATATGCATTTGCTAATTCTTTTCCGTTTACGAATAACTCAAATCTTTCTGTAAGTGTAGGATCATTTCTATGTCTTTTGGTAAGAGGAGAAAGTTCTACTGGATAATCAGTTACGAATGTAGGCTGAATAAGTTTATCTTCACAGAATTCACCGAATAATAAATCGATTAATTTACCCTTACCCATAGAAGCATTTACTTCTATTTTTTTCTCTATGCAAACTTTTCTTAATTCATCTACATTCATTCCTTTTATTTCTACACCTGCATATTCTTTAATAGCATCATACATAGGAAGTCTTCTGTAAGGAGCCTTAAATTCTACTTCTTTACCCTCTAAAGGTAAAAGAGTCTTGCCATGAAGTTCCATTGAAATTTTAGAAATTAAATTTTCTGTGAATTTCATCATCCAATCGTAATCCTTGTAAGCCACATATATTTCCATAGATGTAAATTCAGGATTATGAGTTTTATCCATACCTTCATTACGAAAGTTTTTAGATATCTCATATACACCATCAAATCCACCTACTATTAATTTTTTCAAATAAAGTTCATCAGCTATTCTAAGATATAATGGAATATCTAAAGTATTATGATGAGTAATAAATGGACGGGCATTAGCCCCACCAGGTATAGGCTGAAGAACAGGAGTTTCTACTTCTAAATAACCATGTTCATCGAAATACTTTCTCATACTAGTAATAATACGACTTCTCTTAACGAAAGTCTCTTTTACTTTAGGATTAACGATAAGATCCACATATCTCTGTCTATAACGTAATTCAGGGTCTGAAAAAGAATCATATATTTCCCCATCTCTTTCTTTTACGATAGGAAGAACTCTAAGTGATTTACTTAACACTGTCAATTCCTTAGCATGAATAGAAAGCTGACCTGTTTGAGTAATAAAAGTAAAACCTTTAATACCTATAATATCTCCTATATCTAAAAGTTTTTTAAAGACCTTATTATACATAGTTTTATCTTCTCCAGGACAAACCTCATCGCGTTTGATATAAACCTGAATACGACCAGTACTATCTTGTAATTCCATAAAAGAAGCAGCACCCATAATTCTTCTGCTCATTATTCTTCCAGCGATACATACATCTTGGAAGTTTTTAACTTCGTCATCATAAGATTTAGCTATCTCTGATGCCGTAGTATTGGTTGGGTATTCTTTTGCAGGATAAGGTTCGACACCTAGTTCTCTTAATTTTTCTACAGCTTCGTGTCTGTTTCTTTCCTGTTCATTGAGGTCAATAATTTGCATTTCTATCTAAAATTTTAGTGTTTTGATATAATATACAAAAATACTCATTTTTACTTAATATCGAATAAAAGTATTAAATTTGCGTTATGTCGATAGAAAAGAAATGGAAAGTTAAACCTACTGCTGACCCAGCATTGATGAAGAAATTATCCTCTGAACTTGGGATGGATCAAATTTTAGTAAATTTATTAATTCAGCGAGGGATAGATACCTTCGATAAAGCTAAAACTTTCTTTAGACCCAAATTAGACATGCTTCATGATCCCTTTCTTATGCCGGATATGAATAAAGCTATAGATAGAATATCCAAAGCACTTGAAACCAAAGAGAAAATTCTAATATATGGGGATTATGATGTAGATGGTACGACTGCTGTAGCACTAACTTACTCCTTTTTTAAAAATTTCACAGATGCTTTAGAATATTATATACCTGATAGATATGATGAAGGATATGGCATTTCTTATAAAGGTATAGATTGGGCTGCCGCCAATGGATACAGTCTAATAATAGCCTTAGATTGTGGCATAAAAGCCATTGAAAAAATAGATTATGCTACTGAACATGGTGTAGATTTTATTATCTGTGATCATCATCTTCCTGACCTAAAATTACCACAAGCTATAGCTGTTTTAGACCCTAAAAGAGTAGATTCTAAATATTTATTCGATGATTTATCTGGCTGTGGAGTAGGATTCAAACTTATACAAGGATATGCCAAATTTAAAAGTTTACCCCAAGAATGGGTAAATAGTTACTTAGATTTAGTAGCTGTCAGCATAGCTTCTGATTTAGTATCTGTAGTAGGAGAAAATAGAATTCTAGCTTATTATGGTCTTATCCAATTAAATTCTCATCCTAGAAAAGGCTTATTATCTATCATTAAACTATCAGGTTTAGAAAATCATAATATTACTCTAGATGATGTAGTATTTAAAATAGGACCTAGAATCAATGCAGCAGGTAGAATGGAATCGGGACGACGTGCAGTAGATTTATTAGTTTCTAGAGACGACGCTTCAGCTAAAAGTATTGGACAAGAAATTAATGTAACTAACAACGAACGTAAAACCATAGATAGAGAAATAACTATAGAAGCTATAAATATGGCTAAATCTTCTCCTCGTTTCGATGAGAAAAAATCCACCATAGTTTTCAATCCAAACTGGCATAAAGGCGTAGTAGGAATCGTAGCTTCTAGATTAGTAGAAGAATATTTCAAACCTACCATAGTTTTTACTCAGTCAAATGGGTTAGTGACTGGATCAGCTAGATCTATTCCAGGTTTTGACCTTTATGAAGCTGTGGAACATTGTCATGATTTATTAGAAAACTTCGGTGGGCATATGTACGCCGCAGGTCTAACTTTAAAACTTGATAACTTACAACCATTCATCGACAAATTTGAAAATTTCGTAGCTAGTAAAATCACTACAGATATGCTTACCCCTATAGTAGACATAGATTCCTACTTAGATTTTAAACAAATCACTCCTAAATTCTTTAGGATAATTAAACAATTTCAGCCTTTTGGTCCAGGGAACCATTCCCCTGTCTTTATTACTGAAAATGTATATGATAACGGCAATGGTCGTAAAGTAGGTGCTAAAAACGGGCATATGAAATTAGAACTCATCCAAGAAGATGAACCATATCGTTACATTTCAGCTATAGCATTTAACTTATCAGACCATTTCGAACATTTCCACGCTGGAAATCCCGCTGATGTCTGCTATTCTATAGCAGAAAATTATTTCAGAGGCATCGCCAATGTCCAGCTTAGAGTTTGTGATATCAAGGAAAAAGACGAATTATTCTAGAAATTGGCGTCAGCCTGACAGCAATAAAAAAATCACATACTTACTTTTTTTGCAAATACGTGATTAATCTTTTTGTCTAGTCTGAAACTATTTAACTATAATAGCCATTTTAGAATAGTTTGCTAATTTGTCAGAAATTTCCATTAGAACTTGATAATCTTGTTCTGGATTTTCTTCTAAAGTTTGTAAAACAACTTCTGTTTCAGCTATTACATTACCTTCAGAATCAATATATTGTAAACCTATAGACTTATGTAATGTATCAGCCACATTTGGAAGATATAAATTCATTTCTATAACATCATTCATAGCTCCATCGAAACTAATAACTCCATTCTTTAATGAATCGATAGTTATACCTTCTGCAGGAGTAAATTCTCTTACTGTAGACGTTACTTTTTCTAATACATTGTTATATTTCTTCTGCCAATATTCTTTAGAACTCTGAAGTTTAGCAGTATATAATCTATCTATTAATTTTATTTGTTTCTGATAAGTGGCTTGATCTTTTTCAGTAGCACCTATCATCATTTTTTCTAATTTAGCCTTTTTAGGTTCTAATTTAGCTCTAGTATTAGCTTGATATTCTGTTATTTCGGTATTGGCTTCAGCCTTAATTCCAGAAATCTCTTTAATAGCTTGGTCGAAAGAATAAGTTTGGCCGCAAGAAACTAAAACTACTGTTAAAGTAGTTAGCATCATTATTTTTTTTACGATTTTCATATTTATTTATTTTAATTATTCTTAATTAATAATATAAGTTTTTTATAATCTTTAAATTTTATTTATACTAATTTTTCTGTCTTACTACTTTTTTATCTAATAATAATTCTGGATGTCTATCCGAAGAAATGGAAAATATAATAGAAAGAATAATAGCGACTATAGATAAAGCAATAAATAAATACTCTGAACGAACAGCTCCTTGTAAAGCAGATTCTGTCATGTCAGTAGAAATAAGTTTTGCATTATCGAAAATTCTTCCAACGAAAATAGGTACTAATAACATTCCCATGTTTTGTATCCAATATAATAATGAAAAAGCAGTTCCTAAATTCTTTTCAGGTATAATTTTAGGTACTGATGGCCAAAGGGCTGCAGGTACTAATGAATATCCTACACCTAAAAGAGCAATTCCTAAATATCCAAAAAATTGTACAGAAGGGGCAAAAGCTATAATCAAATGAGATAATAATACTAGAAAAGATCCTACTATCATAATTTTAGTACCCTTCCCTAAACGATCTACTAAATAACCGAATAAAGGAGCAAATATTAAAGTACAGAAAGGAATCATCGCGACCATCTGAGAAGCTATCATTATGTCAATTCCAAAACGTGGAATAATAATCGCTGTAGCAAATTTCTTAAAAGAGATAATACATACATAAAAAAAGACACAAAGAAGAGATATTATAATAAAATGTGAATTTGATAACACATTAAAAATATCTTTGAACTTAAATTTGTCCTTTTCAGTTTGCACGACTTTATTCATCACAGCTAATTTTTCATTATGTTTATCCCGTTGATAATCCATAGCAATAAAAATAGCCCATATCAAAAGTGCGGCAAATAGTAATATTACTCCTATTACTACTGGTCTCGAAGTCTCCGAAAAAGAAATATGACCTTCAGTTTGCATTATATAAGGAACTATAAAAATAGCTACTGCAGAACCAAATCTTGCAATGGCTAATTGAATTCCCATAGCTAAAGCCATTTCTTTTCCTTTAAACCATTTAGCTATAGATCGATTAACTGTAACACCAGCTATCTCGCTACCAAGTCCAAACATAGAACAGCCAATAGCACTCACTAATACAGAAGGTTTATCAAATGATTTAGATAAAGTTATATATAAATCACTTTCAAAGAAACTTTTAGAAATCCCATACATTATTATCACTGAACCTAAGGACATTAGACCTACAAATACAGAACCGGTTATTCTTACACCCCATTTGTCCAAAAGTATTCCGCAAATGATTAAACCACCCCATACACATAGCATAGAATATGCCCCATGATACCAGCCGAAATCTTCTGAATTCCACCCGATATCCAACAATTCTGGATTTTGGAAAATTTGACTAATAGGAGAATAAATATCATCGAAAAAATATGAGGCAAACATAGGTAATGCTAGGCAGAGTAAAACTATCCACCTAGCATATTTAGAATCCCTTAATATTTTTAATGCTTTTATCATCCTAAGATTATAAAATATAGTCTATAATAATATTATTTAGAAATATTATTCAGTTACTGCTACTGGTTTTTCTTCTTTTACAATATTAGGTTCTTCTAGACCATAATGATCTTTTTTATCTATGGCTTTTAACCAAATAGCGAAACCTAAAGCAAAAACACCTAAACTAGCAAAAATTAACATTGGTACTGTATAATTGTATTTTGTAGTATCTGTAACACCAGGGTTACATTTGATAAGTACACTTCCGATAATAATAGGAAATGCATATAGACCTATATTTTGAATCCAAAAAATAACTGCATAAGCAGAACCTAATAATTTTTCATCGATCAATTTAGGAACTGATGGCCATAATGTAGCAGGTACTAATGAGAAAGATAATCCTAATAATACAATAGCTGCATAAGCTATAATTTCTGAATGTGTAGCAGGTAATATGAATGCAAAAGTTAGATGACAAAGAATCATTAGAATAGAACCTAATATTAGCATTGAAGCACCTTTACCATGTCTATCTAGATAGTTTCCAAGGATAGGTGTAATAGCAGCAGCTCCTAATGGGAACACGAAAAATACTCTACCAGCTTGCTGTGCAGTATAACCTAAATTACATTGTAACATATTGTTTGCATATTTCTGGAAAGGGAAAATAGCTGAATAGTATAATACACAAAGAAGTGCTACTAACCAGAATACCTTACTAGAAAATATTTTACCTAAATCTCTAATTTTAAATGGTTCATCACCATCTTCTGTATCTTTTACTCCTTGTTTTTCAAGTTTAGTATCCATAAAACAATAAACGATAAAGTTAAACAATGCTATAGCAAGTAAAATACATGTAATAGCAGCTGGTCTAGATACATCGATATGACCATGATAAGAAGCAAGAATAGGAGATCCTAAGAATACAATAGCTACTCCTATACGAGCAATAGCCATTTCAGTACCCATAGCAAGAGCCATTTCTTTACCTTTAAACCATTTCACAATACCTCTAGAAACTGTAATTCCCCCCATTTCAGTACCACAACCAAATAACATAAAACCTATACATGCTAATTTAGCAGAAGCACGCATATTAACGTTCCATGGTGTAATATTCCATACTGAATTAGGAAGATTCAAATTATTCATAAAAAATCTTTCAACTCCTGTACCTACAAATGCATCACTTACAGCATACATATTAATTAAGGCACCACCAAGCATAATTATACCAGCCAAAATAGCTGTAAATCTCACACCCATTTTATCAAGTATAATACCTGCGAAAATTAAAAAGAATACAAACACATTTAAAAAAGTCTCTGATCCTGTATAATGGCCAAATGAATTTGGTCCCCAATCTTTAGTGGTTTGTAACATTTCCTGAAGAGGAGATAATACATCTACGAAGATGTATGCAAATAACATAGTAGATGCAAGCAGGAATAAAGCTGTCCATCTAGCTCCAGCTGAATCCCTGAGGGTCTGTCTTATTTTTTCCATTGATTTTTATTTGTAATTGTTTTAGTATTAAATTATTATTTCATTAGAAACAAAAATCCATTATAATAAGATTAGTTTTATTTATATATTTTTGTCTATAATTTGATTTGAAAATAATTAACGAAAGTAGTTATTTATCATGGTTTATCAAAAGAAATCCTAAAATTTTACATCCTTTTTTATTTCCATATACGGAGATAATGTACTAACTTAGCGAATTAGAAATATAAATTATTAATCTAATAAAATATACTATGTCACTAAACAAAATAATGCTCATAGGAAATGTAGGTAAAGACCCTGAGATTAAACATTTAGACACTGGAACAGTAGTAGCTTCTTTCTCTTTAGCTACTACAGAAAAGTTCAAAACTAAAGCAGGTGATGTAAAAGAACAAACCGAATGGCATAATATAGTATGCTGGAGAAAATTAGCTGAAATAGCTGAAAAATACGTGAAAAAAGGTAGTCAACTTTACGTCGAAGGCAGTATTAGAACAAGATCTTATAATAATAAAGAAGGTATTACTAAATATATGACAGAAATTATAGCTAATACATTCCAAATGTTGGGAAGGAAAAATGATAACAACATACAGTCTTCATCTCAGACTCAGACTCAGACTCAGGCCCAGACTAATCCACCTCAAGCTGATTCTACTCTAAATACCACAATGAATCAGTCTAAAACTGACATCAATATAGATGAAGATAAAACAGATGATCTTCCATTCTAAGAAACTATAAATTAAAGATTACAATAAACAAAAATATATAATGAAACTAGATATCGTTTTAGGCTTACAATGGGGAGATGAAGGCAAAGGCAAAATGGTAGATGTACTCGCCGGAAATTACCCTATAGTAGCAAGATTCCAAGGAGGTCCTAACGCAGGACACTCTCTTCATTTCGGGAAAACAGATTTTGTTCTACATACTATCCCTTCAGGAATTTTCCGCAAAGGGACTATTAATATTATAGGTAATGGAGTCGTTATTGATCCTATAATTTTTAAAGATGAATGTAGTAAACTAGAAGCATTAAATGTTCCAGTAAAAGAAAGATTAGTTATTTCTAAAAAAGCTCATTTAATTTTACCTACTCATAAAATTATAGACGCTGCTCAAGAAGAGTCTAAAGGTAAAGATAAAATTGGCTCTACTCATAAAGGAATAGGCCCTACTTACTCTGATAAGACTGGTCGTGTAGGACTAAGAGTCGGAGAATTAACTACTAGTAATTTTATAGAAAAATTTAAAAATCTTAAAGCAAGACATATTGATTATCTTCGTTTATTCGATTTTAAATATAATGCTGAAGAACACGAACAAGAATGGTTAGAGGCTATTGAATATCTTAAATCTTTCAAATTTGTAGATGGAGAATATTTCGTAAACGACCTTCTTGAAAAGAAAGAAATTTTAGCTGAAGGAGCTCAAGGATCTATGCTTGATATAGATTTCGGTTCATATCCTTTCGTTACTTCTTCTAATACTATCGCTTCAGGTGCTTGTATAGGCTTAGGCGTTTCACCTAGAAAAATAGGTGATATATATGGTATTTTTAAAGCTTACTGTACTCGTGTAGGTGCAGGTCCCTTTCCTACTGAACTTTTCGATGAAACAGGAAATACATTACGTAAAATAGGTCGTGAATTCGGTGCTACTACTGGTAGAGATCGTAGATGTGGCTGGTTAGATTTAGTAGCTTTAAAATATACAATTATGATTAATGGAGTTAATAAATTAATCATGATGAAAGCTGATGTTATGGATGATTTTGATATTATTAAAATCGCCACATCTTATAAAGTTAATGGTAAAGAAACTAAAGTTAATCCTTTCGATACACTATCTAAAATCACTCCAGTATATACAGAACTAAAAGGATGGAAAACTAAACTTTCTGATCTTACTAAAGAAAATGAATTCCCTCAAGAATTTAAAGATTATATAGCTTTCATAGAAAAAGAAATCGGTGTACCTATTAAAATAATATCTATAGGACCTGACAGAAATCAAACTATTGTTAGAAACTAATTTATTAATATAGTATATGTATCTAGAAAATATCAATTTTCCCTCAGACATAAAAAGTTTATCTCATAAAGAATTAAAAGTTCTATGTCGTGAAATAAGGGATTATATGATAGAATGTTGTGCTAAAAATCCGGGACATCTAGGAGCATCATTAGGAGCCGTAGAAATAACTGTGGCTCTACATTATTTGTATGATACCCCAGAAGATAGAATTGTATGGGATGTAGGTCACCAAACTTATGCACATAAGATTCTTACTGGTAGAAAAGAGGCTTTTAAGACAAATAGATCCTATCATGGTATTAGTGGTTTTCCTAAAATAGCTGAAAGTAAATACGATGCTTTCGGTGTAGGTCATGCATCTACTTCTATTTCCGCTGCTCTCGGTATAGCTGATGCTATGAAAATACAGAATCAACATCATAAAGTTATAGCTGTTATAGGAGATGGATCCATGAGCGGTGGTTTAGCTTTCGAAGGTCTAAATAATGCTGGTTCTACAGATACAGATATATTAGTAATTTTAAATGATAATCACATATCTATAGATCATGATACAGGAGCCCTCCAAAAATATTTTCTTAAGATATCTACATCACATACTTATAATAGTCTTAAAAAAAATATTTGGAATCGTAGTTCTGCTTTAGTTCGCGGCTTTTTAAATAGATTTGCCACAAGTACTAAAACAGCCATATTTAAACAAGGTTCACTTTTTGAAGCTCTTGGATTTAGGTATTTTGGTACTATTGATGGCAATAATTTGGATGAACTTATTAGGACTTTAACTGCTTTAAAAGATATAAAAGGTCCTAAATTATTACATGTAGTAACTAAAAAAGGTAAAGGATATAAACCTGCAGAAGAAGAACAAACTATATGGCATGCACCAGGTACTTTTAATGCTACTACAGGTGTAAGAACTTCTAAACCGAAAGAAAACTGCACTAAATTTCAAGATGTTTTCGGCGAAACTCTTTTAGAATTAGCTAAAGCAAATGACAAAATAGTAGGTATTACACCTGCCATGGCTACTGGTAGTTCTATGACCTACTTAATGAAAGAAATACCAGAAAGATTTTTCGATGTAGGTATTGCCGAAGGTCATGCTGTCACCTTCTCTGCTGGCTTAAACGCTCAAGGTATGCTACCTGTCTGCAATATTTACTCTTCTTTCGCACAAAGAGCTTACGACAACATCATTCACGACGTAGTTCTTCAGAATTTAAAAGTGATATTTTGTTTCGATAGAGCAGGTTTAGTGGGAGAAGATGGAGCTACACATCATGGAGTCTTTGATATGGCCGCTTTTCGTCCCATACCTAATATTACTATCGTCTCACCTCTTAATGAAAAAGAACTTAGAAATATGCTTTATTCCGCCACACAGATACAATATAATACTACTATAATTAGATATCCTAGGGGCTATGGAAATGGCACTAAATGGAGAGGTGAAAAATTCAGTTTAATTGAAAAAGGAAAAGCAGAATTGATATCAAATGGTCAAGGAATTTCAGTCTTAAGTATTGGACCCGTCGGTAATGTCGTTCAAAAAGCCATAAACGCCATAATAAGTTCTGACAAATCTATTACCCATAACCAAGAAAATCCCCAGAACCTAAAAAATCCACAGAACTCTAAAAAAACTTCTGAAGAAAATATATCAATTCTACAATATAATATGAGATTCTTAAAACCTATAGACGAAGAAGCTCTAAAATATAGTTGTAAAAAATCCCATACTATTATAACAGTAGAAGATGGATCTATAATAGGAGGTCTACATTCTGCAGTAGCTGAATATATAGCAGATAATAACTTAAATAATAAACTAATAGGATTAGGCATTCCAGATAGATTTATAGAACAAGGAAACCTAAACGATTTATATAAAGATTGTAATATTGATTACGAAAGTATATACAAAACTATATTATCAGCTATTAAAAGACAATAATTATTAAGAAGAATAAGAGATAAATAGCGAAAAATCGTTGAAAACATAAAATATTGTTGAAAAACTTTTGCAGATATAGAGAAAAAGCATATCTTTGCAATCCCTAAAAACGCCGATGTAGCTCAGTTGGTCAGAGCAGCTGATTTGTAATCAGCAGGTCGTGGGTTCGAATCCCTCCATCGGCTCCATTTTAGAAAAAGAAAATAGTATTAGAAAATAATTATATTGGGGAGATACCAAAGCGGCCAACTGGGGCAGACTGTAAATCTGCTGACTTATGTCTTCGGAGGTTCGAATCCTTCTCTCCCCACTTTTAATGTATATATATAGGTGAAAGCTTATATTATACTAGAAAATTGCGGAAGTAGCTCAGTTGGTAGAGCATCAGCCTTCCAAGCTGAGGGTCGCGAGTTCGAACCCCGTCTTCCGCTCTAAATGTTCGCCAGTGTAGCTCAGGGGTAGAGCGCTTCCTTGGTAAGGAAGAGGTCATGAGTTCAATTCTCATCACCGGCTCAGCAAACGATAAAAATATTCATTAATTAAAATTTATTCTTATGGCAAAAGAAAAGTACAAAAGGGAAAAACCCCACGTTAACATAGGTACAATTGGCCATGTTGACCATGGTAAAACAACATTAACAGCTGCTATTACTAAAGTCTTATTTGAAAGAGGTTTCTCAAGACAAGATGAAATTAGATCTTTCGATCAGATAGATAATGCTCCTGAAGAAAAAGAAAGAGGTATAACTATTAACTCTGCGCATGTTGAATACGAAACTGATAAACGTCATTACGCACATGTCGATTGTCCTGGTCATGCTGACTATGTAAAAAACATGGTTACTGGTGCTGCTCAGATGGATGGTGCTATCTTGGTAGTAGCTGCTACTGATGGTCCTATGCCTCAGACACGCGAACATATCCTTTTAGCTCGTCAGGTAAATGTACCTAAAATCGTTGTTTTCTTAAACAAAGTAGATATCGTAGACGACCCTGAAATGATAGAATTAGTAGAAATGGAAGTACGTGACTTATTAACATTCTACAAATTTGATGGTGATAACGCTCCTGTTATCCAAGGTTCTGCTTTAGGTGCTTTAAATGGCAACAAGGCTGATGAAGATAAAATCATGGAACTTATGGATGCTGTAGATGAATATATACCTATTCCTAAACGTGAAAATGAAAAACCATTTTTAATGCCTATTGAAGATATTTTCTCTATCACAGGTCGTGGAACTGTAGCTACTGGTCGTATTGAAACTGGTATCATTAAATCTGGTGAAGAAGTTGAAATTATCGGTCTAGGTGAAAAACCTAAAAAGACAGTTGTTACTGGTGTAGAAATGTTCCGTAAAATTCTTGACGAAGGTGAAGCCGGTGATAATGTTGGTTTGCTTCTTCGTGGTATAGATAAAAAAGAACTTAAAAGAGGTCAAGTTATTGCTCATCCTGGTACTATTACTCCTCATAAACATTTTACTGCAGAAGTTTATGTACTTAAGAAAGATGAAGGTGGTCGTCACACACCATTTCATAACAAATATCGTCCTCAATTCTTTATTCGTACATTAGATATTACAGGAGAAATCACTCTACCTAAAGGTGTAGAAATGGTAATGCCTGGTGATAATGTAACTATCGATGTTGAACTTATTTACCCTGTAGCTATTAACTTAGGTCTACGCTTCGCTATTCGTGAAGGTGGTCGTACAGTAGGTGCTGGTCAAATAACTAAAATAGAAGAATAAATAATAAAATTTCATCTAATTTATTTGGATGAAATTTTAATAATATAGGAGCATAGTTCAAGGGCAGAATAGCGGTCTCCAAAACCGTTGATGGGAGTTCGAATCTCTCTGCTCCTGCTAGATTATGAAAAGGTTACGCCTTTCATAATTAATTGGTAAAAAGGAGCTTCCACCTTAAATACCTAAAAATTAAAAGAATGAGCAAAATTACATCATATCTAAAAGCGTCTTACACAGAATTAACTAAGAAAGTAACTTGGCCTACATGGTCGTCGCTCCAAAACTCTGCAATAGTAGTAATGGTAGCTTCTGTCATTTTCGCCATAGTTATTTTTGCTATGGATTTTGTATTCAAGAACTTATTGGAAGAAATATATAAATTCTTATATTAATTATGAGCGAACTTGCCAAACAATGGTATGTACTACGCGCAGTAGGAGGTAAAGAGAATAAAGCCAAAGAATACTTAGAAGCTGAAATAAAAGCTCTAGGTGCTCAAGACTATCTTCCTCAAGTACTAATTCCTACAGAGCGTATATTCCAAGTTAAGAACGGTAAAAAAATTAGCAAGGACAGAATTTATTTTCCTGGCTATATTTTGATAGAAGCCGCTCTTACTGGTGAATTAGAACATACAATTAGAAACATCCCTTTCATTTCAGGCTTTTTGACTGAAGGAAAAGGAAACGAAAAAAAACCTGTTCCACTAAGACAAACAGAAGTAAATAGAATACTAGGAAAAGTCGATGAACTTTTAGATCAAGAAGAGGAAAATATAAATCCTTTCATCGTCGGAGAACCAGTTAAAATTACTGATGGTCCATTTAATGGATTTAATGGAACTATTGAAGAGATTCTTGCTGAAAAGAAGAAACTTAAAGTAATGGTTAAAATATTTGGCAGAAAGACACTTTTAGAATTAAACATTGTTCAAGTAGTTAAAGAATAAAATAAATAACATTATGGCTAAAGAAATCGCAGCATTTATTAAGTTGCAGATAAAAGGCGGAGCCGCTAATCCATCACCTCCAGTAGGACCAGCATTAGGTTCTAAGGGTGTGAATATTATGGATTTCTGTAAACAATTTAATGCCCGTACTCAGGATAAAGCTGGAAAAGTATTACCAGTAATTATATCTGTCTTTTCGGACAAGTCATTTACTTTTATAGTAAAACAACCTCCTGTATCTGTACAGCTTAAAGAAATAGCTAAGATACAAAAAGGTTCAGATGAGCCGAATCGTAACAAGGTAGCTAATGTTACTTGGGAACAAGTAAAAACTATAGCTGAAGAAAAGATGCCTGACCTTAATGCTTTCACCATTAAATCTGCCATGAGAATGGTAGCTGGTACTGCAAGAAGTATGGGTATAAATGTGACTGGAGAATTTCCTGCCGATTTAAATTAGATTACACGCTATGAGTAAGTTAACAAAAAATCAAAAAATAGCTACTGAGAAGGTTAATCCAAAAGAACAATATAACCTATTAGATGCATGTACAATAGTAAAAGATATGACTTTTACTAAATTCGATGCTTCAGTAGATTTAGCTGTTCGTTTAGGTGTAGACCCTCGTAAAGCTAATCAGATGGTACGTGGCGTGGTAACTCTTCCTAACGGAACAGGTAAAGTCACTCGCGTCCTTGTACTTTGTACACCTGATAAAGAAGCCGAAGCAGAAGAAGCTGGAGCTGATTATTACGGTTTAGATGAATATATTGAAAAAATAAAAGGTGGTTGGACAGATATCGACGTAGTTATCTGTACTCCTTCTGTAATGGGTAAAGTAGGCCCTATAGGCCGTATTTTAGGACCACGTGGTCTAATGCCTAATCCTAAGACTGGTACTGTTACTATGGATATCGCTGATGCAGTGAAAGCTGTAAAAGCTGGTAAAATCGACTTTAGAGTAGATAAAGCAGGTATTATACATACTATCATTGGTAAATCATCTTTCTCAGCTGAAAAGCTAGCAGAAAATGCCTTAGAAATACTCAATACTATTATGAAACTTAAACCTCAGACTTTAAAAGGAACATATATGAAAAGTGCATATCTTTCTTCTACTATGAGTCCGAGTGTTAATCTTGATACTAAATCATTCAGTACACCTGAGTAATAAAAGAAGTTATGAGAAAAGAGGAAAAAGAAATAATTATAAACAACTTAGTTTCTGAAATAGAAGCTACTCCTGATTTCTATGTAACAGATATCTCAGGGTTAAATGCTGAAAATACTTCAAAACTTCGTCGCGCATGCTTCGAAAAAGATATCAAGTTAGTAGTAGTTAAGAATACTTTATTTATTAAAGCTCTTAATACAAATATTACTGAAGATGGTAAGAATATCTTACCTATTTTAGATGGTCCTTCAGCTATTATGTTCACTACCGTACCTAACGCTCCTGCTAAAATCATTAAAGAATTTGGCATTAAAATGGGCAAACCTGTCCTTAAAGGCGCTCTTATTCAAGATTGTGCTTATGTAGGAGAAGATCAATTAGGAATATTAGTAAACATTAAATCCCGCGAAGAACTTATCGGTGAAATTATCGGTTTATTACAGTCACCTATCAAAACTGTTATTTCAGGTCTTAAAGCTGAAAGTACAGATAAGATAACAGGGATTGTAAAGACTTTATCAGAAAAAGAATAGTAATTAATAAAACATTTAATATTTAGAAATCATGGCAGATATCAAGAAATTTGCAGAAGAACTAGTAAACTTAACTGTAAAGGAAGTACAGGAATTAGCTAACGTTCTTAAAGAAGAATACGGAATCGAACCTGCAGCTGCAGCAGTAACAGTAGCTGGTCCAGCAGCTGGTACAGAATCAGTAGTAGCTGAACAAACTGAATTTGATGTAATTCTTAATTCAGCAGGACAAGCTAAACTTCAGATCGTTAAAGCTGTTAAAACACAAACAGGTTTAGGTCTTAAAGAAGCTAAAGAACTAGTAGATAAAGCTCCAACAGCTATCAAAGAAAAAATTAGTAAAGTCGAAGCTGAAGCACTTAAAGCAGCATTAGAAGAAGCAGGCGGAGAAGTTGAAATTAAATAAACTTATCCCTATCCCTATAGAGGGAATGCTATAGGTTTAGAGCTTTTATAGCTCTAAACCTTTTTGTCGTATTTATTGTTTATTTTCAACCAATCTATTTATAATGTCGCAAAATACTAATAATCAGCGGATTACATTCGCGACCACAAAATCGATACTTGAGTATCCGGATTTACTCGAAGTTCAGCTAAAATCTTTTCGCGATTTTTTTCAGCTAGACACTACCCCAGAAAACCGTCGTAATGAAGGTCTATTTAAGGTATTCCAAGAAATATTTCCAATATCTGATACTCGTAACAATTTTGTGCTCGAATTTATCGATTACTTTGTTGATCCTCCTCGCTATTCTATAGACGAATGCATAGAGAGAGGTCTTACATACAGTGTACCACTAAAAGCAAAACTTAAGTTATATTGTACTGACCCAGAACATGAAGATTTCGATACTACCATTCAAGATGTATATTTAGGAGCTATTCCTTATATGACCCCTAGAGGAACATTTTTAATTAATGGTTCAGAACGTATAATTGTATCTCAATTACATCGTTCCCCTGGAGTCTTTTTTGGTCAAAGTTTGCATGCAAACGGTACAAAACTTTATTCTGCTAGGATAATTCCTTTCAAAGGATCTTGGATTGAATTTGCTACAGACATAAATAATGTCATGTATGCATATATTGATCGTAAGAAAAAATTGCCAGTTACTACCCTACTTAGAGCGATTGGTTACGAAAGTGATAAAAATATACTTGACATTTTCGGACTAGCTAATGAAATAAAAGTAAACAAGACAACTTTAAAGAAACACATAGGTAGCAAATTAGCTGCTCGTGTTCTTAAAACTTGGAATGAAGACTTTGTGGATGAAGATACAGGAGAAGTAGTTTATATAGAACGTAACGAAATCGTTATCGATCGTGAAACTATTCTTAAAGAAGAGCATATTGAACCTATTATAGAATCTGGTGCTAAAACCATTCTTATACACAAGGAAGATGCTAACACTAATGACTTCGCTATTATTCACAATACTCTTAAAAAAGATGTTTGTAATTCTGAAAAAGAAGCCATTTATTATACCTATCGTCAGTTACGTAATTCTGAACCACCTGACGAATCTACAGCTAGAGATGTAATAGATAAATTATTCTTCTCAGATAAACGATATGACCTAGGAGAAGTCGGTCGTTATAGAATAAACAGAAAATTAAATCTTTCTACCTCTACAGATATTAGAGTGTTAACTAAGGAAGATATTATTGAGATTATTAAATATCTCATACAGTTAATTAATTCTAAAGCTACAGTAGATGATATCGATCATTTAAGTAACAGAAGAATTAGAACTGTCGGCGAGCAACTTGCAAACCAATTCGGTGTAGGTCTAACTCGTATGGCTCGTACTATTAGAGAAAGAATGAATGTTCGTGATAACGAAGTATTTGTCCCTACAGATTTGATAAATGCTAAAACATTATCATCTGTTATTAACTCTTTCTTCGGTACAAGTCAGCTATCACAATTCATGGATCAAACAAATCCATTGTCTGAAATGACTCATAAACGTCGTTTATCTGCATTAGGACCTGGAGGTTTATCTCGTGACCGTGCTGGTTTCGAAGTTCGAGACGTTCACTATACTCATTATGGCCGTATTTGTCCTATAGAAACTCCAGAAGGACCTAATATTGGACTTATTTCTTCATTAGCCGTTTATGCTAAAATAAACGAATTAGGATTTATCGAAACTCCTTATAGAGAAGTTAAGAATGGTAAAGTAAATCTTAGTAATGCTGAAGTAATCTATATGAGTGCTGAAGATGAAGAAGATAAGATGGTAGCTCAGGCTAACGCCAATATAGATGATGACGGTAATTTCTTAGGAAATAGAATTAAATGTAGATATGAAGCTGATTATCCTGTAGTAACTAAGGATAAGATTAATTTCATGGACGTTGCTCCTAATCAGATAGCTTCTATCGCTGCATCTCTTATTCCATTCTTGGAACATGATGATGCTAACCGTGCTCTTATGGGATCTAATATGATGAGACAAGCTGTTCCTATTATAAGTCCAGAATCACCTATTGTAGGTACTGGATTAGAAGGACCACTTATAAAAGATTCAAGAACACAAGTAATAGCTGAAAAAGATGGTGAAATCGTCTTCGTAGATGCTAAAGAAATACATATAAAATATAAACAAACTGCGGATGAAAAATTTGTAAGTTTCGACCCTGAAGTAACAGTTTATAAATTACCTTTATATAGAAAGACTAACCAAAGTACTTCTATTACTTTAAAACCTATTGTTAGAAAAGGTGATCAAATAAAAAAAGGTCAAATAATGACAGAAGGTTATGCTACTCAACAAGGAGAATTAGCTCTTGGTAGAAACTTAAAAGTATCATTTATGCCTTGGAAAGGTTACAATTTCGAGGATGCTATAGTGCTTTCTGAAAGAATGATCCGTGAAGATATTTTAACTTCTATTCATGTAGATGAATATGAAATGGAAGTCAGAGATACTAAACGTGGTATGGAAGAACTTACTTCTGATATTCCTAATGTAAGTGAAGAAGCTACTAAAAATTTAGATGAAAATGGTATTATCCGAGTAGGTGCAAATGTAACTCCTGGTGATATTCTTATTGGTAAGATTACCCCTAAAGGAGAAAGTGATCCTTCTCCAGAAGAAAAATTACTACGCGCAATATTCGGAGATAAAGCTGGTGATGTAAAAGATGCTTCTAAGAAAGCTTCTCCATCATTAACCGGTACTGTTATAAATAAACGCCTATTTACTAGAGTAACTAAAGATGGTAAGAGAGGAAAACTAGCTAACAAGGCTGAAGTAAAAAAAACAGAAGCGAAATTCAATGCTAAACAAATTTCTCTTAAAGATAAATTTATCGATAAATTAATGATTTTATTGGCTGATAAGAAAAGCTCAGGAGTCATTGACTTATATGATACAGAAGTAATTCCAAAAGGTGAAATATTTACAAGAGAAAATGTAGATAGATTACATTATATAGATATTAATACTGTAAAATGGACTTCTGATAAACATACTAATGACTTAGTAAATCAGTTAGTTAATAATTACTTATTAGCATTTAAAGAAATAGAAGCTGAATTAAGACGTGTTAAATATGCACTTACTATCGGAGATGAACTTCCTAATGGTATTATGCAACTTGCTAAAATCTACATCGCTAAGAAGAGGAAAATAAAAGTAGGTGATAAAATGGCAGGTCGCCATGGGAATAAAGGTATAGTAGCTAAAATAGTTAGAGATGAAGATATGCCATTCTTAGAAGATGGTACTATTATGGACATTGTTCTTAACCCTTTAGGTGTACCTTCTCGTATGAACTTAGGACAAATATATGAAACTGTACTAGGCTGGGCAGGTAAAGAATTAGGTAGAAAATTTTCTACTCCTATTTTCGATGGTGCTACACTAGAAAATATTTGTGAATACACAGATAAAGCTGGAGTATCAAGATATGGTAAATCTTATCTATATGATGGAGGAACAGGAGATAGATTCGACCAACCTGCTACTGTAGGTATCATCTATATGTTGAAACTTGGTCATATGGTAGATGATAAGATGCATGCTCGTTCTATAGGTCCATATTCTCTCATCACTCAGCAGCCACTTGGTGGTAAAGCTAACTTTGGTGGTCAGAGATTTGGTGAAATGGAAGTTTGGGCTCTTGAAGGTTTTGGAGCATCTAATATTCTACAAGAAATCCTGACTATTAAGTCAGATGATGTTACTGGAAGATCGAGAGCTTATGAAGCTATCGTCAAAGGTGACCCTATGCCTAATCCAGGAATACCTGAATCTTTAAATGTATTATTACATGAATTAAGAGGTTTAGGTTTAAGTATAACCTTGGACTAATATTTTATCACTGACAAAAAGAAAAAACAATAATATGTCGTCTTTTAGAAAAGAAACAAAGGTTAAAAGTAACTTTAGCAAAATAACAATAGCTCTAGCATCACCAGAAGAAATATTAGAAAGATCTTCTGGAGAAGTACTAAAACCTGAGACAGTAAACTATCGTACATACAAACCAGAAAGAGATGGTCTTTTCTGCGAAAGGATTTTCGGTCCTACTAAGGATTATGAATGTCATTGCGGAAAATATAAAAGAATCCGTTATCGTGGTATTATTTGCGATCGTTGTGGTGTAGAAGTTACCGAAAAAAAAGTGCGTAGGGAAAGAATGGGGCACATTACGCTTACTGTTCCTGTAGCACATATTTGGTATTTTAGATCTACTCCCAATAAAATTGGTTATTTATTAGGAATACCTTCTAAAAAACTAGAATCTATCATATATTATGAAAGATATGTAGTAATTCAAACTGGCCAAGCTGCTGAACTAGAAGTAAAAGATATGGACTTCTTAACTGAAGATGAATATCTTGAAATTCTAGACAAATTGCCTAAAGATAATCAGTCTCTAGATAATAATGATCCTAATAAGTTCATTGCTAACATGGGAGCTGAAGCTATCTATGAATTACTTAAGAAAATAGATTTAGATGAACTTTCATATACTCTTAGATATAAAACTGAACATGAAACTTCTCAGCAGAGAAGAGCTGATGCTCTTAAGAGATTAAGTGTAATAGAAGCGTTCCGTGAATCTAAAGATATCAATAAACCTGAATGGATGATTCTTAAGGTCATCCCAGTTATTCCTCCAGATTTAAGGCCATTAGTTCCTTTAGATGGTGGTAGATTTGCTACTTCAGATTTAAATGATTTATATAGAAGAGTTATTATCAGAAATAATCGTCTAAAAAGACTTATTGAAATTAAAGCTCCAGAAGTTATTCTTCGTAACGAAAAAAGAATGTTACAAGAATCCGTCGACTCATTGTTCGACAATTCTCGTAAATCTAATGCTGTTAAGACTGAAGGTAACCGTGCTTTAAAATCTTTATCTGATAGTTTGAAAGGTAAGAGAGGACGTTTCCGTCAGAACTTACTTGGTAAACGTGTGGACTATTCTGCTCGTTCAGTTATCGTCGTAGGTCCTGAACTTAAAATGCAAGAATGTGGTTTACCTAAATATATGGCAGCTGAACTTTACAAACCTTTTATTATCAGGAAACTTATAGAAAGAGGTATTGTAAAAACAGTGAAATCTGCTAAAAAAATCGTAGATAAAAAAGAACCTATTATATGGGATATCCTTGAAAATGTAATGAAAGGACATCCAGTATTACTAAATCGTGCTCCTACCCTTCATCGTTTGGGTATTCAAGCTTTCCAGCCTAAATTGATTGAAGGTAAAGCTATTCAACTTCACCCTCTAGCTTGTACAGCATTTAACGCTGACTTCGATGGTGACCAAATGGCTGTTCATCTTCCTCTTGGAAATGCAGCAATATTAGAGGCTCAGCTATTAATGTTAGGTTCTCATAATATTCTTAATCCTGCTAATGGTGCTCCTATTACAGTACCATCTCAAGATATGGTTTTAGGTTTATATTATATTACTAAACCCCGTAAAGGGATGAAAGGTGAAGGTGCTAAATTCTATGGTCCAGAAGAAGCTATTATTGCATATAATGAAGGTCATACTGATCTTCATGCTAATATTTCAGTAAGACTTCCTAAAGATCCTACTGATTTATCTAAAGGTTATGAACTTCGTAAAAATACTACAGTAGGTAGAATTATCTTTAATCAAGTAGTTCCCCCAGAAGTAGGTTACATCGAAGCTGTAATGACTAAGAAATCTCTACGTGATATCATCGGTCAAGTAATTAAAGCTTGCGGCATTTCTCGTACAGCTAAATTCTTAGATGATATTAAAAACCTTGGTTACTACATGGCATATAAAGGAGGTTTATCTTTCAATTTAGCAGATGTACTTGTTCCTAAAGAAAAGAAAACTCTGGTAGCGGAAGGTTATAATGAAGTAGAAACTATTCAGAATAGCTTTAATATGGGCCTTATTACTAATAATGAGCGTTATAATCAGATTATTGATATTTGGACTACTACTAATTCTAAACTTACCAACATGGTAATAAAGACTATTAGTGAAGATCAAGATGGATTTAATCCTATTTGGATGATGCTTGACTCAGGGGCTCGTGGTTCTAAAGAACAGATTCGTCAGTTATGCGGTATGCGTGGACTGATGGCTAAACCACAAAAATCAGGATCTCAAGGTGCTGAAATTATTGAGAATCCTATTTTAGCAAACTTTAAAGAAGGGCTTTCTGTACTTGAGTATTTTATTTCTACTCATGGTGCTCGTAAAGGTCTAGCTGATACAGCTTTAAAAACTGCAGATGCTGGTTATCTTACTCGTCGTTTAGTAGATGTATCTCATGATGTTATTATTAATGAAGAAGATTGTGGTACTTTAAGAGGCCTTGTAGCTACAGCTATTAAGAATAAAGATGACATCGTTGAATCATTATATGATAGAATTTTAGGAAGAACTTCTGTTCATGATATTTATAATCCTCTTACTGGTCAATTAATATTGCCAGCAGGTGAAGAAATAAATGAAGACATCGCTGCTACTATTGAATCTCTTCCTATTGAATCTGTAGAAATTAGATCAGTATTGACTTGTGAATCTAAGAAAGGTGTTTGTGCTAAATGTTACGGTCGTAACCTCGCTACAGGTAGAATGGTAGAAAAAGGTGAAGTCGTAGGTGTTATAGCAGCACAATCTATCGGTGAACCAGGTACTCAGCTTACTCTTCGTACTTTCCATGTCGGTGGTACTGCTTCAAGTATAGCGTCAGAATCTAAAATAGAAGCTAAATATGATGGTCGTCTAGAATTTACAGAATTAAAAACTGTAGATTGCAAAAAAGAGAAAGATAATTCTCCTTATCAAATAGTAATAGGTCGTACTGCTGAAATGAAGATTGTAGATGTAAATACGGGAATGCCTATTTCTAAATATAACATTCAATATGGTTTTAATCTTTATAAGAAAGAAGGAGATACTGTTACTAAAGGAGATCTTATTTGTGACTGGGATGCTTATAATGCTGTTACTATAGCTGAAGTTCCTGGTTCTATAAATTTCGACAATTTGATAGAAGGTACTACTTATCGTGAAGAAGCTACTGATGAATTTTCTCTGAATAGAGAAAGAGTCATTATAGAAACTCGTGATAAAACTATGAACCCTATCATTAAAATTATGAGTGGTAAGAATGAACTTAAACAATACAACTTGCCTGTAGGTGCTCATATTTCAGTAAACAAAAATGATAAAGTGAAAGCAGGGGATATTTTAATGAAAATGCCTCGTGCTATCGGTAAATCTGGTGATATCACTGGTGGCCTTCCTCGAGTAACTGAATTATTCGAAGCTAGAAATCCTTCTAATCCTGCTACTATAGCTGAAATTAATGGAACTATTTCTATGGGTAAAATCAAAAGAGGAAATAGAGAAATTATCATAACTGCTAAATCAGAAGAACAAAAGAAATATCTTGTTCCACTTTCAAGACAAATTCTTGTTCAGGAAAATGACTATATAAGAGCTGGAATGCAATTATCTGACGGAGCTATTGCTCCTGCTGATATTCTAGCTATTAAAGGCCCTATAGCTGTTCAAGAATACATTGTTAATGAAGTTCAAGAAGTCTACCGTATGCAAGGTGTAAAGATTAATGATAAACATTTTGAAATTATCGTTAGACAAATGATGAGAAAGGTACAGATTATAGATCCTGGTGATACTAAATTCTTACCTGAACAATTAGTGGAAAAATGGGAATTTGCTAATGAAAATGATAATATCTTTGATAAGAAAGTAGTATTAGAGGCTGGAGATTCTACCATTCTTCGTCCTGGACAGATAGTTACTGTTCGCGAAGTAAGGGATGAAAATTCAATTCTTAAACGTAAAGACTTAAAGACTATCGAAGCTCGAGATGCAGTCCCTGCTACTTCCAATCAAATATTGCAAGGTATTACCAGAGCTGCTTTAAGAACAAATAGTTTTATGTCAGCTGCTTCATTCCAGGAAACTACTAAAGTATTATCTAATGCCGCTATTCATGGTAAAACTGACCCACTAGAAGGATTAAAAGAAAACGTAATATGTGGACATTTAATTCCTGCTGGTACAGGACAGAGAAGATTCAATCGTTTAATAGTAGCTTCTAAAGATGAATACAATAAGATAACAGAAAACGCCACGACAGAGAAAGAATAATAAAACTCATAAAAACGTCGTTTTTATTTCCCAATTATGAATATAAAAAAACCGTCCCTAACTAGGACGGTTTTTTTATGCACATATATTTTTAATAAAAAAAACGGCAGGAAAACCTGCCGTTTTAAATTTATATTAATCTGTATAATCAGGATTTCTATCATCTAATGTAATATCAGTATTAGCTTCAATTTCAGATTTAGGAATATCATAAATTAATCTCCAAGAACCTGGTTGTACTAAAAGCTTAACTAAATGATTACTACCAGCATATGTTCTATCTATGACTTTCTTCAAACGAAGATAATCATATAAGATTTGACCTTCACCCCATAACTCTAAACGTTTCTGATGAAAAACTTCATCTAATGACATAGGATAAACCGATGCACCACCTCGTTGAGCAATATATGTATTATATAGAGAAGTAGCTGCAGATGTATTACCATCTCTTAGATAAGCTTCGACAGCTATTAAATACATTTCAGAAACTCTCATATAAGGATTATCACTCAACCAACTACCTGCATCACCAAACTTATTATTAACATACATATAAGGGTCACCGTAACTAGTAAAAATTTGAAACTGAGATAGTCTAGGATCATTTACATCCATACTTTCATATAAACGTTTATCAATAGCTTTATAAACACCTACTCCACCAGCATAACCAGCACTGACAGTACTGATATGAGATTGGAATGATGCAAACATATTAGTAGTTTCAGATGTTACGTCTCTACCCCACATCCATTCACTACTTGTTATATCATCAAATTCATCAGCTGCAAGAGCAGTAGCAGATTCTAAAGTACCAGTAGTTAAAGCATCAGCAGCATAAGCAGCAGCTTTAGTATAATTAGCTTGCATCATATAAGATCTAGCAGCTAATCCTTCTACTACTTGTTTATTAACTACACCTTTATTAGCTCTAGTATAACCTTCTAATAAAGTAATAGATGCTTCGAAATCACTATTTATCTGGTCATATACTTCTTGAACAGTATTACGACCACTTTTAGAAACACCTTCTCTAGGAGAAACATAAATAGGTACTCCAGGATCATTTTCATGATCTATATAAGTTTGTTGAAACCTATTAATAGCTAACCAATGACCAAATGCACGCATTGCTAATGCTTGACCTAAATTAGCTTTTAAACTTTCATTAGTAACATCATCTGCTATTAAGTTAATTACATCATTAGCTTTATTAATTAAAGTATAACAGCAATTCCATGTAGCTGATGGCCTTCTATAATTGTAATTTCTATTATCCATTTGATAATCATAAAAGAACCAATGATTCACCATTTGAACCATATCTACATTAGAAAGGTCAGCAGCTAAACCAATAGACATTAAACTAAATGTGTCATGATTAGTCTGATAATCTCCCAAACTAGCATACATACCTGAAATCATACCATCAGTTATAGTAACCAAAGCTTCAGGATTAGATTTACTTAAAGCATCAATCTGCTCAGAAGTAGCATAATTTGTTTGTTCTGGATCTAAAAAATCTGAACAAGAAGTCATAGCTACTACTAAAACTGATGAAAGTAATATTGTTTTAAATATATTTTTCATTTTTTAATATTTTTTATTATTTATTAATAATTAAAATGTAAGATTTAAACCTACAGAAATAGTTCTGTATGCTGAGTAGTTATAACCTGTACCACCACTAAATGATGTACGAGGGTCAAAACCTTTTCTAGCAGACCATAACCAAAGATTATCACCTGTTAAATATACCCTTAATGTTTTAATATGTAAATAATCATTAATCGATTGAGGTAAAGTATAACCTAATGTTACATTTTGTAATGATAGACAAGATTTAGAAGTTAAATTATAATCAGCTTTATTATTTTGATCTTTAAGACCCCATTGTAAAATAGGGAAATCCGTTTCTTGACGAGGAGTAGTCCATTGATTATCAATAACATCCATATGCAAGTTATCACCACAAGATTCCATATTACCAGATAAGCTAGAATACTGATAATCAGTACCATAACCACCTATTTGATAAGCGAAATTAGCTGAAAAATCTACACCTTTATAAGATACAGAAGTAGAAAAACCGCCATAAACATCTACAAGACCATGTTTACCTAGATTATAATATTCAGCTTCTGAATAATTTTCAGTTTTAACTTTATCTGTAATGATTTTTTCACCATTATCATCTAATACATATGCACCATTACCATCTATTTCATATTCATTCTTATACCACTGAGCATGTCCATTATCAGGATTAACACCAGCCCATTCATACATATAGTAATCATATAAACGTCCACCTTCAGATCTCCAATAAGAACCTGTTTGGTAACCATCCTGACCTGCAAGTAAATCTGCTGGAAGTTTTAATACTTCATTAGCCTGCCATGTAGCATTAGCTGAAACATTCCATAATAAATCTTTAGTAGCTATAATATCAAAACTTAATTGTACTTCTACACCATAGTTTCTCATATCTATAGCATTTTCATAAATCCAAGTAGGATCACCACCTGATGGAGGTAGAGGTTTTGCATAAAGCATATCAGTAGTTTTCTTATTAAAATATTCTACTGTACCACTTAATCTGTTAAACATTTCAAAATCCACACCTACATTAAAGTTGTTTGATTTTTCCCATGTTAAATCAGGGTTACCACGGAAAGTAGTAGAAAGTCCTATTTCACCATTATTTGGAACTACTACGATATGATCCATATAAGCTAAATTAGTATCAATACCATCATTACCCTGAGTACCATAAGATGCTTTTAATTTTAAATTATTAATCCAAGAAATTCCTTTCATGAATTCTTCTTGCTCTAATCTCCAAGAAGCACCTACAGACCAGAAATCACCCCATCTTACATCTTTAGCAAATTTAGAAGATGCATCACGACGATAAGATCCAGTTAAGAAATACTTATAATCATAATTATATTGAACTCTAGAAATAATAGACTGTAAAGCAGTATTAGAAGAATAAGAACTTACACCTAAAATTCTAGCCGCATTATCCAATTCAGGATTATCAGGAATTAAGAAATTTTCTTTAACTCCCTGAATATATCTAAAATTATGAGAATTAGTTTCATGACCTACTAAAACATCTAAACTATGTTTACCGAAAGAATGGTTATAAGTTAATAACTGTTGCATATTAACTTCAAACATCTTATCAAATGTTCTGTAGTTACGACCACCGACATTAAGAGCATCACCACCTATAGGAGTCTGATAAGAATTCTCATCATAACTATATCCTTGAGCACTTACATTAGCAGTAAATTTAAAATCTTTTAAAAATTTAATTTCTGCATAACCTATAGCAGAGAACATATCTCTAGAAGATTCATGATTATCATAAAGTAACTGAGCTAAAGGATTAGTATTAGCACCATAAAGTCTATGACCCATTCCATAATCATCATTACCATAATCATAGATTTTATCTCCAGTAGCTGAATTAATCAAAACATTACCTTGTTTATCATATGCATAAACAGGATAAATAGGAGCAATATTCTGAGCAAACATGAAAATATTAGCATAAGCACTAGTATTATCATTACCTAAAGCATTTGAATTAGTTCTAGAATAAGATAAGTTAGAACCTATCTTAAACCAATCTGTAGCTTGATGATCTACTTTTAAACGTGTAGAGAATCTACCAAAGTCAGAATTTACTAAGTAACTTTCTTCATTTAAGTAAGATGCACTAAAGAAAAATGCAGTTTTATCATCACCACCTTGCATACTAGCTAGATATTCTTGACGAAGACCATTACGCAAAGGTTCATTCAACCAATCATCTTTATAAAGTAAACTAGCATTAGGATTAAAGACACCCTGAGCATTAATAATTTCATTATCTGCTACATTATAAGGGTTATATCCACCTGTACCATAAGACTGACTAGTTAAATTATCACTAGCCCACTGACCAGGAGTTGTATAACCAGGAGAAGTTACAGCAGAATTAGTAGGATCATTAGTAGCATAATTTTTTAAAGATGTCCACACAGCTGATAAATATTGTTGTGGATCTTTCACAACATCATAAGCAGGAACACCTCTTTGGTTAATACCTTCTCTTATTTCGATATTAACAGTAGTACCCTTCTTACCTTTTTTAGTAGTAATCATGATTACACCATTAGATCCTCGAGAACCATACATTGAGTTAGCAGCAGCATCTTTTAACACTGTGAAAGACTCGATATCCTGTGCAGAAATACTATTTAATGCTCCACTATAAGGAACACCATCTAATATAATTAAAGGTTCAGCAGAAGAACTAATAGAACCTATACCACGAATACGAATCGATGCAGATGAACCAGGCTGTCCTGTACTACTAGTAATTTGTACACCAGCTGCAGCACCTGCTAAAGCTTGAGTAACATTAGATACGGGACGTTTTGAAATCGTATTTCCTTTTACCACAGAAGCAGATCCTGTAAAAGATTTTTTGTTAGCAGTACCATAAGCTACTACGATTACATCATCTAGAGACTCAGCCGAAGAGGCAAGAGTTACATTAATGACAGCTCTACCATTAATAGCTATTTCTTGGTTTTTATAACCAAGGAAATTGAACACTAAAGTACCATCAGCTGGAGCAGAGATTGAATAAGCTCCAAAACTGTCAGTGGATGTACCGGTCTGAGTACCCTTTACCATAACATCGGCAAAAGGAATCGACTCACCAGTAACTTCATCAGTAACAGTACCTGTAATAGTAATGTTTTGCGCAAAAACTGAACAAGTCATTACTAAAAATAGTCCTGTTAAAAATAATCTGATTTTTTTCATTTAGATATTTTTTAAGGTTATTGAATAAATTTTTTGATTATTTTCATAGTTAAATATGAATTATCAATTACAAAGATGTGAAAATTCTTATTATAAAGAAAATTAGTTTCACTATTTTTTTAACTTTTTTATATAAATTTTTATTTCTTTTATATAATTTTTATTTCTTTTATAAATTTTGCTACTAATTAATTTTTTCTTTATCTTTCTCAAACTTAAAAAGATGATATAACTTTATATAAGAGGTCTAAACTATAAATAAACTATTCTTCACCCTTTTATTTAATTAAGTTATTTTAAAGTTATTTATTATTAGCTTATATAATTACTCTTATCTATATTTCTATATTTTAGTAGAGCTTAGAATTATATTTTCTTTATATAGTATATTTATTTAGTATAAACTAAGTAATATTTATAAGTAAGAGTAAGATAGTATATAATACAAATATAGTGTATAATACAATACAAAAACGATAATGAAAGAGAGTTTAATCTCTCCTTAATTATAATAACTTTTATTAACAAAAAACTGTTCTAATGAAAAAACTAAAAACAATGTTTGTTTTTCTGTTTCTAGGAATTTTTAGCATGCTTAATGCTCAAACTATCCAGGTTACAGGAAAAGTAACTGACGCAGCAGATGGACAACCTTTACCTGGTGCCTATGTTTTCGTAAAAGGAGGAGAAGGTGTAGCTACAGATATTGATGGTAATTTTACTATCACTGCAGCTCCTGATGCTATCCTTAAAATTACTTTCATCGGATATCAAGATCAGGATGTAACTATTAATGGACGTTCTATTATTAACGTTCTAATGGTTAATAATAATGTTCTTGATGAAGTAGTAATTTCTGCTTTAGGTATTGCCCGTGATAAAAAATCCATGGGTCATGCTGTCCAAGAAGTAAAAGGTGAAACTTTAACTAAAGCAGGTAATCTTAATGTGGCTGGAGCCATAGCTGGTAAAGTAGCTGGTCTTCAGGTATCTTCTGCCGGTGGTCAAGTGGGATCATCATCTAGATTTGTAATAAGAGGTAACTCTTCTTTAGGAAACAATGAACCATTATTTGTTATTGATGGAGTTCCTATGGCTAATGACCAACAAGTTTTCACAAATGGTGTAGATAATGGATCCGTAGATATGGGATCTGGGTTAATGGATATAAATCCAGACGATATTGAATCTATAACTGTCCTTAAAGGTGGTGCTGGTGCATTATATGGTATGCGTGCTGGTAATGGTGTAATCTTAATTACTACCAAATCCGGAAAAAGCAATAAAGATGGAGTGAAGATTAAATATGATGGTAGTTTCACTTTTGATAATATGTATCAAATTCCAGAAATGCAAAATAAATATGGTCAAGGTTATTCTGGTTCTGAAAAAGATTATGCTGACTGGAAAGCAGCTGGGAATACAGGTTCTTACCAAGAATATGCAGATGCCAATTGTTATGCATGGGGTGGCATAGATTCAAATGCTGATGAATCTTGGGGTCCTAGACTAGATGTTGGTTTAAATAGACCTCAAGTTACTAGTCCTAGAAATGCAGATGGTAGCATCCAAAGTACTCCATGGATTTCTCATCCTAATAATATTGATAACTTTATTCAAACAGGATATTCTCAATCTCATAATATTTCTGTAATGGGAAGTGGTGAAAAATTCAACGCACGTGCATCTCTTGGAATTAGAGATCAAAAAGGCACATTACCAAATACAGACCAAAAAAGATATAATGCTCAAATGAATGGACATTATGATATTAATAAATGGTTGGCTTTTGATATGAATCTTAATTTTACTCATACTCATTCAGATAACTTACCAATGACTGAATATCAAGCAGGTAACTCTCTACAATCTTTATTAGAATGGTTCGGTAGACAAGTAGATATGAAAGATTTGGAAGCTAAGTGGGATACTATTGATTCCATGACAGGGAAACCATATAACTGGAATCCTGATTATCATCAGAATCCATTTTATACCATGAATAAAAACACTAACGAACTTAATCGTGATAGATTATTTGGTAAAACTTCTGTTTGGATAAAACCTACTGAATGGTTAAAATTTGAAGGACGTTTAGGATATGATTATTATTCTAAACAAACTATCCGTAGAACTACTTATAATACAGATTATCCTAGTGGAGGATTTTGGGATTATAATGCTAGAAATCATGAAGTAAATGCAGATATTCTTATGTATGTTAATAAAACATTTTTTGATGGTTTATTAAATTTAAATGCAGTTTTAGGTGCTAATTATCGTGATGTTAAATATTCTACTATTGGATTAGGTGCTGATGGCCTAATTAAAGAAGGTCTTTTCACTATATCTAATGCAGCAGGTTCGCCATGGACTTCATATGATCACTCTCATATAAGATCAAATTCTGTATATGGAAGTTTCTCTTTCGGTTTCAAGAATACTCTATATTTAGATATTTCTCTTCGTAATGACTGGAGTTCTACTATAGATGATCCTTTCTTCTATCCTGGAGTCTCTGTAAGCTGGTTACCTACCACTACATTTGATATTTTTGAAGATTCTTTCATAGATTACTTAAAATTAAGAGCTGGCTGGGCTAAAATTGGTTCCGCTACCTCAGCATATGCAAATGGTACATATTATAATGGTGTATCCAACATCATTAATGGACAAGGTCAGTTCTACTTACCTAGAACTTTTCCTCCACAAGGATTAAAACCAGAATCTATTGTTACTACTGAAATAGGTATTGAAGCTAAAATGTTTAATAATAGATTAAACTTAGATATGTCATTATATTCTAAGAAAACCACAGATCAAATTCTTTCTATGGCTGTAGCTTATCCTACAGGATATAGTTCTATGCTAATTAATGCTGGTGAATTCAAAAATAAAGGTATAGAAATTCAGTTGAGCGGAGTTCTAATGGAAACTAAAGATATCTATTGGGATGCTACACTTAATTGGTCTAAAGATATTAGTCATGTAGTAGAATTATATACTAATCCGACTACTGGTGAAGAACTTAAAAATTATCAAATAGCTAGGCAATGGTCTACTTATCTATATGCTATGGCTCCCGATAAAGATGCTGAAGGCAATGTCACTCAATATCACTCTTGGGGAACTTTATACGGCGCAGGTCATAAAGTAGATGATAATGGAAATGTCGTAGTAAGTGATTCTGGTTATCCTGTAGTAGAAAATAGAAACTTAGGTAACGTTATGCCTGACTGGATGGCTAGTTTAAGTACAGAATTTAGATATAAAAACTTATCTTTCGGTATAATGTTTGATTATCGCCATGGAGGTGATTTCTTTTCTGTAACATCTATGTGGGGACAATACACTGGAGTATTAGCTATGACTGCTGAAGGTGATGTTCGTGAAAAAGATGTAGTCTTCGGTAAAGATATATATAAAGATCTTAATTTTGTTAAATCAGATGGTTCTAAAAATGATATTCCTGTAAATACACATAATGCTTTTGCTAGAGCTTACAATGACCGTGCTATGTCTGTAGCTGATGGATCTTTCTTAAAATTAAGGGAAATGCATATAACTTATATTGTACCTAAAAAAGTTTTTAGAAATTTAAATTTTGTTAAAGGAGCTAATGTTTCTTTAATAGGTAATAATATTGCTATTCTATGGTTAGACCCTTCTAACTATGCTAAAATAGATCCCGAATCTGGTACAAGCAGTGGAAACTCAGGTGTAGGATTAGAATCTGGTTCTATAATGCCATCAAGAAGTATAGGTATAAAAGTAGGTCTAACATTCTAATTTATAAAATTACACATTATGAAAAAAATATATAAATATATACTTATTGCCTTTATAGGCATTGTATTAGCTGGTTGTACTAAGGATTTTGATGAAATTAACATCGATCCTGATAGAGCTGATAATGTACCTCCTACGAATATCCTTTCATATTCTATTCGATATTCTACTCAAGAATTATTTGATGCATGGAATGATTTAAATGAACCCAGTACCTTTGGTGGACAAATAACCAAAATCCAATATATAGACGAATCTAGATATAAATATCGTAATTCTGTAGTAGATAATAAATGGTTTTATTGTTACATAGTAGCTAGTAATTGTAAAGAAATTCAGAGACTTTGCTCTATAGAAGGTTCTGAAAATCCAAATCTTTCAGCAGTTGCTAAAATTTGGGAAGTACTTATAATGCAAATAGTAACTGATACTTGGAGAGATGCTCCATATTCAGATGGTTTTAAATTAGCAGATGGTATTACCCAACCTCAATATGATACACAAGAAACTATTTATCCTGCTTTATTAACTAAATTAAAAGAAGCAGCTGATGCATTAGGCACTGGTGGTGATATAGGAAATGGAGATATATTGTTTAATAAAGATGTTACTAGCTGGAAAAGATTTTGTAATTCTCTAAGATTAAGACTTGCTATACGCATTAATAAAGTAGATAATACTTTAGCTAAAGCTACTATAGAAGAAATCTTAGGTGATCCTACTAAATATCCTATTATTCAAACTAATGCTCAAAATGCTTTCTTCTGGTGGCCAGGTGCAAAACCTTATAATGAACCTTGGTATGATGATTCACTAACTCGTGATGACCACGGCGTCAGTGATGTCATGATTAATCAACTTAAAGCTGATAACGACCCTCGTTTATATTATTATGCACATCCTGCTAAAACTGATAATGAGTTTAGAGGTTTTACTATAGGAGCTTCAGCTGTAGCTGCAAATGTTAATAGTTTAAGTAGAATAGGTGCACGTTTTCGCGATGAAAAAGCTGGATTTACTCCATTTTTCCGTGCTGCTGAAACATGGTTCGACATAGCTGAAGCAGCTTTCATAGGATACACTACTGGCTTTACAGCAAAAGACGCTTACGAAAGAGGTGTAACATTGTCTTTAGAAGAAAATTCAGCATATGCTAAAACTGTAAAAGATAATAATGGAACTACCATATTCACATTTACCGGTACTACTATTTCAGATTATCTTGCAGGTGCAGGTGCATATGATGGTACTCATGCTAAAATATGTTTAGAAAAATGGAAATCTCTATATAAACAAGGAATGGAAGTTTGGTCTCTTTATAGAAGAACAGGTATACCTACTACTAACTATGTAGCTCCTGGTAGAGGAACAGCTAATGCTGAATATCTAAATCATTTAACTCCTCCTTTGAGATATCCTTATCCTATCAACGAAACTTCACTTAACGGGTCCAACAGTAAAGCCTCTATTGATAAAATAGAAGATGATTTCTGGGGTGAACCTATGTGGTGGGATGGAAAAGTAACTGATTAAAAAGTTAATTAACTATATTTAAAAAGGGTGATCATAAAGATCACCCTTTTTATTTTTATATAATTTTATTACTTATATTAGAATAGACTTACAGCAGCTGTTAACCCAGCCATTACTATAGAGACCATACTCATTAATTTAATAAGTATATTAAGTGAAGGTCCTGATGTATCCTTGAAAGGATCACCTACGGTATCACCGACTATAGTAGCTTTATGTGTATCAGAATTTTTACCACCGTAATTACCTTCTTCTACATATTTTTTAGCATTATCCCAAGATCCACCTGCATTAGCCATAAAAATAGCAAGTACAAAACCAGCTCCTAAACCACCTACTAATAAGCCTACTGTACCAGCTACACCAAATATAAGACCTACTACTACTGGAACAATAATAGCTAATAAGGAAGGAAATATCATTTCATGCTGAGCTGCTTTAGTAGAAATAGAAACACAACTAGCATAATCAGGGGTAGCATCACCAGTTAATATACCTTTAATTTCACGGAACTGACGACGTACCTCTATAACCATTTTATTAGCTGCACGACCTACAGCATTCATAGTTAAACCACTAAATAAGAAAGCCATCATAGAGCCAAGGAAAATACCCACTAAAACTTTGGGATTTAAAAGATTAATATGATAAGCATCTATTACTTGAACAATGTTCATATTAGCAATATCAGAAGCTACATAAGCCTGTCCAGCCAAATCTATAATAGTATCACCCATACGACCAAATGCCACTTTAATTTCTTCTAAATAGGATGCTAATAATGCCAATGCTGTAAGAGCAGCAGAACCTATAGCAAAACCTTTACCTGTAGCAGCTGTGGTATTCCCAAGTGAATCTAAAATATCTGTTTTTTTACGAACCTCTGGATCTAATTTACTCATTTCAGCATTACCACCAGCATTATCAGCAATAGGACCATAAGCATCAGTAGCTAAAGTAATACCTAAAGTAGATAACATACCTACAGCAGCTATACCTATCCCATATAATCCTTTCATAAGGACATCACCTTCCATCATATTAGCTGTATCAAAACCTGTAGCACTTAAAAAGGCAAGAATGATAGCGGCTACGATAGTAACTACAGGAATAGCAGTAGAAATCATACCACTACCTATTCCAGAAATAATAACAGTACCAGCACCAGTTTTACCAGCTTCAGCTATTTTTTTAGTAGGTTTATAAGACTGAGATGTATAATACTCAGTAGATTTACCGATAATAACACCAGATAACAAACCTATAATTACTGAAAATGATAATCCTACCCAATTAGGAATATCTAGTACATATAATATAATAAATGTAAATATTGCAATTAATATACCCGCAGTATTAGTACCTATACTTAGTGATTTTAATAATTCTTTCATACCAGCTTTTTCTTTAGTTCTCACTAAGAAAATACCAATAATAGATAATAAAATACCAAAAGCTGCAATAATCATTGGAGCAAATACTGCATTCTGCTGATAACTAACAGATTCAATAGGTTTAGCAAAAGCAGAAGCACCTAAAGCAGCTGTCGCTAAAATAGAACCACAATAAGATTCATAAAGATCAGCACCCATACCAGCTACATCACCTACATTATCACCTACATTATCTGCAATAGTAGCAGGATTACGAGGATCATCTTCAGGAATACCGGCTTCCACCTTACCGACTAAATCAGCTCCAACATCAGCAGCTTTAGTATAAATACCACCACCTACACGAGCAAATAATGCCTGAGTAGAAGCACCCATACCAAATGTTAACATAGTAGTAGTAATTATTATTAATTTTTGTGTACCATCTACGTTTACACAATTATCAAGAACAATATACCATAAAGATATATCTAAAAGTCCAAGACCTACTACTGTTAATCCCATAACAGCACCTGAACGGAATGCTAATCTCAAACCTTTATTTAAAGAGGTTCTACAAGCATTAGTAGTTCTAGCTGATGCATAAGTAGCAGTACGCATACCTATATAACCAGCAAGTCCTGAGAAAAAACCACCAGTTAAAAATGCAAATGGAACCCAGTGATTCTGTACATTAAACCCATAAGCTAAAATAGCAAAGAAAATCGCTATAATAATAAACACTATTAATACAATTTTGTATTGTTGGCGCAAATAAGCCATAGCACCGTTTCTTACATACTGAGCTATTTCAGCCATACGTTCAGTTCCTTCGCTTTCCTTTTTCATTTGACGGAAAAAGTACCATGCGAATCCGAGAGCTATCAATGACGCTATCGGCACTAAATAGAATAATGATTCTACTTTCATTTTTTTATTTTTTAGTTAAATTATAAATTTTGTATTCGTTTTTAGATATAGTTTTTAAAAACTTCTTCATAAGTTCCACATCACCATTAGTATAAAAATCAGTATTCCCCTTATTATTGAGATTATTATAATTTTTTGGGTCTGCCGACAATTTTTCCAATAATCTTTTTGTTTGCTGAGCTACAGCAGGAGCAGGATTAATGATTATAACATTAGGCCCTACTATTCTAATTATGGGGTTAATTAAAAAGGGATAATGAGTACAGCCTAATACTAATGAATCGATGTTTTTCTCCATCATGGGCTTAAGATAGGAGTACAAAAGAGTTTCCACTTTTTTACTATCTACTTCACCTCTCTCTACGAACTCTACTAAACCTGTACCCTTCTCCTCTATAACCTCTATATTAGATGCAAAACGCTCAAGTGTGTTATGATATTTAACACCCTTGAGAGTATTCGCTGTAGCCAATATACCGACTACCCCAGTATTTGAATGAAATACAGCAGATTTGATAGCAGGTTCGATTCCTACAAAAGGAATTGTATATTTTTCTCGTAATATATCAATTACCGCAGCAGTAGCTGTATTGCAAGCACACACGATAATATCAGCTCCTTTTGCAATTAAAAAATCGGTAATTTCAATACTTCTTTTTTGTATAAATTCGATTGGTTTATTACCATAGGGACAATTTTTAGAATCTGAAAAATAAACATAATTTTCATCCGGTAAAAGCTTTATACACTCTAACCAAACAGATAAACCACCTAATCCAGAATCAAATAACCCAATCATAAATCACTTAAAACTTAATAAATTATTACAAATTATTTTTTAATAATTCTCTTAATTGGTTTTCATCTACTCTTCTAGCAATAATAGTACCTTCACTATCTACTACTACATTTTGAGGAATAAAGAAAATAGAATAAACAGAAGCTGCAGCACACTGCCATCCTTTTAAATCAGATACTTGAGGCCAAGTAATTTGATCATCTTTAATACCTTTTTTCCATGCTTCTAAAGATTGATCAAAAGAAACGGCAAATACTTCGAACCCATTATCATGATTATCATTATAAATACCTCTTAAAATAGGATTAAACTGTCTGCAACCCCCACACCAACTAGCCCAAAAATCAATAAGAGTTATTTTATTTTTAGAATATACTTCAGACAAAGCTAATTTATTTCCTTCAGGAGTATTAAAAGAAATTTCTGGAGCTTTCTGTCCTATTTGAACTTTTGCTAATAGTGCTATAGATTCTTCTATAGATTTAACAATTAAATTATTTTCGAATTTTTTATCATCTTGGAAAGGTTTAACAGCATCTATTATCTCTGTATATTCCATTTGACGATAATTCTGTTCTAAATTATTTAAAGCATAATAAGAAGTAGAATCTGAATCTATTAACTCTTGAATAGCCTCTTTTAAATCTGACTGAAAATTATCATAAGAAGCAATAATTTCTTTTTTTCTAGCTTCTGTTGTTTCTTTCTGTTGATATTCCTTTACAATATTTTCAATATCATATTTTTCACTAAGATTTCCAGCCACTTCCTTTTCTTTATTAAAATATACTTGAGTAGGACCACCTACTATTTCTGCCTTAGATAAATCTTCAATAGGAGTTTTAATAGTTATATCAGCATTTTCTAAGAAAAACTGAACTTTACCTGGAACACCTTTTACAGTTAAATAATAAATTTGTGGAGTAGATACATTACCTTTAAAAGTAAACTCTCCTTTTACTAATAAAGTAGTATCGGTGATAAGATTAGTACGGCTATAATTAGAAATATAAACTTCAGTAGAATCTAAAGAATCGATATTTCCTGTTAATAAACCTTTTACTGTGTAAGATTGACTACAGCTGGCAGCTAAAAATATAACTGCTAAAGCAAAAAATAATTTTTTCATATGAATTTTGATTAAATAAGTAATTTTCCCGTTCTTAATTTACAAAGATAAGAAATTTTAAAAAGATTAAGCTTTATTATATAAAAAAAGTCACTCTCAAAAGAGAGTGACTTAATATTAAATATTCGATAATATATTAAAGAGTACCTTGTTCAAGCATAGCCTGAGCTACTTTCATGAAACCAGCGATATTTGCGCCTTTAACATAATTAATAGAGCCATCAGCATTCTTACCAAATGTAACACATTGTGTATGAATAGAAGTCATAATCTGATGTAAATATTTATCTACTTCTTCTCCAGTCCAGCTAATATGATTAGCATTCTGAGTCATTTCTAGACCTGATGTAGCTACACCACCAGCATTAACTGCTTTACCAGGAGCAAATAAGATACCAGCTTTCTGAGCAGCTTTAATAGCACCAGGTTGGCAACCCATATTAGAAACTTCACAGATACACATTACACCATTACTGATAAGTTCTTTAACATCTTCTTCTGACATTTCATTTTGGAATGCACAAGGAAGAGCGATATCACACTTAACAGACCAAGCTTTTTTACCTGCTATGAATTCAACACCTTTAAATTTGTTAGCCATAGGAGCTACGACATTTTTATTAGATGAACGAAGTTCAAGCATATAAGCATTTTCTTCTTCAGTAAGACCGTTAGGAATTACAACTACACCATCAGGACCAGAAACAGCTACTACTTTAGCACCTAATTCTCTAGCTTTAATAGCAGCACCCCAAGCTACGTTACCGAAACCAGAAAGAGCAATAGTTTTACCTTTAATCTTTTCACCTGCAGTTTCTAATACGTGATTTACGAAATAAAGAGCACCGAAACCTGTAGCTTCTGGACGAAGAATAGAACCACCCCAAGTAGCACCTTTACCAGTAATTACACCAGTATTATATTGACGAGAAAGCTTCTTATACATACCATATAAAAATCCTATTTCACGTCCACCTACTCCGACATCTCCAGCAGGGATATCTTGATCTGGACCTATAACCTGCCATAATTCCCACATGAAAGCTTGACAAAAACGCATGATTTCAGCATCTGATTTTCCAATAGGATCGAAATCAGAACCACCTTTACTACCACCCATAGGTAATGTAGTTAAAGCATTTTTGAATGTTTGTTCAAAACCTAAAAATTTAAGCATTGAAGGTGTAACAGCTTTGTGGAAACGAAGACCACCTTTATATGGTCCTATAGCACTGTTAAATTGAATACGATAACCATTATTAATTTGAACTTCACCTTTATCGTTTACCCAAGTAACACGGAAAGTAAAAATACGATCTGGAATGACCATTCTTTCTACGATCTTTGCTTTTTCAAATTCAGGATGTTTATTATAAGTTTCTTCTACAGTTTCTAGAACTTCTTCCACTGCTTGAAGATATTCAGCTTCGTTTCCCCATTTAGAACGAAGAGCATCCATTATGACTTGTGTTTTCATAATAAATATTATTATTTAAATTGTTTAAAAATGTTTTTATTTATATTAATAAATATTCTTTTTTTTGATCCCTAAATATAGGGATTTCTCTACCTCTTAATAAATTTATTGCAAACTTATATTGCAATACTGAAGATACCTAATTTTTTAATAAATATCTTAATTAACTTCCCAAGTAGAACCACTATGAAGAATATCATCTACACATTTGATCTTACTTTCAGCTTTTACTTTATCGACCTGTTCTTGGACACTACTATCATAAGTTATATCCTTAACATCTCTAATCACTCCTAAAGCTACAGGGAATTCTGGATATTTCATATCGATTAACATATTGTGAATACCTATATTATTATTATGAGAATCATGTACTAACAAATCTTTTTCTGTAATACCGTTTTCCCCTAATTTAACTACTTTTAAAGTTATAGAATCACGATCTAACATAATACCTTTATCTCTATTCTTCCCAAATATCATAGGTTCTCCCTGACGAAGAATAATAGTTCTATCTTCTCTTACTTCTTTATCTGTTATGGCTTTATGTGCTCCATTGTTATAAATCATACAATTAACTAAAACCTCATTAATAGAACAACCTGCATGTAAAGCTGAAGCGATAAAATTTTCTTGAGTAAGTTTTATATCTACATCGATACTTCTTGAAAAGAATGTACCTCTAGCACCCATTACTAAAGAACCAGGATTAAATGGGTATTCTACTGTACCATAAGGAGAAGTATTAGTAATCTTACCTATAGGAGAAGTAGGAGAATATTGACCTTTAGTTAAACCATAAATTTGATTATTAAAAAGAATAACATTTAAGTCTATATTTCTACGAATACCATGAATAAAATGATTACCTCCAATAGCTAAAGCATCACCATCACCAGTAGCTACCCAAAGAGAAAGCTTAGGATTAGATACTTTAATTCCAGTAGAAATAGGAATAGCACGTCCATGAATACTATGAAATCCAAAAGTATCTACATAATAAGGAGCTCTTGAAGAACAACCTATCCCAGATATAAATACAAAATCTTCCTTTTTATAACCTAATTTATCAGCTACTACAGGTAATGCCCTCTGTAAAGATGCTAACAAAGCATGGTCACCACAACCTGGGCACCATCTTACTTCTTGATCACTTTTAAAATCTTTTGCTGTATATTTCATTTCTTTATATTTACTTATTATAAATTTTATTTACAGCCTCTTTAATTTCTTTCACGATGAAGGGCTGACCTTGAACTTTATTACATTGAGAATATTGAAATTCTGGAAATTTATTCCTTAAATAACCGACGAAATGTCCGCTATTTAATTCACAAACTATTATTTTCTTGAATTTAGAAAATATTTCTTTTGTGTTTCTTGGAAGTGGATTAATAAAATCAAAATGTGCCAACGAAACAGATTTTCCTTCTTTATGAAATTCTCGAACAGCAGTGTAAAGATGGCCAAATGTTCCGCCCCATCCTACGATAAGAACTTCCCCCTCTGGATCACCAATAACTTTTTGTTCAGGAATAATTTGTGCTAATTTTTGAATCTTTTCATCTCTATTATAAACCATTTGTTCATGATTAATAGGATCTGAACAAATAACTCCCGCAGGATTTTTTTCTAGACCACCTACTCTATGTTCTAACCCTGCTTTTCCAGGGAAAGCCCACTTTCTAACTAGAGTATTTTCATCTCTTTCATAAGGTTTGAATTCACCTTCACAAGAATCAATAATAGGTGGATGAATTTCAGGATAATCCTTCATAGAAGGAATTTTCCATGGTTCAGAACCATTACCTAAAAACCCTTCTGATAATAATACACAAGGAGTCATAGATTCCATAGCCAATTTACCAGCATAGAATGCTGCGTCAAAACAATGAGAAGGAGAGTGAGAGGCTATCACGATAGTAGGACATTCACCATTTCTTCCATATAATACTTGATTTAAATCAGCTTGTTCAGTTTTAGTAGGTATACCTGTAGAAGGACCTGCACGCTGTACATCTACTACTACTAGAGGAAGTTCAGTAATTTGAGCTAAACCTAAAGCTTCTGATTTAAGTGAAAGACCAGGACCAGAAGTAGTAGTAACTGCCATATTTCCTGCATAAGCAGCACCTATTGCAGTACAAATTCCTGAGATTTCATCTTCACATTGAACAGTTTTACAATTTAAAGATTTATATAAAGCTAATTCTTCTAAAACCGCTGTAGCTGGAGTAATAGGATAAGAACCACAGAATAATGGTCTTCCAGATTTTTCAGAGGCAGCTAATAGACCCCAAGCAATAGCTTGATTACCATTTACATTTCTATAAATACCTTTTAAATGTTTTTTATTCTGTATTTGATAAGTATCAGGAGTAGCTTGAATATTAGCTGCATAATTAAATCCAGCTGTTAAAACTATCTTATTAGCTTCTATTAATATAGGTTTACTTTTAAATTTCTTTTCTAGATAAGCAAAAGTATAATCCATCTTACGATTAAACATATTAAATACAATACCTAGGGTAAACATATTTTTACATCTAACGATAGATTTATTATCCATCCCACTATCTTTCAAAGCCTCTTTAGTAATTCTTGTAATAGGAGCTACTATAATTTTTCTATCATCTACTTTAGATTCCTTCATAGGATTCATAGTAGAATAACCAGCTTTTTTTATTCCTTTTTCAGTAAAAGTTTCTTCATCAATTATGATAGTGGCTGTAGATTTAGTCCATTGAGCCATAGCTTTTAAAGCTGCTGGGTTCATAGCCACTAAAACATCACAGTAATCACCTGGAGTATAAACTTCTTTACCGACATGTACTTGGAAACCAGAAACACCTGAAACCGTTCCCTGAGGAGCTCTAATTTCAGCAGGATAATCTGGGAAAGTACAAATCTCATTACCAAATAATGCAGAGGAATCGGCAAATAAGGTACCAGTTAACTGCATACCATCACCTGAATCTCCTGCAAATCGAATCACGACATCTTCAATGTCAATTATTTTGTGCTGCATTTTTATATAAATTAAAAAATATTGTGCAATATGTATAAAGGAGCTTAATTAAGAGCTCCTTGTTGTACATTTTGCGTTGTTAGTTTTTTGTCTAATGAAATATTTAATTCTTTTTTTACCATATCTGATACATCTACACTTACACTTTCATTAATAAAAGGAATATTAGCCACTGAAGTATCAAATATATAAGTAAAACCATGCTGTTTACCTATCTTTTGTACAGCTTCTTTAGCTTGTAGGAATATTGGATTAAGAAGGGTTTGTTGTTTAGTTTGAAACTCAGTAGAAGCATTTTGCTTGTAAGTTTCTATTCTGGTTTGCATTTCTTGAAGTTCTTTACCTTTAGTTTCTAAAACTGCAGGACTCCAAGTAGCTTGCATTTTTTGATAAGTATTATATTTAGTATAAAACTCATTCTGCATATCAGTGAATGTTTTTTGCAATTCATTGTTGTACTTAGTTAATACTACTTTAGCAGAATCCATTTCGGCCATAAGCTGAACAGTTTCTTGTAAATTAATATGCCCAAATTTAAGTGTCTGAGCAGAAACAGAAAAAACTGTTATAGCACTAAGAATAATTACTGTAAGGATTTTTTTCATTATATTTTTATTTATAGTTATTTGTCAATATTCTAAAAACTAAATTTATATTAGTTCTAATTATTAAAATTGTTGTCCTATTACAAAATGGAAGTTAGATCCACTAGTTTCACCATTTATTGGATCAAATCCATAACCCCAATCGATACCTAATAATCCAATAGCAGGTAAAAATATTCTAAGACCTATACCGGCTGAACGTTTGATAGAAAATGGTTGAAATTGTTTCATATCATACCAACAATTACCTCCTTCTAAAAATCCTAATACATATATAGTAGATGAAGGCTGTAAAACTACAGGATATCTTAACTCCATAGTAAACTTATCATAAACATGACCAGCATAAGCACCATCTATTAGTGGGGTCAAAGAATAGTTAGCATATCCTCTTAAAGCTACGACTTCAGCTCCATATGTATTATAACCTGACATCCCATCACCACCGACTTGGAATCCTTCAAAAGGAGAATAGCCTAAGTCTTTATTATAATATCCTAAATAACCGAACTGAGCTCTAGTCATAAGTACTAGATCGCCGATTAATTTAGTATATAAAGTTCCTTTAGCAGTCCACTTATGATATTCTATCCATCTATATCTTTTACTATCTTCCATAGAAGAATAATCGGTATCGTCACTTCTAAATAAAGAATAAGGTGGAGTTAACTGCAATCCTAATACAAAATCTGAACCTGACCTAGGATAAATCATCTGATCTGTCGAATTTCTGGCCAAGGTGATTTTATAACTTAAATTATTAGAATAACCATCACTAAAAATAAAATAGTAATTCCAATCATTCAACTCATATGTTTGCAAACTTAAAGCATGATAAAGTTGGAAATAATTATCAGGCCATTTTAATCTATTACCTAAACTTACAGTAGCACCATAAACTTTCATAGATTGCTCAGATGAATTAGCATACCAATAATATGAATTAGTTTGCTTAGTATAATAAGTAGAAATAGATAACGAAGTAGGTTTTTTACCAAATAACCATGGTTCAGAAAAACTAGCTTGAAGAGCAGTATAATATGTACCATTAGTTTGGAAATTCAAAGCAAAACTCTGAGCATCTCCATAAGGAACAGGTCTCCATGCACCTTTTTTAAACATTCTTCTGACTGAGAAGTTATTAAAACTGACACCGATCGTGCCGACAAAAGAATAACCACCCCAACCACCAGAAAGATTAAGCTTACTGTCTGGCTTTTCTGCTACATTATAAGTAAGATCTACTGTATTATTCATCTGATTAGGAATAATAGAATAACCTTTAGCAGGATCTACTGCATATTCAGGATCAAAATGTCCCATAGAAGAAATTTCACGTATAGAACGTTCAAAATCTTGCTGACTATATAAATAACCAGGTCTAGTGAAAATTTGTCTTCTTACGACTCTTTCATTAGTAATGTTATTACCACTAATTACTATATTATTAAAGAGGGCAGGTTTTCCTTCGACTATTCGCATTTCTACATCTATAGAATCTTTATCAATATTTATTTCTACAGGGACTATATTAAAAAACAAGTAACCTTTATTCTTATATAAAGAACCGACATCCATTTCCTGTTTTTTAGGATCTCCAAATAGTCTTTTTTGCAATAAAATCACATCATAGATATCACCCTTACTAATTTTTAAGATATTACTTAATTGCTGAGAAGTATATAAAGAATTACCAGTCCAAGTTATATTTCTAAAGAAATACTGTTTTCCTTCATTAATATAAATATCAATACCTAATCTAGCTTCTTTTATTTCATAAATAGAATCTCTAATTACTTTAGCATCTCTATAACCTTGTTCATTAAAGGCTAACAATAAAGTATTTAAATCTTCTTTGTATTCTTTCTCTTTAAATTTCTTACTCTTTAAAAAATTTCTAATTCTCTGATCCTTAGTGTTTTCCATCTTACTAAGAATCTTTCCATCTTTCACATTATGATTACCATAGAAATTAATTCTCTTAACCTTTACCTTTTTACCTTTATCTATTTTAAATACTATTTGAATAGCATTTTTTATTCGTTTATCAGTTTTAATAATAATTTCTATTTTAGCTCTTATAAAACCTTTTTCATTATAATAATCTTTTATAAGTTTGGTCCACTGACGTTTCTTATATTCAGAATATTCAGATGCTCTTCTAAGATGTAATTTTTCCTTAAGCTCTTTTTCTTGAGAAGATTTAATTCCTTCAAATACCCACTTAGATACCCTAGGCCTTTCTTGCAAATTTAAACATAAATAAACTGTATCTTTATTTTGAGAAAGAGAATCTATATATAAAGAAACATTAGAAAATAACTTTTGACCCCAGATCTTCTTGATAATAGAAGAGGATTCATCACTAGGTAAAACTATTTCTTCACCTTTATTAAGACCAGATAACATAATTATCTGTTTCTCATTTAAATATTTTACTCCGGTGACTTTAACACCACCAATAACATACTTTTGTGGCTTATCATAATTAACCGTTATACCTACTTTATTAGATTCCTGAGCATAGGTAAATACTGGGAGTATTATGGATATTAAAATAATTAATTTTCTAAACTTCATATGTTATATTAGTTTGTCATACCTAAAATTCTTGCAAAGATAGTACTTATTATTTATCTTTCTACTTATTATTTAGTTGTTCGCTTGTTTTACCAAATCGCCTTTCTCTATTAACATAATTTTCTATTGCTTTCTTAAGATCCTTCATACGAAAATCAGGCCAAAGTATATCTAAAAAATATAGTTCAGTATATGCTAACTGCCATAATAGATAATTACTAATTCTGGTTTCGCCACTGGTTCTAATCATTAAATCTGGATCTGGAATATCAGCAGTAGCCAAATATTTTTCAAATGTTTTCTCGTCTATCAAAGCAGGATTTTCATTAATAGAATCATTAAAAAGTAGTGCATCAGTAACTTGCTGTTTAGAAACTTTTATACATTTATTTACTGCTTGCATTATATCCCATCTACCACTATAACTAATAAATAATATTAAAGTCATTCTTGTATTATTTACTGATTCCTCTTCTAGATGTTCAATATCTTTTAATAACTTTTCAGAAAGTTTAAATCTATCACCTATTACTCTAAATTTAATATTATTCTTCATAATAGTATCTCTCTCTTTATGAATAGCTTGAAACATTAAACTCATTAAACCATCTACTTCATCTTTAGGACGATTCCAGTTTTCAGAAGAGAAGGCATATAGACTTAAATATTTAATTCCTATTTCTGCTGCATAAGTAACAGTATCTCTTACACTTTCTACTCCAGCATTATGTCCAAATAATCTTTCATGATGCTGTTGTTTAGCCCAACGACCATTACCATCCATAATGATAGTAATATGTTTCGGTAATTTATCAGTAGAGAATTTATATTTATCTGATTCTTTCATATTAGAAATTACGTTGGTCAGCTCCCCATGAGAGTTTATCATGTAAGGCTTGAAAAAAACCTGCATTTTTATCTGAGAAAATAATAGATGGTATAGTACATGTACTCTTGCATACCTTGAATTTAAAATCAGAGCTAACTACAATAGATTTATTGTCGACAGACAAAACAGCATCATCTGCTCTAGACTGTAAACTCACCTCTATTTCACTGTCATCTGTTATAACTAATGGTCTCATGTTTAAATTATGAGAAGCTATCGGCGATAATATGAAAACATGACATGACGGAGTAACTATAGGCCCCCCAACGGATAATGAATATGCAGTAGAACCTGTAGAAGTAGCTATAATAAAACCATCAGCCCAATATGTAGGAATCGCATGGCCATTAATCTTTACATCTATACCCATTAAAGTAGGAATCGTTCTCTGTACAGATATTTCATTAACAGCATATTTAAATATATCCAAAGGAGTTTCTAGACATAGTTTTAATAATGGTAACCCCACATAATGATAATCACCTTCTATTATCCTATTCATCCATACTTGCTTTTGAGCAAATTTAGTAGCAGTAAGAAAACCTAATCTACCGAAATTAATTCCAACGACTGGAATATTTTTATTTTTAATTAGAAATATCGAACCGATAAAAGTACCATCTCCTCCTAAAGTTATCATCATATCTATATCGTCTTCTAAATCATCAGAAGTAGAAAAGATTTTTCCTTTAGGGAACTTTTCACTATCATCTTTAATAGCTTTATATAATTTATGATAGTAATATAGTCTTACCCCTTTTTCATGAAAATAATTAAACATGAAAAAGAATTTTTCTTTTAATTCCGGGTTAAAATCTTTAGCGTAAAATGCTAGTTTCATCTATTTATCGATTTTTTTATCATACAAATATGGCTAAAATTATCTTATAATACTTATTTTTGTCTAATTAATTTTGGATATTGTAAATAAGACTTTTAAATATAATAATTATGACTAGACTAAGCGTCAATATTAATAAATTTGCTACTCTACGCAATGCTCGTGGAGCAAATATGCCTAATATTATTAAGACTGCTATGGATTGTGAAAGATTTGGTGCACAAGGAATAACTGTTCATCCTCGTCCTGATGAAAGACATATTAAATATCAAGATGTAAGAAATTTAAAACCCATATTAACTACAGAATTTAATATAGAAGGTAATCCTATAAAAGCTTTCCAAGAATTAGTAATAGCTAACACTCCTAATCAGGTAACTATGGTTCCTGATTCAGAAAATGTTATTACTTCTAATACAGGTTGGGATACTATTAAAAATAAGAAGTTTTTACAAGAGATGTGTAAACTTTTTAAAAGTTATGGTATTCGTACTTCTATTTTCATAGATCCTGATGTAGAAATGATTAAACATGCTGCTGACTGCGGCTGTGACCGTGTAGAATTATATACTGAAAGTTATGCTAAGAATTATTCTATAAATAAAGAACTGTCCATTGCTAAATATTATAAGGCTGCAGAACAAGCAAAAAAATCCGGACTTGGATTAAATGCTGGACATGATTTAAATCTAGACAATCTTAAATATTTCTGTGAAACTATTCCATGGATAGACGAAGTTTCTATAGGGCATGCTCTTGTATGTGAGGCTCTTTACTTAGGTTTAGATAATACTATTAATCTATACTTAAAAGAACTCAACAATTTTTAGTATATTTGTAGGTGTTTTTAAAAAATTATAGCTGTTTATAATAATAATTGTAGCTGTTTATAATCTTATTAAAAAAACGAATATTAAACATTTTTACATAATAAATTACACATGAAAAAAATTACTCTTTATTTAACTTTAGTGTTACTTGCTTCATTTACTTTCACATCATGTATGAATCAAGATAATCCAGAAACTAATACTGCTGAACATTCTACAGTTAAAAGTGAAATTGCATACATTCAAATAGACAGTTTAATTCAAGGTTATGATATGTTTTCTGACCTAACTACTGAACTTGAAAGTAAAGCCGAAATAATTCGTAAAGATTTAAATAAAAAAGGTCGTGCTTTTCAGAATTCTGCTAAAGATTTAGATAGCAGAATGAAAAAAGGTACTATTACTTCTTATGAAGCTAATAATCAAAGAACTATTCTTTTAAAACGTCAAGAAAATCTTCAGAATTATTCTAATCAGAAATCTCAAGAAATGTCTGAAGAACAACAAGTAATGATTAATAAAGTAATGGATGCTATTCAAACTTATGTAGTAGAATTCAACAAGACAGCTAATTACAAGATGATTCTTACAAATAGTAATGTTTCTAACACTATTCTTACGGCTGATCCTGCTTTAAATATTACTGATCAGATTCTTAAAGGCATTAACGAAGAATACATTAAAAATAAGAAAAATAAATAGTGAAAATAGCGATTCTATCCTGTTTTTATCCTTATAGAGGAGGAATAGCCCAGTTTAATGATTTATTAATAAAGGAATTGGGCCAAGAGCATACTGTCAAAGCATATAATTTTTCAAGACAATATCCTAACTTCTTTTTCCCTGGAAAAACTCAGTTTGTAGAATCTTATGATAAAGCCGTATCTAAGGAGCCTAATGCTTTTTTAGATACGGCTAATCCTTTTTCTTATATAAAAACGGCCAAAAATATTAATAAGTGGAAACCTGATATTCTTATCACTAGGTATTGGATGTCTTATTTCGCCCCTTCTCTAGGTTATGTAGCTCGTCATGTCAGTAAAGATTGTAAAAAAATAGCGATCATAGATAATGTGATTCCTCACGAAAAACATTTCTTCGATAAGCCTCTTACTAAATACTTTTTAAAATCTAATGATGGTTTCATTACTTTATGTAAGACTGTAGAAAATGATCTCCTTTCTTTTAAGGCTGACGCCCATATAATCACCACCCCTCACCCTCTTTATTGTTCCTTCGGGAACAAAATAGAGAGAGATAAAGCTTGTGAATTATTAAAATTGTCACCGGATAAAAATAACATTTTATTCTTCGGCCTTATTCGAAAATATAAAGGTCTTGATATTTTAATTAAAGCTTTTTCACTTCTTAATAATAATTACCGTTTAATAATAGCTGGAGAACCTTATGGATCATTCGATGAATATCAAAAACTCATTGACGCCAGTCCAAACAAAAAAAACATTTCTCTTTATAATCGTTATATTCCAGATACTGAAGTTTATAAATATTTTAGTGCTTCTGATGTCTGTGTATTACCTTACCGTTCTGCTACTCAGTCTGGTATTAGTTCTATAGCATATAATTTTGATTTGCCTATGATAACTACTAGTGTAGGGGGACTTAAAGAAACTATTGGAGATAATGGTACAGGAATTATAACAGAGTCAGAGGAACCTGAAGAAATCGCAGCAAAAATTGACTATTATTTCTCAAATGATGAAATTAGAGAATCATTAATAAATAATATAAAAATAGAAAAAGAAAAATTATCTTGGAAGAAATTTGCTAAGAAAATCATCGAACTTTATAAAACACTCTACAAATGAAAGCAATAACTGGAACAGATTTCAATTTTAGAAATCAAACTAAAAAATATGTTGGGAAAGTAAGAGATGTCTATACTATTAATCAAGATTTACTAGTAATGATAGCTACCGATAGAATCTCTGCTTTCGATGTCGTACTACCTAAAGGAATTCCATTTAAAGGTCAAGTACTTAATCAGATAGCTTCTTTATTTCTGGATAGTACTGAAGATATCGTTAAAAATTGGAAAATAGCTTCACCAGATCCCATGGTAACATGTGGATATAACTGCCCAGGTCTTCCTGTAGAAATGATAGTTAGAGCTTATCTTACTGGTAGCTCATGGAGGACTTATCAAGAAGGTTCTAGAGAAATATGTGGAGTACCTATTCTAGATGGCATGAAAGAACATCAGAGATTTGAGCATCCTATTATCACTCCTACTACTAAAGCTGAGATAGGTGATCATGATGCTAACATATCACGTGAAGAAATAATATCACAAGGTCTTGTATCAGAAGAAGATTACAAGAAACTTGAAGAATATTCTCTTAAACTTTTCGAAAGAGGAACTAAAATGGCAGCTGAAAGAGGTCTTATTTTAGTAGATACTAAATATGAATTTGGTAAAAAAGATGGAGAAATCTATTTAATCGATGAAATTCATACTCCTGATTCTTCTAGGTATTTCTATGCTAACAGATACCAAGAAAAATTTGAAAAAGGTGAACCCCAAAAACAACTTTCAAAAGAATTTGTTAGAGAATGGCTTATGTCAGAAGGCTTTTCTGGACAAGAAGGACAGAAAATTCCTACTATGACAGAAGAGATTATTAAATCTATCTCTGAAAGATACATTGAATTATTTGAAAAAATCACTGGCAAGAAATTTGTGCCACAGCCTTATAATGATAATTCTTTCACAAGAATAGAAACTAACATTGAAAATTTACTTGCAAGATTTATATGATTAAAAAACTAAGCATAATATTAAGTTTCCTAGTATTTATTTTACCGAATACTTCTGCTATTTCTCAAAATTATGTCACTCCTCCAGTAGAGATATCCCAAGAAATAGTTAAAATAAATAATAATACTTTTTACATTCATAAAGTTCTAAAAAAACAAACTTTATATTCTATATCTAAAAAGTATCAAATATCTCTAGCAGAAATTCAAAAAAATAATAAGAAAACACTCAAGAAAGGTCTTATAGTAGGTATGTTATTATACATCCCTACTAACAAAAATCTTCCTAAAACTTCTATTACTGGAACTATTCAGAATATACAGGGGACGACTCAGGACAAACAAATATCTGTAATAAAAGATGATATAGATACTGTAATTATAGAGAAAGGTAGGTACGAAAAACATAAAGTTAGATGGTATGAAACTATAGAAGATGTAGCTGATAAGTATGATGTATCTGTAGAATCTATCATATTACTAAATAGATTAAAAGAATCCAAAGTTCATAAAAGACAAAAATTATATATTCCAGATGCTAAATTCATAGAAGAAAATTTTAACAATAAAAAAGAAAAACCTCTAACTGAATCTCTTTTCGAACCTCAAGATAATGCAGAAAATGAGTTAAATAATTTAACATCATATGTCAATAGTGAAAATTATAAATATAATGAACGTACTTATCATATAGCTTTCGTTCTGCCTATTAATATGCACGATAGTATTAAAAATGCATCTTCTTTTATGATAGATTTTTATTCTGGAGTCCAGTTAGCTATTAAAGATTTACAATATCATTATGATTTAAGTCGATATAGAATTAGTTTAATAGATATGAGTGATTATTCTGATATTTATGAATTAGTTAATAGTAGAATTTTAGATGATTGCGAATTAATAGTAGGGCCTATAAACCCCCAAGATTTACAAGTAATGGCCGAATTCGGTCTGAAACATAGAATACCGATAGTATCTCCACTTGATTATAGAACTAAAGATTTATGTATTAATAATCCTTATTTCTTCCAGTATCCTACTACTATGGAAAGTACCCAAGATTCTATAGTTAAGCATATAAATTTAGATTCTCACATTACTATTATTTCTGAAAAAGATATTAATGATTCAGCTACTGATTACGGTTACGAATTATTTAATCAAAAACACATTCTATATGATAGTCTATGTTATAATAAATTAGGAGATGAAAATACTCCTATTCTTATTAAAAGTAAATTAGATACACTGAAGAAAAATTCCGTATATGTTTTATCAGAAAGTAATACTTTCGTTACTGATGCTTTAAGAAATTTAAAAGCTATTGGCACAAATGATAGTATTAGTATTACTGTATATGGACAACCCAAATGGGCAAATCTTAAGAACATAGAACAAAAAACCTTACATATTCTAAACACTCATCTATATTGTATATATTATACAGATTATCATAATCCAAATACTATAAATTTCGTGAAGAACTATGTAGATATTTATAAATGTGATCCTTCCAAAATGGCCATACAAGGTTATGATATAACCACATATTTTATGTCTGCCTTATCTGAATATGGAAGAGAATTTCCTATTTATTTAAACAATTTCAACAAATCACTTATTCAGTCTGATATTCACTTTATTAGTAAATCTTATAATAATGGATTTATTAATACAGCTACTAGAAATATAATCTATTTACCAAAGTGGAAAATGTGGTATTCTCATAATATCGAAGGGATCACTGAACCTATAGAAATCATTAATCCTATAGAAACTATAGATTCATTACAGATAAAGCCTTTAGATTCCTTACAAACAAGCCTTTAGATTCCTTACAAATAAAGACTTTAGATTCCTTACAAACAAGCCTTTAGATTCCTTATAAATAAGACTTTAGATTCCTTACAAATAAACAAACAATTAATTAATAACTAATCAACCTTTAAAACGCATAACTGATTATAATATAGGATATTATCTGTAGTAATACTTATAAAGTAATGCGAAAAGGTTAACTTATGTCTTATAAATCTATTCGTTTGATGTATGGATTACTTATTTGGATATACGTACATTAAAAAAATCAATAATTTCAGTAATTATTGTGAAAGTTGATAAATATTGTGAGAGTTGATATTTCATTATATTCATTTTATGGAAATGTCATTTTAGGTCATACAAAGCTGATTTCGTTATTTCCTAGTTCTAAAAAGGCTGATTTTACTATAGGAAATGTCATTTCAGGTCATAGAAAGCCGATTTCGTTATTTCCTAGTATGATTTTGGTAGTTTTTGGAATAGGAAATGTCATTTTAGGTCATACAAAGCTGATTTCGTTATTTCCTAGTATGATTTTGGTAGTTTTTGGAATAGGAAATGTCATTTTAGGTCATAGAAAGCACTTTTCGTTATTTCCTAGTTCTAAAAAGGCTGATTTTACTATAGGAAATGTCATTTCAGGTCATAGAAAGCACTTTTCGTTATTTCCTAGTTCTAAAAAGGCTGATTTTACTATAGGAAATGTCATTTCAGGTCATAGAAAGCACTTTTCGTTATTTCCTAGTATGATTTTGGTAGTTTTTGGAATAGGAAATGTCTAAATCAGCCTCACAGAGATCATTTTGTGATTTACTCACTTTTCATATTAGAATAAATATGAAAACATTAGAATAAATATGAAAACATTAGAAATTTCATTTGAGAAATAAAAGGCATCTGCAGTCTACTATTAAAATGAGAAATTGTGACCTTTCATGTTTTCTGATGTTTTAATTACTGATTTTATAAGAGCGGACTAACTCTGTTTATATAAAAAAAAGGAAGTGTTTATAACACTTCCTTTTTCTTTTATTTATAGAATTCTAAATTATATAAATTAGAATTTTCTATTTACATCTCTAGTATTAAATTTCTTTAACCATTTCTTTTCATCTTCATCTAAAAGATTAAAATTAATAGGTCTTTCATCAATAGGAACTTTAGTAATAGTCTTAAATCTACAGAACTGACCTCTTGCAGTAGTAGTCCAAGGTTCTATAATGAAAGTATTTTCATGTCTAATACCCCATTTACCTTCTACATATAAAGCAGGTTCATCAGACATTACCATATAATTATGAAGTTTTACAGAATTTTCTTCCATTCTTATACTCTGAGGACCTTCATGTACACATAATCTGTGTCCAATTCCGTGACAAGTACCATGATAATACATTCTACCAGCATTCATAATAGGACCTCTAGCTATAATATCTAATAAACAACCTCTTAACCCTGGTACAAAATGAAATTTAGCTAAATCTATAGTACCCTTCAATGCTATAGTATAATCATCTTTCTGTTCTTGTGACATTTCTCCTAGAGGAATAGTTCTAGTCGTATCAGTCGTACCATAAGTATAATGTGCTCCTGAATCTATCAATACGATTCCTTTAGGTTTAAGAACAGTAGCAGATTTTTCATCTTTAGCAGCATAATGAGGTAAAGCTGCATTTTCTTGGTAAGCTACTATAGGCTGAAAACTTTCACCCAAATAATCTGGGCATTCTTTACGGAACTCGATTAATTTCTGACCTACTTGATATTCATTAATACCCTTATCTCTATTTTCTTCTAGATATATTAATAATTTACGCCAAGCTTTAGCATCTTCCCAATAAGCTTGATAAAAACCATTTAATTCAATAGGATTTTTGATAGCTTTAAACCATGAAATAGTACCACCATCAGTAGGATCTGGTAAAACAGAAGGGAATGGACCAGTTTCATGAATATTTTCAAGAGCAGCCAAATAATTCTTAGCTGTAATCTTATTACGTGAAAATATTCTAATGATATTTTTTGGTAATTTAGTTAAATAAGGGGTAAATTCTTCATAGTCATGAAGTATTACTTCTGATGTAGATAAACTCTTAATAGCAGCTTCTTCTAACATTTCCTTTCTAATAAAAAGATGTAAACTATCTTTCATTATAATAGCATATGATAAAAAAAGAGGATTATATTCTACATCAGTTCCCCTGATATTAAATAGCCAAGCTATTTCATCCAATTCAGAAATAATGTAAACAAAATCCATAGGAGCATTTAATGTATCACATATTCTTTTATGTTTACTTTCTATTGACTCTCCAGAAATAGTTTCATCCATATTTAATATAGGATTAAACTGAATAGGAGGTCTATCAGACCATATTTTATCAAAAGGATCTTCGATAAGAGTAGCAGTTAAAGGATGTAACTCATCCAATAATTCTTCATATTCTTGATAAGTAAATAAATCTTCATCCAAAGCTACTATATCTTCTGCTTTTAAGTGAGATTTTAACCAATCTGGAATAGAAGGTGTACCTGGCATTCTCATCTTCATTAATTCTATTTCACTACCGTCTAAATCCTTAGCAGCCTGAATAAAATATCTAGAATCAGTCCAAAGTGCAGCATTTTTTTGTGAAATAACTAAAGTTCCAGCGGAACCATGAAATCCCGAAAGCCAAGAACGACAACCATAATATTCAGGTATATATTCTCCAAAATGAGGGTCATTTGATGGAATTATCATAGCTGATATGTCTTCCTTTTTTAAGACATCTCTTAAAGCAGCTATAGCTTCTTTTCTATACATAATAATTTATTTTAATAAGTTTTTTGGATCTAAAACATCCTTTTCTATATCTTTAAAATATCTAAAAGTTCCTACTTTTAACTCATCAGTAGCAGCTTCATCACAAACAATAATACCTTTCTTATGCATCTGAAGAACTGATACAGTCCACATTTGATTAACAGAACCTTCTATAGCTTCTCTTAAAGCTCTAGCTTTATTATGTCCATTAACTAATATCATTACTTCTTTAGCATCCATTACAGTACCCACACCTACAGTTAAAGCCGTCTTGGGGACTTTATTAATATCATTATCGAAAAAACGAGAATTAGCAATAATAGTATCTGTTGTAAGATTTTTCTTTCTAGTACGAGAACTTAACGAAGAACCGGGCTCGTTAAAAGCTATATGACCATCAGGACCTATACCGCCTAAAAATAAATTGATTTTACCATAAGAGCAAATCTTAGCTTCATAGGCCTCACATTCTTTCTCTACATCATTAGTATTACCATTAAGAATATTAATATTCTCTTTCTGTATATCTATATAATTAAAAAAATTATCGAACATAAAACGATGATAACTTTCAGGATGAGTTTCAGGTAAACCTATATATTCATCCATATTAAACGTAACCACATTTTTAAAAGAAACCTTTCCAGCTTTATTTAATTTAATTAAAGCCTTATAAGTTCCTATTGGGGTAGAACCTGTAGGTAAACCTAAAACAAAAGGTTTATCAGGAGTAGGCTTAAATTCGTTTATTTTTTTACAAACATAATTAGCTGACCATTCAGACATCAAGTCATAATCTTTTTCGATAATAAGTCTCATAATTAATATTATAATTTAAAACTGCTCACCATTAAGCAGCACTTTAGCATTTAGTATAGCAGCATCAGTAAGAATAGACCCACTAAGCATTCTAGCCACTTCTTTCACTCTATCTTTTCCTTCCAGAATTTTCATATTAGTATGAACCTGTCCTTCCGCATCTTTTTCTTTATACACCAAATAGTGTGTAGCTTTCTTAGAGGCTATTTGAGGTAAATGAGTAATTACAAAAATTTGCATATTCCCAGCCATTGAACTAATCATAGATCCCATTCTATCTGCTACTTTACCTGATACTCCTGTATCTATCTCATCGAATATAATAGTAGGTAAAGAAGTATGTTCCGCTATTAAAGCTTTCAAACATAACATTAACCTAGATAATTCGCCACCTGAAGCAGTTTTGGAAATATCCTGCAATTTATCATCACCATTAGCAGAAAAAACAAATTTAACATTATCTTTCCCATTATGTCCTAATTTATCCATAGTATTTAAATTAAGATCAAATTTCGCATCTGGCATTTCCAATAAACGAACACCTTCTAAAATTTTATTTCTAAAAGGTTTTATATTATCACTCCTTCTTTTGGATAAATCATCCGCCAAAGAATTAAGTTTGGACGTAATCTGGACACTCGTTTTCTTAAGTTTTTCTAATTTTTCTTTATCTACAAAATCACCATCCAAAGAAGCAGATAACTCATCACGTATCTCTAATAAAGATTTAATATCATTTACGTTATGCTTTTTTTCCAATGAATATAACAGTGAAATTCTATCCTCCACAGTGACTAATCTTTCGGGAGAAATATCTATCCTGTCGGCAATATTTCCTACCTCCTGCTCTATATCTTCGAGTTCTAATCTAGAAGATTCAAGTCTTGAAGACAATACTTCTAATTCTGGAAGATAATCTACACATTTATTTAAAGAAGATTCAGAATCCTTAATAGCTTGAGTCAGAGACATCCCCTGATAATCAAAATTAGACCTAACCAAAGCAAGGGAAGAAATTATTTTCTCAGCATTAGAAAGATATTTATACTCTTCTTCTAATTTTTCCAATTCATCTTCTACCAAATTAGCAGAATTTAACTGCTCATATTGAAATAAATGATAATCCTTTTCTGATTCACTAGCAGATATCGTTTTCTCTATATCAAATATATTCCGCTCATTAATAAGCCATTCATTATATAAATGATGATATTCATTAAGATATTTATCATTATTAGAAAAATAATCTAAAGCAGATAACTGAAAAGCATAATCAGATAATAATAATGACTGATGCTGAGCATGAATATCGATTAATTTCGATACTTGCTCATTTAATTCCGTTAGAGACACAGGCTCATCATCTATAAAAGCACGTGATCTTCCAGACACACGAATAATTCTACGAACTATAAAACTAACCAAATCCGAATCTGAACTAGAATCTGATTGTAAATTTGAATTTGAATCAAATTCAGCTTCTACTATGCAATTTTTGGTAGAATCTAAGAAAATTTCTTTGTGAACTTTTGCTCCCAATAAAAGAGATAAAGCTCCTAGTAATATAGATTTACCAGCACCCGTTTCCCCGCTAATAATAATTAATCCATCTGGAAACTCCATATCCAGAGAATCTATAATAGCATAATTCTGTATAGTTAATCTTTTGAGCAAAATATTCTATAATAATAGTTTATTATATCTTCTGCTACTTCTTTCTTAGATTTTAATGGATAATCGATATTTTCAAACTTAGAAATAATAGATACTTTATTCGTATCATAAGCAAAACCAGTTCCCTCATCTTTTAAAGAATTCAGAACTATCATATCTAAGTTTTTTCGTCTAAGTTTAGCTTCTGCATTTGTCTTCTCATGGTCAGTTTCTAATGCAAAACCTATATGAATAGCATTTTTTTGTTTTAGTTTTCCTAGTGCTGCCGCAATATCTTCATTTGGTATCAAATTCAATATCATATCATTTCCAGTTTTTTTAATTTTATTCTTAGAAATGGCTTTGACTTTATAATCTGAAACAGCTGCACATAAAACTAATATATCAGTCTTGACTTTATATAATTCTTTAACTTTAGCAGACATCTCTTCAGCTGACTGCACCAAATAAAGTTTTACTTTTTTTTCTTGTGGTTTTACATTAACTGGACCACTTACCAATAAAACTTCAGCACCTCTTGCAGCGAAATTATCAGCTAACGCATAAGCCATCTTGCCACTAGAATGATTAGAAATATATCTTACAGGATCAATATGTTCTATTGTAGGTCCACCGGTGAGAATCACTCTTTTACCTAGAAAATCTTGTTTAACAGCTATATATTTATTGGCTTCTAACTTACTCATAAAATCCTCTACAGCTTTCGTAATCTTCTCTGGTTCTTCCATCCTACCTTTCCCGTCTAATCCACTTGCTAATTCACCAGAAGTAGGCTCTACTATCTGCACTCCTCTTTCTTTAAGAATTAGGAGATTAGTTTTAGTCGTGATATGCTTATACATATCTAAATCCATAGCAGGAGCCACCATAGTAGGACATTTAGCTGATAAATAAGATGTTAATAACAAATTATCAGCTACTCCACTAGACATTTTAGCCAAAGTATTAGCGGAAGCTGGTGCGATTAATAATAAATCCGCCCACTCTCCTAAAGACACATGTGAATTCCAATCTCCATTTTCAGGATTGAAAAAATCTACTAAAACAGGGTTTTTGCTAAGCGTAGCCATAGTTAAAGGAGTAATAAAATGCTTAGACATTTCAGTCATAATCACTTTCACTTCTGCACCGGCTTTTATAAGACAGCGTACCAATAAAGCACTTTTATAAGCAGCTATGCTACCAGTAACACCTAATAAAATATGTTTACCGCTTAACATTTAATTATTCTGTAATACTTTATAGTTTATTACTTTTTGTCATCGTACTTTCTATTGTCAGTACTTTTTACATCTTTATTTTTCTCTTCAGCCATTCGATAATAAATCTCATCATGCATAAATTCATCTATTGCCAATAAAGTAGGCTTAGGCTGTCTTTCGTAATGTTTTGAAATCTCTATTTGCTCTCTATTTTCAAATGTTTCTTCTAAAGTATCAGCATAATTAGAAAATTCTTCTAATTTCTGAGTTAGTTCTTGCTTAACTTCTGAAGAAATTTGATTAGATCTCTTAGAGATAATCACAACAGATTCATAAATATTTCCAGTTTTTTCTGAAAAATCTACCAAATCTCTTGTTTGAGTGTTGTTAAAAACTTTTCTTTTTTCCATATTATAGTATATCTTTTTCTTGTATCTTGTTATATAATGTATCTAATTCTTTTCTATATTTCGAGTTAGGAAATTCGCCCACAAAGTTATAATAAGCATCAGAAAAATCTAAAAATCTTTCTTTTCTCTTTTTACTAACCGACATATCAGCATAATGATAAGAAGACATAACTATATAATAGCTAATATCTTCTCTATACATAGTATTTGCATTTTCTTTCAAGACATTTTTAAGTGCATATTTAGCCGCTTTATAATCTTCCATCTGATAATATAACTTAGCACCTTCATACTCTTTCTGAGCTAATCGTTGATTTAAATCCACCAACATAGAATCACAAATAGGGATATATTTAGATGTAGGAAGATCCACTTTAAATTCTTTAATTTTATTTATCGCAGAATGAGTAGGATTTTGATCTAATTCATATCTATAAGTCTGCCTATAAGCACAGTCTAAATAATAAAATCTAGCTGATTCTGTAAAAGGACTTCTAGGAAAAATAGATATAAAGGACGCAAAAGCAGGATCAGCTGAATAAATATCATTATCATAATAATATGACAATGCTGAAAAATATAAAACTGTATCTTCTTGAATAGTACCTTTCATAGGTAATTTTAAAGCTTCAAAAATAGTAGCAGACTTAACATATTTTCCTTTATTAAAATAATCTAAAGCAGCATCATATTTCATACCAGTATCACCAGATTCTAAAAGTGCTTCATAAGAACTTTTACAAGATGATAATCCCATAATTAATGTTAATAATATCCAACCAAATTTACGCATATTTTTAATTTTCTGATAAATATTTCTCACAATCTAACGCTGCCTGACATCCAGATGCTGCTGATGTAATCGCTTGTCTGTACCTACGATCTTGAACATCTCCAGCTGCAAATATTCCAGAGACATTAGTAGCTTGGGTTTTCCCAAGAGTAATAATATAACCTAACTCATCTACATCTATCCATTCTTTAAAAATTTCTGAATTAGGATGATGACCTATGGCTAAGAAAAATCCATCTATATCTTTTTTGTATTCTTCTCCATTTTTCTTTTTTAATAAAACACCATTCACACCCATCATATTACCTAACACTTCTTTAGTATTAGATTCCCATAATATTTCTATATTTTCCGTCTTAAAGACTTTATTTTGCATAGCTTTAGATGCTCGCAAAACATTTCTTCTAACTATCATATATACTTTTTTTGCTATACCAGCTAAGTATGAAGCTTCTTCACAAGCGGTATCTCCACCACCTACGACTGCTACTGTTTTTCCTTTATAGAAAAATCCATCACATGTAGCACATGCTGAAACTCCTTGGCCTCTGAATTTTTTTTCAGATTCTAATCCTAAATATTTAGCAGTAGCTCCAGTAGAAATAATAATAGAATCAGCTTCTACTATCTTTTCACTATCTATTTCTACTTTATAAGGTTTAGCAGAAAAATCTACTTTGGTAATTTCACCACGTCTAATATCTGCATCGAAACGCTCTACTTGTTTTCTAATATCTGCCATTAAATTATCACCAGTAGTACCTTCTGGATATCCTGGAAAATTATCAATATCAGTAGTAGTAGTTAACTGTCCACCAGACTGCATTCCCTCATATAAAACAGGGTTTAAATTAGCTCTAGAAGCATAAATGGCAGCTGTATAACCAGCAGGTCCACTACCAATAATCAAACATTTCACTCTTTCGTTACTCATAATTTCCTTAATTTAATTTCCTAAATTTAATTATTTATAAAACTTTATTTAATATAAGTACATAGGATATTATTACGAACTTACAAAGTTAATTAATTTTTCTAAACTTTCTTTTTTAAGTTACTAACTATCGCTAATTCAGCTCGATATCCCCAAACTAACACCATAGACATTAACCATCTAGATAGTATTAATATCCACCACACAGCCCCCATAGCGGCCACTAAAAGTAAATCTTCCAGATTTGAATGAGAAATACACACATGATAATTAGTCAAATCTATCTCTTCTTGGGTTAATTTTCCTTCATTAACTTCTTCTATCATAGCTGCCGAACCGTAAGATAATCCTATTACATTAGCTATTATCCACAAAAAAGAACATTTAGGTGGAAGTCCAAAAATTTTAAGCAAAGGCTTTAAAAATCTAGATAACATCTTCATTACACCGTATTCTTTTAACAAAGATTGTAAAATATTAAGACAAAAAATCAATACCACCATCTTAATAACTACATGCAAAGTATCTAAACACCAACCACTAAACATTAAACCAAAATTAGGATTTTCTATTGCCTTTAAAGTTTTAGGCATGACTATATCTGATAAAGGAATAATAGCATTTAATAAAAAAGCAAGAATAATGCCAGATAATGTTCTATAAATCACTAAGCGAATAACAGAAGATCCAGTTTTTTTTTGAACTGCAGTTTCTATTATCATACTATGAGAACAGAGAATCATCACTGATAATATAGTAAGGGCTCGTGCATCTAGATGGAGAGATACTGATACAGCTATAGCAGAATAAACATTGACAAAATATCCTGTCACATATGCTAAAGCCGCTTCACCCGGAAGACCCACCAAATGAAAAACAGGAGCTAGGAAATTAGATATATAAGGTAGTATATTAAAATAACGAAGTAGGAGCACGAAAAACGATACTCCTACTGTTAATTCTACTATCCATATACAGGTTTTCAACGTACCTGGTAATACTCTTTTAATCGAGGAAAAAAACCTCACTCGAAAATTTTGCATTAAATATTGCCTTATTTATAAACTATATTTACTTATTACTAGATTAAATTTGATTAGCTGACCTTTTTCATAAATTTCTTTATAACACTCTTAAGAACAGGAATATCAATAGGTTTTGATAAGAAATCATCACAACCAGCCTGTAACGCTACTTCTCTATCTGACTCGAAAGCAAAGGCAGTAACTGCTATAATAGGAACCGTCTTAGACTGCATTCTAATAAGTCTAGTAGCTTCAAGTCCCCCCATTTCTGGCATCTTCATATCCATAAGAATAATATCAGGATTTACTTCAGGATAAAGTTTAACTACTTCTACACCATTTATGGCTCTTACAAGATTATATTCTTTTCTAAGGATAATATTAAGTAAATCAAAATTATTATCTATATCTTCAGCTATAAGTATCGTTCTTTTTTCCATATTATAATATTATTAAATAGTAGTAACTTTAAGAAAAATCACTTACTCTAAAAACTAAAAGAATTATTTTATTAAATTTTACTCTTAGTATACTTTACAAATATAGAAATAATACTTTATTACATCAAAAAAGTTATACTGTATTTTAAAAATTATTCATATTTATTTTCACATGAAGTTACATGAACTTATAAAATTATTTATTTTTAAAAAATATTCTTATATTGTTTAAAAGGATATATTATATACTCTATATTTAATTTAGAATATTTTATTTAGATAGAATATTTCATTTAGAATATTTCATTCTAAATATATTAGATAAAACAATAATTATTAAAATATAAATTATGAAATCATTAAAAGGTAGTAAAACAGAAAAAAATCTAATGCTTTCTTTTGCAGGAGAATCTCAAGCTAGAATGAGATATACTTATTTCGCAAGTCAAGCTAAAAAAGATGGTTATGTTCAAATACAAAATACTTTTATAGAAACTGCAAATCAAGAAAAAGAACATGCTGAAAGATTCTTTAAATTTATGGAAGGTGGCGAATGTGAAATAACTTCTTCTTTTCCAGCCGGGAAAATAGGTACTACTATTGAGAATTTAACAGCTGCTGCTGCTGGAGAGCATGAAGAATGGTCAGAATTATATCCTAAATTTGCTGACATAGCTCAGGAAGAAGGATTTAAAGAAATAGCTACTACATACCGTATGATAGCCATCGCAGAAAAAGCTCATGAAACTAGATATAAAAAATATCTTGAAAGACTTACTGGTGACCGTATGTTCATTAGAGAAAAGAAGATTTTCTGGCAATGTCTAAATTGTGGTTTTATTTGGGAAGGCACTAAACCACCTGAAATTTGCCCAGCATGCGCACATCCTCAGTCTTATTTCGAACCAATGAGAGATAATTACTAAATGAGAGATAATTACTAAATGAGAGATAATTACTAAAATTAAAAAATAATACCACACATTTACCTATAAGTATTTGTGTGGTTTTTTTATTCTTGATAATATACTCGACGTACCCTTTGTGAAATAGAGGTGAGAATTTCATAAGGAATAGTATCTAGAATTTTAGCCAATTTCTGAACAAAGATATGTTTACCGAAGATTTCGACTTCATCTCCGACGTTCACATGGACGTCAGTCACATCTATCATCGTAGCATCCATACATATATTTCCTACTATTGAAACCTCTTGGCCATTTATATACATATGACCTTTGCCACAGCTTAAATGTCGATTTAGACCGTCCGCATATCCTACTGGGACTACAGCGATAATTGATTCCCTTTTTAAAAGACCTTTTCTGCCATATCCTACAGTTTCTCCAGCCGACAATTTTCTTAAAGAAGCGATATAAGATTTAAAATGACTTACTGGTTTCACATCGAAATCAGTAGCTGTAACACCATACATTCCTATTCCTAATCTTACCATATCAAAAGCATAATCAGGAAAACGCTCAATACCTGCAGAATTTAATATATGTCTAATTATTTTATAATCGAACTTGGCTTGAATTCGCTCAGTCATTTTCTTAAATAAATCAAATTGTCTATAAGTATAATCATCTTGAGTAGGATCATCACTAACAGCTAAATGAGAAAACATTGATTTTAAACGCACAGCAGGTTTTACAGCAGAATATTTAGCAGATTTTCCATCCAAGAAATCTAACAATTCATCTAAATCTACCATATCTAAACCCGAACGATTCATACCTGTATTAAGCTTTAAATGAACTGGATATGAAGATATACCATGACGATTTATAGCTCCATTAAATCCTTTTAAAACATTCATGGAAATAATCTCAGGCTCTAAAGAAAACTCAATCATATTATCATAAGCTTCTGGTTCAGGATTCATAACAGCTATAGGGAGATTTATACCAGCAGTTCTAAGTTCTACCCCTTCATCAGCATAAGCAACCATCAAATAATCCACAGATTGATATTGAAGCATAGAAGCGACCTCTCTAGATCCACTACCATAGCTAAAAGCTTTTACCATCACAGCAGTTTTAGTGCCTGACGGCAATTTAGATCGATAAAGGTTAAGATTATACGCCATAGCATTTAAATCGACTTCCAATATAGTAGAATGAGACTGCTTAGCTAAAAATCCAGCAATATACTCAAGTCTATATTTCCTAGCACCCTTTAATAATACGACCTGCTTAGCAAAATTTTCTCTTTTTTCTTTAACCAAAAAGAATTCAGTATTGTTATAAAACCTAAAATTAATTCCTTCGAAAAGATATTTATATGTCCCTATTTTTTTACCTATACCTATCAATAAATCTATCTTAGAAAACTTCAAAAGCGATGCTACTTCTCGATAAACATTTTCTTCATCCTTAGAAATATCAATAAAATCAGTCATTATCACAGTTTTCGATTTAGATTTGTCTTGAGAGACTAAAGTCTTAAGAGCCAGTCTAAAAGACTCCATATCAGAATTATAATAATCGTTAATAATTAAAGAATCGAATACTCCTTCTTTTATTTCCATACGCATAGCGACAGGCTGAAGTTCCTTTAATTTGGTATTAATTATAGTATCAGTATAATTTCTATATTTAAGATATGAAATAGCATTCATGGCATTCTCTACAGATGCTTCATCTTTATATGGAAAATTATATTTTTTAGTATCCGTTTCATCCCATAATATAAAATTAGCAGATTTATTATAAGCTTTTAATTTATCAGCCAGTGCTCCTTTCTTACATATTATAGTAGAACAAGATTTAAATAATATTTTTTTTTCTTCAAATTTAGCTTCTTTAGAATCGAAATTTTCTCCATGAGCATCACCTAAATGAGTAAAAATACCCACTTTTGGTTTTATAATATTATAATGAACAGACATCTCTCCTGGTTCAGAAATTCCTGCTTCTATCAAAGCTATATCTGAATCTTTAGGTACTGACAATATAGATAAAGAAACCCCTACTTGAGAATTATAACTTCTAGGACTTCTACTTAATTTACAGTCATTCCCTATTAACTGAGCTATCCATTCCTTAACTATAGTTTTACCATTAGAACCAGTAATACCTACTACCTCAGTATCATAATCAAATAGTTTTTCTCTATATAGTTTAGCGAAATTTTGAAGAGCTTTTAAAGTATCTTTCACTAATAAGAAATTAAGTTTGTCATCTCCTGAAGATTTACAGTTTTCTTCAGTAGATTTAACTATTAAATCCCTGAATGAAGATCGCATCTCACTAATCACAAAATGTCTAACACCTTTATTATATAAATCTATTATGTAATCATGCCCATTATTATTTGGCCCTGATAATGCAAAAAAAATAGTTTTTTTAGGCACATTTAATAATCGGCTATCGATCAACACTTCTAAACCTTCCAATACTTCCAAACCTTCCAATACTTCCAAATCATAATTTTCCATTCTAAATTATTTTATAGTTCTACCTATCTTAGTGCTAATTCTATATATTACCTTCAAATTTACTTTTTTTTCTTTAGTCTTCCATAGTATTATTAATGAAATCTTATTAATTTAGTCAATTCATTTTTCAAAAAGAATTAATTTAAAAAGATACTTTATCTAAAAAAACTATTTATAAATAAACTATGAGCAATAAAAAAAACTATGCCTTGCCTATAGCGATGATGTTTGCCTTATTTTTTATGATATCATTCGTTACCGGTTTACAAAACCCCATGGGAATTATCGTAAAAGAACAATTTCATTTAAGTAACTTACTATCTCAGTTCGGAAACTTTGCAAACTTTATAGCTTATGCTGTTATAGGAATACCTGCTGGTATAATCTTAAAAAAGAAAGGATATAAATTCACTTCTCTTACGGCTATAATATTTGGATTAGTAGGAGTATTAATTTCTATACTTTCTTCATTTATCTATAATCCAGAAACCAATAATTGGATATTCACTTTCTGTGTATATTTATTCGGTGCACTTATTTCTGGCTTCTCTATGTGTATGTTAAATACGGTAGTAAATCCTATGTTAAATACATTAGGTAGCGGTGGAAATCATGGTAATCAACTTATCCAGTTCGGTGGAAGCATAAACTCTGTCGGCGCTACTATCGTCCCTATATTTATAGGAAACCTTATGGGTTCTGATTTGTCTAAAACCACTTTAGGAAATGCTAGACCAGCATTATGGATAGCACTTGGCATATTCGCTTTAACTTTTATAGTTATATCATTTGTCAATATTCCAGAACCTCATATTGAAAAAGCTAGTAACCAGAAAAATACAAATAAACATAGCCCTATGGCTTTCAGACATTTTGTCTTAGGTATTATAGCTATCTTCTTATATGTCGGCGTCGAAGTCGGTATTGCTAACACAGCTAATCTGATGATGACTCATAACTCAGGAGAAGTGTTAAAATTTGGATTAGGCATGAACACTACTATTGCAGGTAGTATCGTAGGTACATATTGGTTCTTAATGTTAATAGGTAGATTACTAGGTGGATCTTTTGGTGGTAAAATTTCTAGTAAACTAATGCTTCGAATAGTTTCTTCTATAGCTATCATACTTATCATTCTAGCCATAATTATTCCATTAACTCACACAGTGAAAATGCCTGTAATTAAATCTGATCTTAGTTTCGGTCTAAGTCAAGTGCCATTAAGTATCATGTTAATAATTCTTTGTGGTCTCTGTACTTCGGTAATGTGGGGTAGTATTTTTAATCTTTCAGTAGAAGGACTAGGGAAATATACTCCTGCTGCTTCAGGTATATTTATGGTAATGGTTTGTGGCGGTGGTATTCTCCCACTTATACAGTCAGCTATAGCTGATGCTACTAATTATGTATCAAGTTATTGGGTAATCGTAGGAGCATTAGTATATATTCTTTTCTATGCCTTATTCGGATACAAAAATGTAAATAAAAACTTAGAAAATGGAAATTAAACCTTACGTAATAGGAATAGATATAGGTGGGCAATCTGCCAAAATAGGTGTTTGTGATACTCGTGGAAATATCATAGCTCATATTAAAATAGGATCTCGTCAGACAGAATTATCTGAATTCGTAAATGACTTATCGGGAGCTCTTAAAAAAATAATAGCCGAAGTCGGTGGCAGAGATAAAATTAGAGGGATAGGTGTAGGTGCGCCTAACGGCAATTATTACAAAAATTCAATAGAATATGCTCCAAATCTAGAATGGGGTAAAGATGAAAATGGTACACCTACTGTAATTCCTCTAGGAAGCATATTAAAAGATTTAACTTCTTTACCAGTCGCTATTACTAATGATGCTAATGCTGCCGCATATGGTGAAATGACTTATGGTTGTGCTCATGGATTGAAAGATTTCATAATGTTAACATTAGGCACTGGCGTAGGAAGTGGAATAGTTATCAATGGAGAAATTCTATATGGTCATGACGGTTTCGCAGGTGAATTAGGACATACTATAGCAGTAAAAAATGGTAGAAAATGTGGCTGTGGTCGTTATGGTTGTCTAGAAACTTATGCTTCAGCTACTGGTGTAGCTAGAACTGCTAAAGAATTTCTGCTGAGAGATGACAAACCTAGCCTATTAAGAGATTATGATATAGAGAAAATCACTTCTAAAGATATATATGATTGTGCTAAAAAAGATGATAAATTAGCCATAGAAATATTCGAATTCACTGGTAAAATTATCGGAGAAAGATTAGCTGATTTCGTAGCTTTTTCTGCTCCTGAAGCCATTATTCTTTTCGGAGGATTGGCAGCAGCTAAAGAATTTATCGAAAAACCCATCTATAAAACTATGAATGAAAACTTATTAGTTTTCTGGAAAGATAAAATAAAATTATTATTCTCTACCCTACCTAATGCAGATGCCGCTATTTTAGGAGCCAGTTCATTAGCTTGGGAATTATAAAAAAAAAGGAAATTCATTTAAGGATTTCCTTTTTTTGTCGGGATGAGGTGACTCGAACACCTGACCTCTGCGTCCCGAACGCAGCGCGCTACCAACTGTGCTACATCCCGTTTATTGCGGCAAATATAAAGACATTTTTTCAAATATCCATATTATTGGCGTCAGCCTTATTCCTTATAAAAATTCACTGCTTTATCGAATACCATTTTAAAATTATTATAAACTAAATCTGCATCATTCTTATTATTTACTAAGAATAATTTTTGATGTGAATATTCATATGGAAAATCCATTAATTCTACTAAATCCATATTATGCTGCCCTATTGTCTTATCTATTCCTTTATATGGGATAACATAATCTTGCTTTAACATTATTATATGTAACTTATCTCGCATTGAATCAAAAAATTCGATTCTTTCTTTCGTGTATTTAGATTCGGAAAGCATAATTTGAAAAGCTTTTTCTATTTCGTCAGCAGGTTCTCGTTTAATGAATTCTGTTAAATAATAATCTTTTAAACTAGCAAATGCTTTTTCATCTAAGATTTCTTTAGCCTTACCATCCATATTTTCAAAGAGATTACCTCCACAGAACATAAAAACACGACTATCTGAAAACAATGATTCATTTGATTTCATTTTATCCGAAATCAGTATTACTTCAGAAAGCAATGCACCTATAGAATATGAAAAGAAATCTATTGTACATTCTGGAGCGAAAATATCCATAGAACCACTTCTTATATCATTAGCTAATTGATTAATATTATAAACTGATTCACGTCCAGAAATATAAAATCTTTCAGGACTAATCGTTATCCTAGAACTTAAAGCCATATTAAAAAATGTAGCTTTCTTAGCTTGAGGAAATAATATTCTTCTTTTAATGGTCCATGGAAGTGCCGCTCTTCCTTGAAACCAATTGAAAGGAGATCTGTTAATATGATAAGCCATAGGAAATAAAATTACTGGCCTATTAGTATTAATAGCTAAATATTCTGCCCAATTAACATACTTATCCCAAGTCCTTTCATTTAACCCATGAAATATTAAAATACATCTCTTTGATTTCTTTACATCTTTTGGATAAAAAATATAATAATAAAAACTAGAATTTTCAGAGATTTTATCATCACTAATCTTACAAAAATCCGTTTGGGGTAAATTCCTCACACTATCATAATCATAATAAGCTTTTTGATCAAAAGTAAAACTTTTACTTACGATTGTAATATTAGAATCATCTAAAGTAATTTCAGGTGTATTATTACACAGTCCACTTAATTTTTCTAATAATTTAGCTGTTCTTTCTTTTAAATTCATAATATCTATTAATTTTTAATCTTATTATACCGGTTTTAATCTTATTATACCGGATTATACCGGAAAATTTATTTATACACGAATTAAACTATTTTGTAAATAAACTTTAAATAAAAGGGCTTAATAATTATATTTAGGGATGAATTATTGAGTTCAGGGATAAATAAATTATTTATTTTTATATTTGCAGAGAATAATTTTTAATGAAATGGCTTTTATTAATAGAAAAATACCACCATATATTTATGATAAATCTAATATTTTTAGACTTATCATTTTCACAGCTTTATTTGCGTTGATATTTATTAATATTTATCAGCCTTTTGGATCCAAAGAGTGGTATCCGAAAATGACAGAGTTTGTCTATTTTCTATATTCTAGTTTATTTACACTTACAGGAATATTAGTAGTCGTAATTAGCCGTACGATAATGTATTACTGGACTAATAATCATACCATCGCATATTGGTCATATATTATATGGATTATTGTGGAAATTTGTCTTTTATCCGTTATTTATACTTTTATTTCATATAGTCTAGATAATCCAAGCGTACATCGTACTTTCTGGGGTATTCTAAAAAAGGCTCTTAAGAACACAAGTTTAATTTTACTCTTACCCTATCTTATTAGTCATTTATATTTTAATATGAAAGATATTTCTACTAAGCTTAAAAAATTTAACAAGGCTATAAAATCTGGGTTCATTAATGAAGAGAAACATGAAATTATAGCTTTTAAAAACGAAAGCGGAGAAATGAAATTATCCATTAGAAAAAAAACATTATTATATATAGAATCCGCAGATAATTATGTTAATATTTGGTATAAGACTAAAAGAGGAATCACTTCATACCTTCTACGTAATAGTATGAAACAAATAGAAATGGAGTTCTTAGGCACTAATATTATTAGATGTCATCGTTCCTACATAGTCAATTTAGAGCAAGTTAGTTCCTTAGAAAAAATAAAACAGGGAATCTATTTAAATATGGAAATAGATAAAGTTCCTAAGATCCCTGTTTCAAAAAGCTATACCGATATAGTTACTAAATGTTTTTTCAGTAGTATCAAATAAATTTTATTCTGGTTCTATAAATTCGAACTCCGATACAGATTCCATACCTATACTTCCCAAATATGGTTCTATGTCACCTTTTAATAATATTTCTCTACCGAAATTTTCTGGTTTAATAACTAAACTCAATGTATCTCTAAGAGACCCAGTCGGTATTTGTATAGGAAAAATTCTTTGTGGAGATCGTTCTGAAGAAACAGTAGCTATTATTAAATTAGTGTATGTTTCAAAGGGAGGCTCGAAATCATAATTATCGTTTCCAGTTTCCTTAGTACCGATAATATAACCTTTAACCCACATATCATCCATACCTTCCCAATAAATAGCATCATCTACTAATAAAGCTGTCTCTTTAGTAAAACCGTCTCTATCTTCACCTATAGTAATATAGTCCAAACTATTTATTCTAGTAGAATCTATCTCTATTTTAAAACCATCTATATCTAATTTTTTTACATTAATAATAATCTTTAAAATCATCTTATCCGTAAGATACGCATGCCCGATTCTCTGTTCTTTATCTTCTGTAAATAACGTGATATAAACTAGTGTATTAGTAAAATAGCCGATTTCATTATTTTCAAACTCATATTTCAATTCACCAAAATCAGAAGTCACCATTATATATCCTCCTTCAAATATTTCTCTAAATTCATCTGAGGTACATAATTGAAGACCAGAATTTAATAAGCTACATTCTAAAGAAATAAAGACTTTCTGACCTGCAGCTACTAATATTTCTTGTTTATCTCCATATTGAGGGCTAGAAAACGCTGGTGAATCGAATACACCCGAGTACACCCCGATATTATACATCCCTGGTATTACTTCTAACTTCTCAGGTCTATTTTTATACAGACCATTAAACACTTCTTTTCCCTCAGAATTCGAAATAGTTAGAATAAAATCATTTGTATCTATTACTGTTCCTTTAGTAATTTCAACCATCTTTAAAAGATCTACATCTGATGAAAACCCGATACATATCTCGGATATACCTAATTCCTCTTTCTGGCAAGAGGTCAAACCATAAGCTACTATTATAAGTAGCAAATACACATATCTCTTTCTCATATTAATTAATTTTTATTGGTTACTATCCGAATTTAATATTAAATAATTTACCTGATGAATATTTTTTTAGTATTAGTTAATATTTTCTGTTTTTATATTTTTATATTTGTAATGAACTTTAAAAATTAAACAATATGAATAAAATTACCTCACATCCTATTCTTCCTATCCCGGAAGAAGATCTAGTAGAATTCGAATATGAAGGCCACCAAATAAAAGGCCAAAAAGGCCTTACAATCGCCGCTGCACTTCATCAAGCTGGATATAAAGTACACAGCCATAGTCTAGATGGAAGAAAAAGAACTCTTGAATGTGGTATTGGAAAATGTGGAGCATGTGAAATGCTCGTAGATGGAAAGGTAAAAAGGATTTGTATTACACCTGTAGATGGTGTGAAAAAAGTAGAACAAATTAAAAGAGATAATGGGTTTAATAGCAAACCTAATAGTGAAACCCCTAAACAAGATTCTAGAAAAATTTATAAAACATCAGTAGCTATTATCGGTGCAGGACCATCAGGATTAGCAGTAAGAGAAGAACTTAATAAAGCTGGTATTGACAATATAGTAATAGATAACAATAATCATATAGGTGGTCAGTTTCTTATGCAAACTCACCAATTCTTCTTCTTCGAAAAAGAAAAGAGATTTGGTGGTATGAGAGGATTTGATATCGCCGATAATCTAGCAGGAAAAGATATATCTAATATTTTCCTAAATTCTACAGTTTGGGATATTTTCGAAGGGAATAGATTAGTAGTTAAAAATATTTTAACTGATGAAATATATTATGTAGAAGCACAAGAATTAGTTTGCGCTGCAGGGGCTATTCCATTTATGCCAGCATTTAAGAATGATGATGTTCCTGGTGTATATTCAGCTGCTGTCGTACAGAGAATGATGAACACTCAGTTCACTCTTTTAGGTAAAAATATCTTAACTGTCGGTGCTGGTAATATAGGTTATCTTACTTCATATCAAGCTATGCAGGCTGGAGCCAATATAAAAGCTATCATAGAAGCTATGCCTCACGAAGGTGGTTTTCCTGTTCAAGCTAATCGTGTTAGAAGATTAGGTATTCCTATTATGACTGGTTATACTTTATTGGAAGCCATTCCTAATGATGATTTTACAGGAATTACTGGTGCCATTATAGCAAAATGTGAAAATTTCAAACCGATTCCAGGTACTGAAAAGAGAATAGACGGTATCGACTGTATTAATATATGCACAGGGTTACTCCCTGATAATAGCTTACTAGTTAAAGGTAAATCTGTATTTGGCAGACATTGTCATGGTGTCGGTGACAATGTAAGAATCGGCGAAGGTACTTCTGCAGTACTTAGAGGAAAACAATGTGCTTATGAGATAATGGAAAATCTAGGTATTAAATATAATTATTCTGAATATCTTCAAATATCTAAAGATTATATCGATTCTCAACAGAAACCTATTAGGATATTAGATAAACCTGAGCTTCCTTCTAAAGAAAGAATGAATGAAAAAGGTTTTGTAATTATAGACTGTTTATATGGATTTGCATGTAACCCATGTTCATTTTCATGCCCTCAGGGAGCTATAACTAAACCATCGACATCTAGTACTCCTACAGTCGATTATAACAAATGTATAGGATGTATGGAATGTGTTAATCATTGTCCAGGTTTAGCTATCTTCGGATTTAATCCTAAGAAAAACTGGGTATTCCTTCCTATAGAATATAAAATAGATGAAAATACTAAAGTCTTCTTAGTAGATAATAACGGAAAGAAAATAGGTGAAGGTATTATCGAAAAAATAAATAAAAAACCTAATAAAACTAATGTAGCTCGTGTTAAAGTAGAAAAATTATATGATAGTATAAAGTTCACGGATATTAGAGGTTTTATCTCTATAGATAAATATCCAGATCCTATTAAAATGGAAGATACTAAAGATGAAAATGTGGACACATATATTTGTCATTGTGAAGATGTTACTCTTCAAGAAATATTAGACGCTGTCGGAGATAGAACTACTATTTCAGCTAGTGAGCTTAAGCATATTACTAGATTAGGAATGGGAGCTTGTAGAGGTAAAAGATGCTTACCAAGAGCTAAATCAGCTTTGGCTTCATATGGTATTAAATTAACTGGAGAATTAACTCCTCGTGGTCCTATGGCTAACTTAGTAGAGTTAGAAAATATGAACAATGAAAGTGGAAAAGAAATAGTTATTACTCCTAAAAAATCTACTACTATTCATAAACAAAAAGTAGGTGCCATAGTAGCTGGTGGCGGCATGGCAGGTTCTTCTACTTTCAGATATTTAGCTGAAGCAGGTAAGAGACCTATTTTAATAAATAAAGATAGAGGTAGTTCTTGGAGAAATATAGCAGGTGGTCGTCCTGGTTTCTCAGTGCCAGCTCTTGCTGAAATAGCGACTAATAATCACGAGATTTTTAAAGAATTACAAAGCATATCTAACATTAATTTAAGGACTATTAGGTATGTAAGTTTTGCTCATAACCAAAGTACTTATGATGCTTTAGAAGCTTCTAAAGCATGGTCCAAAACTTATGCTATAGAACCTAAAGATTTTAGAAAAGAAATTTCTGAATATTTCAACCCTAATATAAAACAATATTCTCACGCATTTATTACAGAAGATTGCTGGCAAGCAACACCTGGTTTAACAGTAGATTTAGTAAGAAATCTAGGTATAAAAGCTGGTGGACAATTATTAGAACAGCATGAGCTAATAGAAGTTCATAAAGAAAATGAAACATATAAAGTTCTTGTAAAAGATAGCAAAAATCAATACATAGAATATACTACTGATATATTTGTAAATGCTCTAGGATCCAATGCTAGCAAATTTGCTAAAATGTTAGGCTATGAAACAGGTTTATATCCTATTCGTCATCAAGCTTTTATTACTAAACGTCTACCTCTTATAGGTAAAAATGGTAATCCTTTAGATATGCTTATAGATAGAAGAAATTTCAAAGGATTTTCTGCTGTTTATGGTCAACAACTAGCAGAAACAGGGCAAATAATAGGATGCGCTTCTCCTGCAGTCGATTCTCAACAAGCTAGTAAAGATATAAAACTAAATACTAAGGAATATGTAGAAATATTCTCTGAAGTCTTTACTGAATGGATACCTACTCTTAAGAATGTAGGATTCCAAGCTCTATGGAGTGGCTATTATACTGAACCTAGATATATAGTAGATCCTAAGAGAGGTTTATTCGTGGGAATGAGAGGTCATGGATTTATGCTAAGTCAGTATATCGGTAAATTATATGTCGATAGTTTACTTGGTAAAAAAGTTCCAGACTTCTTCCAATCATTATCCTTAGACGGTAATTGGAAAGGCGAACAAGCATTTAAATAAATTGATATAAAACTTGATTTAAAGGCCTTCTATTTAATTTTAGAAGGCTTTTTTTATAAAAAATTAATTAATTAATTTAATCTTGTTTTATTAATAAAAATCCATATTTTTCTAGATTTTTTCGTACATTTGAACCTTGTTTTTATATTTCACTAGAAAATCATTTATTAATTAATAATAATTATATGAAAAAACTCTTTTTAATCATATTAAGCGTTGTTATTTGTTATCCTATTTTTGCCCAGAATAGATTTGGGCTTAAAGAGGTTACTGATAAAAACCGAACAGAAGTTGAAAATATTATAAAAAATATTAAAACGTTCCAACCCTCAGCCAAAAGTAGAGCTGCTGGTGTGACGCCCCTTCCTACCTTCGTAGATAATTCTACAGGAAATGATTATTTTCCTGGTGTAGTTTCTCAATTAGGTGGTTCATGTGGCTGTGCTTCATGCGTACATTACCAATACACATATGAATATAATTACTTATATAAGTTAGATGCTGATTATCCTGAGAATGTATATGGTTATATGTTTATTTGGAATCTTCTTAATGACGGAGGTGAGACTGGTACCTTTCCATGGGATGTTTATGACGCTATGAAATGGTATGGCGTAATACCTGAATCTTCTTTCATGTCTTGCGGTTTAACTAAGCCTTATACTGAACTACCTGATGGTTTTGATAAATACCAGAAAGGTCTTCCATATTCAGTGGATTCATATTATAAAATAAAATCTGATGAAGTAGGCCAAATAACCACTATGAAACAATATTTATATGATCATGCTGATGGATCTACTAAAGGCGGTGTTATTCAATTTTCTGCTTACGCAGACCCTTTAACTTCCAATACTTATAGTGGAGATTCTAAAACTAATTATACTGCTATAATACCAAAATTTGGAACTACTGGGATGCATTCTATGATAATAGTAGGTTATGACGATGATATATGGTATGACTATAATCAAGATGGTAATAAAGATAATGATGAAACAGGTGCTTTTATCTGCATTAATAGTTGGGGAGAAGATTGGGGAGACAATGGTCGATTCTATGCTCCTTACAGAACTTTTACTACTGCTATGGAACAAGGGGAAGGTGGCACAGGTAATGGTGGTAAATATGTTTACATCGTATCCCCTAAGAAAAAAGAAATAACTCTAGAACAAAGATTTTTAATCAAATATGATTCTAGAAATGATTTAAGTTTTGAAGTAGGTAAAGGTAATTTAAATGCTAATACTTTAACTCCTACTAAGAAAGTATTATTATGTAAAGCTTCACAAGCTGCATCATGGGAAGGTTATAAGGTTTTGCAAGAACTGTCAAGTGATGTAGGTATGAGAGGTACTTCTGACGATAATGCTGATATTCTTCATTTTTCATATGATATAAGTCAAATAAAAGATTATTCCGGTGATTATTATTATTGCGATATCAAATCTTCTAGTATAGGCTCTGAAATAGGAACTGGTAAAATTATCCTTTCTTATTTAATTGATTATAGTGATGCTAATAATCCCATTACTTATTTTGGAGATATCCAAACCAATGAACTTAAATCAGATCATACCTCAAGAATTATTTATAGAGGATTGAGCGATTTGCCTATCGATGGAGATGTCCAAATAGTACCTTATACACTTGGAGATGAAATCATGTTAGAAGTACGAGCTAAGGATAGTAAATATGTTTCTGTAGATCTTTTAGCCAAAGATGGTCAAAAGTTAAAAGCATTGATTGATGAAACTGTAGAAGCTGGACTTCAGTATAAAGAATTCGATGTTTCATATTTATGTTCTAAAGATATTCCTTATTATATTAGAACTAATGTTTCTGGAATAATACAATACACTAAAATAGTATTTTAATAAAAATAATAAATATGAAAAAAATAATATATTTAATGATAATATTAGCTAGTTTTATTACTATTACTAGCTGTGAAAAAGATATTCCAAATGCAGGTTTTGATGTTACTTTGAATGGAGATAATTATGCAATTCCTAAAATCAACTTCACTACTCTTACAGATTTAAAAGCGGATTTAGAGAATATGTATTCATCTGTAGAAATATCTAATTCTACTACTGATGATTGTCTTACTATAACTAACAAAAATCCTAGTTTAGATAAAGCTTTATTTTCTGAAGCCACTTATAAATATTATAACCACGGGTTAGATGGATTTATATTTACTTATAAATTTAAAGATGAAGTAAGTAATGCAGTAAAAAACCAGATAATAGAAACTTATAATCTTCCTGAAAATACTTATTTAATTACCCCTCTTGTTACTACTGAAGCGACAGAATAAATAATTAAAAAATAATAGATTTAAAGAACCTTTTCTAGAAATAGAGAAGGTTTTCTTTTTAGTATAAAGTTCCTAAAAATTCACAAGGCCATACCCTTCAGATCGGGATGGCCTTGCTACTTAACCTAAACTTAAACTATGAAAAACTTCATTTATTATTTATACAACATTTGTGCCATAAATGAAAAAATCAATAAATTTTATTGATTTTTAGTGAAATTGACAAAAAATAATCAATTAATTATTTTAAGTTTTGCAAATTTTAATAATAAAACCTTTTTCCCCGCAGTTTTAAATTCTACAGTAGCCTTTTCTACAGGGGATCCCACCAATTCTGTTATAACTCCTTCTCCAAATCTAGAATGTTCTACCTTTTTGCCTACTGAATAATCACCTATAGTTCCTGAATTATTAGAAACTGAAGATGTTATTACTTTAGACACTCTTTTAAAGTTAGGGTTTGGAGTAAAGGTCGGATTAGGATTAGGAAATGTATTCTTCGATTTTTTTGAAGAATAATTATATCTTGAAGAATTGTTATATCGAGAATAACTTCTAGAATTAGAAGTATCTATTGATTTTCTAAAACTTTCGGCTTCTGATTCCTTAGTGTTTAAAATCGGGGATTCTAAAAACTTATTATCTATTTCCTTTATAAATCTACTAGGAGGATAACTAACATATTCTCCAAATTTAAAACGGCTCTTGCAGTAAGATACTATAGCTTTAATTTTAGCACGAGTAAGAGCTACATAAAACAATCTTCTTTCTTCTTCTATTTCGGTTTCAGATTCCATTCCAGATAATGAGGGAAATAATTTTTCTTCCATACCTATTATATATACATATGAATACTCTAAACCTTTAGATGAATGTACAGTCATTAAATTTATCTTATTAGTATCTTCTTCATCTGTAGTATCCATATCAGTTAAAAGAGCTACATTTTCAATAAAAGATACTAAAGGAATTATTTTATTTTCATTTCCTAATTCCCCTTCTGATTCAGTTTCCGTTTCTACAAAAACCTTCACACTATCTAATAATTCTTTTACATTATTTAAACGAGATTGGCCCTCTATAGAATTATCTGAATTCAAGAAAGAATAATATAATGATGTATTAATAATTTCCAAAGCACAGTCATAAGCATCTGTATCTTGCACCTTATCTTCAAAATCTGCTATAAGTTTAACAAATCCTAACACTTTATTAGCATAAGCCACTTTCAACCCTGTGGCTTCTATATTTTCTTTAGAACAAACTTCCCATAAAGAAATAGATTTTTCTTTAGCTACATTATCTAAAGATTTTATAGTCGTAGCACCTATCCCCCTAGCTGGAGTATTAATAATTCTTCTAAAAGCCTCATCATCTTTATGATTTATACATAATCTAAAATAAGCTAATACATCTTTTATCTCAGCACGTTCATAAAAAGAATGTCCTTTATATATTTTATAAGGCAAATTCTTTTTCCTTAATACTTCTTCTATTACCCTAGACTGAGCATTTGTTCTATAAAGAATAGCAAAATGATCATAGGACAACTGATGATTATTAATATTATCAATAATAGAAGAAATAACCCTATTAGCTTCATCTAAATCATTATAAGCAGAGATCACACCTATTTTATCGCCAGCATCTATTAACGAAAAACATTTTTTTTCTATTCTATTGACATTTTTCTTTATTACAGAATTTGCAGCTTCTACTATATTACTCGTAGAACGATAATTTTGCTCTAATTTGAATTCTTTAGCATCAGGATAATCCTTTTTAAAATTTAGAATGTTTCTTATTCTAGCTCCTCGAAAACTATAAATACTCTGAGAATCATCACCTACTACTGAAATATTTCCATGTACTTGAGATAGCCTTTTTACTATATAATATTGAGCTAAATTTGTATCTTGATACTCATCTACTAATATATACTTAAACCGATTACCTAATTCCTCACAAACATTTTTATTGCGTTTCAATAATATATTCATAAATAATAAAACATCATCAAAATCCATTGCTCCTGCTCTCTGGCACTTCTCTGCATACAATTTATAAATATCACAAATTCTTCCCATTTTAACAGAAATATCATCTTGAATAATACTTATATTATTCATATATGCAGCATTAGTTATTAAATTATTTTTAGCTCTAGAAATACGACTCAATACAGCTTTAGGTTTATAAATTTTATCATCTAACTGCAGTTCCTTTATACAACGTTTAATAGCACTTCTAGAATCAGACTGGTCATATATAGTAAATGAAGCTGGGAAATTTATTAATTTACTATATTCTCTAAGAAATCTAATAAAAATAGAATGAAAAGTTCCCATCCATAATCTAATAGCTTTATCTCGACCGACTAAATCAGATATCCTCTCCTTCATTTCCTTAGCAGCTTTATTTGTAAATGTAAGTGCTAATATATTATTTGGCTCTACTCCTTGATCTAACATATATGCTATTTTATATGTTAATACTCTAGTCTTCCCAGAACCTGCCCCCGCAATTATCAAAGATGCCCCATTTATACATTTAACTGCTTGACCTTGAGCATTATTAAGAACAGAATAATTTAATTTATTTTCTTTAATCATATTCTGCAAATCTACAAAATATTGTCTATATTTGCAGCCTTAATAAACTACTATAGTAATGATTGATTATATAAAATTAAGCAAAGGCCTTGACATTCCGATAAATGGAAAGGCTGAAACTTTTCTAAAAAAAGATGTAATCTCTGAAATTATTGCGGTAAAACCTACAGATTTTAAAGGGATTTTCCCTAGATTGGAAGTTCGAGAAGGTGATATAGTTAAAGCTGGGTCCCCTATTTTTCATGACAAAACAAGGCCAGAAATCAAATTTACATCTCCTATAAGTGGTACCGTAGAAAAGATAATCAGAGGTGAAAAACGAAAACTTCTTAACATTATTATAAAAGATAATGGTAAGAAAGAATATATTAATTACAAATTGCCAAAACCTGCCGAAGTTACTAAAGAACAAGCTTTAGAAACTTTGTTATCTAGTGGTCTTTGGGCTGGAATAAAACAACGTCCTTATGGCATTATTCCTAACCCTAAAGAAACTCCCAAAGATATATTTATTTCAGGTTTTAGTACTGCTCCTCTAGGACCAGATTTAGATTATTCTTTAAGAGAGGATTTTGAAAATATTCAAACAGCTGTAAATATCTTAAAATTATTTACTACAGGTGATATTCACCTTGGGTTAAATGCTAAGACACATGCTAGTACTCCATTCCATAAACTTAAGGGAGTGGAGTTTCATATTTTTGATGGTCCTCATCCTATAGGAAATGTGGGTATTCAAATCCATCATATAAGTCCTATTAATAAAGGTGATATTGTTTGGACTGTAGACATGCATATCTTAGCTGTTATTGGCAAATTATTCGATAAGAAACATTTAGATATGACCCGCATAATAGCTATTACAGGCCCATGCGTAGATAAACCTTCATATATAAGATGTACTTATGGCATGCATATGGCAGCTATAACTGACCATATTATTTCTGATGGAGAAAAGATGCATAAAGAAACTGATATAAGAGTTATCAGCGGTGATATTCTTACAGGTGATAATGTAGGAAAAGATGGTTATTTAGGATTTTTTCATAATCAAATAACTATACTTTCTGAAGGTAATTATCATGAACTTTTCGGTTGGGGAAAAATAATTCGTCCTAAGAAATTCAGTTTTTCTCATTCTTATTTCTCATGGATTAATCCTAAGAAGAAATATAATATGGATACTAATATAAACGGAGGACCAAGAGCATTTGTTATGTCTAAAGTCTATAAAGATGTTCTTCCTATGGATATATTACCTGTATATCTTTTCAAAGCTATTTTAGCAAAAGATGTAGATAAAATGGAACAATTAGGAATCTATGAAGTAATAGAAGAAGATATAGCATTATGTGAATATGTTTGTCCTTCTAAAATAGAGATACAAAATATTATCTCTGATGGAATAGATATCATGATAAAAGAAATGTTATAATTATGGGACTAAGAAAACAAGTAGATAAAATCAAACCCAACTTCGAAAAAGGTGGAAAATTGTCATTTCTACATTCAGTGTTTGACGGATTTGAAGCATTCTTATTCGTACCAAATACTACTACGAAGAAAGGGACACATGTTAAGGACTGTGTAGATTTAAAAAGAATAATGATAACAGTAGTCGTAGCACTACTTCCTGCTTTTCTATTCGGTATTTATAATATTGGATATCAGCATAATTTAGCCTTCGGCATAAATATGGGATTTTGGCAAATAGTATGGTATGGTTTTATACGCATTTTACCATTATTATTAGTTTCATATATCGTAGGTCTAGGAATAGAATTCATTTCGGCACAAATAAAAGGACATGAAATAAATGAAGGTTTCTTAGTAACTGGATTTCTCATTCCATTAATCATGCCTATAGATGTGCCTCTCTGGATGTTAGCTCTTTCTACTGCCTTCGCAGTAATAATAGGTAAAGAAGTTTTCGGTGGAACAGGAATGAATATATGGAACCCTGCATTATTAGCTAGAGCTTTTATATTTTTCTCATATCCTAGTCATATGACTGGTGATACTGTTTGGATTAAAAACTTGTCTAATGGAGTAGATGCTGTTAATGGACAATCTGTAGTCGATGCCTTTTCAGGTGCTACACCTTTAGCACAAGCTGCTGCAGAAGGACATCACATTAGTGCTTCCTTCATGGATATGTTTAATGGTCTTATACCTGGTTCTATAGGAGAAACGTCAGTAATAGCTATACTTATCGGTGCTGTTATCCTAATAGCCACTGGAGTAGCTAGTTGGAAAATTATGTTATCATCTGTGGCTGGTGGTTTATTCATAGGTCTCTTAGGAAATCTATTCTGCCCAGATGGAACTATGGCAGCTTCTATACCTGCTTACTATCAATTAGTAATGGGTGGATTTGCCTTCGGGACAGTATTTATGGCTACCGATCCAGTATCTTCTTGTCAAACAGAATCTGGCAAATGGGTTTTTGGATTTCTAGTAGGATCTGTAGCTGTCATAATTAGATTGTTTAATCCTGGTTATCCAGAAGGCATGATGCTTTCTATTTTATTAGCTAATACTTTTGCTTCACTAATAGATTATATCGTAGTACATAATAATATTAATAGGAGAATGAACAGAGCTAAAGTTAAAACCGCATAATCATGAAGACAAACAGTAATACATATACTATAATCTATGCGACAGTTTTAGTAATAATAGTAGCTACTATACTTACTTTAGTTTCTACTTCTCTAAAACCTAAACAGCAGAAAAATATAGAAATAAATAAAAAACAAGCTATACTAAATTGTATAGGGTTAGGTGAAAAAACTGATCAGATAAAAGATGTAAATCTTTTCATCGAAAAAGAATTCAAAAATCACCTAGTAGAAATGTTTCTTGTAAACAATAAAGGAGAAAGAATTAAAGGAAATGCTTTTAAAATGCCACTTAAAGAACAATACGATATTATGCGACTAAAGGAATCTCATCCTGAAGAATTAGCATTGCCAGTATATATCTTTAAATTATTAAATGGTAAAAAAATAACTGTATTTTCTACATATGGAGCCGGTTTATGGGGCCCTATTTGGGGTTACATTTCTCTTAATGAAGATTTAAACACTTTTTATGGTTCAAATTTCGATCATAAAAGTGAAACTCCTGGTCTCGGTGCTAGAATTGCAGAAAAAGACTTTCAAAATCAGTTTATAGGGAAAAAGATATTCGACAATAATTCTTTTTGTTCTATAGATATTGTAAAAGGTGGCGCTGATAAATCTAACGAACATGAAATAGATGCCATTTCAGGTGCTACTATTACTAGTACAGCTTTAAAGAATTGTTTAGGTCAATGGTTAAGATACTATTTACCTTACATACAAAAAACTCAAGCATCTCAAAAAGTGTTAGAAGAAACTCAATCTTTAGAAATAAATAATAATAATAATAAAGAGGAAAACAATGAATAAAGAAATATATAAAAATCCTCTATTTAAATCGAATCCGGTTACAGTCCTAGTATTAGGTATTTGTTCAGCATTAGCTGTAACAGTTCAGTTAAAAGGAGCTATAATCATGGCATTATCAGTAATGCTGGTTACTGGATTCTCTAGTATGATAGTATCATCTCTTAGAAATACTATCCCTACACGAATAAGAATTATTGTACAATTAGTTATAGTAGCCTTATTTGTAATTTTAATAGACCAATTCTTAAAAGCATACCTTTACGATACAAGTAAACAATTATCTGTATTTGTAGGTTTAATTATCACTAACTGTATTATCATGGGACGTATTGAAGCTTTTGCTTTATCTAATAAACCATGGCCTTCTTTCGTAGATGGTATATCCAATGGATTTGGTTATGGCATGGTATTAGTCGTAATAGCTTTCTTTAGAGAATTATTAGGGTCAGGTACTCTATTTGGTTTACGCATTATTCCTATGAGTTGGTATATTCAAAACGGAGGAGTATATGAAAATAATGGACTAATGATTTTACCTCCTATGGCTTTAATCTTAGTAGGAATAATAATATGGGTACAACGTAGTATTCAAAAAGATTTACAAGAAAATAAATAAACACATTACGACATGCAAGATTATATAAGTTTATTCATAAAGTCGATATTTGTCGACAATATGGTATTTGCCTTTTTCCTCGGAATGTGTTCATTCTTGGCAGTATCAAAAAATGTAAAAACAGCAGCGGGATTAGGTATGGCAGTTATATTTGTCATCCTTATCACACTTCCTGTTAACTATTTATTAAATAAATATTTCTTAACTCCTGGAGCATTAGCTTGGTTAGGACCAGAATATGCTACTATCGACTTAAGTTATTTAAGTTTCATCATCTTTATAGCCGTCATAGCTTCTATAGTACAAATAGTAGAAATGATAGTAGAAAAATTTGCCCCTGCTCTTTACTCTTCATTAGGAATTTTTCTTCCTTTAATAGCTGTAAACTGTGCTGTATTAGGAGCTTCTCTTTTCATGCAAGAAAAGGCGTTCGCTAATTTAGGAGAAGCTAGTGTTTACGCTTTAGGATCAGGTATTGGTTGGGCATTAGCTATCATAGGGCTAGCAGCTATTCGTGAGAGACTTTCATATTCAGATATTCCCAAACCTCTAAAAGGCTTAGGTATAACATTCATAACCACTGGACTTATGGGTATAGCCTTTATGAGTTTTATGGGAATTAAATTTTAATTGGAAACATGCAACTAACAACATTAATAATAGCAATAAGTGTATTTTTAATATTAACATTAATATTAGTAATCCTTTTATTATATATAAAATCTAAAGTAACTCCATCAGGCACAGTAAAAATAGATATTAATAATGGTGAAAAAGAATTAGAAGTTACACCTGGTAATTCTCTGTTATCTACTTTATCATCAGAAAAAATATTCCTCCCTTCAGCTTGTGGTGGAAAAGGCACATGTGGAATGTGTAAATGCCAAGTCATTTCAGGTGGTGGTAGCATATTATCTACTGAAACAGGATTTTTTACTCGAAAACAAAAAAATGACAACTGGAGACTAGGATGTCAAGTTAAAGTAAAAGAAGATATAGGAATGTTAATACCTCAGTCTATTTTAGGTATAAAGAAAATGGAATGTGAGGTAATATCAAACAGAAATGTCGCTACATTTATAAAAGAATTCATAGTAAAACTCCCTGAAGGAGAAGATTTAAACTTTAGAGCAGGAGGTTATGTACAAATAGATATCCCTAAATGTGAAATAGACTTCCACGATATAACCGTCGATGAAGAATATAAAGCAGACTGGGAAAAATATGGTTTCTTTAACCTTAAGATGATCAATAAAGAACTTACTTTCCGTGCTTATTCTATGGCAAACCATCCTGCAGAAGGAAATATAGTTATGCTAAACATTAGAATAGCTACTCCTCCATTTGATAAAGTAAATGGTGGTTTACAGAAAGTAAATCCTGGTATCTCATCATCTTATATTTATTCTCGTAAACCTGGCGATAAAGTAACTCTATCTGGCCCTTACGGTGAATTCTTCATGAAAGACACAGATAATGAAATCATATTCGTAGGCGGTGGTGCTGGTATGGCTCCTATGAGATCTCATATTTTCGATTTATTTAAGACTAAAAAAACTACTAGAAAAGTAACATTTTTCTATGGTTCTCGTTCATTAAAAGAAGCTTTCTATTTAGAGGATTTTCATGAAATAGAAAAAGAATTCCCTAATTTCAAATTTGTATTAGCTCTTGACCGTAAAGACCCTGAAGCTGATAAAGCTGGGGTAGAATATCAAGTAGGGTTCGTACATCAAGTAGCTTACAATACTTATCTTAAAAATCATGAAACTCCTGAGGATATTGAATATTACTTATGTGGACCTCCTATGATGACAGAATCTGTACAAAAGATGTGTGACGATTTAGGTGTACCAGAAGAAAATGTAATGTTTGATAATTTCGGTGCTTAAAAAAAGACTGGCGTCAATACTATAAAAGATTGACATCCATAATATTTTAAAAGCTCAAGCTATTAAACCTTGGGCTTTTCTTTTGTTTGTATTAATTTTACCAAAAATATAATAAAATGAATAAACTATTTGAAGATACTGAAATAAATGAAGTAAAAATAGGTGACACTATTGAATTTCTAAATGATAAAGGAGGTGGTACTGTAGTAGGGTTTAAAAACAAATACGTAGCTATAATCCGTGATGAAGATGACTTTGACTTTCCTACTCCTACGAAAGAATGTGTAGTGATTAAATCTAACAATACATATAATAACGGGGCCAATAGTGTTAGTAAGTCTAATAGTAATATTAATAATAGTCCTGTTATTAATACTAGTACAAACAATATTACTAGTACTGATAATAATAGTACTTATAATAGTGAAAATAATAATTCTAAAACTAATCGTAAAATTAATCTCGAAGAATTAAAGAAAGAATTAAAGAAAGAGTTAAAAAAAGAATTTAAAAAGGAGTTTGAGAATGAAATAAGAGAAGAAATTAAGAATGAGATGAAGATTAATAAAAAACATAAATGTAATGAAGATGACTATAATCTTGGAAAGGAAAATATCTTACAAGAAAAATTAGTACAAATAGATACTGCTAATACGACTAAAAAAAATCAATCTCAAAACCAAAGAAATAATCAGTCTAACACTACTAAAACTCATACTATACTAAGAGATTTACATTGTGATAGTAGACTAAGAAAAGAATCTGAAAGAAAAGGACTTACTATTTTAGAATATCAAATGTTTCTTTTCCGCCAAATAATGAGTCAATATTCTAGAAATAAAGGATATAAGATAATAGTAGTTCATGGAAAAGGAGAAGGCATATTACGCCAAAACATTATCAAAGAATTAGATCAAGTTTATCCAAACGTCACTCACCAAGATGCCCCCTATAACATGTTTGGCGTAAATGGTGCTACTCAAATTAATATCTAATATAGATAAACTAAAAATATTAACAAAAGAAGAATTCTATCAATTTAGCACTACAATTAATTCCAGCCTTGCACATAACGAATTAGTATATGCAAAGTAGGCAATTGCGGGCTTTAAACTTATCAAACCTTTACAAATTTGAGGCGGGCTACAACCGCTGAATTTACTACTGTCTCGGCTATTATTTTTATACATTGTTGTGCTTAATATTTTATCTCCAAGTCAAGTTGTCTTCCTGATTCAAAGGCTTTTTTGTCCATACTAGAGCCTACCACCATACCAATAGCCATTCCGATAAGTAATCCTATTCCAAGTAATCCCATATTCCCAATACTTGTTCCAAAAGCAACTCCAAAAGGAATCCCAAATACGGCCATCCCAACTGCCAACCAAGTATTTAGATAGTGATTTTTCGTCACAAGTTTAAGCTCCTTCTCAATCAATTTAAGAATACTTGATTGAGTCTTTCTTATTTGTTTTCTCAATTCTTTTTCTGATTCCGAAACTGAATTTATTTGGTCAATTCCATTATTAATAGACTTTACAATTTCTTCTGTAAGTTCCTTTTTTTTTCATCTGACTATTTTATATTAAGCACAACCGGAATTCGCCGCTATCATACCACTGAACCCACCGTTACATTTATAAAATGTTAGCAAGCGTTTTTATTTCTTCCTTTATTAAATTTAGTTCTTTTAAAAGCATTGTCGAATATTCTTTTACAATACCAGATATATCAGGCTCGTCAATATCTGATTCAATAAAATCAATGGAATCATCTAATGACTCAAAAAATTCTCCTAGAGTTATTTTGTTTTTCATCAAATCAAAAACTGCTTCTCTTAGTTCATCCAGTTCTGATTCAATTGTGATAAGAACATCAAAATCTTCTTCATATGAATCTAAATCATTTTCATTGTAAAATTTCTCAATGTTATCAATTTTTGATTTAAAATCATTCGCTAGTTTTCTTTTCTTATCATGATTACAATCTGAAATATGACCAATAAACTCTTTATATTCTTTTGCCGATTTTTCAAGCAAATCTTTCTGATCTTGTGGTAAACTTTTAAATATATCGTTTGCTTTATTAATTAAATCATGTGAAATTTCGATTTCGATTGATGTCTTTTTTTCAGATGTTTTATTAATCTCACTTGGTTTTAGTGAAGGAGATGAAGAAGCTTGTTTGATGAGTATTTCTCCTTCTTCATTGCACATATTGACAAAGTCATTCTCTGTTATGATTTTGATTTGTTTGCCTTTATCGATTAACCCTTCCGTTTTTCTATGTTTTAAACTTTTATCATAACCTGCCAGTTTGGTTGAATCCTGTGTGCCAACAACTAAAATTGTAGTTTTTTGTGTCACATTATCTAGAACGTTACAGCCAATTTTTGCAGCTATTCCAGCAGCTTCTTTTCTTGGAATTGATAATGCTCCTGTAAAAACGATGTTTTCGCCATATAAAGCTCCCTCAGGGTTACCTTCTTGTTTAATTGTTGAAGAATTAGAAGAACCCGAAATGTCTAATTTTATTGGTTTGCCAACTCTTATTAGCCAATCCTCAATTTGCATTTCAGTGAGTTCACATGCTTTGTAAACTACGAGACCTGCAGTCATTGCATCTTCCAATGCATCATGATGGTCAAAGCTAATCCCTAAAAAATCTGCAATATTTTTTAATCCGTATCCTTTGTATGCAAATTGTTCCCAAGTTCGTCTAGTAATTTTTGCAGAATCGAGCCATTGAGCGTTTATGGCTGGTAAGTTATATTCTTGACAAACCCGATTTAAAGCAGTTCTGTCAAATGGCATATGATGGATTGTTATTTTTCCTTCTAATCTTTTCACCAACTCAGGATATACTTTGTCAAAGGTTGGTGAATTAATTACATCGGATTCTTTAATATTATGAATCGATACATTAAATGGGTCAAAGTATGATTCTGGATTTATTAAAGAACTCCATTTGTCTATGATCTTACCATTTTTAATTTCGGCAATTCCAATCTGGCAAATACTAGAGTAGTCTGCATTTGCTGTTTCTACGTCTATTGCTAAATACTTCATCATTGGTGGTTTTTTTAATGCTTGATAACGGATGGCGGTATGAAATCGTTGGGGAATTGCGAGCTACTTCTCTGTCCAGTTACACCAAACTTGATGTGTGGCAGAATGTTTGAATAACTATCTAACCCCCAATATTTTATACCGCATGTTACCGCTTGGTGTTCATTCATTTAAGTCAATTTCCCTTTTAAATTGCTACACTTTTTTCTGTCTGCTGTGCGTTAGGATAGGCAAGCTTTTTGGATGGTTTTGCTTGTGGGTTGGCTTTTTGTATGACCAGCCAATGTGCTTGACTATGAAGCGTTGGCAATTATTCTTTCTTTTTGCTTTTTATCTCTTGTTCTATCTTTTTTAATTCTTCCAAATCTTTTTTGTCCGCTTGCAGTGCTTCGTATTCCTTTCTCCTTTTATCAAAATTTGTATAAATATCACTTACATGTTTTTTCATTTCGACATTACTTATCGAACCTGTATTTGTTAATATTTTTTTGTCATGAAAATCAAGGATTCTATCAACATTCTCACACCAAAAATTCATTGTTATATCCATCCGGTTTTTGACTCTCAATTCTGCACTTTCAAGGAAAATAACTACTAATCGGTTTAAGGTGTCAATTTCATCGTGAGTTAGATAATTTTTAGCAATAAAAATATCTTGTTTTCTTACAATTGAACCTTTCCAAACTGTTAAGTTCATATTTGATTTTTCGGCATTAGCTCGCGCAACAATTAATTCGGCAGCGGTTTTTTCTGTTACTGCATAAAGAATTTTATTTTGAGTTTCGGCAAAAAACATTTGAGTTGATTTGTCATCTGGTTCATAATCACTGCTAAGCGCAAACAAATCTTTTATTTTTTGATAAAAGCGTTTTTCAGATGCACGAATATCTCGTATTTGTTCCAGTAATTCATCGAAATAATCAGGTCTGCCATCAGGATTTTTTAGACGTTCCTTATCCATTACAAACCCTTTTACCATATATTCCTTCAGGTTTTTATTTGCCCAAACCCTAAATTGGGTACCACGTTTACTACGTACACGAAAACCGATTGCTAAAATCATATCGAGAGAGTAAAAAGTAACATTGTACTTTTTGCCATCGTCGGCAGTTGTAAAGTAATTCTTTACAACTGAATTGTCTTCTAATTCACCTTCTTCGAGTATGTTAGAAATGTGTTGTCCAATATTTTGCTTTGAGGTGGTAAAAAGTTCTGCAAGCTGATTTTGGTTCATCCAAATATTGCCGTCTTTGGCATATAAAGCTACTGACGCTTTTCCATCGGCAGTTTTATAAATGATTATATTTTTCTGGCTATTGTTATCCATAATTACTTTATTGAATTTTTTACAATTGCGATTTCTTCATCAGTTAACCCGTAAAGTTCATAAACCATTTTGTCAATCTCATTGTCGAGCTGTGATAAGTGATTATTAATTACAGATTTTTGAAATATACTCATTAGTCAGGTTTGTTTTTTACCAGCCATAAATTTAATAATTTTTACCGAGCGTTGGAAATAAACAGCTCTTTTGCAATTAATGGTTATATATGGGCTTCTCCATTTATTTACAGTATTAAATTGTCTGCAGTTTCTGTCTTTTTACACTGAGCGGTAACGTGGCTCGGGTTGGCGTAGTTCGCATAGCGAATTACATTAACTCTATGTTATCTGTCTGTCCCGAAGGGCAGACAGATGGCTCCAATCCGAGCCACGTTATCTGCAAGCCCAAAGGGATTGCAGATAACGGTAAATTGTATGAGTAGTGGCAGACTGCGTGGCACTTTCCTGTCAAGTTACAAGAAAATTGAAGCGGGCTACAACCCTTGCATTTACTACTGAATAGGCTATTATTTTTATACATTGTTACCAGCTTTTTTTAATCTATTCGTAAATCTTTTTTCTGTCTCTTTACTCTTGCCTGAGATGCTCTGCCTGAATTTTTAGTTTTCCTTACAATCCTAAGATTCGCTTTCTCTTTATGATATTCTCTGAATTTTTGAGAAATTTCATCATTTTCAAATCTATAAACGCCATCAAGAATTTCAATATATTCAATCGTTGTTATGTCAATTTGATTTACTTCGATAAATCTGTCAACAATTACTGAAAATGTATTTGGTTGCCTATGGTCTATAACCAAATCTTCCCATTTGCATAAATCTCCTGTTTCTTGACATTTTACTTCTCCTTTTTTTGAATTGTCTTTGAAATATTGATATTTCACTTTATTAATATCATCTTGAATAATATCTCTGCAAGTATTACTAAACCTAGTCAATGGAGAGTTATTCCCGTTTATACACTTTATGTAAGAAAAAGCCTCTAATTCTGAATTATTGTCAAGTATGTGAAATGCTTTTGTTTTATATTTTGGTATTTTATCAACTACAATCTCTTTAATTCCGTTGTTAAATTTTCTTTTGCAATCTGGATGTATGCTTAATAATTCAATAATTTTTTCTCTGTCTTTTTCATTTAAGGTCTCGCCAAACTTATACGAGTTTAGAATCTCCTTGTAATAATTCAGAGCATCTTTTTTGTACTTAAATTCCTTCTTTCCTATTTGCATCTTCTGTCTCTTTAAATTGCTGGTAACGTGGCTCGGGTTGGCGTAGTTCGCATAGCGAATTACATTAACTCTATGTTATCTGTCTGTCCCGAAGGGCAGACGGATGGCTCCAATCCGAGCCACGTTATCTGCAAGCCCAAAGGGATTGCA
>JBAYYV010000005.1:0-163324 GCA_041672845.1 Bacteroidales bacterium
TTTAGGATATGGGAAATTCTTAACTGTGGAATAAATAGAATCTACATTGTTTATAATCTTAAATACGCCCGTACCTTTCGTATTAGATTGCCAGAAGGCAATAGTCTTACCATCAGGAGCCCATCTAAAGCCATCATGCTGATGTAATTCTTCTTCATATACCCAGTCGAAATTACCATTAATAATAATATCATCACCATCTATAGTAAGAGGCTTAACCTCTTTAGTAGCTAAATCTTCTACATATATATTATTATAATACACAAAAGCTATCTTAGTCCCTTGATCATTAAACTTAGCATACATAAGTCTAGATTCCTCTAAACCTTCACCTACTTGGAAAAGTTCATCAGTATTCATATCAAGTACCCAATAATCACCTCGAGTATCTTGACGCCATACTCTTTTAGAATTAGTATAAATAAGAAGCTTAGAATTGTCTTTAGACCAATAAAAACTTCTAATACTTAGAGGTTGTTTTTTACTAGTAGATTTATAATCAGTAACATTATTTATAGGAGAATCAGATACGCCACTAGGGACTAACTTCTTAGCTGATACAAGAATAGATCTTTCACCAGTTTTGATATCGTATTTAACTATATCTGTACCGCCGATTTCTTTATTTCTTTCGATAGCAGTATAAGATTTATTATCTTTCATCCAAGCTGGAGCACTTAGATAATTAGTATGATATTTATAGGTAACATAAATATCTTTAAGACTCAATTTAGAATCATTTACTTTTAAGCTATTAAAATTAGCAGGCTGAGCTTTAAGAATTAAAGTAACAGTAAACATCATTAATAACGAAACTAGAAAAATTTTATTTTTCATTGATTTAATCTATTTTATATCTATAGTTTTTTATAATATTTTTATCTAAAAAATACTCTATTTTGTTTTATTATAATCATTTTTCATTTTTATATAATTATAAAATTATTATAATTACTAAACGTTTTAACAGCATTTAATTATATAATTCCTAAACTATCAAGTATTTTGCACAATACATTATTTAATAGCAGTAAATAAACATCCCTACTATATGTAACTATCCTACTTTACTAGTTATATTACATTATAACTCAATAATCAAAGATAAGAAATTCAAAGAAAAAAACCTATATGAATTAACATACAGGCTTATTCTAGTAATATTTATAAATTACTCAAGATCTAAATATTTCAACCATTATTTTTCTTCACGTCTATTGACGAAATAAGCAAATAAAGCTCCTAGTCCACCAAAGATTAAAGCACCAGAGCCAATAAATAAATCACGAACATAAGACTGAGCAAATGCACTATTCTGTATATTTATTCCATAAATAGCCACAAAAATTAAATGCCCAATTAATAATCCAAGACCTATACCACATAATACACTACCTAATATTAGTCCAGTATTTTTTCTATTACTGAAAAGATCATTAAGACCGGCGTACTTGTTATCCGACATATTTAACTTTTCGATCTTGTCTATTAACATTAGTTTACCTTTTCTGTCAATAAACAATTTAACTGTAAAGTAAATAGCTGCAAATACAATTGCTACTGTAAAAACGTCATACATAATATTTTATTTTATTGTTTAATAATTTCATTTTAATTTCCTGATTCTGCCATTTTGACGAGAACACTTTTAAAAGGTTACAATTTATTATCAAATACTTGATACCATCGTTTATTTCGAATGTATTTTTTCTATTGTTTTTTTAATAAATAAACCATAACTTTTAACTAGAATTTAAATTCTTCTAAAATAGAACTGTAACTTTATAAAATCTAACGCGTCTATAAATAAGTACATTAAGTAAATAAGTTAAGTAATGTACAGTATATTAATACAAGTACATGGATTATATCTCTTTAACTTATGAGCAATAAAGATGATGCTGAAATCATAAAACTAATTCTTGATGGAGATCAAGACTCATATAGAATATTAGTAGATAAATATTCTAATATGATTTTTATGCATATTTTTAAGATTTGTGCTAACAGAGAAGATGCCCAAGAAATCACACAAGATAGTTTTGTAAAAGCATATTTTTCGTTGAAAAAGTTCAAAGGCAAATCCAGTTTTTCGACTTGGCTTTATCGTATTGCTTACAATACTACTATTAGCACATTAAGAAAAAAGAAACGTCTGACATTTACCGAAGATATAGATAAATATATTAGTTATTCAAGCAATAAAAAGTGGAGTAGCAATACTAACAACGAAATTAATGAAAAAATTATAGACGAAACTCATTACAAACAAATAGAACTAGCAATGCTATCCTTAAAAATTGAAGACAGATTTGTCTTAACAGCCTTCTACCAAGAACATAAAAGTATAGCTGAGATAGCAGAAATAAGTGGTCAAAACCTTTCCAATGTAAAGACTCGACTACACCGCAGCAGAAAAAGATTAACAGAGGTTATTAAAAATAATAGATAAATAAAACTGAATAATATTATAGTTATGGATTCTAATAATAACACATTACAGAATAATGAAGAAGTAAAACTTCTTAATGAACTTCAGCATTCATTCGAACTGAAATTACCAGATAATTTCACAGATGATATTATGAAAAAAATTTCAGCAAAATCTGCACTTCTATCAAGAGTTAATCCTAAAATTAAGACTGGATTAATCATTCTGTATTTTGTATTAAGTATCTGTTTTAGTTTTTTACTTGTGTTCTTATTAAAAATAATAGGTTTGATTGATTTTGATATAGTTAATTGGGTCAGTTCAACTATAGAATCTGGATATTCTAGTTTAAATGTTTCTAAAAATATTACTACTGTTAACCAATTTATTAATAGTGGTTTCGGCGCCACTTTCAATTATTTAACTAGTATTTTTCATAATACCTTTTCATCTGTATTAACATTGTTATCTCAAACATTGACGACAGTCAAAATTTTCACTTCCCAAAATAGTTTATTTATAATGATAATATTAGACATAGCCATTTTACTATTTTTCTATCATCTCTTAATCACTACTAATAACAAAAGGATATCATCACGATAACGAATAATACATAATTTAAAGCAACTCTATTATAGCTATCAAATAACATAATACACCTAAAATATTTTTACTATCTTTGATTGATTATATAGTATTTAGACTTAATAGATTTATGTAACATATAAATTCATATATTGTATAATAATTAAATATAAATTACCCCTTAAATAGATTTATTATGGAAATTTGGCATGTTTGGATAATCTGTGCTATTATCCTTATGATAATAGAAATTTTCACTGGCGGATTCGCTTTGTTCTGCTTCTCTATAGGTGCTGTAGGAGGAGGTATCGTAGCTGGATGTGGTGGAACTGTGGTATGGCAATTCACAGCTTTTGCTGTAATTTCTTTAATTTGCTTTATTATCATTAGACCTCTGATTATAAAATATTTATACAAGCAAGGAAAACATAAAACTATAGACACTAACGCTGATGGGATGATAGGTAAAAAAGGTCTTGTAACAGAAAAAATTACTGACATAAATAATCCTGGTCGTGTAAAAATAGATGGTGATTATTGGCAAGCCGTTTCTTTCGAAGATAAATCTATAGCTAAGGGTGCTTCAGTAATAGTAAAAAAACTAGACAGCATAATATTAACAGTAGAAGAACTTAATAAATAATAATTAAAAAAATACATTATGACATTAACAGTAATTATACTAGCCGCTTTGGTGGTTATTTTCACACTGTCAGGATTAAAAGTAGTTCAGCAGGCTGAAGTGGTAGTTATCGAAAGATTAGGTAAATATCACAGAACTCTATCTTCTGGGATTAATATCATCTGGCCTATTATAGATAGACCAAGAGAAATTTGCGCTAGAAAAATGAAAACCAATTATGAAGGTAATCAATATGCTATACATACATATATAGGAAGAGTAGATATGAGAGAACAAGTTTATGATTTTCCTAAACAAAATGTGATTACTCGAGATAACGTTCAAACTGAAATCAATGCTCTTCTTTATTTCCAAATAATGGATCCTATGAAGGCCATTTATGAAATAAACGATTTGCCAAATGCTATTGAAAAGCTGACTCAGACCACATTAAGAAATGTAATCGGTGAATTGGAATTAGATGAAACTCTTACTTCTAGAGATACCATCAATGCTAAATTACGAACAGTACTAGATGATGCTACTAACAAATGGGGAGTAAAAGTAAACCGTGTAGAATTACAAGATATTACTCCTCCTGACTCAGTCAGAGAAGCCATGGAAAGACAGATGAGAGCTGAAAGGACTAAACGTTCTGATATTTTAACAGCTGAAGGTGAAAAGAAAGCTATGATTCTTAAATCTGAAGGTGAACAACAGTCTGTAATCAATCATGCTTCTGGAAAAAGGCAATCTCTAATATTAGAAGCTGAAGGTGAAGCTAATGCTAAAATAGTTAAAGCTGACGCTGAAGCCCAAGCCATTAATAAGATAGCTAAAGCTGTAGAGAAAACCAAAACTGATCCTGCTCAGTTTATACTAGCTGACCAATATATCTCTACTCTTAAAGAAATGGTAAGTGGTAAAGATAATAAAACAGTTTATCTACCATACGAAGCATCTAACTTGTTAGGCTCTATAGGTGGAATTAAAGACCTCTTCATTAAATAGCCAAACACTTTAGCTAAATATAACCCAAAATATAGCCTGGATAAAATTCCAGGCTTTTTTATGCATTACTGTCAGGCAAACACCATTAATAATATCTAATTAAAAATTAAATTAATTATTTATTGCCTCGAAAACTAATAGTTTTGTTCTTGATAAGCGGTTTGGCCCAAATACCGACAGAAAATATATATGCAAAGAATAAAAAGACTACACACATAGCAAATCTTAATGAACCAAAACTATCTGCTAGAAAACTGATAATTAATGGTCCGACTGCTCCTCCTACTATCCCCGTACATAATATCCCAGCAAATGAACCGTGAAGTTCTGTTACTGAATTAAGTGCGAGTGAGAATATTAAAGAATACATTACTGCTATAAAGAATCCTATAGCTGGAAATGCCCACATAGCTACTTTGGCTGGACCGAAAAGGGCTAAAGCTAACATAAGAATAGCACCTACAGTATTAATTTTAAGTACTAATTTACTATCAAGTAATCTTAATAAAAATATTCCTACGACAGAACCTATAGTCATCATTCCCCAAAAACCACTTACACAATGAGCACCTTCTACTTGAGGATTCAATCCATGGTATTGTTCCATAAACGATGATATCCAAATAGAAATTCCTTGTTCGGAAGCTACATATAAAAATATACCTAAGAAGAACAACCAAGTAATAGGTTTTCCCATTAGTTTTGAATAATCATTTTTTGGTTTCTGAGCATTATCAGTATTGGCGTCAGCCTTAGAAGCAATTACGATCTTTAATGAATTACTATTTGTAATATTAAATTTAGCAAAAATAGTCACTACTATAAGTATTACTAAAAGCAATGAAAACACCCAATATAGTGATACCCATGGGATATTTTCAGGAGTAATCTTTTTTAGGAAATTAATAATAAAACTACTATCATTATTAACATCATTAGTCAAATGTCTTACTAAATAACTATATACTAATGGTCCAGCAAAAGATGCAGTACCGAACATGAATTGTCCTATTTGAGCAGTTACAGCATAATTTTCTTCACCACCTGCTATTCTTTGAAGAGGATTTAATATTGGTTGAATCATAGCCATACCCATACCCATTATGAAACATGATATTAGCAATATGATATAAGTAGGGAATAAACCAAAAATAATAACACCTATTAAATTAACACAAGCCCCTATCATTAACACTTTTTTTTCACCTATCTTATCTGCCAATATTCCAGCAGGAATAGATATGATAGCATAAGCTAAAAAGAAAGAGGTAGGAATAAATCCAGCCAATTTCATACTTTCTAAATCGAAAGATTTGATAATATCAGGAACTAATGGACCAAGAATATTTTGGATAAATGCTAATACAAACCAAAAAGCCATGATTAATACTAATAATCCAAAATGTATTTTTCTTTTTTTCATATTATTATGATTTCTCCATAAAATGGCTGCATTTTTTAATAAAATGGTTGTGAAGTTAATTATAATCCATTTAATTACCTAAATATTAAAATTTTGTAAATCTTTAGATATTCTTTTAAAAAAATTTAATAGTTCATCAGAGGAAAGTACGAAATCCTTTATCAGTGAGCTGTTTTGCACTTTACTGTATTGCAAAACCTCTGCTAATAAACATTATTTTATATTAAGGTATTGCTGTCAAGCTACATTAAAATAGCGATACCTCCGACAGAGATAAAAGCACCTACGATTTCTATAGTAGAAACTTTTCTTTTGAAGATAAATCTATCAGGAATAATAAGAATAATAGGAACAATAGCCATAATAGTAGAAGCTACTGCTGTATTAGCTGTTTGAATAGCTAATAATGCTAAACTTACGCCGATTACTGGGCCTACTAATGCCCCAAGCATAGTGTAAAAAATTCCTTTCCTATCATTAAATGAGCGAATTAAATTTCCATAATCTTTAGTAAATATAAATATTAATAAGAAAGCTATTATACCTGCTAAAATTCTCATTTGAGTACCAGCCAGAGGTATATAAAGATTTTGGACTAACGGAATATCACTAATATGCAGATGCATAGTCTCTTTATAATAAATCATACCTTCTTTAGACATTACAAATCCTACACCTTGTCCGATAGCACCTAAAAAACCATAAAAAATACCTTTCAAAGGTAATTTCATCTCTAATTTTCTATGATTTTCACCTGAACCTTTTTGTAAAATAGCAAGAGAAATACCAAAGATGGTAACACACATACCTAAAGCATTCTTCATAGAAAGAGTCTCACTTAATACGAAATACCCTGCAATAGCAGCAAAAGTAGGATTCAATGTCATCACTAATTGAGTAACTCTTGCCGGTATCAAGCTATATGATTTAAACATAAAGTAATCTCCGAAAGAAAAACCTACAAGCCCAGAAACACCTAACCACAACCAAGCTTTAAGATTTGATTGTATAGGAATAGGAGAACCACTAAGAAACATTAGGATAATTCCCATAAATACGAATGCAAATAATAATCTTATAATATTTACATACTGAGGTTTTATTCGTCTATTTGCTATTTCAAAACAAACGGTACTAGAAGCCCAGAAAATAGTAACAATTAAAGCCCAATATTCACCTCTCATTATTATACTATATTATATCTCTTTTATTATACTAAATTTCAATCTCTTTAAATCTAACTTAATACATTAAAATCATACGAAGAATATCACCATTATCCATAATAGGATATCTAATCTGGTCTATAGGTTTATCCCCTGCATAAAAAGATTTCATTGCACGATTAAAAGCACCATGTGCTACCACTAAAACTTTTTTATCTTCATAATTATCATGGAGAAATCTAAAAAAAGCATGTGCTCTATCAAACATATTTTCTAATGTTTCTACACCTTTAGGCAGATCAGTCCAATTAATTTTTTTATACTCACCACCTGTATAAACACCCCAATCCATTTCTCTTAATAATTCGGTTTCTATAAGCATCATCGATTTCCTTTTAGCTACAGCAATAGCAGTATCTTTAGCACGCTGCAAGTCGCTACAAATTATCACATCGAATTCTATGTTTTCTAATTTATCAGCTAAATCTTCAGCTTGTTGTTTGCCAAGAGAAGTAAGATGCCCAGGAAGATGCCCTTGAAGCATTCCTTTCACATTTTCCTCAGTTTGTCCATGACGAGCTATATATAAATCTATCATTTCCTAAATTTTAATTCACAAAGGTAAAAAAAAGCCCGATATTTGATATACAAATACCGGACAAAAAATGTTAATTGCAAATAACATTTCTAATAAATAAAAATCTTAATAAATTAACTCAACCTTTATTTTGTAAGGAACACCATTTAAAACTTTTGTATCCCCTACATACCTAAACCCATAATCTGATTTTTCTGTAGTAACAGTATCTTCACAAAAAATAGATATATACCATTCACCCTTAGATGGATTCTCAATTAATAATGTTTTCTTTACTCCCAAGGTGATATCATGATAATCTGCATTATTGAATGCAAAATCATCTTTGTTAGCAAATAACGATAAATTTGAATCTTCCCATCCTTCTATAGGTTCTAATACTACTTTCATCTCTTTAACCTTTTTAGGAACATTAATCAAGAAATGATGATATTGTCTATCACCTATCCTAGTAGAGTCTGGTATATTATCTACAGTCGATGCAGTCATTTCTCTAGTTTCTCCAGGTTGTAATATGGCCTTAATTTTAGGATTACCATTACCATCTAATGCATATTTTACCATAGCAATCATTAAATCTAATCTTTCACCATAAGTAACAGATTCTGGATGAGATCCGATAGCTACTATTCTACCACTTTTAGCATTTGGTTTATATGCCCATGCACTTAATTTTTTATGAATATTATAAATATTTCCTTTAGTGGTTTTAAAATTTTCAGGGTTATCATATCTAAGTAATATTTTAGTTCCTTTTGGAAATTCCATATCTTCAGAAGCAAAACAACCGCCATTATGTACTACAGAATCAATATGAAAATCTCCACCAAATTTTTTATATTTTAACAAAGGAGATTTTTTAGGCACAAACATTCCTGTATGACTATGAATTAGATGAGTGGGGACACATACACCAGGCCACACATTATAATAAAATTCCCTACGGGCAGAATCTCTACTAATTCTTTTACACGTAAGATATGCTCCTGCACATGAGCCCAAATAACTGCCACCATTTTTTATAAATTCACGAACTCTGTTTCTTCCTTCTTCACCCAATGATCTCCCATGGCAAGTAGATTGTCCACCATTAGTATAAATCATTCTAAATCTGGGGGCACCATCTGGATAAAGTAGAATCCCATTCCAATCATTAGGGTTCCCTATCATTATATAACTTTGTAAAAGTGTATCAGTAATAGAGAATGGGGAACTTTTCTTACCAGTAGCGGAGTAATATACTTCCATGTTTAAGCCTAAAAGCCTAGTCACTGGAAGATCCACTTTGGACGTAAGTTTAATACCACTATCCATAAATAAATCTTTATAATATCCATCTACATTATTACTTTGTGCGTAAATACTTATACTTAATATAGATAGTAGTATAATTAGTAATTTTTTCTTCATCTTTTCAGTTTTTTTATTGTTGTGATTTTTTAAAGGGGATTTTGTTTACACAATGGATTATAATTAATTTCTGATATAGGAATAACAAACTCCCATTCCATAGAATTCTTTGAACGGAATCTATTTTCCTCACCTAATTTTTGATCATCATACATATTATAATTAGATGCTTGAGGATCCAGATTAGTAGGGGTTTGTTTAGATTTCCAACCATTAAGACTTCCTCCTTGGTTATAACCTGCACGAGGTTTAGGGCCTCTATCAAGATCCATATTTAATCTCTTTAGATCCGTCCATCTAAACCCTTCCCCCCATAATTCCACTCTTCTTTGTACCATTATTTCATCTATTAAATCTTGACCAGATTTAGTAGACCGAACATAATTAGGGTCTCTATACTTAGCTAAAATATATAAAGCATCTTTTGCAGATTCTTCATTAGAAAAACGAGCATAACATTCAGCTTCTATAAGATACATTTCAGATACTCTCATATAAACTAAGTCAGCTGTATAAGTACATGCCGAATATTGAGAAGAATGGCAATCTGGATAATCAACTATATATTTTTGACTCATCCATTTAAAAATATTACCACCTATAGGTATCACTACATTATTAGGATCCATAGAAGGAGCATCTTCTAACCAAAGTTGTTTTCTAACATCAGTATTAGAAATTTTTTCATATAACAAATTGTAAATAGCTCTAGGTGTATTTCTGTTATAAGAAACATTAGTATTTGAAAAATAACTATAAAAATTATGTAATGAATTAGTTTCTAAATCAGGCTGTCCTACCTTACCCCATAACCATTCCTTATTTGAAGCATCACAGCATCTACCTTGTTTTCTATCATACTGGGTATTATCTAATTCAGCACCTGAATTATCAATTACTAATTTAGCCATAGCAGCAGCTTCTTCCCATCTACCTTGAGCAAGAAGAACTCTAGCTTTAATACCTCTAGCCACATTAACATCGATATCAGAAATAGTATTTTGAGTTATTTTAGGATTATCTAATAGACTAATGGCATCATCTAAATCTTTATTAATTTGAGTATAGACTTCTTCTACACTAGCTCTGGCTTTAGCTTCTCCATTTGTATCTGTACGTATAATAACTCCCATTTGATCATTATTCTTTCCAGATACATATCTGTCACCATATAATCGTACAGCACAAAAATGTGCAAATCCTCGGTAAGCCAAAGCTTGCCCTCTTATATTATCTAATTTATATTGAATCCCATCCATTCCTTCAGTGTTTTCTAATACCATATTTGCATTAGATATTATTTGATAGAAGAATTGATAAATATATTTAACATTACCAGAAGTAGTTCTTCTGTGAAGTTCCCATCTATCTTGAAGTTGCCACTGAGCATTACCTTTAGTATATACCATATCCTCACCTAGAATATCATTCCAAAACATAAAACATCCATATCCCATTTGAGCTGCATATCCCGGAAGGTACATCTTACGATGAATTCCATTTATAGCCATCAAAGCTGTACTTTCATTTTTAAATATTTGACTTTGATCTACAGAACTAGTAGATTGAGTATCTAAAAAATCCTTACTACACGAAACTGATAAAATCATTACAGCTAACATTGTTAATATCTTTTTTCTCATAATTTTCTAATTTAAAAGTCAAGTTTAATCCCGAATGATATAGTTTTAGATGGTAAATAAACATCTGAATTTCCATCAAAACCAGAAAACATATTCTTTAATGGAAACATTCCCTTTCTAGCTGTTAATAAACCCAAATTCTCTCCTGAGGCATATATGAGTAGCCCCTTAATATCTAATTTATTAAGAATATTAGCAGGGACTTTATATGATAAGTAAATATTTGAAAATTGTAACATATTAGATGTGGTTAACCATCTAGTAGATCCAGAAGCTATATTATTTACAGTTATACTTCCAGCACTATAGATTCTAGGAACATCTGTTTCCTGCCCTGGGGTAGTCCAGCGGTCCATAATATCCTCATGCAATTGCCTATATGACATAGATTTAGTACCAATAGACATAATATCTTTATATGTACTATCATAATATTTACCACCTAATTGGTAATAAGCTTTTACTGATAAAGAGAAATTCTTATATGCAACTGAAACACCTATACCTCCTGATGCTTTTGGAATTGCATTTCCACACCAATCATATTTAGCATGATTCAAATTTTCAGTCAATTGTTTACCATCTCTTTCTATTATTTCACCATCATGGAAAACAATATCAGGATTATCAATATCAGCTAAGAAAAGACTATTACCATCATCAGGATTAACGCCTTCCCATTGTTTCATATAAAACTCATACCTAGAATGGCCTTCCTCTATTCTATAAATATTATTTATATAAGGATCCATAGGAAGAGATAACATCTTATTCTTTAATAATGTAGTATTAAAATTGAAGCTCACTTCTAAATCATCTGTTCTAATAGGAATTATATCTAAAGTTATTTCCACACCATGATTAAGAGTAGAGCCCGCATTTATTTTCTGTGTAGAAACACCTGAAGAAAGAGGTTTCTTTAATTCAAATAATAAATCACTTGTTCTTCTATCAAAGTATTCTACAATACCACTTAATCTTCCATCAAATAATAAATATTCAAGGGCACAACTAAAATTTTTAGATTTTTCCCATGTCAAATTTTTATTTCCTAAAGAAGATTGTAAATATCCAGGTTCTGAACCGTTAGGGTATGGATAATATGTGGCACGCCAAGGATAATAAGACTCCAAATTATCGTTACCTATATAACCATAAGAAGCTCTTAATTTAAGAAGAGATACCCAATCATATTTATCCATAAAATTCTCATTGTCTAATCTCCAACTAGTACCTAAAGACCAGAAATTACCCCATCGATTATCTTTATAAAATCTGGAAGATCCATCACGTCTAAATGAACCAGAAATAAAATATTTTTCGTCATAATCATAATTCACTCTTGAAAAATATCCCTCTAATTTATAAGTATTTATGTAAGATGTGGGTATACCATCTATTTCTTGCATATTAGAATATTCATAATTATCACCTTCGATAATTTGACCTTTCATTTCAGTTTGTTGATTACGATATTGAAAATCATAACTCTCATGTCCTAAAATGGCATCGAAATGATGTTTCCCAAAAGCTTTTTTATAAGATAATATTTGATTTATATTCCATATAGTTTTTTGAGAATTTATTTTCCAAGATGTACCGGAATTCCCCATTTCTTTATAAACAGACATTCCACCCCATGAGCTATATGTATTAGAAGCCAAACTAACATTAGTCCGAAATGTAAAATCTTTTAAAAAAGATATTTCTGCATAAGTTTTAGCGTTGATATTATTTCTATCATATCCATTATGATAAGATTGGACCTCCCTTGCAGGATTATCTCCAAATACAAAATCACGAGTGGGACAATCTACTCCATCAGAAGTCGTATAACCATATCCGAAATCCCATAATTCATTTCCTGATTCATCTGTTACTATCTCACCAGTAATAGGATTATGAATATGTACTGGAAATATGTTTCCTACATATCTAACAAATCTAAAAGGATTACTACCATCCCCCCATGTTTCATTGGGTGATCCTTTATGCTTAGTTACAGAGGTATTAACTACAGCTCCTAATTTCAACCATTTAGTTATTTGAGAATTTAATTTAGTTTGAATAGAATATCTTTTATGCTCAGAATTTACTATATACCCATTATCATCAGTATAACCTATAGAAGTATAGTAATCATATTTTTTCATAGCACCCGAGATTGATACAATAGCATCGTGTCTAATCGCAGTTCTTTCTACATAATCTCTCCAGTTTAAATCATCAGCCCACCTACATTTAGCATTTGAATTAATTTTACCATTCGAAGTGTCAAATAGTTCTTCAATAGGAACATTATATGCATTATAACCCATTCCAGCCATTAATGAAGAGCCAGCTTTTGAATTAGCTTCCTCTAAAGTTTCTCCACCTAACAAAAGATTATTTCTAGTAGATTCCCAATACATTTGCATATAATCGTTCATACCTAAAGTTTCATAATCTTTAGTCTGCCTTGAAGTAAAACCTATACTATATTTAGCAGTGACTCTTACATCTCCTTGTTTACCTTTTTTAGTAGTTATCATAAGAACTCCATTAGCAGCTCGAGCGCCATAAAGAGCAGTAGAAGATGCATCTTTTAATACGGTAATACTTTCTATATCATTGGGATTAATACAAGAAAGATCATCATCGTAAGGCATACCATCTAAAATAATTAATGGATTATTACTTGCATTAAAAGATCCTAATCCTCTAATTCTAATCGTAGGAGAAGATCCAGGATTGCCATTAGTACTACCAATTTCCAATCCTGGAGTTAATCCCACTAATGCTTGTGAGACATTTGTTACGGGTCTAGTATCAAAGATTTTTTTGGAAATAGTAGCTGCCGAACCTGTAAAAGAACTTTGTTTAACTACCCCATAAGCTACTACCATCACAGCATCTAAAGAGGTCTGCTGAACTTCCATTTCGAAATCACAGACCATATCATTTTTAACAATGTATATAATATCTTTCATACCTATACATTTAATACTTAAGACGTCTCCTGTCTTAGCTTTTAAAGTATAAGCGCCGTTATTATCAGTTAAAGCATAAGCCTCTGTTGTTTTATTCTGTACAGTAACACCAGGAAGAGCAAGATCTTTATCATCGGAAATTATTCCTTTGATTTCATTAAAATTAAAAGACTTAATTATTTGTCTAATTGGGGAAACCGCAATATTTTTCCCTTGTATTTTATAACGAATACGACCAGCAAATAGCTTATTTAATACATCTTTAAGATTTCCATTTTTACAGCTATAGGTTACATTATAATTTTTTTCTGTAAAAGTATCTGAATACACAAATTTATATTCTGTTTGGGCACTGATTTCTTTAAGCACTTCAATTATAGGCTTATTTGAAACTTTTAAATTAATTGTTTGTGCGTGAAGACCCATCGAGGAAAAGCATAATAACAAGATACTGCACAATACATATCCTGATCTATATAGTTTTTTTTTCATATAAAAATTTTTATTGTTTCTATTACTAAAAACAATTGAAAAGATTTATACCCTAAAAAATTAGAAAATAAATATATTTAAGGGATTTATTTTTCAGATAAATAAACTCTATTATCTACTATTTTATACTTTATAGAAGAAGTAAACCGAATGAGTTCCATTATTTGTACCATAGATTCAGAAGAAAAAGTGGCTGTTAGAGTATGATGAAAAATAGATTTATCCTTTACAATAATCTCCATCCCATGCCATCTTTCTAAAGTTTTAATAACATCAAGCATTGGAGTATCCTTAAAAATAATTTTTCCTCTTCGCCAAGCATCTATTTGTATTGTATCTACTCTTACGATCCCACTGTTCATTACATTTTTAACGAAAGTAATAGATTCTGATGGATTTAATTCTACATTTCTTAAGTATAAAACTTGATCTTTTATAAACTTCTTTTCTACTTTTACTTTTCCTTTAAAAAGTACTGCTTGTTCATCATTATCATCTTTATAAGAACGAATATTAAATCTAGTACCTAAGACTTGAATTTGCATACCTTTATCTGTCACGACTTCAAAAGGACATTCAGCATTATATCTAACATCGAAGAAACCTTCACCTGAAAATTTAATACGACGGACATCGGTATCGAAATGAGTAGGATATTCTATTTTAGAACAAGAATTTAACCAAACAATACTACTATCAGGTAAAACTATCTCACCTTTAATACCACTATCAGTATAATAAGTAGTTACTTCATTATTTGATAAATACTTATCAATAAAATTAAAATCTTTTATATTATAATATTGTTTGATATTTATTAATACAGAGATTAATAATAAAATAACAGCAGCTATAGCAGAAGATCTAAGTAAATAATATTTAAAATTGTGAGATTTGGCACTTTTTATTTTCTTAATAACGTTTAAATAATTATCCACTATTTCATCTTTGGATAAAGTATTCTGCAGAGTATCTATATTTATACCTGAAATAGATGATAAAAGAATCTCATAGTAATGATGATTTTCTTCAGATTTATCTATCCAAGATATGACATCTCTATTTTCTTTAAAAGAAGTTTTACCATTTATATATTTTATAAGTAAACTTTTATTCATTTAATCTTATATTTTATGTCTATTACACTATTATATATAACAATTGATAAGCATTTAACCCTAATATTATACATCAAATTTGGTTAAATATTTTCTAATTATTCTTAAAGCTGACATCATTCTATATTCTACAGTTTTTATTGATATGTTTTGTTTTTCCGCTATCTCTTTATTTTTTAAATGCTTATACCTACTTAACATAAAAGTTTCCTTAACTTTTATACTCATTTTAGAAATTGAATAATTTAACGCATCCTCTATTTCATTACATAAGACAGTACTAAAGGTAGATGATTCTATTATTGTTTTATTAATATTAAGCATTTTACCTTTTTGATAAGAAAAATATTTTTCACCATAAGATTTTTTTTTCAAATAATTAAGTGTTTTATTTTTAGCAATAAAGAAAAGATAACGAAGAATATTATCATCACGATTTACTTTATCAATATTTAACCAAAAAGCCGCAAAAGTATCTTGCGCTATATTTCTAGCTTCTTCTATATCTTTACAAAAATAATATGAAAATCTTACAACATCTTCGAAATGATCGAAAAATATTTTCTTAAAATACCCATCATTTAAAGAGCTTTTATTCATAAATTTTAGAATAAGATGTTTTTTTTAGTGAAGCAAATTTATAAAAAAATTATGTAAAAAAGTCTAACATTCATTTTTTTAATGTGTTCTTTCGCTTATATAGTTTGAAATACATTGAGATTACTCATATTTTCATTATATAACAAACATGTGTAAGAGATAAAATAATATTAAAATAAAAATAGTACCTTTATTTACTTTTAAAAAATTATTGATAGACTTGCTTTATGAAAATCCAAAATAGCCAGAATAACGTGAATAATCAGAATAAAAAAATGGGTCTTCATTGGAAGATTTTAATAGGAATGACCACGGGTATTATTCTTGGATTTTTTGCTATTAAATTTGATGGTGGAGTAAAATTCCTAGCTAATTGGATAAATCCATGGGGAACTTTGTTTATTAGGTTATTAAAAATGATAGCTGTTCCTTTAGTTTTCGTATCTCTATTTAAAGGCATAACAGGTATGAAGTCTGTCGCTAAATTATCTAGAATAGGTATTAGAACTTTAATAATTTATGTATGTACCACTGTCATAGCCATAACCATAGGTGTAACAGTAGCTACTACAGTTAAGCCTGGTGAACTGATAAAATTAAACGGTGAAACAGCTTTAGCTAAAATCGCTAGTGAGGATACCTCTGAACAGATAGCCGCCACTAAAAAATTACAAGATGAAAAAGGTCCTTTATCATTCTTAGAGGAAATAGTTCCTGAAAATATTATGACTGCTGCTGCAGATAATAGTAAAATGTTACAAATCATATTTTTTACTATTATGTTAGGAATAGCTGTAATATCTATTTCTGAAAAATCTAATGCCCCATTTATTAAATTCATGGATTCGTTCTATGAAATCATGCTTAAACTAATAGATATAATAATATCATTTGCCCCTTACGGAGTATTTGCTCTAATGGCAGGTATTATGGGTCAATATGCTGGAAATTTAAGTATTTTAGGTACTCTTTTAATATATTTTATAACTGTCTCTTCTACACTTATAATATTGATAATAGTATTCTATCCTATTCTTATAAAATTGTTTACTAAAATCCCTCCTGGAAAATTCATCAAGAAAATGTTCCCTGTTCAGTTATTTGCTTTCTCTACTAGTTCAAGTGCAGCTACCCTACCAGTTAATCTTAAAACCACTCAAAAAGAATTGGGTATTTCACAAGAAAGTTCATCTTTTGTTTTACCTGTAGGGGTTACTATAAATATGGATGGTACTAGCTGTTATCAAGCCATAGCTGTAATATTCATAGCCCAAGTATTAGGTATAGATTTAAGTATTAGTCAGCTATTGTCTATAATATTATTAACTACAGTTTCTTCTATAGGCACTCCAGGAATTCCCGGTGGTAGCTACGTTATTTTAACTATGGTCCTTTCAGCTATTGGCATACCAGCAGAAGGCCTTGCACTCGTTTTAGCTGTAGATAGACCTCTTGATATGCTTAGGACTTCCGTTAATGTAACAGGAGATGCTACAGTATCAGCCATTATCGATTGCTATCTAAAAAGAAATAATAATTCTAATAAAGCAGAACTTGTCCCTACAACTACAGAATAAATTTCACTTTTCTAATTATTTAATATAAACAAGCATTATGAAAACTCTAGCGTTACTAAGCATTTGTTTTTTATTGGGAGGTATTCCTCAAAATGAAAATATTGTAAACACAGTGAAAGATTTCGAATTACATAAATATTTAGGTAAATGGTATGAAATAGCCCGTTTTGATCATAAATTCGAAAAGAATTTGGAAAATGTAACAGCAGACTATTCTTTAGTTAAAGATGGAAAAATTAAAGTAGTTAATACTGGTTATAACCCTATCAAAGATAAAATAAGTATAGCTAATGGTAAGGCTAAACAGCCTAATCTAGAAAAACCAGCACAATTAAAGGTTTCCTTTTTCCTTTGGTTTTATGCTGATTATAATATTCTAGAATTAGATACTGATAATTATTCTTATGCTTTAGTCGGAAGTAAAAGTGACAAATATCTTTGGATACTTTCTCGTACGCCTAAATTGAATGAAAAAATAAAGATTCACCTACTAGAAAAAGCTAAAATTTTAGGGTATGATACTTCTAAACTTATCTGGGTTAAACATGCCGCAAAAGAATAATCTCTATTCTGGAAAATAAGTTTTTAGTGTCTCAAAATATTTCATAAATGCCTGGTGACCTTCTTTAGTTATAGCACAAGTCGTACATGGCTTACGTCCTTTAAAAGTTTTAGTAATAGTGATATAATTTGCTTTAACTAATTTATCTAATTGGACACTAATGTTTCCAGAAGTGGCTTGAGTTTCCTTTTTAATATATGTAAAATCAGAACTTTCTATTCCGACTAGGATGGACATAATTCCTAGTCTGAGTTCTGAATGTAATAATGGATTTAATTTATTTAACATAATTCCTTATAAATTAGACTCATTAGCTAATTTATAAGCTTTTTTACCTCTATAATCTAATATATGTCCTGGTATAATCATGGCGCTGGCTATAGCTAATATAAAAATTATTGATTGTACTACGTAAAAATATTCTCCTTCCCAAGATGTATTTATCCATGTAAAGAGAAATGGTAATAATAAGGAAAGTCCCATACATATAGAACCTCCTATAGTTAAAGGTTTGAATTTTAAAATCTTACCTGAGATAACTACACCTCCACCCATTATTAATAATATTAAAAAAGTCATATACTTTCCTAATTGAAACCACTCTGTTCTATAAAAACTGAAAAAGGCTAATACTATCGCTATTATAGTTAAAACTATCCATAAATAGCTTATTGAAATATCTACATATGTTTTAACTCCTTTACTTTTATTTACCTTTAGCAAATATGTTAGTAACCATCCTACTATAGGAATAGCAAACCATAATAAATTCCAAAAAGGATTATTATTAGATATAATAAGAGCAAACATAACACTAAGTGTTATCAATATACTAGTATATCCCCATATTAAAAATGTTTTACCTGATCCGTTTTCTAATCGATGTTGCGTATTAATTAACATCCTGGAGATAATCTCCATACTTTCTTTTTCAGTCATTGTTTTATTTTCCATGTTTTAATTATTTATAATTTATTTGCTTGTTCTTTCATTATTGTAATTTAATAATTCTTTTCTTTCTCTTAAACTTGTTGCAAGTATAAAGTTATTTATTTTATAAACCTAATTTATTATAAGAAACTTATTATTATTTAGAATCAGAACTTTATCTGCTCTTAACCTTACTTGTCTATAGATTTAATTTTTTGTTTGTTGTTTGTCTTTTTCTTATGTCCCCAGCTAAGTCCTAACCCTCCGATTATAAGGGTAGTAATCGGGCTAAGATAACAGAAAAATGAAAACGGTAGATATGTAAGTGTGGCTACTCCTAAGATAGAAGCTTGTGTCATACCGCAAGTATTCCATGGTATTAATGGAGAAGTAACTGTTACTGAGTCTTCTATAGTTCTACTTAATAACTGAGATTTATATCCTCTCCTTTTATATTCATCACCATACATACTTCCAGATAATACTATAGAAATATATTGATCAGCCGTACATATATTTAATAATAAGCCTGAAATCACAGTAGATCCTATAAGACTAAATCTATTTTTTGCTATTTTCAATACACCTCTCATAATACTTTCTAACATACCTGAAGCTGTTATGGCACCACCAAAACACATAGCACATATAATAAGCCAAACGGTATTAAGCATTCCTGCCATACCATTAGTAGAAACTAATTCATTTAAAGCTGCTACACCTGTATTAATACTAGTAGCACCAAAAACACTAATCAAACTACCTTTAAACAAATCGAAATTGGCCGATAAATTTCCACCATAATTAGATACATTAGATATTTCTCTTATAATATCTGGCTGAAATATTAAAGCTGCTATTATACCCATTACTACTGATAAAAATAAACAAATAAGAGCCGGAACTTTATATACTATTAATACTGCAGTAAGTATTGGAACGATTAATAACCATGGTGTTATATTGAAAGAATCTAATAATCCTTGAGAAAATACATCTGAAGTTATATCTACTGGTATTTCATGAAAAATACCTATAACAGTAAATATTATTAAGGTAATCAGCATAGTCGGAACAGTAGTCTGAAGCATATTTTTTATATGAGTAAAAAGCGGAGTACCGGTAGTACTTGCTGCTAAAACTGTAGTATCAGATAGTGGAGAAATTTTATCACCGAAATATGCACCTGAAATAATAGTACCAGCTATTAGTCCTTCACTGAATCCCTCAGCTTGTCCTATACCTAATAATGCTACTCCTATAGTAGCGATGGTAGTCCAAGAACTACCTGTCACTAGTGATACTAATGCACAAATAATACAACTAGCTACTAAAAAATAGCTAGGATGCAATATTTGTACACCATAATATATTAGAGTAGGGACTACTCCACTTACCATCCATGCCCCAGATAATGAACCTATTAGTAATAATAAAAGAAGAGCAGTGGAAATATTTCTTATTTTATCTGCTATTCCATTTTCAATAACTTTCCAATTAACATATTTACCCAATATAGCTATAGCACATATTACACCAGTAGAAAGTAATAAACAAACCTGACTAGCACCACTTAAAGCATCAGATTTAAATACTTTAATAGTAATAAATAATAAACAAATTAAAACTATAACAGGTATTATTGATATTATTAGAGAAGGAAGTTTTTTTTCTCCAGTTTTAGAAGAAACATCTTGGGAAGGCAGGTCATTTTTCATAGAATTTATATATTAGCAGCCTTCATAATATCATAAATTTATTATATAAATTTTAAATAATTATCATTTAAGCTTAACAAATATACTAAAAATAGGATAAAAATATTGTTCTATATCATTTAATAGTCGATATAGTACTAATGATCGATACCATTCCTAGATAAAACACCCTTTTGATAATAATGTTTCACTTCTTTCATATCAGTGACCAAATCAGCTATTTCTACTATAGATTCTGGCATAACACGACCAGTAAGTACGACTTCACAATTATAATCTTTAGCCTTAAGCGCCTCTATAACATCTTCTTCATTAAGTAAATCATAATAAAACGCAATGCCTATTTCATCCAAAATAACCAAATCTGTTTTCCCAGAGGCCATAATTTCTCGGCATTTTTTAAGTCCCGCATACGCCAATTCTGAATCTTTCGGCCTAGTATCTCTTTCTATGAAACAACCATCTCCAAGCTGTTCAATAGTTAGCTTTTCGAATTTTTTATCTAGTGCGTCTTCATTATACTTCATGGATTTTACAAACTGTCCAATATATACTGACATTCCAGCACATAAAGCTCTGACAGCTAATCCAAAAGCAGCTGTGGTCTTTCCTTTTCCAGTTCCTTTGTATACTTGTATATAACCTTTCATAAAACTCTATTATTTTATAATTTTCTAATTATATAGAAAATTTCTAAAACTGTCTCTTGGTAACTACCATTTTCATAGTCGGAATTGATAGTATTTCTGCCATCGGTTTACATTTAGCTATCAACATAAAATATGTATTTGGATGATGTTCAAATACAAGACCTTCTAGATTTCCTTGTCCTTTAGATATAATTAAATCAGCTTCTTTATAACGTTTCTGAAACTCTAAACTACATTCAGGAAGAACAGTAGAAGGCGCATCTGAACCATTATCTATTATTTCACAAACCTTATCTATACCTACTCTTTTAGCATCCTCTAAAGTCATATCATTTATTACTGGAGTTCCTCTACAGACAAACGTGACTTTTGGATAGTTTTTGTTTCCTTTTACAGAATCATATATTTTTTCTATAAACAACTTATCAAATACTGCCTCTCCAGCATTATCTCCTAAATATAAAATAGATTTTGCTTGTGCTACCGCCTTCCTTAATGATTCTGTTTCATCTAAATATAATGAAGTCTTTAACAATTCTTTTATTTGAGTAATTAATTCACCTTTCAGAGAATGAGCTCCATAATCTATAATATTTCCTACAACAGCTAAACGTGCAGCTGTTTGAAATGGATTTTCAGAATTATTTACAAATAATTTCCAATAATCATAATCTTTTAAAAGAACTTTATTAGCAGATTCTTTCTCACTAGCATATAAGTCATTAATACCTAAAACCTCTTTAACTATTCTATGAAAACCAGCTGCTATTTGTGGATTAGGAGCATCCCAGTTTTGTGTTAAACTGTTATGTACTTTTTGGATTAATAAATCAGAGATTTCCTCTGAGGGGTTAAATTTTTCTATTAATTCACCTACTGAACGTAAATGACAAAAATAACATATATGTCTCATGCCGTGAAGATACTGAAATATCCTTTGTTATTAAGATGGATTTTCTTTATTTTTGTTTCTAATTATAGAAATAATGACCAAAGAAGAATTAATGAGAAGAGCCATTGAGCTCGCAGAGACAAATATTTGTAATAATGGTGGCCCTTTCGGAGCTATCATAGCAGATAAAGAAGGAAATATTATTTCAGAAGGTTCTAATAGAGTTACTTTTGATCATGACCCTACAGCACATGCAGAAATTAATAGTATTAGAAAGGCTTGCGCTACTTTGAACACTTTTGATTTAAAAGGATATGAAATATATTCTAGTTGCGAACCTTGTCCTATGTGCTTAGGAGCTATCTATTGGGCACATCTCGATCATATTTATTATGCTAATTCTAGGATAGATGCCCAAAACATCGGTTTTGATGATACTTTTATATATGATGAAATAGCTAAAGATATTCCTGATAGAGATATTCCTGCCACTCAAATATTAAGAGATGAAGCTATTAAGACTTTTACTGAGTGGAAAAATAAAGAGGATAAAATCGAATATTAATTTAATAATCAAACTAGATCATTAATAATGACTAAAATAGATTTTATAATTAATCCCATTTCTGGAACTGGCAAAAAAAGTCCAATTGAAAAATCTATACGTGATAATATAACTGCTAATCCACTACATCAAATTAGAATTATTTATACTGAATATGCTGGCCATGCTTTTAAATTAGCGACAGCTGCAGCCTTAGAAGGAATAAATATTGTCGTAGCTGTAGGTGGAGACGGGACAGTAAATGAAATCGCTTCAGCGCTAGTTCACACTAAAACTATTCTAGCCATTATCCCTTGTGGTTCAGGCAATGGTCTTGCTCGTAGCCAAAAAATTCCGATAAATTATAATAAAGCCCTAAAACTTATTTTTTCAGCAGAGAAAAGCTATTTAAAAACCACAGATTACGGAATAATAAATGGTCATAAATTTTTCTGCACTTGTGGTATAGGTTTTGATGCTGAAATTAGTATGCGTTTTAGTAATGCATCTTCTAGAGGTCTAGGTACTTATATTCATGAATCCATAAAGGAATATTTAAATTATAAAAGTCAATATTATAAAATAGAAACAGATAACAAAACTTATAAATATAGAGCTTTTATATTATGTTGTGGAAATGCAAACCAATGGGGAAATGAAGCATATATTACCCCTGACGCCGATATTAGTGATGGATTGATGGATATAACTATTATTAGACCTTTTTCTCCTCTTAATGGGCTTCTATTATTATTCCAAATTTTCAATAAAGGAATTAAAAGGAATTATCGAGTAAAACATTTAAAATCTAAAAATTTAACGATAATAAGAAAATATGAAGGATCTGCTCATTTCGATGGAGAACCTATAAAACTTGGTAAAGAAATTACTATTAGTACTATTCATTTAGGGTTAACCATATTAGTACCGATAAAACATAATAAAACTAAACAGTTAAACTGAATAATTAGCTGAAAATAAATGGAAAAAAAATATAAATTTTCTTATGTATATGATCGTTTATGGTCATTAACCAGAAATTTGCTTCTATCATTAGTATTATTAATGATATGTAGACTTATTTTCTACTGGGAAAATAGCAGTATATTCGGAGTAATAGCCTCTAGTGAATGGATAAATATATTCCAAGGAGGTTTAAGATTTGATTTATCAGCTCTTATGTATGCGAACTTATTGTATATTCTAATGATGATAATCCCAGCTAACATTAATAATAAAATATATAATAATATAGCTAAATGGATTTTCGTAGTTACTAATAGTATTTTGAACATATCTAACTTAGCAGACTCAGTATATTTCCCTTTTAATAATGTTAGAACCACCGCAAGAATATTTACAGAATTTAGTAATGATAATAATATCGCTGGTATTATCGGAGTAGAAATATTTAAACATTGGTACCTAACTTTAACTGGGATTCTCTTTATTATAATATTAATTAAGTTTTATAGAAAACCAAAACATACTGAAATATCTAATAAATGGATTTTTTATATTTCTAAAACTGTAATATTAGGAATAGTATTATTCTTTACCCTAACATTTATAAGAGGAGGCATAGGTAGAACAGTTAGGCCTATCACTTTAAGTAATGCTACTAAATATGTTTCAAGACCACTTAATGCTAATATCGTATTAAACACTCCTTTCTCCATAATAAGAAGTATAGGCAAACCTGCTTTTCATAAGAAAGAATATTTTAAGAATGAAAAAGAAATGCTTAAATACTTTAATTCTATTAAACAGGCTCCTAAAAAAGAATTTAAACCATTAAACATAGTAGTATTAATAACTGAAAGTTTCGGCAGAGAATATAGTGGCTATTTAAATAAAGACTTAGATGATAGCACATACACAGGGTACACACCTTTCCTTGATTCTCTTATGAAAGAAAGTCTCTGCTGGAAAACATCATATTCCAACGGTAGAAAAAGTATAGATGCGATGCCTTCTATATTATGTAGTATCCCTATGTTCAAAGAACCTTTCTTCTTAACTCCATACGCCCTTAATGACATTCAAAGTATGGCAGGATTATTAAAAGACAAATCGTATTATTCAGCATTCTTCCATGGAGGTAAAAATGGAACAATGGGGTTTGCGGCTTTCGCCAATACTGTGGGATTTGATGATTATTATGGAATGACAGAATATTGCAATGCTGTAAAAGATGGCGAAAAAGACTGGGATGGACATTGGGGAATTTGGGATGAAGAATTCTACCAATATGAAGCAGATGAAATAAGTACATTTAAACAACCATTCTTTGTAAGTAGTTTTTCAGTATCATCTCACCATCCATTTAATGTACCTGATAAATATAAAGGAAAATTTCCTATGGGACATAGACCTATGCATCAGTGTATAGGTTATCTAGATTATTCTATGAAACAATTCTTTAAGAAAGCATCTAAAGAACCTTGGTTCGACCACACCCTTTTCGTAATAACTGGTGATCATTCAAATCAATTCGAACATTCAGTATATGCTACAGATATGGGACTTTACACAGTACCCATAATCTTTTATCAGCATGGAAACAAAGAACTTAAAGGACTAAGACAAGATATAGCAGAACAAACAGATATTATGCCTACAATTCTTAACTATCTAGGTTATAATAAATCATACGTAGCATTCGGAAAAGATTTATTAAATACACCTTCAGAAGATACATATAGTATTCATTATTCTAATTCTTATCAAATGGTAATGGGTAATTATTTCTTAGAATTTGACGGTAATAAAATAACATCTTTCTATAATTATAAAAACGATCCACTATTAAAAATTAATTTAATTAAAGCTACTCCTAAAGCTATACTGTCTAGCGACAATACTGACTTGCAGCCGGATGGACTATTAAATGAAAATGCAAAAAGACAAGAAATAAAAATGTTAAATATTCTCAAATCCAAAATTCAACAATATATGCAACGCATGTGTGATAATGAATTAGTGATAAAAACTTCTTAAAAACTGTATTTAAGCTGAAAAAAACTATTAACTATATAGGTGGAAGGAATATGGTTTGAATCCATATAAAAAATCTGTGAAATCATACTCAAATCTAAATTTTCCAACAATGATATTTTAATATTCGGCATAAGAAAATATGTATTGATATCAGGATAATAAATCCCTGCTAGTGAAAGATTAACTATGGGAGAAGCTATATAATTTATTCTTGTAAATATATTATTTTCACTAAATGATAAGCTTCTAGGATCAGATGGCGCTGAATATAACGAAGAATATCCATATAAATTTAAATTAATCACATAATCAGAATCATTATAAAGATATTCAGCTTGAACTGACCATTTAGAATCTATCATATAATCTAATGATAAACTGCATAATAGAGCATTTTTATTATTATCATTTTGAATATTATTATTATCATTTAATACTAAATGTTCCACTATCTCTCCTCTAAATCCTATAGGGCCAATATTAGCCTCCCATCCAGCACCTAATACTATTGCTTCAGATTCATTAAACCCCCTAGCTCCTCCTAGAACAGCATTTCTGTTATTTAAGGGATTTATACCAGATAAATTTTCATAAGCTGTAATAACTTGCAAATCCACAGATGACAAATTTGTTTTAAACATAGCAGCTACTGAAACATGGTTAACACTATCTATTTTGGCTATAGCTTGAATAGAAGATAAATCGCCTAAATAATATTTAACTGATACAGCATCAAATCCCTGTTTTTCAGGATAATCAATATCATAATAAGAAAATGTACTCATGATATTACAAGGATTCCAAACCAGACTTCTACTCCAATTAATATTTTGACGTCCAATACAAAACTCCCAATTACCTATAAAATATTGTATATTAAATCTATCGAAAATACTCTTAATATCCCGTCGGTCACCATAATGCCAATTCATAGTTAAAGGAAGAAAATTTACTCCTCGAGAGAAAAAGTTGGAATTATTAGACATTCCAAAATTAGGTAAAACTAAATTACGCATACCTATATTTATAAATAAATTCGACCCATAAGAATATTCAAAATTCAAACGATTATATATAGAATAATCATAACTCATATCATCCAAATACATACCCATACCCATAACTGAAATATATCCATCTACAGTAAAAACAGATTTATTAGTCTGAACATCTGAATTAGTTTGTGCTTTTAATGTTACTGGAATAAAAGCAAAGAAAATAATACTCAAAGAAATAAGAGCAGAAACGATTATCGAAACACTAATAGATATTGAATTCGATAACTTAAAATTATGTATGTTTTTATCTATATACATTAAAAAAAATTGTATTAAATATACCCTCTACTCCTCTATAGCGCCATCGACTAACTTGATTATTCTTCTGGCTTTTTTCATTACACGAGCATCATGAGTAGAAAAAATGAAAGTGATATTTTCTTCTATATTTAATTTTTCCATAATATCAAGAAGAGTATTGGTAGATACTGAATCTAAATTAGCCGTAGGTTCATCAGCTAGAATAAACTTGGGTTTAGAAGCTAAAGCTCTAGCTACTGCTACCCTTTGCTGCTGTCCTCCAGATAATTGAGCAGGACGAGAATTCATTCTATCTTCTAAGCCTACTTCTTTTAAAAGTTCTTCAGCTCTTTTGCGGGATTTAAAAGCAGGATAACCTTGAAGAGACATTATGAATTCAGTATTCTCAAGAGCAGTTAATACTGGAAGAAGATTATAAGATTGAAATATGAAACCGATATGATCACGTCTATACTTGGTTAAGTCTTTTTCTTTACGTCCGACGATCGATTCACCATCTATAATAATATCTCCAGAAGTAGGTCTGATAAGGCCTCCAATAAGATTTAATAAAGTAGTTTTACCTGATCCAGAAGGGCCCACGATAGAAGTAAACTCACCTTTTTCTATATTCAAATTTACATTATTGACAGCATGAACCTTGATTTCAGATTCATCATATATTTTATTAAGATCTTTTATTTCAATAATATTTTTCATATACATCTTATTTATTATTCATCTTCATCTATTAATTAAATCTATCCTTGTTAAATTTATCCTAAATTAATGTCTTTTCTTTATCATACGCATGTTTTACAGGTACAATAGATGAAATTAAGGCTGTCGCCAATACTATTATTATCGTTATTACGATTAGTTGGGTGGTTAATTCTGGATATATTATTCCAGAAAAACCATATTGTTCTAACACATCATCGAATAAGGTTATCCCATGTGTGTGATAATACATTACTGAGAAAATAGCTCCTACTATTCCTATAATAGTTCCTATTATGGTTAAAAAGAAAGTCTCCATTAATATCATAATAAAAAGTTTAACCCTACTTAATCCCACAGCTCTGAGCATTTGTAATTCTTTTTCTCTTTCGAGAATAGCCATAGACATCGTATTAATAATACCAAAAGCTAGTGCTATATAAATAATTAGAATTAATATATACATTTTAGGTTCAGCTACTTTTTTCATTTGATAAGCATCTGTTGAATGCTCTTTTATCGTCATCACCTTAGCCTTTGGAAAAACAGTTCCTAGTTTCTTTACTATCCCTGATAAATTCTTTAAATCATTAGGATCATATTTATCTTTTATACGAATCAATATTTCATGAATGTTTGTTGCTTTGACATCTGCATATTGTCGCAATACATCATCCTTAACAAAGACATTCATACGATCAAAAAATAAATTTGTGGTTTTGTAGATTCCACATACTCTAGCTGTTAAAAATCTAAGCTGCGAATCTGCTCCACTAAAAGAAAAATTCAAACGAGTATTATGCTGATAATAAACCGAATAAACTCTTACTATATCATAATATTTATTATAATCTGACTGAGAAAATAATTGCCGACAGGCAGAAGATAATTTCTTCTTATTCAAAAATCTTTTACCTTTAATCGTTTCTATCTTCTTTATAGCATCAATATCTATCCCATATTCAGTCAACTTATCCAATACTTCATCAGTAATTCTATACTTCTTAATATTTAACTGTTCAGCTATGGCATCAGAAATCACTACTTGTATCGATTTAGTTTTGTGTTCAAAATAATCACCAGTCCCAGGAATAATATATGTATAAAGATTCGTAACATTTTTTTCCTTATTAACATCTATACCGATAATATTAACACCAGCATAACTATGAGCAGACTGAGCCACTCCAGTAATTTTCAAATGAGTACACCAATTTTCAATTTCCGGCGCATTATTCAAAAAATCAATAGATGAATCATTAATAGTAAGATTAGCATTAATATCATCATTAACTAAAAAATCTTTATTAACTATCTTAATATTAGAGCTTTCAGTATTAATAGCAGAGTATATTTTTCCATTCACCATACCATCAGCGATAGCTCCCATAAATATAGCTGCTAGAGTTCCTGCTAACACTGCTACTATCACGACTATACTTCGAGATTTCTTTCTCCAAACGTTTTTCCAAGCAATAGATATTATCATGATTGCATATTTTCAAAAGTCCATTTTTTAACTTTCATTATAGGTATTATCGATGCCATTATGAACAATGATAACACTTTCAAAGCTTCTTGCCACATATATGGACCCATGCCTGATGCAGGCATTATAGGATTAAATCCCATAGATTCATATATTTCTGCCAATGATCCAGTAAAGGTTATAGGATATTCAGTAAAATACAATATCAAAGGTATACCTACTGCGTAAGCAGCTAATACAGATATTAACCAGATAATTAATATTTCTATTACTAAGCTTAAACAAATCTTAAATTTAGACATCCCTACCACCATAAGAACTATAAATTCTTTCTTTCTTTCATCTATCATCATCATCATTGTTCCTAGTATTCCAAAAAATAATACGAAATATAATATCCCCATCATTATTTTAGCACCTTCCAAATCAGCTTTAATAGACTTTACTAATTCAGGAGCTAAAGTACGCCAGTTTTTAACGACATATCGTTGATAGATAGTAGATGATTTTTTGATATTGGAATCTTGAACCCGGTTAAGAACTAATTCTACATTTTCTGTAATCGTACTAAGTTCCTTTGGATTAAAAACATCTATAGCCAAATATGAAACTTTATTTTTTAATGAAAAGAATTCTTGAGCATTTTTTATAGACATATAAATAGTCTTATTATTCATTTCTAGACTACTAATTTTTATAGTACCACATATTGGAAAAAGATTAGCTGCAGAGACACCATGATAGCCAGTACTAACTAGCACTATAGTATCTCCTATTTTTATTTTTAAATATTCTGCTAATTTCTCTGAAATAAGAACGGAATTATCATCTTTAGTTAATGTTCTTCCTTTAATACTTTTAGAAGTAGGGCTCAAGGGTTTCTCCATAAAGGGATCTACACCGAAAATAACTACTGCCTTAGACTTCGTTTTTAAAGATATAATTCCTGCTGATTCTATTTTCGGACTTATGGTTTTAATTCCATTTACATCTTTAAGCATATGAAATAAATTATCAGTATAAGCTATAGAATTATCTAAAGTAGGGTCATCTTGATAATTAGAATTTTGAATTTGCAAATATCCTGTAATAGAACCTATAGTATCATCCACTATTTGAGCATAAGCTCCTCTCTGAATAGAATACATAAATATAGCAAGTAATAATGCTATAAAAACAGAACCTGAAGTAATCAAAGTCCTTTTTTTATTTCTCCATATATTACGTTTTGCGATCTTATAAATATTCATTGATGATACTTTCAAATATTAATCCACTATCAGTATTATTATATTTATCAGTATTATTACATTCTTATATTTATATAATAACTTTTAATAATTATATCTAAAAATATAATTATTAATGATTTATCTAATTCTTCTCATATTCTGCTGGGTAAAGAATTTAGTAGATATATTTATATCAAATTTAACTGAAAGAGTTTCTACAATAGTCTTATTATCAGGTTCTTCATAAGGAGTTACTTCGATAATACTTGGGAGTAAACGACCGTCAAATATCTTTAATTCTTTAGTAATCTCTGTTCTAACTAAATACATTTCCTCATCATAATATTCACCTTTCATCATTACAAAGTCTTTTTTAGATATCCAACATTGTAATTTCCCCCAAACCACATCCGAATCTTCATGAGGAATCATTTCTATTTTCCAGCAAGCCTTACCACTTATAATTTCTTCCCCTATTATTTTATGATCATAATCGTTTACGACAGACGTCTGTTTAATCAAATCATCATTTGTATAATCACTTCCTAAAAAACCTTGACTCATCATAGAAGGTGGAAGTTTAATCAAACGATTAATAGACGGAGTATATTGCCAGAGCTGAGATTTATATTTCATCATAACTTGCCCTTTCTCTTTAGCAGGAGCAGTTACTAACATCATAGAATATTTTTTCTGCAACGACCAACCTTTAACCTCCACTGTTCTGGTATATGAAGAACGAACTATCGACATCCGCATAATAATTAAACTAGAATGACCTTGCATTTTATCATCCATCTTTTGGATAATAGCTTTAGCATCATTTGAATTTTGTATAATTTGATACTTATTAGTCGCACTAGCACACAAACTGAAACATAATCCTAAGCCGAGAAAAGCTAATAATAGTTTTTTCATAATTAAATTCTTTCGATAACAAATATATACAAAAACTACGAAATTTAGTAATTTAGTCTAGCACCTATATTTTCTACCTAACGACTGCATTTATCTCTAGCTAGTTTTCGTAAATCGTAAAAAAATCGAGAAGAATAACTTATAGCAGCTATTAATAATGAGATAGGAAAAGCCATCCATAAACCGAACAAACCATAACCCAAATGGATACCGAGAAAATAACTTATAGGAATAGATAATCCCATATAACATATTAAAGCTATAAAAGCTATAGGTTTAGTATCTCCTAATCCTCTAAGTGCATATAAATAAATAACTTGCATACTATCACCTATTTGATATAGCATAATAGGCAAAATAAGGCTAGGGACTAGCGCTATAATCTCTGGATTATCAGAAAAAATAGGACCTAACGAATATCTAAGTAAATATGATAAGCCTAAATTAAATACCAATAACACTAACATTAAATGCGTACCAGCATATACTGTACTTCTCACTCTAGAATATTCATATCTTCCTTTTAAATTACTCACTCTTATAGATATAGCATTACCAAGGCCACTATAAATCATAAATAATAGCATACTAAAAGTATTCAAAATTTGATTTGTAGCTAAAGAAATAGTGCCTATCCATCCTGCAAATATCCCAACTATTATGAAAGAGAAAATTTCTAGGCACATCTGTATAACCATGGGCCAACCCATATCAAATAACTCTTTTATATATTTTTTATAAAATTCACCTTTAAGGAATCCTTCTTTATAAATCCGCCAATTTTTTTTATAAATTAATAAAATTATATAAATTACTGCCATAAACACTCTAGAGATAAGTGTAGCTAAACCTGCTCCGAACAAACCCATTTCAGGGAATACCCAAACTCCATATATCAATAAATAATTTAAAATGATATTTAAAATTACGCCACCTATAATGATGTGCATCGAAATTTTAATCTGAGTAATACTATCGGTAAAATTCTTAAAAAGATAAAATACAGAAACAAAAGGAAGTGATATCCATTGTAAAACTAAATAAGGACGAGCATAAGGCATAATTTCATTAGGCTGCCCCATTTTATCAAGACATAAATAAAATACAAGCATTAACACTAAGGCCATAGCTAAAGCTAAACCATTAGAAACTATACTATTTTTTAAATACTTCCCTATTTTTAAATGTTCATCTTTACCAAATAAATCACCAGCTATAGGAATAAAACCTAAAGCCATACCTTGAATAATGAAAAGAGGAAAGTTAGAAATACTTGTAATAAAAGATGCTGCAGCCAATTCGACAGTGCTATAATGGCCTACCATCATAGTATCGAAAAAGCTAAGTAGCACCATAGCTAACTGTCCTAATATAACTGGGACACCTAGTTCTATTAATCTTTTATAATGAGGTTTATATCCTGAAAATGAGTATACCATTAATTATCTATAACTATATCAATATTATAGAAGTGATATTAATTTATCTACATCTTCCTGATTAGTAGCCCAAGAAGTAGCAAATCTAATAATCGTATGATCTTTATCATATGGTTCCCAAAGATCGAAAGAAACTTTTTTAGCCAATTCGTTACGTTTCTTATTATCTACTATAGCAAACTGCTGATTAGTAGTAGAATCCATATATTTTCTATATCCTTTATTATTTAAAGCTTCTTTAATCTGAAGAGCCAGATCTACAGCATGTTTTGCTATTTGGAAGTACAACCCATTAGTAAACAATTCATCGAAACAAACTGCTGGAATCCAACCTTTAGCCAATAAACCTCCGTGACATTTTATATGAGTTAAATAACTTCTTACTTTAGTAGGTCTTGGAAAAACAGCCGCTTCACCAATTAGTGCTCCGACTTTAGTTCCACCAATATAGAAAGCATCAAATAACTGAGCTATATCTTTAAGAGTCACATCATTGTTAGGTGCTGCTAATCCATAACCTAATCTAGCTCCATCCATATACATAGGCATATCGTAATCGTCACAGACTTTTCTAAGATCTTTTAATTCCTTTAAAGAATATACAGTACCGAATTCAGTAGGAAAAGTAAGATATAACATACCTGGATACACCATATGATCTAAGGTTACATCCATATTAAATTTTTCTAAATATGAACTAACAGTTTCTGCAGATATTTTACCCTGAGTGCTAGGTAAAGTTAATACCTTATGACCATAGGCTTCTACGGCTCCACTTTCATGTACATTAATATGACCATATTCAGAAGTAAGAACTCCTTCATGACTTCTAGATAGAGCATCTATAATAGTAGTATTCGCTTGAGTACCACCAGTCATAAAAAAAACTTGAGCTTCTTCACCTAATTCACATTCTTTCCTAATCTTATCAGCTGCACTTTTAGAATATTTATCAAAACCGTAACCTACATTTTTTTCTAAATTAATCTTTACTAATTTTTTTAAGATGTTTTCATGAGCACCTTCCATGTAATCACAATCAAAATACAATTTATCTATTTTATTCATTTCTTTGAATTTTTGACAAAATTAATATATTTTCTTATCTTTTATGCATAATGTAATGTAGGTTACAATTTTTCCCTCTATAGATATCTATTTTTGTACCATAAATAAAGATAATAATTATGATTCAATTAGAAACAGCCCAATTACAAAGAACTCCTATATTTGAAGGAGTATCCGCTCAAGTAATAGAGCAGTTTCTAGCTAGTAGCCCTAAAACGATAAGATCTTATAAGAATGGAAATATTATCGCTATGCAAGGAGACATCTGCCGCAGCATTTATATGCTTTATTGTGGAAAAGTATATGGATCCATGGTAAACTCTGACGGCAAACAAATCATAATTGATCGTATTACTGGCCCATTATTATTAGCACCTAATTTCCTTTTTGCCACTGATAATGTATTTCCTGTAACAGCAGAAGTGGTATCTAATGAAGCTATTGTTCTTATTATTAATAAAGATCGTTTCATAAGATTAATGCAAGAACAACCACAAATCTTAAAGAACTTTTTAAAAGTGCTTTCTGATAGAAGTAATTTCTTAGCTGCTAAAATAAATACATTCGCTTTAAAATCACTTCAAACTCGTTTGGCAAACTATCTCTATGATTCAGATTCTTTTATAGATTCCACCAAAGAATCTCAGCAGAATATAGCTGACCGAATGGGAGTGACCAGACCAGCCCTAAATAAAGCTATAGCCAAGTTAGTAGAACAAGGATGTATCGAGCTTAATAAAGGGAAAATATCAGTAATAAACAAAGGGAAATTAAAAATTTTATTATAAACTTTAACACTACATTATTATGAACATGTTTTGCTATCAATGCCAAGAAACCGCCAAAGGCACTGGCTGTACTATTCAAGGAGTATGCGGAAAAAAACCAGAATTATCTAAAAAATTAGATGAATTAATCTTTATTGTCCGCAAATTATCAGTATCTAACACTATTTTAAGAAACGAAGGTATTAACCCTTCTAGAGAAGCAGAGACTAACAGATTAATAATAGATGGTCTTTTTTCTTCTATAACAAATGCAAACTGGGATGAAAATCAAATTTCTTTAAAAATTAAAAAAGGTGAAGAAATAAACATAGAACTTCATACCCAAGCTACTGCTAATAATATTAATATACCCGTAATAACTGAAGTAGAATGGTTAGGTGTATTAAGTGAAAAAAATGAAGACATACGTTCTCTAAAAGAATTAAGTATCTATGGGATAAAAGGTATAGCTGCTTATCTCGACCATGCTATGAATTTAGGATATGATGACATAAAACTCCATGAATTTATTCAAAGAGCATTTTATGATATGACTATCAAGAATTTAGGAGTTAATGAACTAACAGCTCTAGTCTTAAAAGTCGGAGAAAAAGGCATAACTGCTATGGCTTTACTGGACACTGCTAATACTGAAAGATATGGACATCCTGAAATTACTAAAGTAGAATTGGGAACAAGAAATAACCCTGCTATCCTTATATCTGGCCATGATCTTAAAGATATGGAAGAGTTATTAGAGCAAACTAAAGGCACTGGAGTAGATGTCTATACACATGGTGAAATGCTTCCTGCAAATTACTATCCAGCATTCAAAAAATACAAACATTTCGTAGGAAATTATGGTAATTCATGGTGGAAACAACTTGAAGAATTCGAAAAATTCAATGGCCCGATCCTACTTACTACTAACTGCTTAGTACCCCTAACAAGAAAAGAAACGTATCTTAATAGACTTTATACTACAGGTTCTACAGCTTATCCAGGAGCCACTCATATCGTAGAAGGGGCTAATGGACATAAAGATTTCTCGGTATTAATAGAACAAGCCAAAAAATGTGCTGCTCCTATTGAATTAGAAAAAGGTGAAATAGTAGGAGGATTTGCTCACAATCAAGTATTTGCATTAGCTGATAAAATAGTAGATGCAGTTAAAAGTGGAGCTATTAAACAATTTGTAGTAATGGCTGGGTGCGATGGTCGAATGAAACAAAGAAATTATTATACCGATTATGCAAATTCGTTACCAAAAGATATGGTTATCTTAACTGCAGGTTGTGCCAAATACAGATATAATAAATTAAATCTTGGTGATATTGGAGGGATTCCTAGAGTATTAGATGCCGGGCAATGTAATGATTCATACTCTCTAGTACGTATCGCTTTAAAGCTAAACGAAATCTTTAAATTAAACGATATCAATGAATTACCTATTACTTATAATATTGCTTGGTATGAACAAAAAGCTGTAATCGTATTATTAGCACTATTATCTTTAGGAATTAAAGATATTCACATAGGACCTACACTTCCTGCATTCATATCAAATAATGTACTAAAAGTATTAGTAGAGAATTTTAATCTAGGGACTATCTCTTCAGTAGAAGAAGATATAGAAGCTGTTAAAAAAGCGTAATTTCCATTAACTTATAAATTAATGTAAAAGAAATACACTTATCATATTCACTAATAATAAAGGCTATATATAAAAAATATAGCCTTTATTATTAAATATTGAAATACTATTCTTAATATATTTTAAACAATAGATTCTTTATCGCTTGGAGTAACTGGTATTTCTGCCCAAAAAGTAGAACCTTCACCAAAAATAGAATCTACACCTATTTTTCCTTTCATATTGTAGATAATAGCTTGGCAAATAGAAAGACCTAGACCAGCACCTGTATAATGATCATCTACTTTATAAAAATTCCTAAATACTTTTTCTTTATCTTTATCTTTAATACCTATTCCCGTGTCACTCACATAAAATCTTAAAATCTTACCTTCATAATTATAACCAATTGTAATAGTACCTTTCAGAGTATATTTCAATGAATTAGTTATAAAATTATTAATAACTTGAATTAATTTATTTTTATTAACAGAAGTTATAATCAATTCTTTATTAGGAACCTTCGATATAATCTTAATATTAGGATTATTATTTAATTTCTGAGTAGTATGAATCAAATCGCCAATAGCTTGCGAAAAATCAAAAGTATTAACTTCAGAATCTATAAACCCAGCACTCATCTTGGACATTTCCAATACTTCATTTATAATAAATAATAGATTTTCCGTACTATCTTTTATGATTCTAGAAATTCGTTCCTTTTCTTCTTTAGAAACTTCTGTACTCTGTATCAAATCTGTAAAACCTACTATACTATTTAATGGAGTTCTTATTTCATGAGACATATTAGCTATAAATGAAGATTTCATTTTATTAGCTTTATCCGCAAGTTGTGCTTCTTTTTTAAGATGATCTCTATCTTTCTTATAATAACGCTGACGCGCTATAAGAATAATAAATATGGCTAAGATGACTAACAATCCTAGAATATCCATCATTATTTTAGTTCTCTTTAATTTAACTTGAGCCTGATTATAAGGTTGCCATCTATGATATATATTTATTATTTCACCTTCTTGTTCTAACTGAACAAATACAGAATCTATTTGATCTCTCAGTTTTTCATCAGAGTTATTAAGAGCTATCGTTAGAGGAGCTACTACTACAGAAAAATTATGTACTAAATCTTCATATTCACCATTGGACAAAACCTCTGTTATACAAGCTTTTGGCATAACATATCCATAATATACGCCAGATGAAACACCAGTCAACCCTTCTATATAATTATTTAGATATACAATGTTTATATCTAAGATATTTTCGATTTCTTTTAATCTAATCTTAGCATAAGAATCTTTTCTAATAGCAATATTCTTTCCTCTCATACCTTTAAAAGAATCTATTTGATCTAAAGGTTTAGTAACTAATTCCCAGTTTTTAAAATAGTAAGGTTTAGAATATATAAAGTCTCCCAGATCTTTTCTTGGTATTACAGACATTGTCATATCTACTTTAGTATTTTTTAATTTATCTATATTATTATAAAAACCAGAACACTCAAATTTACAAGAATAACCTAACCGATCTAAAACAGTTTTTACTATATCCACCGATAAACCTACACAGTTTTTATTTTCATCTATATAAGAAAATGGATATTCAGAAGAAGATGTGGCTATATGTAATACTAAACTATCTGGGATAGCTTCATCTATTTCATCATTATAATGTTTAGATGAACCTCTTGATATTTTATTATAAGAAACTTTTGAATAACTATTTTTTTGAAATGAATTTTCCACATCATTTAATGGAATACTTTTAGATAAAATAGATTTATGATTTCTTGTAAATATCTTATCAATTATATTATCTGGAGAAATATAAGCAGCAAATGATTTTTGTGCAAACATGTTATTATTAAATAATAATAACGCACTTATCACTGATAATAATATTCTAAGTTTAATAGTATTTTTCATAAAAAAAGTTATAAATAGTAGTTATATTTAATAAAGTTAGAAAACCATTCTAAAATCACAAAGCTTTACGTCATATTTTGTCGCCACTTTTTTTATAAAAGCAATATTCTTAAATTATTAAAGTTTTGTTATTTTGATAATTAAAATATTTTGACTATTTAAATACGATTAATTGCATGGAAACTCTACCCCCTATTTTTTCTATAATAGCTTTATTATAAAATATTTGTATACATATTTTATCACTTTTACAAATTATCCAATTTAAAAATAAATAAATTAAGCCTTATTATTCAAAGCACATTTTTCTCATGATAATTTTTTTATAACGACTACACGAATATTATTGGTTTGTGTTATAAATAACGAAAATGAAAAAGAATTTAAAATTATTTATTATTTTTGCTAAAGATGAATTATCAAGTTATATCAAGATATGTAGGCGTTACCCTTTTAGTCAGTGCATTTTTTATGTTGCTCTCCGCATTTGTTTCTGTATGTTTTGGTATGGATTCAGGTTTTTCAGGATTATTGATTAGTGCTGTTATCACTGGGATAGCTGGTATCTTTCCTCTAATTTTTGTCAGAAAATCTGATACTGTTACTATTAGAGACGGTTTTGCCATAATTATTTTTGCATGGCTTGGGACATGTATATTTGGTTCTATACCTTATGTATTATGGGGAGACCCTTTTAATCCTATCAATGCTATTTTTGAAAGCGTTTCTGGATACACTACTACAGGAGCTAGTATTTTAGAAAAAATAGAATCATTGCCCAAAAGTTTATTATTCTGGAGATCTTCGACACATTTCATAGGAGGCTTAGGTGTAATCATTTTCATGCTTATGGTTCTTCCTACTCAAAGTACTTTCAGATTTAAGTTGTCTAGGATGGAGATATCATCACTAGCTACTGGAGATTTTAAATATAATACTCAGAAAGTAATTAGAATAATAACTGGTGTTTATTTCACTATCATGATAGCATGTACATTTTCACTTATGCTAGTAGGAATGGATTTCTACGATGCTATTAATCATGCTTTTAGTATAGTTTCCACTGGAGGATTTAGCACCAAAGATGCATCTATCTCTTCTTTTAATTCTTCTAATATAGATATAGTAGCTTCTATATTTATGTTAATCTCTGGACTTCATTTTGGATTATTATATGCACTTTTTATAAAACATCAAACATCTATTTTCCGCTCTCCTGTTTTCAAATTCTTTATGGCTACTATCATCGGAGGCACTTTATTAATTACTATTAATTTAAGTATCTCTCATGTATTTCCTACTTTTGGAGAATCTCTTAGACATGCCTTCTTCCAAATGACATCTATCGGAACAGCTACAGGCTTAGCTACATGTGATACTAATGTTTGGCCAGTCGGATCTAAACTCATATTGATATATATGATGATTCAAGGAGCATGTGCAGGTTCTACTACAGGAGGGATAAAAGCTGACAGAGCTTATATAATGATATTATCTATTAAAACTAATATAAAAAGGAACCTTCATCCAAGAGCTATCATTCCTATTAGAAGTAATGGCGTAAATTTAGATAATACTTTAATAAACAACGCCATCTTCTACATAGTTTTATATATACTTACATGGTTTATCGGTTCCGTTTTAATCTCATTAACTGGAGTAAATCTCGTAGAATCTATATCTTCATCTATCACCTGTATGGGAGGTGTAGGCCCAGGATTCGGAGAATGTGGTTCACTTGGTAACTACAATGCATTCCCTGATTTCGCTAAAATCGTTCTTATGATAGTCATGCTTCTCGGTCGTGTGGAAATATTCTCATTCTTAATGGGATTCATAATATTCCGTAAGAAAAGATCATAAATTAATTTTTAAGAAATTTCATTCTGCGACATCTGCAAAATGACCTTCAGATAAGAATTTCACTAATATTCGAGGATTTACTTCGACTTGAGAACCTTTTCTACCACCACTGAAAATAATAGTATCAAATAACTGTGCTGTTTCTTCTATAAAAGTAGGAAATTCTTTTTTCATCCCTATTGGTGAACAGCCTCCATGAACATAAGAAGTAAGAGGAAAAAGTTCCTTTTGTTTAATCATCTCTATTTTTTTTACTCCAGCAGCTTTAGCCGCCTTCTTTAAGCTCAAACTACGATTTACAGGAATTACAAATACAAAATTTTCTTTAATATTAGAAACAGTTACTAAAGTTTTAAAAACTTGATCAGGGTCCTCTTTCAGAATTTTAGCTACTGCCCCTCCGTCAGTAATACTCACATCATATTCATGAGCTTTGTATTCTATTTGGGCTGCATCCATGAGGCGCATCACATTTGTCTTATTCATAATACAAAAATAAAAAAATAAAACGATTACATACGTTTATACCTATTGGCGGCAGCCTTAAGTCTATCCCTCATAATTTTCCTTAAGCTTTTGGGTGCTATAACCTCGACATTTTCACCATATGATAAAAGCTCCATAATAAAGTCATAGCTAACTGAAATATTAAGCTTCACCCTTAATTCCTTATCATTATCTACCATTACCATTTGAGATTTATGAAGAGGGGCAGATTTAATATATTTTCCATTTTGAGTATCGAAAGACAAAATAACTTCTTCAGAGTCATCATTCATACTCCCATAAATACCAAATGAATTCTTAAAATATGATTTAATATTTTGAGGAGGTTTTTCACGATCAGGTAAAATTTTAAACTGCACTATTCTATCTAAAGAATAAGTTCGTATTTCATTATTTTCTATACTTTTAGCCACCACATACCATCTACTTTTAAACTCTTTAAGAATTAAAGGAAGTACCTTTCTATGAGTATAAATATTATCCCAATTTTTATTATAAACTAAAGAAATAACGTTATGCTTCTTAATAGCTGAGATTAAGCAAAACAAATGTTCAGTACCAAGCGATGGTCGATTATTAAAATCTACAGCCTTGTTAAGATTTTCCATCATCTTCAATGAATGAAATATTTCTAATGATTCTATAATTCTTTCACTTAACACTTCATATTTTGAATCTTCATTAATATAATACTTACGTTCAACTCTAGAGTATTTAATATCGATATGAAACACCTCACGAATAGCTTCTACATCTCTCTGAAAAGTACGGATAGAGATATTAAAATCCTCTCCCGTTATAGAAGAAATATTATCAAGATGTTCCTGGATCTCAGTAAAAGTAGCTTTTCTACCTCTTTTAAAATATCTCACGATATACAAATATCTATTTATACAGTCTTTATTTCTCATGATTTTAAGAATTAATTAGATATAGTTTAAATTATATAATAGTAGTACGGTCACACAAGACAAAAGAAATACATCTCGAACTAAAAGTTTAGTAAAGCGAAATATAGAATAATATTTAGCTATTGTAACCATATTGTAAAGGATTAATTAGTCTAAATTTAATAAAAAAATATATTTATTCAAAATTTAAGATCTGAGTGTGAACTTTTAAAATAATATTATAGCCCTAGATTAAAGATTTTCCTTAAATTTATTTAACTAAGAAAAATAAACAGTAATCATTCATAGAACCTAAAAAAATATATTAATAATCTAAAGGTATATTCACTTAACGTCAAAATACGACGTTAAGAAATATTTAAAAGTAATATGGCATTAAAAAGAATTTTTCTTATTTTTACACTATCGAAAAGGAACTCATACAAAAAATCTGTCATGGTGACAAATTAGCTTTCCAGCAGTTATATGAATTATATAATAAGAAAGTATATAATACTGCTATAAGCTATTTACAAAATGTGGAAGAAGCTGAAGAAACTACTCAAGATGTATTTATTGCTATTTTTCAAAAAGCTAATACATTTAAAGGGATGTCTAAAGTTAGTACTTGGATTTATAGAATTACAGTAAACAAAGCTCTTAATAATATAGAAAAAAGAAATCATCGGCCTAAGTCTGCTACAGAAATACAAGATTATCACACTATTGAATTTAATCATCCTGGTATAAAGTTAGAAAATAAGGAAAAAGCTAAATATCTATTTACTACCATAGATACATTAGCTAACAAGCAAAAAACTGCTTTTATACTTAGTTATATCGAAGAATTACCTAGACAAGAAGTAGCTGATATCATGGGGACTTCTCTAAAATCTGTAGAAAGCTTATTGCAACGAGCAAAAAATAATTTGAGGAAAAAATTAATATCAATATACCCCGAAGGAAAATCAAAAACTTAATGTCTAATAAAGTGAATAAGAAAAACTAAACCATCTAACCAATGAAAAATTAATTTAATAAATAAAGGCCATGGATAAAAAAGAACAATGGGCAAAAGACGTAATACATAGTGTGGACGGAATAAAAAGAGCCGAGCCTAAAGAAAATTTATTGTCCGATATTTTAGATAAATTACAAATAGAAACTAAGGGAAGATCTATAAAAATTATTCCTTTAAAAAGACTTTCTTGGGTAGCTATTGCTGCCACATTATTATTATTCTTTAATATTTATGCTTTTAATACTGTAATAAAATCCTCAAATACTGAACAAAATATTTATTCTAATAATAACATTTATTCTAATAATAACATAGAATTAATAACTGATTTTTCTCTTTATATTATTGACAAATAATTATATAAAATATTGAAAATTAATAGATACAGAATTTAAAAAAACGAAAATGAAAAAAGAAACCATTTATAAAATTTGCATTATATTTTTGCTAGTACTAAACCTAACTCAAATATGTTGGTTTGTATTTTCTCCTAAACCACCTCGGAATAATCGTCCTATGGAAATGGGTGTTCCTAATAATACTAATCGTTTAGACAATATGAATCGTCCTGATGAAAACAATTTTAGAGATGAATTTTTAATGATATTAGATTTAGATAAAGAACAAAAAACACAATTTAAAAAACTTGCTAAGAATCATGATAGAAAAATCTTTGACTTACAGGAAAATCAAAAAAAATTAACAGCTGAATATTTCATGAATCCTTCTGATTCTATATTAAATTTAATAAAAGAAATAGGTGCTCAAAAAATCATTGTGACTGAAAATCATTTTAAGGATATTAAAAAAATATTAAGAGAAGATCAATATCCAAAACTTAAAAAGTTTCGAAAACGTGCTTTAGATATTATTATTCACCCCTAATTACTATAGAAGAATATCCTAATATACAATATCTTAACATTTACTAAAAGCAGTTATTTAATTTTATAAATAACTGCTTTTTTCTATATATATCTATATATATTTTAATTATTTCATAATTACCCGAAGGATTTAGATAATAAATTAGTCTATATATACAGAACGGGAAAGGAAAATATTATTTAATGAAATAAAATCTAAAAAATGAAAAAAATAGTTAAAAACATATTATTTATCGCTACATCTTTTATAGGTATAGGAATGTTAGCTAGTTCATGTTATAAATCTGACGAATCAGATAGTTCTTCTACTACTGATAATTTACCTGATATTACTGGTTATCCTATCGTAACCACTAATGAAAATATAGCTTTTAACAATATTACTACGATATCATTACCTATAGAAGGTGATGATTTTTATGGACAAAATGCTAATTATCCTGGCACTACTCAGAGATATGTAGATAATGGTGACGGGACTGTAACTGATATGGTCACTGGTCTTATGTGGCAACAAACTCTTGATCATAATGGTGATGGGGAAATTAATGTAAATGATAAACTTACTTACGATGAAATATTAGAACTTCCCAATACTTGCCAAACTGGTGGACACACTGACTGGCGCGTACCTTCTATTAAAGAACAATATTCATTAATGGATTTCAGTGGTAAAGATATAAGTGGTTATGATGATGATTCCACAGAAGATTTAGATCCATTTATTAATAATGAAGTTTTCGGTTTTGCTTATGGAGATACTGATGCAAATGAAAGACTTATAGATGTCCAGTGTGCTTCTACTACTGTATATACCGATTCTAGCAATCCATTAATATTCGGGGTAAACTTCGCAGACGGTCGAATCAAAGGATATGGTTCTACCATGATGGGACAAGCTAAGAAATTTAATTATTTATTATGTCGTGGAAACTCTACTTATGGTATAAATAGTTTTACAGATAATGGAGATAGTACTATTACCGATAGCGCTACTAATTTAATGTGGATGAAATATGATAGTCATACAGCTATGAATTGGGAAGATGCCTTAGTATATGCTGAAAGTTTTAAATGTGCAGGTTATACTGATTGGAGATTACCTGATGTTAAACAACTACAAAGTATAGTAGATTATACTCGTAATCCTGAAATGACTTCTTCAGCAGCTATAGACCCTTTATTTGACTGTACTTCTATCACAAATGAAGCAGGAGAAAAAGATTATGCATATTATTGGAGTAATACTACTCATCAAAACTGGCAAACTAATACTGATGGTGGATGGGGATCATATGTATGCTTCGGCAGAGCAATGGGACATGAATCTTCTATTCCTGGTCCACCCACATTAGAAAATATTAATTATAACGAAAGTGATGATATAGTTTGGACTAATGTTCACGGTGCTGGTGCTCAGAGAAGTGATCCAAAAGATGGTAATCCAGATGATTGGTCAGAGGGTAATGGTCCTCAAGGAGATGCTATACATATTTTCAATTATGTAAGATTAGTTAGGACCGTCAAATAATTAAAATAAAATTCAATATAATGAAAAAATCAAACTCAATATTCCTAACAGCCCTGATAGTATTATCTATAACTGCTTGTTCTACTAATGATAATAATTCAAATGATAGCGATAACGATGTAATAGTTAATAATTACGCGATGGTATCTACTGGTCAAACCACTTTATATGATTTAGATGGTAAAGAACTTAGCAATTTAAGCGAAAGTGACAACCTTTACGGACAAGATGCCAACTTTTTAAAAGGATCCAAGATGTCATTTACCGATAATGATGATGGAACCATTACAGATAATGTTACAGGATTAATGTGGCAAAAAGTACCTTCAGAAGATTTAACTTATGATAAAGCTATAGCATATTGTAACGATTTAGAGTTAGATGGATATGATGACTGGAGAGCTCCGTCAGCTAAAGAATTATTCACATTATCTGATTTCAATCATGGCTGGCCTTATATTGATATTACTTATTTTCCACTTGCTAGCGGAGAAGTTTCTAAAGATGAACAATACTGGACAAGTACTAAATATGTAGGATGTACAGAAGAAGGACAAGATAGTTCAGCATTTGGAGTAAATTTCGTAACAGGGCACATAAAAGCTTATTCGTCTAAAGCAGCAGGGACACTTACTCCTCCTACTGAAATTAAGGATGGCGATGATGTACCACCTCCACCTATTGGAAATCCTCTAGCCAAATATATCAGAGCCGTAAGAGGTAGTGAATATGGAATAAATAAATTTACTGATAATAGTAATGGCACTATTTCAGATGCTTCTACAGGATTAATGTGGTCTCAAGACGACTGTGGTGGTGATGGTTTAGACTGGGAACATGCTCTATTATATGCTAAAAATTCCGAATTAGCAGGATACACAGACTGGAGATTACCTAATGTTAAAGAGTTACAAGGTATTGTAGATTATAGTTATTCTACTTCTGCGACAGATGCTTCTTTACAGAAAGCAGCTATAGATCCTATGTTTAATTGTACTCAAATCACTAATGAAGCTGGAACTTCTGATTATGGATATTACTGGACTGGAACATCAGCACATTTTAGAGATGGGGAACCCTACTATTACGCTTGGTATGTAGCTTTCGGACAAGCAGTTAATGATCAGGGAAAAGATTTTCATGGAGCAGGTGCTGTTCGCTTCGACACCAAATATTTAGGCGGAAACTTAGGTGAAGGAGGAGAACGTTATTATAATTATGTTAGAATAGTAAGAGATATAAATTAGACTAATAAATTAATTTAAAGAGTTTATTTGCTGTGCTGCCTTGGTACATAGGAATAAGAATTAAGACGCTTATTTAATGTCCATGGTAGCACTTATTTTTTACCTACTAACCATCATCTTTTCAGCCTGACGGCAATACTTTTAGCCAATGTTTTTAGAATTTATTTTAAAACCGTTTTTCATTAATTCTTTTAAATTCATTTTACAACCATATATATATTTACCATTAAGTGGATAATAACCATCTATAATTTTTTTCATAGTATTAAATTTCCAATCTGCTAACACTTTTTCATGTTTGTCCCACTCAACCATCTGTTTTACTATTTCCATAGTAATTTTTTCGGGAAACATTATGATATTATTAAGTTTAACAGTATTAGTATCTAACAATTGTTCTTCTATTTCTTCAGCTTTATTTAATAATTCGATATTTTTATCACATACTATTTCATATACTGCCATAGCCTTTTTCCTTATATTATCTTTAATAGTTTTATTTCTCCTAACTATATTAGCCATATCAAAAGCTACAGAAGTCTGAATAAGTGTTAAACAACCAGATTGTTTCCCCCATTTTTCTATTTCTCTCCAAAGTTTTGGAGGAATAGATTTAAGTATATTGTTTTGATATTCTTTTTCTTTGTCATCTTCATTAATTTCTTCTAATTCTCTTTTTTCAACAATTTGTTCATCTGTTAATAAATCATTTTTTATATCTCTAAAATTCATGTTCCATTGGTATGCTTTTACAGATTTCCAACAATCTTCCTTTTTAGCCCATTCTACACATAAAGAACCAGGTGAATTCTTTATAATAAAAGCATTTACTTTCTTCATAAGTTCAAACATAAAAATATTTAATTTTTTAGAAAGCTCTTGATTTTTCCATATTTTATATAAATTCAAACGCAAATTTGTTAATAATCCGAAAATAGCAATTGTATAAGGTACTACAGTAGATCTAATTTCACCAATACTATGTGGTTTAACACCATATAACTTCTCACATGATTTATATAAAATTGCTTTAGCAATTGTATCTTCAAAATATACACTATTAATTTTATTTATATCTGGCAAATTACTAGTAATAAATAAAGCATAATTTTTTTCATTCCCTCTAACAACAATATTTGGACCTATAAATAATTTAGATTTTATATATACTTCTTGATAAGAATTAATATATTTCGCTAATAAAACTTTAGTAATAACTTGATTTTTAGGTGATTTTAGATCAAATTCTTTTTTTCTAAATTTAGTAAAACCATCTCGTTGTCTTATATTTCTATATTGTCCTCTAGCTCTTTCAAAAAACCAATTAGTTTGAATATTATTATGTTCTGTTATAGGAGTTAAAATATAACGTGAAAATTTTTCAAATTTAATCAAAAATGGATTATTAGCAGTAAAATCAGCATTATTTACTTTATTTTGGGTGTTTGTATATCTAGAAATTCTAGAAACCATTTCCGCATAATCATCTATTCTTTTAATCACAGATAATTTAGTTGAAACATAAATATTTGAAATATCAGCATTATCTTTTTTCCATGTATGATAAATGGAAGCTGTAGTTTGACCTCCATTTACAATTTGAAAATTGGATATTTCTTTTATATAATGATTAGTATTATCTAGTTCTATTTTATCTGCAGTAGCAGAAATACCATTATTAAATGCTAGGAACATCTGAGGTTCTTCAATAATAGTAGTTCTTATACCTTTATTTATTTTCCCAGAAAATTGTAAAAAAGCCCTAACATTCTGTTCTAATAATCTTGATCCAAACCGTTCATACATACTAGCTAAAGCCATACCAGGAATAATAGCAACATAAGTTTCATAATCATTGTTTTCAATAGTTGAAACAAGACAAGGAACTTTATAACCTTCCTTTTCAAAAGAAATTTTAATAGGAACTCTAGCAGATTCTGAAATATTATACAAATAATTCACATCTATCACTCGATAATAAATTTTATAACCATTAATGGTCACAGCTTCTGGAATTTCTCCATTATATTGACCATTTGTTATTATAGTAGCATTTACCCTTACTAGATTTTCTTTTATTTTAGAATAATTGGCTAATGTATTAACAAATTCAAAAATTGGTGAAGATTCTTCTAATTCATTTACAAAATCACCATAAATAGATTTTCTAAAAAAATTAGTAACACGTTTAGCAGCTTGATCTATTTTCTCTTTTGGAATCCTTTGTAATAAATCGCCTGCAATATAAATCGCAATAAAAAGATCTATAGTTTCATAATTATCAGAAATTGCATATGCATTTATTTTATTTTGATTTCGAGTACCTAAATCCTTTTCATAATATGCAACAAATGTATTCTCAGTTTCACCAACATCAGCAAGCATATCAATAGAAATTTGTGTAAAAAGTTGTTCTTGAGTAGCGCCTTCTTCAAATGAATCTTGCATAGATCTTATGTCCTGTAACAACGATAAATAATATTTATTTAGTTCATCCATTTTATCTATTTGATTTAATAATAATATTGTTAAGAAATTTTTGGTTTATTAAATAATCCTGACACAACTCTATATCAATAGAATATTTAACATTTTCAACCCCTTTTAATAATTTACTTTTTTTTATTCTTGGATAATCTCCTTTAATTTGATAATTTTTTTCATTCTTCATAATATAATATTTATTATCATATTGAAACTTATGATTATTGAAATATCCTACATGTAATAATTTAGTATCGAATAAATTGAGAGATACTATATCTAAAGAGATTTTATCTTTAATAGATTGAATAAGATTATTTAATGTTTCTCCTTTATCTTCAGAAATTCCTAAAGATAAATGAGAAAGAAAAAGATTATTAAGTGAAGTCTCATCTAATTGACTTTCATTACTAATACTAATTTTTTTACCATTACCTATTGACGTTTTTACCTCAATTGCATTGTCATCAATTAAAAAATCTTGAGGAGCGTTATCACAACCAACCCATGATGAAACAATTTTGTCATATTTTAAAGTTAGATTTAATATTTTCCTGAGAAAAAATAATTCTCCAAATAAACCTTGTTGTTCAATAGGAGAAAGCCCTTTTCCATTTATTTTATCAAATAAAAATTCCCATTTTTTTAATTGATTAATAATAGTTGCTACTACTTTCTTTGTATCCGTTATACCTTTTATAATTTGAAATAAATTATTACATAAAACAGAAAATACATCTAGATAATTGTTATTAATTAATTTAATAATTAGCATATTATTATCTATAAAAGAACTATCAATGATACATTCTAATTTTATATCTTTTAAATTATTAAAATAGCTAAGATCTATTTTTATATTCTTATTTAATGAAAAGGCAATTCCACAATTTTTTTCCGGATTTTGACATGTACAATAAACTATGAAATCTTTTTCAGCATAATAAAGTTTTTTAAAAAGTCCTATCTGATCAATTAAAAGGAACTCTCCCCATATTTTTGTAATATTATCTTTCATTATCTTCTTCTTTATAATATCCTCCACTTTCAGATTCTAAATAATCTTTCATAATAATAGTATTTACTGCATATTCTTGAGAATAATTAGTTTCACTATGAGGAAAAGCTATAGCAAATCCAATTATCGATGGATCTGTTGAATTAAATATTTTCTTAATTACTTTACCTTTACTATCCTTAATATTTGCACCTATAGGATTTAAAGGATATATAATTAATATAGGATTTGAAGGATCTCTATATTTTTCCCTGACTAATTTAGGTTTAGGAAAAAGTCGTTTCCACTTCGGATCATTAATAATAGTTTCTTTATAAGCTTTATCTAAAATATTATTTGAATTCCCCTTTAAATCGAGCAATTCATCAAATAAAGACCCAATAATATGATTTTTTCGAATAAGATAAGTTCCTTCATTTGTATCATCTGATCTATTTCTACAGAAACAACCCACCTTGATTCCATTAGATAAAGTCCATGTACTATTTTTCTCTTTATCTTTATTTTTTAAAACAACACTCCAAGAAGTTAATTCATTCTTCTCATTCAATTTCTTAATAAAATCACAAATACCATCCAAATCCATACTTTTAAGATGTTCTGGCAGTTTAAATTCTTCAAAAAATTTACATATTAAATCAGAAGATATATTTCGCCATAAATAATTAGAAGGAATTGCATCCAATTTTTCAGGTTCAGGTAATAATGATAAAAAATTATCTGTACAAAATAAATTGTTAAGGATGGATTTTTTATCAATTAGTAATTGATAAGTTTCCTTAAGTTTACCAGACCATGATACCTGAATTTTTTCAGTATTTCTCATTTTACCAAGAGCTGTTATTTGTAAACAACCAGGATGCGTTCTTACTTTCAAAGCATAATCTTCAGGAGTACTATTAGATTCAGTTAAATAATTAAAATCATCTGTCAATTCTTGACTTGCTATAGTTATATGTGTAAACCATTCATTTAACTCATTACTTGTAAATAACCTACATAAATCTACATATCCTGGTTTGTACCCAAACCAACGACCCATTTGCATAAGAGTATCATACATTTTAGAAGCTCTTAAATAATAACTAACAGAAAGACCTTCTAATGTCAAGCCTCTAGATAATTTATCTCCACCTACCGCAATAACAGAAATACCATTTTTCTTATTATCATAATAATTTAATGCATCAGCTGATGTTCCATTTATGGATTTTACTTCAATTTTTAAAGAAACTGCATAAAGACAATCTTTTATTATACTCCAATTAAAAATATCCATTTTATTATCTATATTTCTATAGGATGATTTAAGAATATTATTAGAAGTAGTTCTATATGAAATATAATCTTCTGAATCTACTTCATAAATACACTTTAATTCTTCAATAACATTTGAATTTTTTTGTTCTATACCTCTTTTGTAATATTGGAACTGATCATAAACAAGCTCTCTTATTTTTTCTTGCCAGCGAACATAACGTGTTACATGGATAAGCATAGAGTTATGTTTATGTTTATCTCCTCGAGCATATCTGATTGCACAAGTAATAATAAAACATTTTATAGCTCTTTTTAAAGATTCTGGAAGACAATTAGGTATAGAATCATCTTTTTTATGTTTGTCTGGAACAAACTCTTTATAATCTCTTATAGGTCTTACTATAGGTAATAATTCTTCTTCATCATAAATACTATTGATGGATGTTCCGAAAATTTTATCTGGTCCAATATAATTATTAGGAGAAGGTAAACTAATAATGAAATCTCTCGGAAATAAATCATCTTTTGTTAGTGGAATAAAAATATTAGCAAATGGCGTAGCAGTATATCCTATATAACCAGATCTATTACAAATAGAAATAATCTGTCTAATACATTTATTAATTGCAGTTGGAGAATTATCATCTTTATTAGTATTTATAGAAGCATTATCTGCCTCATCATCAATAATTAATAAAGATTTATTATCCACCTTTTTATCTCCATTTATATCTACAGCATGTGATTTTAGCCATTTGAATAATCTTTTTAATACAGTTACATTTTTTTTACATACAACTAATAATGGCACTTTTGCATTAAAATTCATTCCCAGTGATTCTGCAGCATGTTTGGTAAAATCTCCATGTTCTATATTTGTAGTTATAGAATTCGCAATAGCTTCTCCATAGTTACCAACACCTATTTGAGTAGATAAATTATGATTATAAGCTCTTTCATAGTGGGTATCAAAGCCTAAAAATCCTTCATCTAATCTTAATTGAGTTTGACTTCGTAAATTATTATGCATCCCAGCTAAAACTATAATTAAATTAAAACCTGCATCAGCTGCTTTACATATTAAACCAATATAATTTGAAGTTTTACCAGATTGAACTTCTCCTACGACAAGTCCTTTTTTATCTATTAATATTTGAGATTGATTAGGATCAAATAATTTATCTAATGTTTTATCAGTTATTTCATCTAAACTTTGGATAATTTTTGGACTATAACCTTTATCAACGTTCAGAAATTTCTTGTATCTATCCCAGAACGGCCATTCTTTATGTTTTATTTTATATTCTTTTATCCAAGGTTGTCGTCTTTCTTTAGCTTCTAAAATTTTATATTTATCTACTTGGACACTATATATTGAAAGTAGTTTTTTCTTTAAATCATCTAAATCAATTCCTTTCGATAATGATAATTTAGAAAATTGTTTAATTGCTTCGCTTATTTTATCTTCTTGTATTACAAGCTGTTTCTGTTCTTCAATAATTAGACGACAAATTGCTATTTGATTCATAGTTGTTAGAGATTATCGATTAGTTCTGGATAATTATTAAATGGCTCTATAGTTGAAATTTTTTGTTTCGCTTCTTCTGGTGTTTTTCCATTTTTAATTTGATTATCATATTCTTCTTTCATAACTGACAATAAAATAATATTAGAAGAGTCATTAAATGGCAATTTCTGATTGTTACCTTGTTCAGATTCCTTTATAAAAATAGTTTTAGATGGCAGTGTCTCTTCTATAAATTTTAGCATAAGATCAATGGCTTTTTCTGGCTCTTCTTTTGCTTGTTCCTTGAATTTTTTAACTAAACTATGATCTCTATTAATAATAAAATACCATTTATTACCTTTTTTCTTATCTAACCATAATGATTCAAATTCTTGTCCAGCTCTTTGCTTTATTATTCTACCTCGATGACGAAAAACATCACTTCCATATTGCCTTATTTTCATAGCATATGCTTTTAATTGTTCACGATTAACTAAAGGAGGTCTTGCCGTAGATTTTTTAATATCAATTTGCCAATCAGCGTCAAGTGTATTTGGTAAATCTATTCTAATTCTTACTAATTTATAATGTTCTTCTTTTCTAAATAACCCAAGCCAATCTCCGGCTAACAATAATCTCTTACCTCTATATACATAAAAACCTTGCTGTTCACCCCATCCTTTAAAACCTTCAGCCATTTTATATGTTTTTTCATCAATTTTACTTTTATGTGGCAATACATATCCTTTCATAGTTGCTCCTAATGATATATAATCTGTTGGAAAAATTTGTGTAGCAGATTCTTCAGATAAGAAAGGATCCCAAGGAGAAATTAATTTCTCCCAAAAAAATATATTTATTTTATTTTCTTGCAGAAATCTATGAAAAGTCATTGCTATATGCTGTTTAATTTTTTCCATTATTTCCAAAAAATTTCCTTCTGAATTAATATCAGATACTGGAGTACCAGATGGAATAAGCCTATCTAAATTACTCCAAACAACTATAGTACCATTTGTACTATTATCCAAACCATTATTAAATAAATCTGGTATATATTTTAATAGTTCCCATTTATGTGATTTATTAACATAATCTAAATCCCATGTCCAATATGATTTTTTACAATTTTTTTTCCGACTTAATACAGAAAGAGTACGACATTGTGAAAATGATGCTGTTTTTAACCCTAATCCAAATCGACCTAAATCATTTTCTTCTCTACGAGCAAGAGGATTTTGAGTTCCTGGTTTCATAGCTTGGATAATTTCCTCATTATTCATTCCTATTCCATCATCAGTAATCGTAATATAAGATTTATCACCATCCCATATAGAATTAAAATAAATATTTTTCGCATTTGCAGATATACAATTATCAATAATATCTGCTACAGCTGTTTCTACACTATATCCAAAAGATCTAAAAGATTCTATCATAGATGCTGCTTCCGGAATAGCTGATACTTTTTCAAGATTAGAATAATTCATATAATTTAAAATTGTTTTTTTATTGCCTTTGCTATTTCTTCCGCCAATAAAACAGGAACAGCATTCCCTATTTGTTTAAAAGCGGAAGTTCTAGATCCTTCAAAAAAATAATCATCAGGGAAAGATTGTAATCTTGCAGCTTCCCTGATAGTTATAGAACGAACTTGTTCTAATGAAGGATAAATATAATAATGACCATCCATTGCTATATGTGCTACAACAGTATGACAACAGCCATCATTATTAACTACTTGAAAACGATTTAAAAATGATTTTTTATTATTGTGTTTTTGTAATTTTGGATCTAATTTAGCATAATTTAATCTTTGTTTTCTATCAAGCCACATTGCAATAGCTAGTTTATATATTTTTAAATCAGTTTTATTTTGTGGGCGAGCTATGTGTTGAGTGGTGAAATTTAATACCCCTCTAATCCCTGTTGATTTTAAATAGTTATTAAGAATATCTATATATTCGACTTTTTCTCTTAATTTTCCTTCCCCTGGTTTACGTTTAGGTAAATCGTAAAACAAATCTTTCAATACTTGGTAAGGATTATCATAAACTTGGATATTGGGATAAATATGATTAGTACCTTTTTTCCAACCAATAATTATTACTCTTTTTCTATTCTGTAGAACTCTATAGTTTGAAGCTAATAATATTTTATAGTTAACTTTATACCCCGCATCTTCAATTCCTTTAATTATATTTCTAAAGTATTCTCCACTTTTAGCAGTTAATAATCCCGGAACATTCTCAAAAACAAACATTTCTGGCTGATATTTATTTAAAAATTTTAAATAATATTTATATAAATAATTACGCATATCACCTCTCATATGTTGAGGATCTCTTGCACGACCAACGATAGAATATGCTTGACAAGGAGGACCTCCTATAATCAAATCTATTTTTTTAGCTTGTTTTAATTTATCAACTTCAATAAATAAATCTTCTACGGTTGCTTCAGAAATTTCTTTGTTAATAGTAGAATCAATAACCCACTTTGGTACACTATTCCATAAAATATTTCTGTCTATATTTCCTTTAAGATATTCAGAATAAATATCTAACTTATTTTCCTTTTGTAAATAATGAAATACTGATCTTGTTTTCAAGGTTTCACAAGCGTTCACATTCATTTCTATATGTGCAATTGGATTATAACCTTGTCTAGTAAATCCTTCTGAAAGGCCTCCTGCTCCAGCGAAAAGATCTATATAATTTAATTTATTTAACATAAATATATGTATCTGTCATATTAATTTTTATTAATTATAATACTATCAATATTTAAACTTTTTATTATAAATTTACTAAATATTAATATTTAGTAAATTTATAATTTTTTATGCTAAAAATATAAAATATAACAATTTATTATAAAAATGTTATAATATATATTCCAAATATAAATTTATAATGCGTCATAACTCGACGTTATTATTTTAATATATTCTCTTAGAAATTAAGAAAATACTTTATATCTTACTTCTTCATCGGATCTTACATAAAGAAGTATTTTTATAACTTTAACTTTTATAAAATATTATCCTAATAGTTTTATATTTACCATATATTACACCTGCACTTAGTGATTAATTTTAATAAGTGTTTCCTATTTTTTATATCGACATTAAATTTATTCATTTATCATTACTGGTTTTGTTTAAATATTTATATAAAATATATTTGTATAAAAACATCATTATTAGTAAATTATTAAAATTTAAAATGTTGAAAAACAGAGAAAGATGGAAGAAAAAAAATCAGAAATTATAGAACAAGTAAAATTTAATAATAAGCATAAGGGTAGTCAGTTCGATTTAATATGTTTAAAAAGTTTATTGGAGCGTGAAGATGTGAAAGATACTATTTTTAAATCTCAAAAAAATAACTTTTACATATTGTTACTATTCACTACTGGTGAAGGATTACATACTATCGATTTTACTGATTATTCATATAGAAAAGGCACTATATTAACTATTAGAAAGGATCAAATTCATAAATTTCATAAGTCAGATGCAGAAGGTTATGTATTACTTTTTACAGATGAGTTTTTATTACAATACATAGAAAGAACTGAAGTATTAAAAAGTTTGAGATTATTTAACGATTTAATTATTTCGCCTAAAACAGAACTTGGACACGATGATTATGATGAAATATTATCTAATATTAAAGAGATAGAAAAAGAATATTTTTCCATTGATGATAATTATTCTTTAGATATCATAAGAAACCTTCTTCATATTTTATTTCAAAAATTATTCCGTATTAAATTTGAACAACATCAAATAATAACTGGAAAAAAATATTTACCAGAATTCGTAGAACTACAGCATCTAATAGAAAAAAATTGCCACAAATTTAAACAGGTACAATGGTATGCAGAGCAAATGGCAGTTAGCACTAAAACTTTAAATAATATTACTCAAGAAATTATTCATAAATCTGCAAAACGTTTCATTGATGAAATATTAATTATACATATAGAACGATTATTAATCAATACGCCATTGTCAGTTAAAGAAATAGCTTATAAAGTAGGGTTTGAAGATCCTTCAAACTTGTATAAATTCTTTAAAAGGTTTACATCTTCCACCCCTGAAATGTTCAGAAAAAGCAATTAATATATCATTTTTCCCATTTTGACAGGTTAAAGGATTTTTTCTATAGTTACTTATTTTCATTATTGGCATACTTTTGTAATGTAAATAATAAACAAAGAATAAATATTAAAAGAATAAAAAATGAAAAAGATTACAACTATTTTAATTATTATGGCTACTATAGTATTTACGACAAGTAAATCTATTAATGCTGCTTCTAGACGAGGTGATGTAATTAATAAAACAGATATCCAGTTAACTAAAGGAAATATAAAAGTATTTGACTATGGTACTTATAAAGTACATATTTATAGTACTAAAGATTTAATGAACGATGTATGTATCATTATCGAAAAGAAAAACAAAGCTATTCTAATCGAATCTCCTGCTTTTAAAGATAATTTTGAAGAATTTAGAAATTATATAACTAAAAATAATATTAACTTAGAAGCACTTATCCTTCCTTATCACCCACTTGGTGGTTCATTTATTGATACAGATGAATTAAGAGATATAGATATTTACACTACTATACATGTAATAAATTATTTTAATAAAGGTTTCGGATCTGTGATGAAAGCAGGTATTCCTAAGACATTTGGAGATAAAATAGATTCTAAATTATATACTGCTAATAAAATATTACCAGAAGGTATTTGTAAAATAGCTGGTATTAAAATGAATTTAGTAAGAACTTATGATGGATTTGATATTGAAATCCCTGCTATTAAAACTGTATATGTACATATTTTAGGACATAATGTCCATTCAGAAATATTAAGTGCTGAACATTTAGATAATTCTATCAAAAATTTTCAGAATTATCTTAATGAAGGATATATACATTTCTTAAGTTCTCACTACGCTACTGAAACTAAAGAAAATATGCAAACTAAACTGAATTATTTAATAACATTGAAAAGGATTATCTCAAATTCAAATAATCGTGAAGAGTTTGTAAATAAAATGAAAGAAATTTATCCGTCTTATAAAGAAGGATACCTACAAACTACTGCTGGAACATTTTTTAGTAATAAATAAATATTTTTCAGTAAGAATAGAACACCTCCCTAGACTTCTAAGGATATCATTTTGATAACAAAATTTAGAGTTATAAACTTATAATAAATTATAAAATCATGCTTGATGAACTTGTTCAATTATTAAAAAATGAATCTAACCAAAATCTTTCAACTAGTTTTTTTAAACTTTCTTTACCTGATCAGTTTAGAGCATTGTGCAATGTTCGTCCAGCAGTAAAGGCGGACAAGAGATTACTAGAACTTCAGGATAAATATTTACAAATACTAGTTAAAGAAAAAGGTATAGTCGATGTTAATAAAATGGAAGGTGATTTAGTGAACTGGCAAGGGGATATTACTAGATTAAATAGCGATGCTATAGTTAATGCTTGTAATGCTCAGCTTCTTGGATGTTTTCAGCCATTGCATAACTGCATAGATAACATTATTCATACTTATGCAGGTATTCAAGTAAGAAAAGACTGTAATGAAATAATGCGAGGAAAAAAATTACCAAATGGAGAAGTAAAAGTGACTAAAGCTTACAATTTACCTAGTAAATATATTTTTCATACTGTAGGTCCTATTGTTAGAGGCTTAGAGCCTACTGCTAAAGATCAGATAGATTTAAAAAATTGTTATTTAAATTCTCTTATTGAAGCTAAAAAGATGAATCTTGAAAGTATTACTTTCTGCTGTATTTCTACAGGTGTATATAGTTATCCTAATGAAAAAGCATGCGAATTAGCAGTAGAAATAGTTAAAAATTGGCAAAAAGAAAATCCTGGGTTGAAAGTTATTTTTAATACCTTTTTAGATGAAGACACGAGATATTATGAAAAACAATTATCAAAATAAAATAGATACAGTCATTTCCAAGATTAAAAATGCTAATAAAATTCTTATAGGTGCTGGCTCTGGACTTTCTACTGCTGCAGGAATAACTTATAGTGGTAATAGATTCAGAGAGAATTTTGAAAATTTTATACAAAAATATTCCCTTATTGATATGTATTCAGCCGGGTTTTACCCATTTAAAACTTCTGAGGAAAAATGGGCTTATTGGTCTAGACACATAAAACTTAATAGATATGATGATTATGGAACCGCTTTATATAAAGAACTTTACGATATTGTTAAAGAAAAAGAATATTTCGTAATTACCACAAATGTAGATTACCTATTCTATAAAACTGGGTTTGACGAAAATAAAATTTTTGCAGTTCAGGGCGATTATGGTAAATTTCAATGTTCTATACCTTGTCATAATAAATTATATAACAACAAAAATCTAATCATGCAGATGGTGAATGAACAAAAAGACTGCAAGATTCCTTCAGAATTAATACCAAAATGTCCTATTTGTGGAAAAGAAATGGAAATTAATATTAGAAAGGATAGCGCTTTCGTCCAAGATAAAAATTGGATAAAGGCTAGCGACAATTATTTAAATTTCATAGGAAAATATGGTAAAGAAAATATAGTCTTATTAGAACTAGGCGTAGGATATAATACTCCTAATATTATAAAATATCCTTTCGAAAAAATTACTTATAATTTTCCAAATGTTACTCTAGTTAGAATTAATAAAGATTTTAGTGAAGCAAATATAGACAATAAAAATAAAACTATAACTTTCAATGAAAATATTCGTCAAGTGCTAGATAGTATTAAACTTCAGATAAATAATTAAATTCCTAATAATTATTATGAGCTTATGAAAAACATAGATTATTTTAGAATTCTTACAGATGAAATTCATACTACTATAATAGCCACTGTGGATAAAAATGGGTTACCTTCTACTAGAGTTATAGACATTATGCTATATGATGAAAAAGGTATTTATTTTTTAACTGCTAAAGGGAAATTATTTTATCAGCAACTGAAGACCAAACCTTATATTTCTGTAAGTGCTGTTACATCAGGTAAAAATAGTATGGATAAAAAATCTATTACAATTTCTGGCGCTATAAAAAATATAGGAACTAAAAAATTAGATAAGATATTTAAAAAAAATACTTACATGGCAGAAATCTATCCGACTATAAAAAGTCGCAAAGCTTTAGAAGTATTTTGTTTATATAAAGGCCATGGAGAATATTTCGATTTATCTACAAAACCCATAACCAGAGGTGATTTTTCTTTCGGAGGTGAGAAAAATAAAAAATATGGTTATCAAATTCTAAATAATTGCATCCGATGTGGAAAATGTATTCCAGTATGTCCCCAGAATTGTATAGAAAAAGGAACTCCATATATAATTAATCAAGAAAACTGCCTTCATTGTGGTAACTGTTTAGATGTTTGTACTGTAAATGCTATCCTAAAATTAAATTAAATAATAATTACCACCTTTGAATAGCTTCTACTTAACTATTTTTTTATAACATTAGTAAATTATAAATATGGATATTATAGAAAATTATAAAAATTATCTCAATAAAAAATTATGTATGCCTTTAGAAGATGCTGATTTATTTCTATCAGGATTCGATTTAGTTAATTATAAAAAAGGAGATTATTTATTAAAACAAGGAGATAAAAATAATATTGTAAAAATAATTTTATCCGGAAGTGCTAGAGGATTTGTAATAATAGATGGGAATGAATTTACTACTAATTTTTATTTTGAGAATGACCATGCCTATGATTATGTAAATTATCTTAATAAACATAGTTCAGGCATGTATATTAAAGCTTTAGAAAACATAACCAATTTAGAAATGTCCTTCGAAGCTACAGATTTCCTATCCCAAGAAATCATAGGTTATTACAAAATGTCATTCTATCTTTTTAAAGAAAATTTTATAAAAGTAGAAAAAGAAAGAAAAAATCATATTTTAAAAAGCCCTAAAGAAAGATACCTAGATTTGGTAAAGAATCATCAAAACATTATTTCTAAAGTTCCTCAATATCAATTAGCATCATTTATTGGCATCAGCCCAGAACATCTTAGCCGCTTACGCCGCGAAATAGCACATCCTAAATAATGTAACCGACTTATAAACTTGATTAATTGTTTTCTTGATAAATGTCAATGAAAAAATTTAATTGTTTCTCTACTTTTGTAACAATTACTTATAACGATATATTTCGTTGACAATAAAATAATTAAACATACAAATGAAAAAAATTAATTGGAAACACTTTAGCATAGTAACTATAATAGTTTTTATCTGGATAAATATCGGAGAAGTAGCTAGAGCATTATTTGTAGCTTTTCCTAAAATTGAAACTTTCTTCGAAGGCTCAGGTCTAACAATAGGTACTATGGACTTTAGTCATGCTCTTGTTTGGGGTTTATGGGACTTAATACTCACATTGGTTTTAGTCTTTATTTTCTGGCTTTGCAAGGAAGTCTTTGGCAATAATCATAAATCTATCCTTATTTCTTCTATTATTACTGCTTTTGCTACTATAGGTATATTTTGGATCGCTACTATTAACACTGGTTTAGGCGAATGGAGTTCTTTCTTCATCATTTTTCCTATCGCTTGGGTTGAATTCTATATTGGTGGATGGATAGCTTCTTCTCTTTATGCTAAATACGATAAAAAGAATTAGTAAAATATTATTAATTCTTAAATATTAATAATAAAAATGGCTGTTACAAAAGATTTTTTAGAATATGTATTAGATAAACTTTCTGGCTGGGGGAATGTCTATACTCATAAAATGTTTGGAGGTGCTGCTCTATACCAAGAAGGATTAGCTTTCGGTATGGTAGCTGATGATACTGTTTATTTAAAAGTAGATGATACTAATAAAGATAAATATATTAAAGCTGGATCATTACCTTTAATGCCTTTTAAAAGCCATGCTACTGTACTTTCTTTTTATAATATCCCTTCCGATATATTCGAAGATACTGACAATTTTAAAAAATGGGCTAAAGAATCTTACGAGATTCAATATAAAAGAAGCTTATAATAATAAAATTACAATAAATAATAATTTAACTTTCTATAATATATAAAATAATATTAACATGAAATATCCATGTGCCACCTGTTCATTTAGAAAAAAATATGACAAAAATCCTAAAGCTTTTACAAGTAAACTTTGGAGATTACACATTAATATTTGTCCTGGTTTCTACGGTTATTATCGTTCATTAAATAATGCTGAAAAATTTGACTTAAAAAATAAATATCATTTAAAAAGGAAATAAAAACAGGGAAAGAAGATCTAAAAAAATGATGATAATTTTATCACTATTTAATTTCTACCGATTTTTATTATTAATGTTAATAGTTAAGAAAATTATGCAAATAACTGTGCTGCAGCTAGAAGACCCATTAAATTTCCAGCCATATGAGTTATAATGGCATAAGCATTGTTGTTATATTTTTCTTGATAATAACCTGCGAAGAGTCCAAGTGTAAAAGTGAAAATAACTATTCTAATAACGAAGACAATACTTTGGCCTGACAGCAATAATATCGTATGTGCAAATCCGAACATTATAGCAGCGATTATTACAGGTAAACTCAACTTTATTTTAAAGATTTTAATATACTTATCTTTCAATGGTGATAATATATTCTGTAAAAACCCTCGGAATAGTAATTCTTCTGCTATACTAGCATAGATAAAAATAAATATAAATATCTGCCAAAAATTTGAATTATTTAAAATTTTCATCCCTTCATTTTTTCCACCACATAAAGCAGTAATACCAGCTATTACCATATTTACTACTATTGCAGTCAGGATTCCATATAAAATAGGTTTCCATATCCTTTTGAACTTGGGCCAAGAGATTATATAATGTACATCTCTTTTGAAAAGATGAATAACTAATATAGACAGTACTAACATTAAGGTATGTGTACCAAATGAAGGTGAAAAGAATTCGTTAGAAGGATTAATATAATGTCCAAAAAGAAGGGCCACAGCATATATTAGTATAGTTAATAATAAGCTATTAATTAATCTAGTCATCTTTATAGCAGTAACAGATTTTTGCAATTGTTTCATAAAATACAGTTTTTCTAAATAAAAGTTTTAATGCTAAAAGATTATTAAATAATTAATAGAATAAAATTACCATTTTTCATATATTTAATAAACTATTCTATTTTTTCACATATTCCATTTCTACTATCCCATTATATATCTGAGTAGAAGCTAATTTTAGTTTCATTTTACTAAATTTATTTTGTTTAGAAAATAATGGGATCCCTTCTCCTAAGGTTTTTGGGACCATAGTAATACGAAATTCATCTACCAAATTATGATTTATAAATTGATCAACTGTAGCAGAACCTCCACAAAGCCATATAGAAAGTCCTTCTTTCTTTTTTAATCTATTTACTAAAGATTCTATATCTTCATTAATAATAGAGACTCCTTCGAATTTAGCTTTTTCATTTAAATGATTATAAGTAAGAACAAAAATTTCTTTTCCATAAAAAGGCCATTCATTAGGAAATAATTCTGTAACTATCTGATGATATGTATGATATCCCATTATTATAGTATCTATTTTTTTAATAAAATAGGGATATGAACCTTTTATAATAGTTTCTATAGAATCTCCATCTAACCAATCTATTCTACCATTTTTATCAGCTATAAAGCCATCCACACTCATAGATATGTATAATATTACTTTACGCATAATTATTAATTTTCTAGATATTATGATTATATCAATCTACTAATATACGAAATTATTACTAAAGGATATACTCATCCCTTTGGCTATTTATTTTTCTATTATTTTTAAATTATGAAAATTTGGTAAGAGTACTTAAATATATAACTTTGGGATATTAAAACTAAACTAGATGTCTAATAACGCCAACCATACTTTTAAAGATTTTATCTTAGCTGTAAGACCATGGTCTTTTCCTGCTTCATCTATGACGGCAGTAGTTACCTTTTCTTATATATTTTATATTTATAAAACGAATACACAATATCAAGATATAAATTGGATTTATGGCTTATTAGCCATAATTGGGGCAGTATTATCTCAGGCTGCGGGGAATTTAATAAGCGATTATTTTGATTTTAAAAAAGGTGTTGATATAAAAGAAACTCATGGAACCAACAGAATGCTTATTGATGGAATATTTAAACCAAAATCTTTTCTTAGAGCAGGCTTTATTTTACTATTTATTATCTCGTTAATAGGGATTTATTTAGTACTAAATACAGGGATAGAATTACTTTGGATAGGTCTGATTGGCATATTTTGCGCTATTTTCTATTATTGGTTTAAATATCATGCACTAGGTGATTTTACTATTTTTATAATTTACGGACCTATCATAGCTTTGGGAACTGCATTCGTTATGACCGGATACATCGATTTAAATGCATTGTATATCTCTTTACCTATTGCATTCTTAGTAGTAAACATATTACATGCTAATAATACTCATGACATTTCTAATGATAAAAGAGCTAAAATTAAAACTGTTCCTATACTTTTAGGATTCAAAATATCTCAAAATCTGTATTTGATTAATGATATACTAGCTTATGTTTTAACTACTATTCTGATAATTACTAAGATACTTCCTATATGGTCTCTTTTAATATTAATAACTTTATTTATTGCAGTTAAAAACATTAAGACTATGTTTAAAGCCACAGAAAAAAATGAAGATATACTTGAAGGCTTAGATGGAGCATCTGCTAAACTGGTTTTATTATTTGATTTCGTACTTGTAGTATCTCTTATAATAGCAGCATATGTGTAAAAAAATAGAATTAAAATATATTATCGGAATTATAATAGCCACCGTACTTTGGTTTTTTATGTTCTCTAAATGGACTTCATATCTTATTAATTTTTGGGTAACCATGCCCATAGCTGCAGTAATTCTTATTTCATTTAGTATTTATTTGAATAAAAAATTAAAATTTGATCTAAAAATAAATTATAAAGATGTAATAGTAGGTTTAGGTTCAGCTATCTTATTATGGTTCATTTTTCTAGCTGGAGATTATTTTTCTAACATTCTATTCTCCTTTGAAGAATCACAAGTTTCTTCCATATATGGAATGAGAATGGGACATGATAGTTTTATATTAACCCTACTTCTACTTTTTATTATAGGTCCTGCTGAAGAAATATTCTGGAGAGGAACCATACAAAAACATCTAATGAAAAAGATCAATCCATGGGCCGGAGTAATTATTACTACAATAATTTATTCTTTAGTTCATTTATGGTCTTTCAATTTTATGCTAATTATGGCCGCTTTAGTATGTGGACTTTTCTGGGGCATCTTATTCATGTATTACAAAAAACTGCCTGCACTAATTATTTCACATGCACTCTGGGATGTAGCAGTATTCATCTGGTTTCCTATTCTGTAATAATATATCCGTAAGTTTCTTTTTTATCTACTAATTTTACTTAAGCTGATCTTGCGGAATAAACATATCATCAGTAATAATTTTTACTTTATCAGTGCCTTTCCATTTATTTTGGTATTTGTCCATTATATCACCTATAAAATTAGTTTTATTAAGTGAAGTAGTGATTTTATCTATGGTATATTGTGAAGTGACAGAAGATTTTTCACTTAATACAAAATTTTTTATTCTTTGAAAATCTTTATCTTTTGCAATGATAGGTTCTAAAGTAGCATCATATTTCCAAGCGCCCATGAATACATTGACTAATACAATATATGTTTTACCTGCTTTTAAATTACATTTTACAAAACTTTTAGATTCATTAGATATCCAGAAAAGATGTTCTCCCGCAGGATATTCAAAACACATATAATTTTTACCTTTAGCCCTTCCGATAAATTCTGAATTGTGAAAATATTCGAAAGAATTTTCTCTTCCCCATTTAGTAATCCTTACGAAATATACTGCTGCATTTCCTTCGGCTGGAGCAGTAAATCCTTGAGAAAAAACTATCGTGGGCAATACTATTAAAATAAGTCCTAATAATAATTTAATTTGTTTCATAATTTCTTATTTAAAATATCAAATTAGGAAAAAATATCTATTTCTGTAAATTTTTAAATCCGTTATTATGGTACAAATAAGATGCAGTTTGATAAGCAGAAATAGCTTGATTTTCAAGTGTAATATTATCTGGCATCTTATTAAGTTCATTAGTTGAGCTATGCCATAGATAAGTATTTGCTTCTTGATGATCAGTTAACACTATGACGGTATCTTTTTTTACTAAACCTAATTTACGATAATTCCCCACGAATGCTCTTTCATCTGAAGACTGCATTTTCATAACATCTCGACCATAAAAATTACTTGTGTAAGACCAGTTTAATAATCCAAATAATGTAGGGAATATATCTACTTGAGAACAAAGTTTATCTATTTTTTGATTAGGAATATTGGCGACAGCCTCTAAATTTATTATCATCGCAGGAATATGATAATTTTTTATATCTAAAGTCCAACGTCCAGCACTGCTAGCGCAATGATCTGCTACAATGACAAATATGGTATTTTTATACCATGGTTTTTTACTTGCTTCTTGGAAAAATTTGCGAAAAGCATAATCTGTATATTTTATTCCTCCTTCACGGCCTGTTCCTGATGGAATATCGATAGTATTATCTGGATAAGTATATGGACGGTGATTAGAAGTAGTCATAACAAAATCAAAAATTCTCTGATTAGAATCATAAGCTATGTCTGTTTCTTTAAGAATCTTATTAAATAAATCTTCGTCACAAATACCCCATGCATTCTCAAATGTAGTTTCATCATCACTAATAATCGTACGTTTAGTAGAAATTTTCTTATCTATCAGATAACGTTTTCCTCTATCTACTATATTAAATCCATTGCCACCAAAATATGTATTCATGTTATCAAAGTAGCCATCACCCCCATAGAAGAATGTGGGTGTATAACCTTTTTCTTTAAAAATTTGACCTATAGTATAAAGACCTTGATTATTCTGTCTTTTGACAATACTACGGCCCGGAGTCGGTGGTACAGATAGTGTAAGAGCTTCCATAGCACGGACAGTACGAGTTCCATTTGCATAAAGATTTGTGAAAAAGAAACTGTTATTTGCTAAAGAATCAAGAGTATGTGCATTATCATCTTTAGCCCCGAATGTCTTTAAAAATGAGCCGCTTAGACTTTCTACACAGAAACATATAATGTTAGGATAAATAATTTCTTGCTGATGGGTTGTAACATTCTGATCTCCATTTATATTATTAATACTTCGACGTATTGACTTTGAATCAGAAGTAAAAACTCCATCGTCTTTATATTCAGCTCTGACAGTTTTAAAATTTTCAGTTATATCGCGTATTTTATAAAAATCTGTATATTTTAATTCGTTGTTTCTGAAAGCAGAAAAGAAACTATAAATACCTGCTTTGGATAATTCATTATTATCGCGATTTGTAGACCATTCTGCTTGTTCATTTCTTATAAAAAAAGAAAAGAAAAAAACGACCACTAAAATACCTCCAAGTTTGACTAATTTTTCCTTGTGAGTAATAGTATTATTAAAAGTATTTTTAAATATATTTAATTTATAATACAAGAAATAAAATACAGCTAATATTAGAGACATACCTCCAAATAATGCTGGTAATGGGTATGATTCATTTATATTCTTTACTACTTCGTATGTATAAATTAAATAATCTACAGCTATAAAATTAAATCTTCTTTCAAATTCTAACCAAAATTCTATTTCTGCTAGAAATGAGAAAAGTATTATTAATAATGCAAAGAAGAGACCTATATAGGTTAAAGTCTTATCCACTCTGGATCCTACATATTTATTAGGACATATAGCTAGATAAATAGCATACGGTAAAGAAAAAAATGAGACAACACCTATATCGAAAAATGCACCTACTATAAATGTTTTTAATATCGCTAACAATGCTATGTCAGCTCCATGTAAAACAATTATAAAGAACACTAATCTTATAACAAAAGAGATTAACAGGAATGTTATAATAAATGCAGTAAGAAGATGGTATCTTCTTTTAATGACTGTGGAATTTAAATACGGCATAATCTATAAATGTTAAATTTAGTATGGCATTATCGATAATTACATAATTTGTTAAGCAACACGCAATTTAGATAATTAATAAATTAAAAAAAAGTAACCATTAAAGAAATCTAATAATCACTTTCTTAATATGGATGTTTTTTTAATAACTTTGAATAAAAGTAAAAAAATGAATATACAACAAATCGGGACTATAAAAACTCCTTATAAAAAATTAAGTGACTGTCCAAATAATATTTCTAACGATGGTCCTATGTGTGAAATCGTAGTAGATTCAGCCTATGAAAAAGCCCTTCTTGGTGTCGATAATCTTAATAAAATATTGATTTTATATTGGTTAGGTTCAGATAATCATAAAATCATATTACAAGGTCATGGACATGGTGATCAAACTCAATTAAGAGGAATTTTTACTCTTAGAGGAACTCAGAGACCTAATCCTATAGGTGTAGCTGTATTAAAAATCGAAAAAGTCGAAGGTAATTCTGTTTTCGTTAAAGGTCTTGACTGTTTAGATGGCACTATTTTATTAGATATCAAGCCAGCTATTTATCAAGAATTATGCGAAAGCAAATAATAAGAAAGATTATGTCTTTTAATAGTATTGGCGAAAGCCTCATTAAAAGTTTTCTGCATATAATTAAGTATGTCCCTTAAACAAATTAAATCACTTTTTGTAACTACCTTTGTTTTTTGAAACCATTAATATTATTATGATTAAGAATACAAAAGATATATTAGAAAAGTTTGGAATCGAATCCTTAAATAAAATGCAGAGTGATGCTTTGAAGACTATTTTAAGTACACGAGATGTGTTATTACTTTCTCCTACCGGAACTGGTAAAACCTTAGGTTTTTTATTACCATTATTGAATTTTGTAGATGAAGAAATAGACGAAGTTCAAGTCTTAATTTTAGTTCCTAGTCGTGAGCTTGCACAGCAAATTCACCAAGTTTTTAGAAAGATGGGGACTGGCCTTAAAGTCAATGCAGTTTATGGAGGTCGTTCAGGTTATGAAGATAGAAAAGATTTAAAACGTATTCCTTCTGTTTTAATAGGTACACCTGGCAGAGTGGCTGATTTATTAAATAAAGAAAAATTCTCTACTGTTTTTATTAATACCTTAATACTTGATGAATTTGATAAATCTTTAGAAGTAGGTTTTGAAAATGAGATGAAAGATATCATTTCTTGTATTCCTAATATAAAAAGACATATATTAACTTCTGCTACACAGGCTGTAGAAATTCCTGAATTTGTAGGTATTACTAATCCTAAAGTTCTGGATTATTCTGATGATAAAATTGAAAAATTACAAATTAAAGGACTGAATTATACTGATGAAGATGATGATATACTATTATTAGCTTTCCTTCATGCTATGGGTAATAACCCTGGTATTATATTTTGTAATTTTAAAAATACTATCCAAGATGTTAGTGATCTTCTCGATGAGAATAATATCAAACATGGTTGTTTTTATGGTGGTATGGAACAGCTTGATCGTGAAAGGACTTTAGTAAAATTTAGGAATGGAACTTTGCACACTATTATCTCTACAGATTTAGCTGCTAGGGGTCTAGATATTCCTGACTTAAGTTACATTTTACATTATCAAATGCCTCAGCAAGAAAAAGAATTTATCCATAGAAATGGTCGTACAGCTAGGATGAATGCCGAAGGTACTGCTTATGTTATGTATGACAATTATAACAAGAGAGATTATTTGAGTGATGATATAGAAGAAATGAAGATAGCGGATTTTAAAACCATTGCCGACAGGCAGGATAAAAATATTGCTGACAAAACCGGTTTTGAAAAAGCTACTCTATTTATAGGGGGTGGAAGGAGAAATAAGATTTCCAAAGGTGATATTGCTGGTTTTGTTTCTAAAATAGGTGGATTATCTTTTAAAGAAATAGGTATGATAGAATTATCTGCTGAGTGTTCTTTCGTCGCTGTGCCTGCTAATAAAATAGAATCTTTGATTGAAAAGCTTAATAATAAAAAACTTAAGACTAAAAAAGTATTAGCTCACTGGTTAAGATAATTCACTAACTAAGATAATATCTTATTTATATCGCTCTGATTTATATTGCTCTGATTTATTATAGATATATTCTGTTAGTTATATTTTTATCCATTTAATAAATATTATTTTGGATTTTATAAATATTATTTAGAAAAAATCTTAAATTATAAAAAGATGTATATCAAAATCAATTTTTGATATACATCTTTTTCATTCACAAAAAACTAAAGTGATTTATTATACTAGTGCTTTCCAGAGTTTGTGTATATTACAATATTCGTAAGCAGCTGTTACTTTTTCACCTTCTGCTAATCTAAATTTCGCAATAGGTTCATCTCCAGGATGAAAATAATGAAATTGTCCACCTTTTTCTGTTTCGAGATAAATCCATTGAATATAATGTTTTTCCTCCATTGGATGAAGAGTAGATCCTACTGTTACTGTAACATCGTTTCCTATAATATTAATAATAGGTACATGTTTCTCATTAGTAGAGTCAGCCATTTGTGGTTTTAATAACGCCATCACATCACCACAACACACTACAGATATCCCGGAATCATACATTTTAGTAATAATATTACCACAATGTTCACAACGATAAAATTTAGTATTTTTCATTTTGTTTATAATTTAAATTATTAATTAACCTACAATTTCTTCAATAGTAATATAATCACCTACTCTACCAGTCATTTTTTCAGCATCTGTTTTTACTGGTAATGTACGTTTCCCTGGTTCCCAGCCTGCAGGACAAACTACTCCTTCTTTAGTAGCAAATTGCCAAGCTTTAACTTGACGAAGAAATTCCTTAACATTACGTCCTACTGCAGGAGCTTGAACTTCTTGAGCTACACATACACCATCTGGATTGAATAAAAAACGTCCTCTAAGTGCTTGTCCTTCTTCAGGAAGATATATTCCAAAATCTTTACTTACTTGATGAGTACTATCTGATCCCATCATTAATTTTAAACCTTTAAGAATAGGCTCTGTTTCTGCAAATCTTTTGTGTGAGAATTTCGAATCTACTGATACAGCTAAAATTTCTGTATTAAGAGCTTGGAATTCGTCATATTTAGCATTCATTGCTGCTATTTCTGTGGGACATACAAATGTAAAATCTGCTGGATAGAAACATACTACTAACCATTTTCCTTTATAATCTTCACTTGATACTTCTGTAAAGTGACCTGTTTTTGCATTGTATGCACCCATTTTGAATGCAGGCAATGTTCGTGTAACTAGACTTGAACTCATTTCTTTATTGTTAAGATTGTTATTATTTTCTTGATTTGTGGTTTTTTCCACTTTTACTTCCACTTCGCGTGGTTTAATTTCTTTTTCACAGCTCATAATTTTATTTTTTATATTATTAATTTTTTTCAATCTTGGCACTATGCTTAATTAAACAATCTTTGCATATACCTTTATAATATACTTGAGTTTCTTGAATCTGATTTTTATTCAATAATTCATTATTTATATTATTTATACATTCTGGGATATCTAAATCTATAATTTTCCCACAATATTTACAAATAAAATGTGCATGATGTTTAATGTCTGCATCGAAATGAACTTGCTTATTATCTATAGTAATCATTTGTATTAAATGCTTATCATATAATAATTTTAAGACATTATAAACGGTCGTCTTAGAAAGGGTCGGCATATTTGGTGATAATTCATTATAAATTTCATCTACTGTAGGATGATTCCTATGATTATCCACATATTTCAATACTGATACTCGCTGAAGAGATGGTTTAATATCATTTTTTTTTAACTGTTGTATAATTTCTATTGTACTCATTTAATTCTTAATATTTATAAATATTATTGTAATTATTTTTATTTTGTAATCATTACAATTTGAACTCATTACAAATATATAATTTATTTTTTATTTTTGCAAATAAATAGATGTTATTTAATATAGCTCTAACTAGAATACAATATTTTCATATCTTTGCCTTTGGAAATTATTATATTAAAAAGCAACGAATACATTATTAAGATTTAAAAAATTAAGATATGAACGAAACTTTAAATATCACACATGATGAAAAGGCATGTAAATTTGAAACAGTCGTCGATGGAATTACTGCTCATGTTAAATATAAAATAGAAGATGGCCTTTTCGATATTAGACATACTATAGTTCCTAAAGAAATAGGAGGTAGAAATATTGCGTCTAAATTAGTAGAAACATCTTATAAATGGGCAGAGTCACAGAATTTAGAACTTCGAGCCACTTGCTCTTATGCCGATATTTGGCTTAAACGTCATGGTTATGAAGTTCCAGAAACTGAAGATCATGCAAATGGTAATACTTGTGCTGTTTAAAGGAATTTGATTATAAATTTTTTTTAAATTATATTTGTTAACCAAAATTAATTATCTGAAAAAATGAAAAAAATTGGAATCATTATTTGTGACCGCTATAAAACTTGCGGTGGAGGAAAATGTTTCAAGGCCCTAGAAGAAAGAGCTGGAGCATTTTCTTGTTATTCAAAAGACGAAGAAGTTCAGGTGGTAGGTTATTCTACTTGCGGAGGTTGTCCAGGAGGAAATATCGAATATGTTCCTGCTGAAATGATTAAAAATGGTGCTGAAGTTATCCACTTAGCTACTGGTTTTGTAGTAGGATATCCCCCATGTCCTAGAATTAAAGAATTTGTGGAATTTATTAAAGTACATTATAATATACCAGTCATCGTAGGGACTCATCCCATTCCTATGAAATATCTTAAAGATCATAAAAGATTACCTTATTGGAATGATATGAATATGAAAGAATTAGCTCCTGAATTATTTAAGGACACTGATGAAATGATGAAATCTTACGATTAATTAAGATTAAGCTATATATTTTTCTGCCTGACGTCAATTATTATAATTGTTACATCAGGCAGATTTTTTAAAAAAACTTTTCTTTTTGTTTTTTCATAATTAAACGATTTTAAATAATAAATTTGTAAAAGAAAAATATAATAATTTAATTATGAAATATAATTTTGATGAATTAATAAATCGAAGAGGTACAGATTCAGTAAAATATGATATGATACCTGAAAAATATCAGGATGAAAAATACTTATCAATGTGGGTAGCAGATATGGATTTCCGTACACCTCCTTTTGTAATAGATGCTATAACTAATCGTTTAAAACAAGGAATTCTTGGTTATACTATACCTTCATCTCATTATTATAATACCGTTTCTAAATGGCTAAAACATCGTTTCGATTTTGATGTTAAATCTGAGGAACTACATTACCTCCCAGGAATCGTTCCTGGTATCTTTCATGCTATTGCATGTTTTACTAAACGTGGAGATAAAGTAATGATTCAGTCTCCTGTATATCATCCCTTCCGCTATGTTACTATAGGTAGTGATCGTGAATGTATTTCAGCTCCCCTTAAAATAGCTGATGATGGTCAAATGTCGATAGATTTCGAAACAATAGAAGAAAAGATAGCTGATTGTTCACTCTTTATTCTTTGTAATCCTCACAATCCTGGTGGAAAAGTTTGGAATGAAGAAGATTTGAAACATCTAGCTCATATTTGTAAGAAAAATAACGTATTAGTAGTTAGTGATGAAATCCATGCTGATATGACTATGGCTCCATTCCATCATACTCCATTTGCTAAAACATGTGAAGAAGCTCGTACTAATAGCATAACTCTTATGTCCCCAAGTAAGACTTTTAATATTCCAGGAATGGTAACTTCATATGCTATAGTTTTTGAAGAAAATTTACGTAAAAAATTCTATGATTACATCAATCTAAATCATGTAGCTATGGGAAATGTTTTCTCTTGTAATGTCGTAGAAGCTTGTTATAGTATAGAAGGAGAAAATTGGTTAAATCAAATGCTTACATATCTTAAAGGAAATATTGATTATGTATTTAATTTCTTAAAAAAGAATTGTCCTAAAATTGGAGGAATGCGTCCTAATGCCTCTTTCTTAATATTTTTAGATAATCGTAAATTAAATCTTTCTCAGAAAGAACTTGTAAGTTTTTATAATGATGAAGCTCGAGTTTATATTAATGACGGCAGCATATTTGGTTCTCAAGGAAATGGATTTATACGTATGAATATCGCTGCTCCTTTTTCTGTAGTAAAACAAGCTATGAAACAAATTAAAGAAGCTTACGATAAGAGATTTTAAAAATTCTTAGGGATTTCCTAATAATTCCCAAGAATTAATAATGTTTCAAGGTATCATTATTAATTATCTCTACCGTCCTTTTTGAATACTCTATTGTCCTTTTTGAAGGACATTCTCCTGTTTCGATTTTTCCTGTTTCAGGATTTAACTCTGAACCATAAAGACTATGAGGGATAGAAAATATAATAAACAGAATTAAAATAGCTATAATAGATGCTACCTGACTATTTCTATTAGCCTTTTTAGTATTAACAGCTTTAGCTCTTTTCTGAAGAAAAAATGCTATTAGTAAAGCTATCAATGCTACCAATGCCTTATTATCTGTCAAATCTCTACCATTTGGAAAACCAGTCCAAGGTTCTCCAAAAGCTTGAAATTGAACTAATGGACCAAATATAAATCCACCTACTAAAAGACAAACTATAGTCCAAATAGTATAATTCATATAACGCTTATCCTTTACAAACGATAAAAGAATTACCATTGCCCCAAACAACATAGATGCGAATAAAAATATAATATGAGGAATTAATACAGCTGGCGAAATATCTCCTTTAAAACGAATTATTAAAGGTTCAGCCATAAAATAATCCTTACCGTCTATTGTTATATAATATTCTAGTTTTCCAGCAGGAGCTTGTACAGGAAGAGTAACCTCACATCCATCATCTACTCTAGAAAAATCAACATCTGTAAATTTATCATTAGTAGGATATACTCTATAATGAAGCACAGCTTTTACTTCTCCTTTAAGAGAAATTTTTTCATCCACAGTTCCTCCACTACGAGGAAGTTCTACCACTAAAGTAGAATCACATGAAACATAATTAATCTCTTTAGAATATGTAGGTCCAGTAGTACGTTGGTAATAACTAGCAATAAATGTTATTAATACTGCTATTATCCAAAATATCCATATATGTTTTGTTTGCTTATTTTGAGTCACAATAAATTTTGAATCAGAATTATTTTTTAGTAGGTATCGGTAAAACTGAGAATATCATATCTTTTTCTCCTCTACGAACTTTCACTTGAATAACTTGGCCTATATCTAATGTATTAAGAACATCCATATACACATATACATCTTTTACTGAACGATTATTTATAGAAAGAATAATATCTCCACTTCTCATACCACCTTTATATGCAGCTTTCCCTTTAACTACAATATCTGCACTCATTCCAAAAGAACAAGCACCAGTCACATCAGGCATAATTCCAAGTTTCACTTTTAAACCTGAACTATGAGAATGACCGCTATTCGTTTTCATAGATGATTCTGTCTTTCTAAACTTAAGACATTTTGAGCGAGTTCCTATCTCATTTACAAGTTTTCTCATAACGAAAATAACAGAATCCATTCCTGCATAATTTAATTTATCTGCATCATCTGCTGGTGTATGATAATCAGGTTTAGCAGGAGTATGAACGAAAAATACTGGCAAACTTTTTAGATAAAAAGATGTATGATCTGATGCACCATAACCGCTATATCCTTGACGAATATGTAATCCTGATACATCCATAGTAGCTGAAACATCCATAGTAGCTGTAGCATCCATAGTAGCTGATACATCCATAGTAGCTGTAGTATCTTTATCCAATAAATGCTTAACAATATCTGAAGATGACTCAGAAGTTCCTGTCCCATCTATTGAAAACCAACCTTTCTTAAGATGGCCTATCATATCTGCATTAACCATAGCCACATAACTAATGCTATCATATCCAAAATGATATTTATCCATATCTCTAGTGAATTCCTTAGATCCTATTAACCCCATTTCTTCAGCACTAAAAGTCATAAATAATAATGAACGCTTTAAAGGATGTTTTGAGAAATAATATGCTAGAGTCATCACTCCAGCACAGCCAGAAGCATTATCATCTGCTCCATTATGTACTGCAATAGTATCTTTCTGACGAGAAGGTGAATCTTCACCTCCCATACCTAAATGATCATAATGTGAACCTATTATAATAATCTCTTGAGCTAATTTTAAATCTGTTCCACGTACAAATCCTGCTACATTTTGTGTCTGATAAATTGCTTTAGGAGTACGTGCTAAAAAAGGTATAAAATATGAAGAATCAGTAGCAATCGCCTGAGTTCTAGCTGTAGAATTTGATAACGATTGTATAGCTGAAATAGGTTTTAATCCTGCATTTTGAAAATTCAAGGCAATATAATGTGCAGCTTCATTACTCCCTACAGTCCCTGGAAATCTACCTTGTAAAGAATCTGAAGCTAAATAATAAACCATTTCTTTAGGAGTTGGTTGTGAAAAAGATTTAAATTGATCTTTGTTTTCACAAGAAACCAACATGACAGTCATGACGAACAACATCGCCCACTTTATTGTATTAATTTTCATATTTAATAGCTAGTATTTATGTCCAATAGTATTTATGTCCAATATTTTTAAGTAAAGACAAAAGTACTAAAAAAACCAATACTTAATAATTTTCATTATATAGACAATAAGTTTCTTAATATTAATTTAGAACAATAATTAAATATTTATACAATACAGTGAATATTAATATAATATTTAAACATATTCTTTTATCTCAGAAATCAACCTCTATTACAATAATAAACCTTCAATAATATGATGATTATCCATAATATACTTAATAAAAAGTTCCAATAATATGATGATGATCTATGATATTCTTGATAAAGAACTTTTATAATATGATGATTATCTATAATATTCTTGATAAAGAACTTTTATAATATGATGATTATCCACAATATACTTAATAAAAAGTTCCAATAATATGATGATGATCTATGATATTCTTGATAAAGAACTTTTATAATATGATGATTATCCATAATATACTTAATAAAAAGCTCCAATAATATGATGATGATCTATAATATATTTAATAAAGAGCTTCTCTATGAAATCTCCAAAAAACCTATAATTTTTGGGATTGGATTTCAGAAAGAGAGGCTCTATTTCAAATATCCAATCAATCAAATTACAATTTATTTTTTTGCTTTTAAACTCAATTATATAGAAAATGATTTTATCGCAATCTAAACTCACGATGTATTCAATCTACCATCTAGTTTAGAATAAAAACTTCATTAATAAACATAAATACCAAAACACATACACTTGGGCGTGAAAACTACTCCTCAAGCTCTGTTTCACGTCCACATACCCTTAATACAGCCAAAATTCATACACTTGGGCGTGAAAACTACTCCTCAAGCTCTGTTTCACGTCCACATACCCTTAATACAGCCAAAACACATACACTTGGGCGTGAAAACTACTCCTCAAGTACGATTTCACGTCCACATACCCTTAATACAGCCAAAATTCATACACTTGGGCGTGAAAACTACTCCTCAAGCCCTGTTTCACGTCCACATACTTTAAATATGACCAAAACACATACACTTGGGCGTGAAAACTACTCCTCAAGTACGATTTCACGTCCACATATTAATAACACCGATTCAATTATCTATCATAATACCCTTAAAATAAAAAGTATAAAGCTGTGATTTTCTTGTTTTTTATACCCCTCGTGAACTTCAGAACATAAACTTTATTCGTGAACTTCAGAACATAAAAAAAAACAGCTTCCGTAAAAGCTGTTTTTTTATTTTTGGTAGCGGAGAGAGAGGGATTCGAACCCCCGGTACCTCGCAGTACAACGGTTTTCAAGACCGCCGCATTCGACCACTCTGCCATCTCTCCATTTCCTATTCAATCTATGTGGTAAACCACATCTTTGTGTTTAGGATTGCAAATATATGATATTTTTTATCCCTCACAAAATATATCGATGAATATTTTGCCTATTTCTTAGCGAAATATTTCCACTTAAATATAATCAGATAAAAAGCTCCTATAGTTATACATGAGTCTGCTATATTAAATATAGGTCTAAAGAAAATAAATTGTTCTCCTCCCCTGTATGGAAACCAGTCAGGCAATATTCCTTGTATGACTGGAAAATAAAGCATATCTACGACCTTTCCCATCATAAGTGGAGCATAACCTCCACCATTTGGCCAGAATGTTGCAGCTGTAAATACAGTAGATTCACTAAATAGTAGTCCATAGAACATACTGTCTATAATATTCCCTAAAGCTCCTACTAATATTAGCATAAGTCCTACTTCTACTCCTATTGGAGTATGTTTACTCTTTAAAAGCTTTTTAATGTAGTAGAATAAAAATATTACTAATGCTATCCTAAATAGAGTAAGAAACAATTTTCCAGCATTGCCACCGAAAACCATACCGAAAGCCATTCCTTTGTTTTCCACAAAAAGAAGTTGGAACCAGTTTCCTAATACACTAATAGATTCACCAATACACATATTAGTTTTGACCAAGACTTTGACGACCTGGTCTATTACTAATATTATTATTGCTATAATCGTTAGCTTAGTAGCTCTACTAATCTTCATTAATTATCTTCTTGCATTTTTTGCTTCTATGCTAAGTGTAGCATGGGGCACTAGTTTTAATCTTTCTTTGTTAATTAATTTACCAGTAACTCGGCATATTCCATAAGTTTTGTTTTCAATTCTTACTAAAGCTGCTTCAAGATTCTGTATAAATTTCATCTGTCTCTGTGCTAATTGTCCCTGTTCTTCTTTTGACAATGAAGATGCACCTTCTTCTAACACCTTAAATGTAGGAGAAGTATCCATAGTATCATTACTTCCACTATGAGAGATAGACTCTTTCAGCTGAGAATAATCATCTTTTGCCTTTACGAGTTTATTCAGGATAATCTTTTTGAATTCCTGTAACTCTTCGTCGCTATAACGCACTTTTTCTCTTTCAGCCATAATCCCGTGTTTAATTTATTATTTAATTACTGTGAGTTTAAATCTAATTTTTTCATCATTTATCCATTCGCTAACTTGGCTATCAGCGTCACTAGATAAATCATCCCTCATTTCAATATTTAAAGCAAGGGTCTGAGAACATACATACTCATAAAATTTATCAAGAGAATCTACGACCTCTGGTTTTTTATCTACGATTACATTTATTCTATCAGTTACTTTAAATTCTAAGTTTTTTCTCAAATTCTGTATTCTATTTATTAATTCTCTGGCAATACCTTCTCTCTTCAAATCATCTGACAATGTAATATCCAGTGCAGTAGTTAGTTTACCTTCTGAAGCCACTAACCATCCTGGCATATCTTCTGAAAAAATTTGATAATCATCAGGATTAAGTATTATTTCGCCTGACGGCAATATCATAGAGTATTCTTCGTTATTAATAACACTATTTTCTATCGCAGCTATATCTTGTTGTGACATTTTACCGAAAACAATTGAGATTTCTTTCATCTGTTTACCATATCTTTTACCAAGAGTTTTAAAATTAGGTTTAATTTTCTTAGTAATAACGCCAAGGGTATCTCTTATATACTCTATTTCCTTAACGTTAACTTCACCTAAAATTAATTTTTCTACTTTTTCTAATTGTTTTTGGATTCTATCATCCAATACTGGAATAAGTATTCTAGCTAATGGTTGCCTTACTTTAATATTAACTTTCCTTCTTAGTGCTAATATCATAGAAGAACTCTTCTGCGCTAAATCCATTCTTTCTTCTAATCCCTTATCTATAAGTTTTGCATCATAATTAGGCATATTCATATAATGAACAGAGTCTTCTTTATGTATACCTGAAACAGCATTCAAATCTTTGAAAAGTCTATCCATATAGAAAGGAATAATAGGAGCTGCTATTATTGATAAAGTCTCTAACACTTCATACAATGTCTGATAAGCAGCTAACTTATCATCATCCATCTTTCCTCCCCAGAATCTCTTTCTATTAAGTCTTACGTACCAGTTTGAAAGATTATCGCAGACAAAAGCCTGTATTTTTCTACCAGCATTTGTAACATCATAATTTTCATAACTATTTAATACTTCTTTTATTAAAGTATTTTCTAGAGAAATTATCCATCTATCTATCTCAGGTCTCTTTTCCATAGGAATCTGAGCTACTTTATTATCAAAATTATCTACATTAGCATATAATGAAAAGAATGAATATGTATTATAAAGAGTACCGAAGAATTTTCTACGAACTTCATCTACACCTGCTTCATCAAATTTAAGATTATCCCAAGGCTGTGAATTAGTAAGCATGTACCATCTCAATGAATCAGCACCATATTTATCCAAAGCTTTGAAAGGATCTACACCATTACCTAACCTTTTACTCATCTTATTTCCATTTTTATCTAATACAAGACCATTAGAAATAACATTTTTAAAAGCTGGTTTATGATTAATCATAGTAGAAATAGCATGTAAAGTAAAGAACCAACCTCTTGTCTGATCTACTCCTTCAGCGATAAAATCTGCAGTTTGTCCAAATGTTTCTTTACCAAGATTTCTGAGACCTTCTTGAGCAAAAGGCATTGATCCAGAATCGAACCAAACATCGATTAAGTCAGCTTCTCTCTTCATTTCTTCTCCACTATCTGATACTAATATAATATCATCTACATAAGGTCTATGAAGATCTATTTTATCCATATTAGCTTTTGAAATATCATTTACATTAAATCCTTTAGCTTTTAAAGAATTTTCTTTCATAAAGCCAGCAGCTACTGATTTATCAATTTCGGCATATAATTCTTTAACAGAACCTATACATTTCTCTTCCTTAAAATCTTCTGTTCTCCAAATAGGAAGGGGTGTCCCCCAATATCTACTTCTAGAAAGGTTCCAATCCTGTAAATTCTCTAGCCATTTACCAAAACGACCAGCGCCAGTAGACTCTGGATACCAATTAATAGTCTTATTAAGAGCGATTAATTCATCTTTTACAGCAGTAGTTTTAATAAACCAAGAATCCAAAGGATAATATAATATAGGCTTATCAGTTCTCCAACAATGTGGATAACTATGAACATGTTTTTCTATCTTAAATACTTTATTTATTCCTTTAAGTGCCACTGAAAGATCAATATCTAAAGTAGTAGCATTCTTATCATCTTCTGGTATTTCAGGATCATAAGCATTTTTCACAAATCTACCAGCATATTCTTTATATAAATCTATATTTACTCTTTCAGCTACGAAATCAGGATTCATATCTTCAATTCTGAAAAATCTTCCCTTCTTATCGACCATTGCTTGTTTCTGCTGATTTTTATCTAAAATCATTAAACCAGGTATATTATTTTGTTTCCCTACTTTAGCATCATCAGCACCAAATGTAGGTGCTATATGAACGATACCTGTACCATCATCTGTAGTAACGAAATCGCCAAGAATAACTCTGAAAGATTCTTTTTCAGGTTTAATCCAAGGAATAAGTTGTTCATATTTAATACCTTCCAACTCACGACCTGTCATAGGTTTAGAAATCACTTCGAAAGGAACTAATTTATCTCCTTTTTTATAATCTTCTAACTTAAGATCCTCAGCTTTCTTATTAAAATAAGAATATAATAGAGGTTCAGCTACTGTATATACTGCAGGTTCACCTGTATAAGTATTGAAAGATTTTACTAATAAATAGTTAATCTTAGGTCCTACACATAAAGCTACATTAGAAGGAAGAGTCCAAGGCGTAGTAGTCCAAGCGATAAAATATAAATCATTTCTACCAGCTATATCAAAAAGTTTTTGAGATTTTTGATCTTTAACGATCTTAAACTGAGCTACACAAGTAGTATCCTTTACATCCTTATAACATCCAGGCTGATTTAATTCATGTGTACTAAGACCTGTACCAGCAGCAGGAGAATATGGTTGGATAGAATGACCTTTATATAATAAACCTTTCTTATATATTTCTTTAAGAAGATACCAAAGTGTTTCGATATATCTATTGTCATAAGTAATATAAGGTTCATTCATATCTACCCAATAACCTACTCTTTCAGTCATGTTTTCCCATTCTTTGGTATAACGCATAACTTCTTTTCTACAAGTAGAATTATATTCTTTTACACTTATCTTCTTACCTATATCTTCTTTAGTAATTCCTAATTTTTTTTCTACATTTAATTCTACAGGAAGTCCATGAGTATCCCATCCAGCTCTTCGTTCCACTTTATAGCCCATCTGGCTTTTATATCGACAAATAGTATCTTTAATAGAACGAGCCATAACATGATGAATCCCTGGCATACCATTAGCAGAGGGAGGTCCTTCGAAAAACACGAATTTCGGTGCACCTATTCTTCTCTTTACGGAATTCTCAAATACCTTCTTTTCTTTCCAATTTTCGAGGACTTCTTTATTGACTTTCACTAAGTCAAGACCATTATACTCTTTGAATTTCATTTTTCCCATAATTAATTGCCAAAGATAACATTTCTAATTGAAAAATCTTTATCTTGGTGTCCATAAAAACTCCAATAATGAATATAATAGATATAATTATACTTGTAGCCCTTATTCCTGCTATAACAAAAGGTCTTAAGGATGGGTTACTTAAACAAGCTGCCGGTGTCGCCGGACTACTTGCAGGAGTATATTTAGCATATAAATTTTCAGATTTATTAAGCACTTATCTTAACAATTGGATAAACACTTCAGAACAAGTAGTAAAAATAATATCTTTCGCTCTAATAATACTAGTTGTTATTATTTGTCTTAGCCTTCTCGGGAAATGGCTTACCAAAATTCTAGAAGTTGCTACTCTAGGTTGGATAAATAAATTATTGGGTGTAATTATCGCTATAGCTATAGATCTAACTATTTTAGGTGTTATAGCTTATTTAATCACATATATTAATAGTGAATGGTTTGTATTAGTACCTAAAGAAAGTATAACTGATTCTAAATTTTTTAGTCCTATATTAAACCTTGCTCAGTCAGTATTTCCTTACTTAAAATCCTTCTTCGTTTAACACCACTTACCAATATAAATTTTCTATAAATAGATATTTCTTTTATAAAAACAGAAATACTATTGGCTTTTTATGTTTTGGTAATTTTTTCCATTGAATATTTATGTCCTTTGTGAAAAAGGAGAAAACAATGGAAAACAACATCAACATTACAGATCAAATTAAAAAATCAGCTGAAGGCATGTTCCCTTCAGATTCAAGAACTATTAAAAGGTTCTATGTATTTCTATTAATATTGGCGACAGCTTTATCTAGTTTCCCCTTAATTTCATATTTATCAAACTAACCGGATTTAAAAAATAAAAAGAAAAAGGAGAGATTATGAAGAGAGAGATAAGAGTAAGGCAATGTGATAAAAATGACTGTGGACCAGCTTGTTTAGCATCAATTTGTGCTTATTACGGTTTAAAATTAGCTTTAATTAATATTAGAGAGGCATGTGGAACAAGCGTCAATGGCACTAATATTAAAGGAATAATCGATGCTGCTGAACATTTAGACATGCATGCTACCGCTTATAAAGTCCCTAATATTAGTATCGATCCATCTGAAATGAGTTCTAATAAAAAGAAAAATATAGATTATTCAGCTTTTGATACTTCTATTATTAAAAATCTTCCATTCCCTGTAATTCTTCATTTTAAGAAAGAAAATGGATGGTTACACTATGTGGTACTGTATGGTATTAAGGGTAAGAATTATTTAATAATGGAACCCGAAGATGGAAAAATGAAAAAAATCAGCTTGAAAGAACTGCTAGATTCATGGAGTGGTTATCTTATCTGTCTTCATCCTTGTCCAAATTTTAAAAAAGGGGATTATCAAATAAAGCCCTTTCATAGATTTTTTTCGCTTTTAAAAATTTATAAAAAGGACTTTATATATTCTTGTTTAGGAGCTATAGTATATATAATAATAGGGTTGAGTACATCTGTTTTTTTACAAGAAATAATAGATAAAGTACTTCCTTCTAAAAATATAAACTTATTAACTGTATTTGGAATAATCATGTTTCTCTTAACTTTTAGCTCAGTTATGATTAATTATTTTAAAGGAAAATTTATAGTAAAAATGGGACTAAAAATAGACTCTCAACTTATTCTAACATATATTAATAGACTATTAAATTTACCTGTTTCTTTCTTTAAAAATAGGACATCAGGAGAATTAAATTCAAGAATATCAGATGCTTATAAAATTCGTAATTTCATTACAGCTAAAGTTATTGTCATTATAATATCCATATTCTCTTTAATTATATCATTCTTCTTATTATTTACTTTTTATTGGAAGTTAGCTCTTATCACTATAATGTTTATACCAGCATACGCCATAATTTATAAGATTTCTGATAAAATTAATGAGAGAATTAATAAGAGAATAATAGAATCCGCTGCAGCGTTTCAAGAAATTAACATTGATACTATTTCCTCCGCTGCTACTATTAGATATTTTGGAGCAGAAAAAATAGCAAGTAAACGTATTGAAAATAGATATGTAGTAATGAATCAAAATGTTTTTAGAGGAGGTAAGAACCAGTTAGGTATAGCTAGTTTCAGCGATGGAGTCACTAAATTTCTCACTTTTAGCATTCTTTTTGCTGGTTCTTATTTTTTCTTTAAAGGAGAGATTACTACAGGTGAATTAGTAGCTTTTTATTCTATTGGTGCATTCTTCACAGCTCCTCTTGTATCCTTAATAGAGAGCAATAACACTATAACTGAAGCTAAAATAGCAGCTAGAAGATTATTCGAAATTATGGATCATAAATCAGAAAAACAGAGAGATATCACCTACTCTTCTTTTAATTCTATAAATCATTTAAAAGATAAGGACATTAATTTTGAATCCATTTCTTTTGCTTTCCCAGGCAGGGAAAAATTATTCCATAATCTATCATTTACTATTAAAGCAAAATGTCTTAATCTAATAAAAGGTGATAATGGTAGTGGTAAAAGTACTATAGCTAATTTACTTATGCGAGGTGATAAAATATCTAATGGACACATTAAATGGGACAATATAGATATTAGTCATATTCCCCTTGATTTATATAGAGATAAAGTATCTATAGTACCTCAAAATGTAGATTTATTTAATGGCAATATTCTAGAGAATATAGTTCCTAATTCAAATATTCCAGATATAAATTGTGTTTTAGACATTTGTAATCAAGTAGGTTTATTAAATCTTTTAAACAGATTACCAGACGGCTTACTAAGTAATATTGGCGAAAAAGGTTGTTTATTATCAGGCGGAGAAAAACAAAAAATAGCATTAGCTAGAGCATTATATAGAAAACCTTTTGTATTGATTTTAGATGAAGCTTCGTCATCCTTAGATGAAACATCTAAAGCAGAATATATTCATTTAATAGAAATAATGAAACTAGAAATATGCATTATTACTATAACTCATAATGATGATTTAGATGAAATAGCTGATCATATTATTAAGATTTGAAGATATATATATAAATCGAATGCGCATTCGTAGGTGTAAGTCACACACCTTATAATTTGTGACTAACTAAATAATTTTATTATGGAAGAAAAAAGAATGATTTGTAGCGGTTTGGTTAGTGTCAATTCTTCCGAACAGCTAAGTATTAGTGGTGGTTTATCACCAAATCAATTAAGAGCTTTATTAGAACTTTTAATGATGATAGCTCAGTGGCTATCAGAGAATTTACCCAAGTTTACAGAAGGATTTGTAGACGAAGTAACTGGTAAATAGTATAGTATTATGATAAATTCAAATAGACATATTATACAGCTAAGTAGTCATGAGATTTATAATGTTTATGGTGGAAAAATCTCAATAAGCTATCTTATAGGAAGGATGTTAGGTCGATGGTATAAATATTTAATGAAAGATCTAATATCTCAAGAACAAGAAGCGGATAAATTAAAAGGATAGGTATTTTATCTTATTCTTAGTAGTGCAGATAGATGCCTGCCTTTAGGTAGGCATCTATTAATTAATCTTTTTTTAAATAAAAACATAACACTTATATAATTATATCATGTTATCATATAGATATATACTAGTATTAATTAATTTAATACCTATTCAAATAATAGGACAATCTAAAATTTCCGGGACTTACCCTCACCTTAAAAATAAAAATATTTCAATGTGTTGGACATTAGAAAACTGCAAAAACTATGCATCGACTCATAATATTAATATAAAAGAAAAAAATATTAATAAAGAAATATCACATAATAACTTAAAACAAAGTCATTTAGATTTTTTACCTCGACTTTCTATTGGTTATTCCCACAATATAAATAGCTCATATAATAATGGTCAAATTTCACTCAATACTTCTTGTGTATTGTTCGATAGTTTTCGTAAAACCTTCAATGTAAAAGAGTCGTCTTGTGCTTATAACATAGCTGAAACTGATTTGAAAAACGAGAAAATAAATATATCTCTAAGTGTCACGAAAGCTTATATTCAAATTCTTCTTTCTCAGCAAATACTTGCTATTAATATGGAAAACATAGAATCTACTCAAAGAAAATATAATAAATCTGAAAAATTATTTAATTCTGGTAAACTTGCTTATTCGTACTTATTAAATATCAAGGCTCAGTTAGTTAAAGAAAAAGCAAATATGATAGATGCAAGCAAACAATTATGCATTGATAAATTAGCTCTTATGCAGTTAATGAATATTCCAATTAATGATAATCTTATCACTAATTTTACTATAGCAGACATAGAATATACATCTCTAAATAAGTTTTATAAGACTCAAGATATTTATCAACAAGCCCTTCGTCTTCCCATTGTAAGAATATCTGAATTGGAAATAGAAAAAAGAACTTATCAGTTAAAAGAAAATCTGACATATTTTTACCCCTCTATTTCGTTATCTGCTTCTTATGGCACAATATTTAATTCCGCATATAATATACCTTATCCTCAGCAAATTAGTAATAATCTTAAAGTCAATATGATTTTCAATATTGAGATTCCTATTTTTACAGCTGGTGCTAACAAAATTAGGGTTAAAAATACTAAACTTGCTATAAATTATTCTATTCTAGAACTTAAGCGTAGAAAGATGAATCTTTTAAAAGAAGTTCATCAAGTATTATATGAGATTAGATCTTTAAAAAAAAGTATAGAAGCAGCTAATTCTAATCTTGAGGCTATGTATTGTAGTTTATCTTATACAGAGGAAAAAATGATTACAGGAACTGTAACTGCTACTGATTATATAATAGCAAAAACTAATTATAATAAAGCAAAGGCATATGCTGCTCAAGCACATTACCAATATATTCTTCAAATAGAAATATTAAAGCATTTTCAAATGCTATAACAAAAAATACCATGAGAAATAAAAATCAGAAAACAGATAATCAAAAAAATATTCATGATAAAAATCCAATTATAAAAAAAACACATAAAAGAAAGAAAAAAAAAATTATTTGGATTTGTATAATAATACTTCTATCTATTTTAATAATCCCTTTTCCTGATGGAATAGAAGTAAAAAAAGTTAAAGCTTGTAATCCAATATTATCTTCTATCTGTGAAGTTATTCCAGCAAACGGGAAAGTAAGACCTGTAACAGAAGTTAAAATAAGTCCAGATGTTTCTGGTGAAATAGTAGAACTAAATAATCAAGAAGGAGATCAGGTAAAAAAAGGAGACCTGATAATTAAAATTCGTCAGGACGTATATCTTTCAATATTAAATAGAACGACTGCTGCCTTAAATTCTATCAAAGCATCTCAATTACGACAGCAAGTTAATTGCCGTAAGGCTAAATCTGATTATAAACGAGATAGCTTATTATTTGAAAAGGGTGTTATAGCTCAGACTGATTATGATAATGCCTTAGCTACTTATCAAATGGCGCATAGTCAATTAAAAGCTTCTAGTTATGATGTAGAATCAGCTCAAGCTTCTTTAGAGGAATCTAAAGAAAATCTAAGAAAAACTCAAATATTTGCTCCTATGGATGGCATTATTTCAAGAATGAGTATAGAGAAAGGAGAACGTGTAGTAGGAACATCCCAAATGGCAGGTACTGAAATGCTCAGAATAGCTGATTTAAATAATATGGAGGTCCAAGTATATGTAAATGAAAATGATATATCCAAAATAGATTATCGTGATACTGCCATCATAGAAGTAGATGCCTATCCCGATCAGAAATTTATTGGAAAAATTACTCATATTGCAAATTCTGCTAATAATATTAGCTCTTCTTTCGAACAAGTTACTAACTTTGAAGTTAAAGTAAGATTTCAAAAACAAAAAATAAATTTTAGACCAGGGATGTCTGCCTCTGTTTCTATTTATAGTCAGAGAAAAAACAGTATATTAACTGTTCCTATTTCTTCTGTTACTAGTAGAAAAAATGAAAGTGGTGAAGTTCAGGCTTGTGTATTTATTATTAATAAAGACAAGGTATTTAAACGCATAGTAAAGACAGGTATTCAAGATATGGGAAAAATAGAAATCCTTAGTGGACTTAAAATAAATGATTTAATAGTATCTAGTCCTTATCATTTAATAAGCAAGGTACTTGAAAATAATATGAGAATTAATTATGAATAATAAAATTTTATTAATAGAGACATCTGAAGCTGATTGTTCATGCGCTATATGTGAAAATGGCAAGATTTTAAATTCTATTATAATAATAGAACCTCGTGCTCAAGCTAGATTATTAGTTCCTTCTATTGAGAAATTATGCGGAGAAATTAATATAAAAGTTTCAGACTGTGATGCTGTAGCTGTAAGTAAAGGCCCTGGTTCTTATACTGGATTAAGAGTAGGTGTTTCTACAGCTAAAGGCATTTGCTTTGGTTTAGATATTCCACTTATCGGCATAGATACTATGGATATTCTGCAAAATATGGGACTTTCTTTTGTTAATGAAAATGTAGAGAATAATATCGTAATTATTCCTATGATAGATGCTAGAAGAATGGAAGTTTATACTACGACTTATGACAAAGACTGTAATAGACTTTCTGATATTAGACCAGAAATATTAGATGAAAATACTTTTAATAAAGAATTTCAAAAATATTCTAAACTCATTTTTATTGGTGATGGGTGTATGAAATATAAAGAATTTCTAGCAGAAAATATATCTAAAGAATCATCTGATGGAAGTTTTTCACAAGAACTTTTCGATAAATGTTCTTTCAATAAATATTGTCCTGAAGCTTCTTATATGATGAAAGCAGCTGAGGAAGCATATAAAAAAGAAGAATTCGAAGATGTAGCATACTTCGAGCCCTTCTATTTAAAAGCTTTTAAAGCAGGAATTAGTAAGAAAAAACTCTTTTAATCTCTCTGTCTAATTTCTTTAAGTCAAAATCATTTTTCATGATAATATCTCCTTCCTTATTGAATAAAAATATAGAAGGAATTTTTTTTACGTTATATAATTTTAAAACAGAAGATGATAATGATTCAGTATCCTGAACAGATATCCAAGGAAGATTTTGATCTTTTACTATTTGAGCCCACATAGTCTTATCAGAATCAAATGAAACTTGATATATTTCGAAACCTTTATCTGAATACTTATCATAAATTTTCAACAACTCATGATTATATAATTTTTGAGTATTTTCAGTAACAGTCCAGAAAGAAAGTAAAAATACTTTTCCTTTCAAATCTGATAATTTTTTAGAATGTCCATAAATATCATTCAATTCTATTTCTGGGAAAGCTACTACTTTAGCATTATTAAGTCCTTGTTGTAATTTTAACATATTCATTCTTTTTCCACCATCATCTGCTAAAGAAGCTATTAATGGTGAATTTGGATAAATATTTCTCAAAGAATCGTATACTTTTTGGAAATAAATAGCATCATTTAAAGAATTAAATACTGGTAACCTGTCTGCTATATTCTGATATAATACATATATCGATGTAATAGATGTAGGATTATTTATTAAAAACTTAATAGATTCTTTCTTATAATTAACATATAAATCAATAAGTTCTTTTTTTACTTTTTCTTCTTCTTTAATATTTTTAGCATCTGAGGCAGCTACTAACTCTTGAGATAAAGAATGGAATTTCGTATTAACATCTTGAAATCTTCTTTCTACATCTTGTAATAATTTAGTTTCTTGTGAACCAGTAGTATGATATTTATTTTCCTTATCAGGTTTTACTGCTATTTTATCTCCAGGAAGAAGAATCATAGAACCTAATATCTTATCAGAAGTATATACATAATAAAACTCTGGACAGTCTTCTACACAATTAATTTTGCTAGAACATTTAAAATTATGTACATATAGTGTATCAGTAAGTACTATTTGATTAACTACTAATTTAGCTAAGTAAACTTCAGTGCTATCCGTGAGTGTAGGACAAGAAATTTTTATATCTGCTGTATTTGATTTACAAGAACTAATGAAAATCATTAATACTACAGATAATATAATTGAAATCTTTTTCATATTGTTTAATTTAAGGCTTGTGCGATAGTTTTCGCTATTTCTTCAAATCGTTCAGGAGTGAGTTTTAATTTTTTATTAGACATATTCAAATCACTTTCTTTATCTAAAGGAACTAAATGAATATGAGCATGAGGAACTTCCATTCCTAATACTGCTACACCTACTCTTTTACAAGGAATAGCCTTTTTAATAGCTATAGCTATTTTTTTTGCAAACATACAAAGGCCTTGATAATCTTTATCTTCAATATCGAATATATAATTAGTCTCTTTTTTAGGAATAACTAAAGTATGCCCTTCTTTTAATGGATTAATATCCAGAAAAGCATAATAATTATCATCTTGTGCTACTATATAAGAAGGAATTTCCCCATTAACTATTTTAGTAAAAACAGACGCCATTATATTATTGTTTAATTATATAATTAATTATTTTTTTTAGATAGTAATATCTAATATTTCAAATTTAATAAGGCCATTAGGAACTTTCACTTCTACTTGATCACCTTTTTTATGACCAATCAAAGCTTGACCAATAGGAGTAGTAGCTGCTAACTTTCCTTCACGAAAATTTGCTTCACTTTCACTTACAAGCGTGTACTGGACAATAGATCCATTATCAAGGTTTTTTAATTTAACCTTATTTAATATTTGCACAAATTCAGTTCCTATCTGAGATTCATCTAACACTCTAGCATTAATAATAATATTCTGCAATTTTGATATTTTTACTTCTAAGAGCCCTTGAGCATCTTTAGCTGCATCGTATTCCGCATTTTCAGATATATCACCTTTATCTCTTGCCTCTCCTATTTGTTTTGAAATGATAGGACGCTGTGCCTCAAATTTTGCTAACTCAGCCTTGAGCTTCTCAAGACCTTCAGCTGTTAGGTAATGTGTTTTCATTTTTAGATAATTAAAAAAGAATCTCGTTATACGCGAGACTCTTAATATTCATTTAACTTAAACAAAGATACTAAAATTTTTAAAATCCTAGTTCTATTCCTTAAAATTTTCAATTATTAGTTTTGCAGAAGATTTATCGTCAGTAATTTGTCTTTTCAGAGCTTCTAAATCATTAAATTTCTTTTCTGGACGAATATGCTTTATAAATGATATTTTCATATCTAAACCATATACATCTTCATCAAAATCAAGAATATTAGTTTCTATGGTTCTAGCATTATTCTTAGAAATAGTAGGTCTAACTCCCACATTACAAATTCCCCATTTTTCTTGACCAATAATATTCACCTTTACTAGATAAACACCATTCCCTGGTATTAATTTTAATGGTTCATATAAAGCCATATTAGCTGTAGGATAACCAATAGTTCTACCTATTCGATTTCCAGTTACTATGACTCCTCTCATATTATAATAATATCCAAGCATTTCTGCAGCTACTTCTATTTCACCAGCATTAATAAAATTTCTTATTCTAGTAGAACTAACTATTTTATTTTTATCCATTAAATGCTCTGGTACAGTTAATACTTCTATTCCACATACATTAGCCTCCCTAATCATATCTTCATGAGATAAATCATTAGAGCTACCTAATCTATGATCATATCCTATTACTAAAGTAGAAACATCATATTTATTACGAAGATATTGCTCCATAAATTGTTTAGAAGAAAGTTTACTAAAATCACGAGTGAAACAGATGACATGAAATTCATCTACACCCAATTCATGAAGAAGTGTTTCTTTTTCTTCTAAAGTATTAAGAAGTCGTAATTGGTCAGCATCCATCTGTAGAACATTTCTAGGATGGGGCCAAAAAGAGATAATTGCACTCTTTCTATTAGTGGCTTTAGCTTCATGTACTAAAGCCTTTATGACTTGACGATGTCCAGCATGAACACCATCAAAAAATCCTGTAGCACAAACTATCATTCTACAAAGTTAGCTAATTTAGTTATTCCTTTTTCATAATCATTAAGCAAAGTCTTACAATATTTCAATAATTCCGTACCCTGCTTAACAAATTCTTCTATTTGTTCGAAAGAATTATCAGAGTTTTCTATTTCTCCTACCGCATGTTCTAATTTTTTTAATGCATCTTCATACGATATTTTTTCCTTCATCATATCCTCTTGTGTCATAATCTTTTTCATATCTATATGTTTATTTTATGGTATTTTTATTTTACTTTTTTTACTACTACCTCTATAGCTCCATCTTTCATATAAATTTTTAAAACTTCGCCTTCTTTTACATCCTTAATACTAGCAATTTTCTTACCATTTTTTACCACTATTGAATATCCTTTTTCTAATATTTTTTCAGGCTGTCCATTCACTAATCTAGATTCTAGTGATACTAGGTAGGCATTGGCGTCAGCTAATCTATTTCTATAATCCTGATTCATCTTATATTTATAAGAATTAAGGATATCTCTTTCTTCACTAAAACGATGATAAACTGCAGATTTCAGCCTGTGGGCAATAGCCATAAGAGTCGCTTCTTTCTCTTGAAAGATGTTTATTATATAATCAGCTGCTGCAGTAGGAGTTTTAACAGAAACAGCAGCTACCATATCAGCAATATGATAATCATGATCATGTCCCACCCCTACTATAATAGGTATTGGGAATTGTGCAATATTGGCACAGAGTTCATAATCATCAAAACATATCATATCAGTAACGGCTCCTCCACCTCTAATAATAACTACTGCATCGAAAATAGGTTCCTTACCTTCATCGTCGGCAGTCTCTATCATAGAATTTATTTCATCCAAAACTGAAATTATAGCAGTAGGAGCATCTTTACCTTGAACTAATGAATGAAATAACTGAGTATGTAAAGAATATACGTTTTTATAATTTTTTAACTGTTTTATAAAATCCCTATAACCTGCTGAAGTTTCGGAAGCAATAACAGCAAATCGGCGAGGAAAACTTGGCATTACTAACATAGAATTCATATCCATCATCCCCTCTTCTTCTAACTGTTTGATTACTCTTAATCTTTCAGCTTCGATTTCACCTAAAGTATATGAAGGATCAATATCATCTATTATAAGACTTAGCCCATATTTCTCAGATAATTGGACTCTAACATTAATCATAACATTCATCCCGCTCTCCAAATCTCTATCTGTCTTTTCTTGGAAATATTGCCTCATTATTCTCCAATTAGAAGCCCAAATTATAGCTCTAACATTAGCAATAATAGCAGATTTATCAGAATCATGTTCTATTAAATTAAGATAACAATGTCCTGAATTATTGGTTTTTATCTGTGATATTTCTGCTCGAATCCAGCAGGATTCTGAAAAAGACTGATTAACAGTATCTGCTACTGCTAATAAGAGTTCAGACAAACTAATAGCTTGTTCATTCTCATACATTTTATCCTCACTACTACTCATTTCTTTCTCTCTTCTCTCCATAAAACATTACTATTAATACAAATCCTAATTTTAAGTAAACAAAAATAATAATAAATTTAGGCTATTGCTATGAATTTTGTACTTTTGTGAGATAATAATATTTTTATGAAAATCCGTAGTGCAGAATTCTCAGGAAGCAGTACTAAAACTAGGGAAGCCCCTAAAAGAAAAGCTACAGAAATAGCTTTTATCGGCCGTTCTAACGTAGGTAAATCTTCTTTAATTAATATGCTCGTAGGGCAAAAGAACATAGCTCACATCTCTTCTAAACCTGGGAAAACTCAGTTAGTAAATCATTTTATAATTAATGATAAATGGTATATCGTCGATTTACCAGGATACGGATATGCTAAAGTATCTAAAACTACATCAGCCAAGATAGACAGAATAGTTAGAGATTATCTTAATTTTTCAGAAGATCTATCTCTACTTTTTGTATTGATAGATTCTAGGCATGATATTCAAAAAATAGATTTAGATTTTTTAATAAAATTAGGAGAGAATCAAACTCCTTTTTCTATTATATTTACTAAAAGTGATAAATCAGGAACTAATGTTCTCAAATCTCAAATAGAGAAGAATAAAAAATTCCTATTAGAATATTGGGAGGAACTTCCTCCTATTTTCCTTAGTTCAGCTAGTAATGGCTTAGGAAAAGAAGAAATTTTAGATTATATTGAACATGTACTAACGCTTACAAACACAGATTAAAATGATAGAACAGCATCATTCATTCAAGGTATTTTCTTGCAGAGGATCAGAATATCTTGCTACCAAGATCGCAAAATCACTTAATATTGAACTCGGCAAATCTACAGTAACTGTATTCAGCGACGGTGAATTCCAGCCAGCATATGAAGAATCAGTTAGAGGAGCTACAGTTTTTATTGTCCAATCTACTTTTCCACCTTTAGATAACCTTTTCGAATTATTTCTTATGATAGACGCCGCTAGAAGGGCTTCAGCATATAAAATAGTAGCAGTAATGCCATATTTCGGTTGGGCTAGGCAAGATAGAAAAGATAAACCTAGAGTATCTATAGGTTCTAAAATGGTAGCTAACCTTTTAAAAGCTACAGGTTGTGATCGAGTTATGACTACTGATCTTCACGCTGACCAGATTCAAGGGTTTTTCGATTTTCCTGTAGATCATATTTATGCTTCATCTTTATTCCTTCCTTATTTACGCTCTTTAAAAATAGACAAGCTTACTATCGCTGCTCCTGATATGGGAGGCGCAAAACGTGCTAATGCTTATGCTAGAGAATTAGGATGTCCACTTATTATTTGCCACAAATCACGTGCTAGAGCTAATGTAGTAGGATCTATGACAGCTATTGGTGATGTAGAAGGAAGAAATATCGTTATCGTAGATGATATGATAGACACAGCAGGCACTCTTTCTAAAGCATCTGACATGCTCATGAAAAAAGGAGCTTTAAGCGTAAGAGCTATGGCTACTCATGCTGTACTTTCTGGTCCTGCATATGAAAGATTATCTGAATCTGCTCTTAAAGAAATAGTGGTTTCAGATACCATTCCATTAAGAAACAGACCAGATCAAGATATCTCTAAAATTACAGTATTATCTGTATCAGATATTTTTGCTGATGTAATAGAAAAAGTATACAACTTTAAATCTATTTCTAATAGTTTCATCTTTTAATTAGATAAAACTTATCACCAAATAAATAATTACTAATACCATGATAAACATTCAGACTAAACCAATAGATGCAGTACATCAAATTCTTATAGACTCTATTATAAAGTTCTTTAAAAATGCAAATTGTACTAAAGCTGTATTAGGGTTATCAGGTGGTATAGATTCAGCCGTAGTTTGTGCTTTAGCTGTAGAAGCTTTAGGTAATGAAAATGTTCATGGTATATTAATGCCATCTCCCTTTTCTACTTTAAGTTCTATAGCAGATGCTACTAAGTTATCTAATAACCTTATGTTAAAATATGATATCATTCCGATAGAAAAAATATATGAAAGAATAATTAAAGATATTAATCCGATTTTCGGAAATGATAATCATTGGGATACTACTCAAGAAAATATTCAAGCTAGAATTAGAGGTACTATTTTAATGGCTTATTCTAATCGTCATAATGCTTTATTATTAAATACTTCTAATAAGAGTGAAATGTCTACAGGTTATGGTACTCTTTATGGTGACTTAGCTGGATCATTGATGGTTATCGCAGACTTGTATAAAATACAAGTATATGAATTGGCTGAATACATTAATTTCGAAACTGAAAAAATTCCTTTTGCTTCTATTCTAAAAGCCCCATCTGCCGAATTACGTCCTAATCAAAAAGATTCAGATGCTCTTCCAGAATATAATATATTAGATCCTATTTTATATCAAATAATAGAAAAAGGTAAATCAGTAGAAGAATTAATAAAAATGGGCGCTGATCAAAAAATAGTAGAGAAAATATTTCGCTTAAGAAAAGCATCAGATTTCAAGAAACATCAGATGGCTCCTCTTATTCAAATTAGTGAGAAACCATTACTTGATAAAAGTAAATGCATCTAACTATTATTTATGTTATTTATTTTAGGTACAATATTTGATGCCCAAGGTAGATAACATAAATTTTTTAATAATAATATACATGAAGACATTAATAGCAGCATTGATTTTTCTAGGGATAGGTATATTTTTAATGGCCTTTAATGTAATTTTTAGACATAAACCTTTTCCAGATAGTGAAATAGGGCATAATAAAGAACTTCTTAAAAGAGGTATCACATGTGCCACTGACGATGAAATACGTCTTTGGGGTAAAAAAGATAAATACGGTAATATTGCCCACACTTGTACCGGGGAATGTACTAGAATTATCAACGAATTAAGGAAAGAACAAGAAGAATTAATAAATAAAACATTATGAGTTTAGTAGCGATAGTCGGGAGACCAAACGTAGGAAAATCTACACTATTTAATAGATTAGTAGGTATGAGACAAGCTATAGTCGATAAAACATCTGGAGTTACCAGAGATCGTCACTATGGAAAATGTGAATGGTGTGGACAAGAATTTTCAGTAGTAGATACTGGAGGATATTCCTCTAACTCAGATGATATATTTGAGAATGAAATAAAAAGGCAAGTAGAAATAGCTATTCAAGAAGCTGACTTAATATTATTCATGGTAGAAGTAGGTACTGGTATTACTGACTTCGATGAAGAAATAGCTAGAATTCTTAGAAAAGCTAAGAAACCTATTATTCTAACAGTCAATAAAGTAGATAGTGGAGCTAAACAATTCGATACTTATCAATTTTATTCTTTAGGATTAGGAGAACCTATTAGCATAGCCGCAGCGAATGGCGGAGGAACAGGTGATCTTCTAGACATAGTCATTAAAAAATTACCTAAACAAGAAATCCCAGAAGAAGAAATAGATATTCCAAGAGTTACTATTATAGGTAAACCTAACGTAGGTAAATCATCTCTTACAAATGCTTTTCTTGGAGAAGAAAGGAATATCGTTACTTCTGTGGCAGGTACTACTCGTGATTCTATAGACTCTGTATATAATAAATATGGTCATAATTTCATTTTAGTAGATACTGCTGGAATGAGAAAAAAAGCTAAGGTAAATGAAGATTTAGAATTTTATGCTGTGCTACGTGCTATTCAATCTATTGAACATTCTGATGTTTGTATTCTTATGTTAGATGCTAAAACTGGTATCGAAGCTCAGGATATGGCTATATTTAATCTTATCCAACGTAATAATAAGAGTGTGGTAATCGTAGTTAATAAATGGGATTTGGTAGAGAAAGAATCTAATACCATGAAGAACTATCGTGAAGCCATCGCTAAAAAATTAGCTCCTTTTAATGATATTCCTATAGTATTTACTTCTGTCACTAATAAGCAAAGGATATTAGATGTACTTGAAGAAACTGAAAAAGTATATACTAATTATTCTAAGAGAATTAGTACATCTGTTCTTAACGAAGTTATGTTAGAAGAAATAGCTAATTACGGACCTCCAGCGCTTAAAGGTAAATATATTAAGATTAAATATATTACTCAGCTCCATACTAAATTCCCTTCTTTTGCATTCTTTTGTAACTTACCTCAGTACATACAAGAACCATATAAAAGATACTTAGAAAATAAATTAAGAAATCATTTCGATTTTAGTGGTTGTCCTATTAAGATTTTTTTAAGAAAAAAATAAATCTAATAAAATATAATTATATTAAATAGATATTATTAAAAAATATTTAGATCCTTAAGAAATAATAAATTTTATTTTTTAAGGATTTTAAGAAATTCTATCTCGTTTTTTCCATCTTGAGATTTTACTAATATCATAATACTAAATTTTTTTCCACTTAATACTTCTAATGTCCCTACTCCATATAACATAGGAGAATTTCCTGATTTATGAGATATTTGGAATTTAGAAGGTTTATTAGTTTTGAAAAAATCTTTCAAGATTTGAATAGCTTGGCTTTTACTATAACTATTAGATTTACCTAATATATCCAACTCTAAATTTTCAGAAAACCATGCTCCTAATTTATCAGCATCCGCATTTAATAAATATTTAGCTATTGGGGTAAAAACATCAGAATTACTAAATTTAGATGTTTGTGGAATAGATATACGATTATATTGAGCTATAAATGGATTTTGAGTAGAAAAAGAAATCGTACACAAAACACTCATAAATAATATATTGACTATTTTATACATATATTTTAGAATAAACTTCTAATAACGAAGCTTTATTATTTATAACAAAAACCTTGCCATATAAAATTTCATATTTGATAGATATATTTTTACATTTGTATTAAGCATGAAGATAACCTTATTAACAGTAGGTAAAACTAATTTTAAATTTATAAAAGATGGTCTTGCAGTTTATGAAAAAAGACTAGTAAGATACATACCTTTTATACGTATAGAGATACCTGAACTTAAAAATGTATCTTCACTAAGTCCAGATCAAATCAAAAAGAAAGAAGCTGAATTATTACTTAAGAAAATAAAGAACGGACAGCGTATTATTCTTTTAGATGAGAAAGGAAAAACTTTTACATCTGTAAAATGGGCACACTTTTTGGAGAAATCTATTAGTAACGATAGAAGAGATATAATATTTATCATCGGAGGTGCTTACGGTTTTGCTAAAGAAATTTATGATATAGCTAGTGATAAATTATCATTATCTTACATGACTTTCTCTCATCAAATAGTAAGACTAATATTTATTGAACAGCTTTATCGTACTTTCACTATTATTAAAGGAGAACCCTACCATAATGAATAAGTTTTTTAAAAAAATACGGCGTAACGACACTTTAATATTTATTATTTGTGCTACGATCTCATTACTAATGTCCTTCTTTACATATTCATCACATTCTCTTGAATCTGAGACTAAATTAGTAGAAAGAAAATTAATATCTAGACAAAAAACTCTAGATAAATATGCTCAAAAAGTTTTAAAAACTCCTGCTACTCAATGGCCAGAAATAGATAATTTTCCTGATGATATGGTTATCTATAAGTATTGTGGTGATACACTTCAAAGTTGGATAAACTTATTCCCTATCAGTAATGACGAAGTAGATTTACTACCTATCTGGTATAGAATTCATAATCTCAATAGTAGAAATCTTTTTAATACTCCATTGGCTTATTTAAAAAATGGAGAACAATATGTTAATCTAGGTTCTTCATGGTATGTGGTAAAAATATATAAAAAAAGAGATTTAAAACTTATTAGTGGTTTAAAAATTAAGACAGAATATCTTTCTGGAAATTCTATAATGAAGAATTCTTGTAATAAGAGTTTAGGGTTAAATATGAATTTTAATGTTCTTCCTCTTAATCAAGATGATTCCCATGTAGTAAATAGTAAAAATGGAACCCCACTTTTTTCTATTATTAGTGAAAGTTTTCACCCTTTTCATAGAGGATCTTTACCTTTGAAATGGATATCTCTATTTTTCTTTATTTTATCTGTATTCTCCTATCATTTGAGAAATAAAAATATTAAATCTTTTAATATTACTTTTATTTCTCTGCTAATAACAGCTGTCATTTCTCAAATACTGGCTTTTCAATGTGGTCCTAATTCTATTATTTTTTCACCTGAATTATATGCAGACAATACTTTTGTAAATTCTCTTGGACAGCTGTTGATAGGACAGGTTTTAATCTTTCTAGTTGCACTAGCTTTTTTCACTATAAGAAGAGATATTTATAAAAAATATATACTATCGAAAAAGGCATGGAAAATACTGTTAAGAATAATATTCAGTACCGTTTCAATACTTGTATTCATATACATACATATTTCACTTCGCTCATTAATATTTAATTCTAATATTAATCTAGAACTATATAGATTACAAAATATTAATTTTTATTCTATATTAGTATACTTAGGTTTAGCTTTACTTTTCTTTACTTTACTAATGAGTATTCAGATGACTTTGAATACCATTCCTTCTAAAAAACATCTAAGTATATTTTCAAATAAGAATTTAATAATATACATAGTAGTTATATCTATATATACTTTAGCCACTTTAGGTATTTCAGGTTTTTCTAAAGAAGTAAATAATAGTTATATATGGACAAACAAATTAGCTAGTGAACGAGATTTATCATTAGAAATAGGACTTAGAGACGTAGAAAAACATATCGTAACAGATCCTTTTATTAGACAAATAATAACTATTCCACATAGTGAAGACTTAATCAGTCAAAGACTTAGTGAATTATACTTTCATAATATTACTCAAAATTATAATGTTAATATTACTGTCTGCCGACAAAACGATAAATTACAGACTAGACAATATCCCTATCCTGTAGATTGTTATCATTTCTTCCAATCTGAGATAATTAATAAATATGGTATCGCTCTTGATGCTTTTTCATCTTTCTATTTCATTAATAATTATAAAGAACATATTAGTTATATCGGAGCTTTTACATTTATTAAACATCATATTAGATACAACTTATATTTAGAAATAAATTCTAAACTTTTAAGTAAAGAAATAGGATACCCTTCTTTATTAGTAAATCAGAAGAATTTTGACTCCAAGAATATACCTACTCCGTTCAGTTATGCTAAATATTATGAAAATAAACTTTCATCTTATAGTGGTCGTTACAATTATCCTATTAAGTTAACGACTCCGCATAAAATAGGATATTATACCACTCTATCAGGTGGTTATAGGCATTTCATTAATCAGTTAACTCCTGATGCAATTATTTTCATTAGCCGTCCTGAACGTTCTATATGGGCCTATTTAATATCTCTCTCTTATACTATTTTATTCTTCGCAGCTATAATCATATCTCTTTCTAGAATAAGTAGAAAAAGAACTGTCGACAAAACCAATATACACTCATCTTTTACTAAAAAAATAAATTACCTAGTTACATTATCCTTAGTAACTGCATTAATATTTATGGGCATAGGTTCAGTGCTCTTCACTATAAATCTTATTCATGAGAATAACACTATTCGCATGGAAGAGAAATTATCTTCTGTCCAGAACACTATATCTGAAATGTGTAAATATGCATCTCAATATAACGAAATAAACACTCAAGGAATGTTCCAAGCTATGGATAGAGTAGCTAAAAATACACATGTCGACATTAATCTTTTCGATCCACATGGTCGACTAATTCGTTCTACTAAACCTGATGTTTTCAATCAGTATTTAGCCAGTTCTAGAATAAAACCGGACCCATATTACCAATTAATTTATCAGAATAAACATATGGTAATTATTCCTGATCAGATTTGTGGATTAAATTATTATTCTCTTTATGCTCCTATTTTTAATTTGAATGGTAAATTAATTACGATAGCACATATACCATATTTTTATAGTTCAGAGTTTAATGCTGACTCGTCGTCAATACTAGCTGCTATTATAAATTTATACTTATTATTAATTATTGTAGCATTAATTAGTGGACATGCTTTATCAAATTCTGTGACGAAACCATTGGTTCTAATTAGTCGTAGAATGCAAGAAATGGATATCAATCACCAAACCAGACATATTGATTACTCTGGGCAAGATGAATTAGGTATGCTTGTCCGTTCTTATAACAATATGGTCGATGACCTAAAAGAAAATACGAAGATTTTGGCTGAACGAGAACGTCAAGAAGCATGGAAACAAATGGCTCGTCAGATAGCTCATGAAATAAAAAATCCACTTACTCCTATGCGATTAAGCATTCAGCATTTGGTTAGAATGAAAAAACAAGGAAATGATCAATGGATTAATAAATTTGAAGATCTTTCAAAATCATTATTAGAACAAATAGATATCCTTTCAGACACTGCATCTGAATTCTCTAGTTTTGCAAAATTCTATCAAGAAGATGATACAGAAATTGATTTAGTTAAACTTATATATGATGAAAAGATTTTATTTGATCATAATGAAAAAATTAAATTTATTCTGGATATTCCATTCTCTTCTGCTATTATAAAAGGGAAAAAAGAGCAATTAGTAAGGACTTTCGTTAATTTAATTTCTAACGGGATACAAGCTCTAGATGAAATTGATAATCCATTTATCAAAATAAGTATCTCTGTAGAAAATCGTATGTATAAAGTAGATATTCAAGATAATGGTCTTGGTATCAAAAATGAAAATCTAGAAAAATTATTTACTCCTAACTTCACTACGAAAACCTCTGGAACAGGTTTAGGTTTATCTATTTGTAAAAATATTATAGAGCAAACTGGTGGTGAAATTCATTATAAGAAATCAGAATTCGGTGGAGCCGACTTCTATTTTACACTTCCGATACTTTAATCATGCTAAATTAAAATTTTACTGAAACAAAATTATCTTTTACGATGGATTAGAATAAAGGACAACATCTTCTTTAGTAATTTCATTCCCGTTAGACAAAATTATAAGACGTTCGATGACATTATGTAATTCACGTATATTACCTGACCATGGGAGATTCTTCAGAACCTCCATAGCATCTCCATCTATTTTAGTAGTAGATTTACCAGCAGATGTACATATCTCATTAATGAAATAATTTATTAGTATTGGAATATCGACTTTTCTTTCTGCTAGTGTGGGTACATGAATAACGATTACTGATAATCTATGATATAAGTCTTCCCTGAAAGTTTTTTTCTTAATTTCTTCTTTAAGATTCTTATTAGTAGCACAAATGACTCTAACATCTACATTGATATCTTTATCAGAACCCACTCTAGAAAGTTTGTTTTCTTGAAGAACTCTTAAAACTTTAGACTGAGCTGCTAAACTCATATCACCTATTTCATCTAAGAATAATGTACCACCATCAGCTTGTTCAAATTTACCTTTATGCTGTTTTATAGCTGATGTAAAAGCTCCTTTTTCATGACCGAATAATTCACTTTCTATTAATTCTGAAGGAATAGCGGCACAATTCACTTCTATAAAAGGCATGGTAGCTCTTTCGCTCTTTTCATGAAGCCATTTAGCTACTAATTCTTTACCAGTACCATTAGATCCTGTTACTAAAACTCTAGCATCAGTCGGCGCTACTCTATCTATCATGGCTTTTATTCTCTGAATAGGTTTAGAATCACCTATCATTTCAGGAACACTAGTTATTTTTTTCTTTAATCGTTTAGTCTCTTTTACTAATATATCTTTATCTGTAACATTCTTAAGAGTTATAAGAATTCTGTTTAAGTCTAATGGTTTCTGAATAAAATCATATGCCCCTTTTTTAATACATTCTACAGCAGTATCTATACTACCATGTCCAGATATCATAATTACTTGGGATTCACACTTTGTTTTACTTAAGTTATCTAAAAATTCTATACCATCCATTTTAGGCATCTTGATATCTGAAAATATTACATCAAATCCTCCATTTATAGCTTTTTCTAATCCATCTTTTCCATCTTCTGCTAAAGTACATTTATGTCCCTCAAATTCGAGAATTTCTTTCATAGTATTACGAATACTGCGTTCATCATCTATTATCAATATTTTCATCTTGTCATATTTTAGAAGATTACAAATATACTTAATAATTTATTAACTTTGTATTTAATATAATTACACTTAATCCAGAAACAATAGATGCCTAATCCCAAGATAATAATAGCTATTGACGGACATTCTTCTACCGGGAAAAGTACTTTCGCAAAAATGATTGCCGCCAAACTATCTTACGTATATATTGACACCGGAGCTTTATATCGAGCAGTTACTTTTTTCGCAATGGAAAAAGGGTTTATAGCTGCTGATAAAAAAGAAAATCCAAAAATTTCGATAGATACTACAGCATTAATTATGGCTTTGCCTAACTGTAATATAGAATTTAAGGCTAACGCCAATGGAAAGAATCGTACTTTTTTGAATAAAAAGGATATAGAAAAGGATATTAGAACCATGAAAGTTTCTAACAATGTAAGTCCTATAGCTACGATTCCAGAAGTTAGAAATTATATAAATATTTTATTACATAAGATGGGTGAGCAAAAAGGTATAGTAATGGATGGTAGAGATATAGGTACTGCAGTATTTCCTAATGCAGAATTAAAAATTTTTATGACAGCTTCTGCTAAAATTAGAGCTAAGAGGAGATTTAAGGAACTACAATCTATAAACCCTAATATAAGTTTTAAAACAGTCCTGAAGAATATTGAAGAAAGAGATTATATAGATAGTCATAGAGCGACTGCACCACTAGTTCGTGCAAAAGATTCTTTATTGTTAGATAATAGTTATATGACTATAGATGACCAGCTTAATTGGTTTGAAGAAATTATGAAAAAGTACTTAAAATATGAATAATTTCAAAGTTAATATAGATGAAGGTTCAGGCTGCTGTTTCGGTGTAAATAGAGCCATAGAAAAGGTAGAAGAGTATTTGAAATATCATGATAAATTATACTCTTTAGGGGCTATTGTTCATAATGATACCGAAATAGAAAGATTAGCTACTAATGGTTTAGTAACTATTAACTATACAGATTTTCATAGAATGGAACATGAGACTATCCTTATTAGAGCTCATGGAGAACCTCCTAGAACTTATCAAACTGCACATCGCAATAATATTGATTTAATAGACTGCAGCTGTCCTGTGGTTTTGAAATTACAAGAAAAAATAAAACAGACTTATCTAGATAATAAAGATAAAGGTGGTCAGATAGTTATATTTGGGAAAAAAGGTCATGCTGAAGTTAATGGTCTCGTCGGCCAATGTAATGGAAATGCGACTATTATAGAAAAATTTGAAGATATCGATAATTTAGTAAAAAATGCTGATATAGATATTGATAGACCTATTTATTTATTTTCTCAAACTACTAAAGACGTAAATTCTTATTCAGATATTTGCGATAGATTATCTTTCTTAACTAAGAATATAAAAATATATAATACTATTTGTTCTCAAGTCTCTTCTAGACATCCTATGCTGAAAAAATTTGCCGCTGAAAATGATCTTTTATTATTTATCAGTGGAAAGGAAAGTTCTAACGGACATGCATTATGTGAATTTTGTAAATCATGTAATCCTAATACTTATATGATACAAACTATAACCGATATAAAAAAAGAGTGGATCCAAAATATTAATTCTATAGGTATATGTGGTGCTACGTCTACCCCTAGATGGCAATTGAAAAAAATAGCCGATTATTTAGAGTCTTTAAATTCATAATATTCATTCTACATAATATATATTTAAAAATATTCAAGAGACTATCTAGGAACTGTAAGTAATTAATAATTACACTAAATAAAATTTGATTTCATTTAATATTTATATAGTTTTGTAGGATTATCAAATAAAAATATAAGGAATAATATGACATCGACTGGAGATTTTAAAAACGGATTTTATTTAAACTTTAACGGGAAACCTTGTCAAATAATATGGTTTCAACATGTAAAACCTGGAAAAGGTCCTGCTTTTGTAAAAACTAAAATGCGTAACCTTGAAAATGGAAGAATATTAGAAAAAACATTCTCTTCCGGTGAAAAAGTAGAAGAGATATCTATAGAAAGACGTCCTTATCAATATTTATATAAAGATGATATGGGATATAATTTTATGCATCAAGAAACTTTCGAACAAGTATCTATACAAGAAAATTTAATTACTAACGCTGACCTTATGAAAGAAGGACAGTTGGTAGAAATGATGTTCGAATCTGATAATGAGAGATGTCTTACTTGTGAATTCCCTACTTATGTAATTTTAAAAGTTATTTACACTGAACCAGCAGTTAAAGGCGATACAGCTTCTACGAATGCTACTAAAGTAGCTAAATTAGAAACTGGAGCTGAAATAATGGTTCCTCTTTTTGTAAATGAAGGAGATAAAATTAAAGTAAAAACTGAAGATAGATCTTACTCTGAACGAGTAAAATAATAAAATAAAAATACCAAACTAAAAAATTAATCTAAAAAAATATACTTAATGTAAGTTACGAAATTTCAAAAACTATCTATGAAATGTCTGCTATTTTATTAATGCAGACATTTTTTATATTTTAAATTAAGTCTAACTGCCTATAAATAGCTCTTAAGATTCATCATGAATAGTTATTTCTTCTGAGATTTTAACTAAAGCTATATTTTTATTAGCTAGGACTAAGGCTTTTTTCCTTCTAATTTTACGATCTATTTTACGGTAATAATATGATACAATTCTAATAAGCACTAATGATAATAATAATAGTGCAATCGCTATTTCATAACTTAATCTCTGTCCTATAGCTTTTCTGGCTATTAGATAATCCGGATCACTTGTCAACATCTTAGAAATTAAAGTTTTATTAAATTCTCCGAGATAAGCTTTATCTACTATTACTCCATCATTCATATATACTAAACCACCATTTGAACGATTCATAGATATTAATGTCTTATAATCTGTATATAAGAATATATCTTCTGGGATATGGTGAGCCCTACAGAAATCTTTCGCGTCTTGATTTTGGGCTGATGAAAGATATATTACTTCTGCTCCATCATTTATAATCTGAGATTCTATAACTTTTATCTTATTCCATTTTTTGGAATTATACATTTTTTGTAAATCTGTAATTATAAAAAACACTATAGATCTATCTGTTCTTAATAATTTTTCTGTAACATAATGGCCATCTAAATCAGACACAGTAAAATCAAACGCATCTCTTTCTTCTCCTGACACTACTACTGATTTAGAATCTACAAAAGTCCATGAATCATCTGGCAAATTTTCTAAATTAAATACTTGTGTTTTCCCATACTTTTCATATGTAAAAACTGTATTATACTTCACATTTTCTTGTACTAATTCTAATTTTCCATTGACATCAGTCCCTATCTGAAAATTACCAAAATCCATCATTGGCTGAGTTTTAAGAGCATCTATTCCAACCCCCAAAATAAGCAAAGCATATACTCCTATAGAAATCCATTCTATTTTAGGAGATGCTACTATATTACTACTAAAATATTTCTTCTTTATAAAAATAACTGATATAAGAACTGTGAGAATTACATCTTTGCCAAATGTTTGCCAATTAGTTAGATGTATGGCTTCTCCGAAACAACCACAATCATGGATAGGATTAAAGACTGCTAACACTAATGTGAGTCCTGTAAAGAAAAGCATTAATAAAAGGCCTGCTCTCATAGATACTTTCATTCTTAGTCCTAATAATATGCATATTCCGATTAAGAATTCTAATAGAGATAATATTAATCCCGAAGGTATCGCTAGGGATGTTAAAAATGAAAGATGCATCATCTTAAAATATTCTTCCATAATAAGGCCTGTACCTACTGGATCTACTACTTTTAAGAATCCTGATAAAATGAATGTTAACCCAAAAATAACTCTAAATAAGCTTACTAGAAATCTCATTTTAAATAATTTATCTTTTACAAATTTGTTTCTTAATTTGCTGGAAAATATCATTAGCTGCCAACATAGACCCATTATTATCTCCACAGTCAATTCGTAAAAAGTTTTCATCTTTTTCTAACTGTGCTAAATATATAGCTCTTACTTTTTTCTGAAAATCCATACTTGCTTCATGAATATCTGCCTTGCCTTCTAAATAATTTCTATCATCACCTTTTCTATTTTCTTTTAATCTATTTTCCACAAAATCCAAAGGGACATCTAGGAAAATATTGACATCAGGCTGAGGAATATTAAAATATTCATATTCAGTTTTCAATATCCAATTTCTTAAATATTCAATTTCTTTTTCTGAATTTAATTTTGCGCATTGGAATGCTATGTTAGAATAAACATATCTATCTATTAAGACAGTATCTCCAGCTTTTAAATATTTTTTTATTTCCTTAGAAGCTTCTCGTCTATCTTCTGCATAAAGTAGCGCCACTATTTGTGGATTCACCTCATCTATAGCGCCATAATCACCTCTAAGAAATTTAGAAATCATTTCACCCATGGGAGCAATTTGATATCGAGGAAAATGTATATAATGAATCTTATGCCCCTTTTCTAAATATTCTCTAAGCATTTTAACTTGAGTGGATTTTCCGGCACCATCTAAACCTTCTATAACTATAAGCATTTTCTTTTTTTATATCTTTGTAAGTATTTTACAAAATTAAAAAAACAAATAGATATTATATGAGAAAAGATATTAAAATAATGGGAATTATGAATATTAATTCTAATTCTTTCTATTCAAGCTCTCGTACTACTAAAGCAGAAGATATAAAAAATAGAATAAATCTACTTTTAGAACAAGGAGCAGATATCTTAGATTTCGGAGCATGCTCTACTAGACCAGGTTCGATTCCTATTTCTCAAAAAGAAGAATGGGAACATTTATTTTTAGCATTAAATATTCTTAATAAAAATCATCCTAATCAGTTATTTTCTATAGATACTTTTCGTTCTGAAATAGTAAAGAGAGCGTATAATGAATTCGGCCCTTTTATTATTAATGATATTACCGCATCTGAATATGATTCTAAAATGCTTCCTCTTTGTTCTAAACTAGGATTAGAATATATAGCAATGCATATGAGAGGAATGCCTAAAGATATGCAAGATCATTGTCAGTATGAAGATGTAGTAAAAGATATCATATCATATTTTAAAAATTTCGATTTTAAAGCGAAAGAATATGGAATTAATGATTGGATTTTAGATCCTGGATTTGGATTTTCTAAAACTTTAGAACAAAATTATGAAATGATGAATCGACTTGAAGAATTTCAAGTACTTGGTAAAAGAATTCTCGTAGGGATATCTAGAAAAAGTTTTATTTATAAAAAAATAGGCATGGGGCCCGAAGATGCTTTAGAGGGAACTTCTAAATTACATAAAATAGCCCTAGCTAAAGGTGCTAACATTTTACGTGTACACGATGTGAAAGCAGCAAAATTATGTTTACCTTTGTTATAAGAATTTACATTAAAGATATAAAGAAAACCCTGTATAAATACAGCATTAACTTTATATTAAATTTATAACATATATTAATAATGATAAAATCTATTACTCCTATAGATGGAAGATATTATTCAAAAATCTCTTCTCTTTCAGATTATTATTCAGAATTTGCCTTAATCAGATATAGATTAAAAGTAGAAATAGAATATTTCATAGCTCTTACCGAAATCCCTTTACCTCAGCTTAATTCTTTTGATAAAAACTTATATCCTAAATTAAGAAATTTATATAAAAAATTTACTGAAACTGACGCTCAAGAGATAAAAGATATAGAGAAAATAACAAATCATGATGTTAAAGCTGTAGAATATTTTATTAAAAGGCATTTTGATAAAATAGGAGTGAATGTAAAATTTAAAGAATTTGTTCATTTTGGGCTTACTTCTCAAGATATAAATAATACTGCTATACCACTTTCTTTAAAAGAAGGGATAGCAAGTGCATATTTACCTCTTCTTGACAATATTATAAATACTCTTAAAGAGATGTCTACTAAATGGGCTAATATTCCTATGCTTGCACATACTCATGGTCAGCCAGCCACACCTACTAGATTAGGAAAAGAACTAGATGTATTTGTTTCACGATTATCAGTTCAGAGAAAAAGTCTTTTGAATGTCCCTTATTCGGCTAAATTTGGTGGTGCTATTGGGAACATGAATGCTCATCATGTCGCTTATCCTAAAATAGATTGGAATAAATTTTCTGAACATTTTGTAAATGATACACTTAATTTAAACAGATCTTATCCTACGACTCAAATAGAACATTATGACAACATAGCTGCTCTATTCGATGCCATTAGAAGAATAAATGTAATACTAATAGACCTAGCTAGAGATATTTGGACTTATATTTCTATGGAGTATTTCAAACAACAAGTCAAAAAGGGAGAAGTAGGTTCTTCGGCTATGCCTCATAAAGTAAATCCTATAGATTTTGAAAATGCTGAAGGTAACTTAGGTATGTCTAATGCTGTATGTACTTTCTTATCTCAAAAATTACCTATTTCAAGAATGCAAAGAGATTTAACTGATTCCACTGTTCTTAGAAATATAGGTGTGCCTATAGCTCACTCTATGATAGCTTTTACTTCTTTAAAGAAAGGATTAGATAAATTAATCCTTAATGAAGATAAACTCAATGCAGATTTAGAAAATAATTGGGCAGTGGTGGCAGAAGCTATTCAGACCATTTTAAGAAGAGAATCTTATCCTAATCCTTATGAAGCCTTAAAAAACTTAACTAGAACAGGAGGACATATTTCTAAAGAATCTATATCAGAATTTATAGATGGATTGGATATTAATAATAAAATAAAAGAAGAATTACATAAAATTACTCCCCAAAATTATATTGGAATTTAAAATTTATTAAAAAATGAAAAAATTACTTTTAATCACATTCCTTGCATGTTTTTCTATTATTACAAGCCATGCTCAATCTAAAAAAGATGTAGTATCTTACAACCAATACTTCACTTCTGCTAGAATGAGAGTAGATCTTATTTTAGCTGGTAATGCAGATCAACAGAAAGCTTATCTTCAAAATATTCACAAAGAAAAGGCATGGGGAGGTACTAAAACTTTCCTTATAGATCCTTTTGAATATGGTTCATATTATTATAAGGTATTTGCTGGTGAGAAATTAATTTTTTCTCACGGTTTTTGTTCTTTATTCCAAGAATGGAGAACTACTGCTGATGCTAAAGTAAACTATAAAGCTTTCACTAACTGTATTTGGATGCCTTATCCTAAAGAAATAGTCAAACTTGTAATATATGAAAGAATAGTAGCTACAGGCAAATTTAAAGAAATGTCTTCATTTGAAATAGATCCTACTGACAAACTTATTATGAAAGATAGTTCTAATGATTTTAAAGTAGATAAAATCGTATATAACGGCAATCCTACTTATAAAATGGACTTAGTATTCGTAGCAGAAGGTTATACGAAAAAAGAACTTAGTAAATTCCGTGCTGACTGCAAGAAATTTTCTAATTATCTTTTTGAAACTGAACCATATAAAACCAGAAAAAAAGATATCAATATTTGGGCTGTAGAATCTATTTCTAAAGATTCAGGAACAGATTTCCCTCATAAAGATATTTGGAAAAACACTATCTGTAATTCTAACTTCTATACATTTAAAGTTCCTAGATATTTAACTGCTCCAGATCATTTATCTGTAGCCAAATTAGTATCTAATGTACCTTTCGATGCTATCTATGTATTAGTTAACGAAAAACATTATGGCGGTGGTGGTATATATAATTATTATTGTATGTGTTGTTCTGATGATAAATTAGAAGCTAAAGTATTTATTCATGAATTCGGACATGCTTTTGCTGGATTAGGTGATGAATATTATACTTCAAAAGTAGCTTATAGCGATATGTATCCTACTGATGTAGAGCCTTGGGAGCCTAACCTTACTACTAGAGTTAATTTTGAAAGCAAATGGAAAGATATGATTACTCCAGGCACTCCTATTCCTACTCCTAATGTCAAAACTGATAATAGTATTATAGGATTGTTCGAAGGTGGTGGATATTTATCTAAAGGCGTTTATCGTCCATGCTGGGACTGCAGAATGAATAGTAATGAAGCTAAAGGTTATTGTCCTGTTTGTCAGAGAGCTATTACTCGAATGCTTAATTATTATACTAGATAAAATTATTTAAAATAAATATTAAGCTGCGCTAAATACATTTTTTGTATTTGCGTGGCTTTTTTATTAAAAATATATAGAAACTAACTTATTTTTTATTCGATTTGAATAATTCGTCATCAAGAATAAAAATATCTTCATCTTTTTCATGAAAATAATATGTTTCACGAGCAAATTTTTCTAAAGAATCTTTGTTAGATGTAAGTTCTTTTAAACGTGATTCTTGATTATTTATATTTTCCTTTAAATCTTGGATTTGATTCTCTTGTTTATAAACCTTAATATAATCAGAAACAAGTATTATAACATTATTTCTATCGATGAAAATAGATAGAATTATTATTCCTAATATTACTATCATATACTTCTTCTTTAAAAAAGCTGGTATTTTTATTTTTTCTTTTATAGACATTCTCGATTCTTTTTACAAAAATACTATTAAATATTTTATATTTGTAACATTAAATATAAATATATTTTTATGAAAACCACATTTAGATATTCTAAAAATGTTTGGGCATTTAATTCTTGGCTTATTATTATTACTGTATTAATTATATTATCTTTTTTTCTATTTAAAAATTATATTATACTTAGATATTTTTTACTTGCATTATGTATTCCCTCTATTTTGCAAATAATTTATAATCTAAGAGGTAAAATCGTAGTCAATGAAGAAAAAGGCACTTTAAAAATCACTAATCACAGAAAGATTCTCGATATTCAACAAATATCACAAATAGAAACTAGAATAGATAATAAAGGGAGAGTAAAAAAAATACTTGTAAGAGTACCCCCTAATAGTTTTTTTGCTGTAGATCCATATGACCAAAAAGGTTTTTTAAATTACATGAAGAAAATTAATCCCAGAATAGAATTCATAGAAAAAGAGATTCAGCCTATCATCTCTAAAAAAAACAAAAATAATTAATTATGTCTAATAACTTTAAATTCGAACTTCCTAAATTAGGAGAATCCATTCTCATTTTTTGTATCATTATCATTTTTGGGAATCTTTTTGGAGGTATTTATGTTTTATTAATAAACGGCTCAGAATCTGAATTTCTTATTAAGTTTGTTCCATATATAATAGAATTTCTTCCAGTCTTTATTTACATTTATTATAAAGCTAAACATAATATTAATTATCCTACTTCTATTAAAGGAAGTGCTTATGTTAAAGTAAATGATCCTTCTTTTGATAAAATGAATCCTATTCTTTTATTTTTCTTATTACTATTAGCTGTAACATCTTATACTTTAATTTTAGACCCTTTAAATATCTTTATGCCATTACCAGAATGGTTCTCTAAAATTATGGAAACAGTAGTCACAGGAAATATTTGGTGGACTTTTCTTACTGTAGCTATAGCTGCTCCTCTCTTAGAAGAATTTGTATGTAGAGGCACTATTTTGAGGGGGTTACTTACTCATATGTCTCCTACTAAAGCTATTATTTGGTCTGCATTATTTTTCGGCGTAATGCATCTTAATCCTTGGCAAGCTATTCCTGCATTTTTTATAGGATGTTTTATGGGATGGATTTATTATAAAACCCATTGTCTTTGGGCTACTATTTTTATTCATTTTGTAAACAATGGTTCTACTGTCCTTTTATCTAAATTTTATCCAAATATGGCTGATAAAGACAACTTATTATCACTTTTCCCTTCAACATTATTTTATGTTTTAGCCATAATATTAGCTTTAGCAGTTTTTGCTATAATAATCTATTTCATAAATAAATATATTAACAATAAAGATTTCTCTCCAAAATATCTGGACGAATAAGAAAGCTAAGAAAATAGAAAAAGTAATATCATGAAAAAATTATATCCATTAAAATTTATTTCTATTCCAAAAGAAAGAGTTTGGGGGGGTAAAGATAATATAGGAGAAAACTGGGAAATTTCAGGTTTTAAAAAAGAATCCACAAAAGTGGCAGAAGGATTTTTAGAAAAGAATTCTCTTTTCGACTTAGTAGAAACTTATAATGCTGACTTAGTAGGTGAAGATCATTATAAACGTTATGGAAATGAATTTCCTTTATTAATTAAGAAGTTATTTGTAGATGGCAGATTATCTGTTCAAGTTCATCCTGATGACCTAACAGCCTTCGATAGACATAATTCATATGGCAAAAACGAAGCCTGGTATATTTTAGATACTAAACCAGATGCTAAAATTTATATGGGATTTAATAGAGATATGGATCCTAATGATTTTTATAAAAGATGTAAAGAAGGAAAAGTAGAAGAAGTATTAAATGTTATTCATCCTCAAAAAGGAGATTTCTTCTTTATAGAAGCTGGTACTATTCATGCAGCTGGAGACGGTGTTACTATAGCTGAAGTCCAACAATTATCTGATATTACTTATAGAGTTTATGACTGGGGTAGAGAATATAACCCAGAGACGAAAAGAGAAATGAATTTAGAACTTGCTTATGATTGCATTAATTATATGAAATATAATGCCGAAAAATATTTCGTACCATCTAATGCTCCTGGGCACTCTGAAGGATATAATCGTGTAGTTCATCTATGTCGTAATGACTATTTCACTATGGCTTTTACTCAATTATCTGATAGTTTTCATGTCTATCCTGAAAATTACAATAGTTTCATATTATATTTTAGTATAGATGGTGATATTAAATTTAGTTCTAAAGGAAATGAGACTATCTTAAAACCTGGAGAATGGGTAATGATTCCAGCATCAATGGATGATTTCTTTATAGCACCAGTTAAAAAGGGTGGAATAGTTAAATTATTAGAGACATATATTGAAAAACCTAAATATGAAAAAGATGAATATATAAATATAAATGCTGACCCTAAAATTCATTAGTAAATAAAGATTTAATTTATTATTAAAATGAAGACTGAAACAGAAGTTAGGATAGATAAATATTTATGGTCTATACGAATTTTCAAAACTCGTTCTGATGCACAAGAAGCTTGTGATAAGGGTAGAGTTTTAGTAAACAAATTAAAAGCTAAATCTTCTAAAAATATAAAAACTGAAGATAGAATAGATGTAAGGAAAGGTAGTATCATATATTCATACCAAGTTATAGTTCCGATTAGTAAAAGACAAGGTGCTAAATTAGTATCTAATTATGCTAAAAATATTACTGCTCCAGAAGAATTGGAAAAGCTCAATAGTCCTTTAGAAACTATTTATCTTCAACGTGATAAAGGAATGGGACGCCCGACTAAGAAAGATAGGAGAGATTTAGAAAAACTGAAAAACTATTAAACTTATGTCTTATTATACTGATTCATTGTATTATCTACACCCATAGTAGTAAAAGCTTTAATAATATCTACGGCTTTAGGTAGTGCTGGATTTAATTCTTTAGATTCTTCTTCTGACCATTTTCCTAATACAAAATCTACTTGGAGCCCAAATCCGATATGAGAACCTATACCTATTCTCAAACGAGAATAATTTTGTGTACCTATCATTTCAGCTATATTAGCCAATCCATTATGACCACCATCACTTCCCTTTTTACGAAGTCTTAATGAAGCCAATGGCAGAGCCATGTCATCTACTATAACTAATAAATTTTCTATAGGCACATTAGCCTTCTGCAACCAATATCTTACAGCTTTTCCACTAAGATTCATATAAGTAGAAGGTTTTAATAATGTAAGCTTTCTTCCTTTAAAACATACCTCAGCTATATCGCCATAACGTTCGGTCTTAAAAACAATATTGGATGCTTGTGACCAAGCATCCAAAACTTTAAAACCAATATTATGACGAGTATTATTATATTTGTAGCCTACGTTACCTAAACCGACTATTAAATAATTCATACTCTACCATTTTATTTAATTATTTTTTAGCATCATCTGAATCTTCGCCTTCTGCTGCACCTTCTACTGCACCTTCTACTGCACCTTCTACTGGTGTTTCTGCTACTTCTTCTATTATAGCACGCTGAGTTTTAACAGCACATATAAGTGTAGTTTTGGGAGATAAAATAGTAATATTATCGAAAGATAAATTTTCTGCTAAGATAAGATCACCGATTTTCAACGGTGTTATATCTATAGGTAATATTTCAGGTAAATTTTTCATAAGTCCACTTACGCGAACTTTACGAACTCCAGGAACTAGACGACCACCCATTTTAATACCTACTGAACTACCTGAAATAGATACAGGGATATCCACAGAGATAGGTTTATCTTCAGTTACATATAAAAAGTCATAATGTAATGGTTTATCTGATACTGGATGATATTGAGCATCATGTAAGATAGCAAAATATTTTTTTCCTTCGATATCTAAGTCCACAATAAGACTTGCAGGATTATGAGTAAGAGCTTTTAATTCTTTTTCAGTTACTGTAAAAAGAATGTCTTTTAACTCTTGTCCGTATAATACGCAAGGGATATTACCTGCTCTACGAAGAGCTTTTGTTTCTGATTTTCTAACTGGAACTCTTTTAGTACCGTGTAAAACTATGTGTTTCATATTATTAAAATTAAAAATGTGTTACTCAGTCTGGACTTTCCAGACCCCATTGCACCAAAAAGTTTTCACTTTTTGAGGTTTGCAAAGATAATTAGTAGAAATAGAATAAACAAATTTCTAAGCCTTTGAATAATATTATTTTATTAATTGAGTTTTTTGGTTCCAAGAATAATTTTTATAATAATCGAAATATAACGAAGCATTTTCCTCAGGGATAAAAGTACTTAATCCACAATCTGTATTAATATTAATACCATTACATAAGGAAGTGTGATTTGTATATACTACTAAATTATCGATAGCTGTTTTTAAAATAGCTAATTCATTTGAATTAGTAGATATAGATTTCATAAAATCATATAAATCATAATATAAATTATCTGGAGAATGCGAAAAAGATTGTACAGAAGAAAAATCTATATTAGAAATATTTTCTCTGTCTTTATCAAAAATTTTAGCTGCTGCAGTAGATAAATCGTCAAAACCAGAAGTTTTACATAAAGAAATAGAAGCTTCTTTACAAGGAGCTTCTGTAGAATAATAATTATAATAATCTTCAGCTAATAGCTTTAAATCAGCTCTATCACCAGACAATAAATCAGCAATAACTTTAGTATATGGAAATCCTTCTCCTCCTATAGTAGTCTGAGAAGCCACTATAAAATCTACATTATTTTTCAATTCATATTCTACTTCGACTCCACCCATAAAACAACAATCAAATACTATATAAGAATATTTTTCACCTAAAATAGAAGGTAAGTCTTGAACATCTATACTTTTATTATTTTCAAAACCATAAGCTTGAGGTGCTTTCATAGAAGAATTTGTTACAGGAGACCAACCGGTCCCATGATCCCATAAAATTAAACCATTTTCCTCACCTGAATATAGATTATTCGCATAATCTAATACAGACTTAAGTTGCTCTTTAGTAGCAGAATTAACAGAAGCAGGATATTCTTTTAGGACTTCATATTTAATATTAGAATCACTATCCTTGAAAATTCTTAATAATTGAGGTTTTTGATCTTTTGCTATTGATCCTTCTGATTTTTCCAAAGCTCTTGTATATACCAAAAGGATATCTCCTCCTCCATTTTGCAAATCATCTGGAACATATGAACTTAATAGACTATTCATATTAGCTACAGCTTCAGAAAATAAATTATTATTATCTGTCATATAAATTAATACAGTCTGATTTATACTAGATTCTTCATTATCAGAAGATTCACAAGATGTGAATATTCCTATACTTAATATTACTATAGTGAGTAGTAAGAAATTAATTTTTCGCATACTATTTAGGATTTATATTATTCATTACAAAAGTATCATCTATTAATTTAACGTCCTTATCCCATTTAAATTTTTTATAATATTTAAAATATTTAGAAACATCTCCCCTAGAAATAAAAGTGCTTAACCCACAATCTCTGTTTATTGGAATAGTTTGGAATTTAGATGTAAATTTAACATCAAGGATTACATTATCCAATGCTTTTTTAAAAGTAGTTAATTCATTTGGATTAGTAGATATAGATTCCATAAAATCATATAAATCATAATACAAATTACCTGGAGAAGATGAAAAAGATTGTATAGAAGAAATATCTATTTTGGAAATATTTTCTCTGTCGTTTTTTAAAATATTAGCAACCGTAATAGCTAAATGATCTAATCCAAAAGTTTTACATATAGATATCGTAGCATATGGCTGATTATTATTATCATTATAATAATTATAATAATCTTCACTGACTTGATGTAAATTAGCTTTATTTAAAAATAAAAGATCCTTTACCACTAAATTATATGGAAAACCTGATCCCATTATTTCAGTCTGAGAAGCTATTATGAAATCAGCGTTATCTTTTAATTCATATTCTACCTCTACTCCCCCCATTAGACAAGCATCGAAAATAATATAATAATATTTCCTGCCTAAAGCCTCTGGTAAATCTTGAACATCTATACTTTTATTATTTTCGAAACCATAAGTCTTAGGTGCTTCCTTAGAAGAATTTACGGCTGGGAGCCAACCTGTACCATGATCCCATAAAATTAAACCATTTTCTTCACCTGGATAAAGATTATAAGCCAAATCTAATACAGATTTTAGTTGTTCTTTGGTAGCTGAGTTTATGGATTTCTCATATTCTTTTAAAATTTCATACTTTACATCATCACCATCTTTATATACTCGTACAAGATGAGGACCATCACCTATATTATCATCAGAATTAAAAAAATTATTAACTCTTGTATAAAGTAAAAGAACATCTCCAGAACCATCATTTAAATCCTTAGGTAAATATGAAGACATTATATCATTTATATTATTTTCAGCATAAGACAATAAATTATTATTATCTACCATATAAATTAATAATGATTGTTTTATAGTGACTTGTTCATTTGATTCACAAGATGTAAAAAAACATACACTCAATAATAAAATTAAGATGAATGACTTTTTTATATTATTCATAAGCTACTAGTTGAATAGTTTAACTTGGTTATTCTATTATATTAAAATCTAATTATGTCCCATTAGTTTTTCAAGTTTCGGCATCTGCAGATGAGGATAATTTTAACCCACCACCTTAACCGTAAAATATAGAATATTACATTGACTAACAAATATATAGTTTTTTTAGTATATTTGTTTTATAAATCATTTAAAAATCAATCTTATGAAAGGGGAAACATTATTCACATTTATTGGTGGCGCACTTATTGGAGCTGCAGCTGCTATATTATTAGCACCTGATTCTGGCACAGAAACCAGAAAAAAAATAAAAAAAGGTGTAGAAAAAGAATATCAAGAGATTAAAGACAAAATTCAGAAAGCTAAAGAAGATTTAGAAGATGAGTTAAGTGAAATGAAAGAAAGGGTCGAAGAAGAAGAAGCTACTAAATCTGAAACTGAAGCTGAAACTGAAACTGAAAAAGCATAATCTTTTAGAAATGGCTACTAAAAAACAAAATAAACTTCCTTATGAAGATTCTTTAGATTCTATTAAGGAATATGTTGATTTGAAAATAGATGAAAAAAAGCTTATTCTCACTAAGAACTTAGCTATCTTATTTAATAAGATTATATATTTTTTTATCATAATACTAGTTATTGGTCTAGCTATAGGCTTCTTATCTTCTTTCCTAAGTCAATGGATTAATTCGTTATTGAATTCGAACGATTTAGGTACTTTAATCGTAGGTGGATTTTTCATTTTGATAGGGATAATAGTATTCTTATTCAGAAAAAAATTATTTACTAATTCTATGGTAAAAATGTTTATTAATATGTTTTTTAATAATAAAGAGGATGAATAAAAACAGAAAAGCCATAAAAAAAATAAAAAATCTTAAAGATTTAGAATATCAGCATAGACTTCTTACTTCAAGAATGGACCAACAAGAAGTCCTCATATCATATCAAATTCGTAATATGATACATCAGTTTTCGCCTACGAAACTTTTATATACAGGTCTAGGAAATCTTGTCGTAAATCATCCTAAATGGAGTTTTTTGTATAAGTTACTTAACTTAGGTAGAAAGATAAATATTAGAAAATAGAATGGAGTTCAAGTACCTTGTTGATAGTTTTGCCGATATTAAGGTAATTAGATATAAAGTTCCAGGATTTGAAGAACTTAGTCTAAAAGAAAAAGCATATTTATATCATCTTTCTGAAGCAGCCTTATATGGTCGTGACATACTCTGGGATCAGAATTGTCAGGATAATTTATTAGTACGCCATACTTTAGAAAAGATTATAAAAAATTATAAATCAAGAGATAATTATATTTTTCCCGACAATGCAGAATTTAATGATTTTCTAATTTATGCTAAACGTGTGTTTTTCAGCAATGGTATTCATCATCATTATGCTGAAGATAAAATTATTCCAAACTGTTCTCGTACTTATTTCTCATCTTTAATAGAATCAACTCTTATTGCCGATAAAGCTAAAAATATCGGCGAACAGACTAATAACTTAATATCAATTATCTATGAACCTAATATTTGGCCAAAACGCAGAGCTAGCATTGCCCATCAAGATTCAGATATTGTGCAAGATTCCGCAGTTACTTTTTATAAAAATTTAACAAAAAAAGAAATAGAAAATTATTATAAAATACGTTCGCAAAATGATAAAACTCACCAACTTTCTTTAGGCTTAAATAGTCGTTTAGTAAAAAAAAATGGTGAGATAAAAGAAATAAAATATAAAATTTCTGGACTTTATAGTAATCCTTTGATTAAAATTTGTGAAGAATTGGAAAAGGCCAAAAAATTTGCTCAGAATAATAATCAAATTAATATCCTAAATAAATTATCAGAGTTCTATCGTACTGGTGATCTCAAAACTTGGAACGATTATAATATTGCTTGGGTTAAAGATACAGATTCTAAATGCGACTTCGTTAATGGATTTATAGAAAATTATAATGATCCTTTAGGCCTTAAATCTAGCTGGGAATCCGTAGTAAATTTCAAAAATATTAAGGCTTCTAAACGCACTAGTATAATTCAAGAAAACGCACAATGGTTTGAAGATCATTCACCAGTAAATAAACGTTTTAAGAAATCCGTTATTAAAGGTGTATCAGCTAAAGTAATTACTATGGTTCAGTTAGGTGGTGACTGTTATCCTTACACTCCTATTGGCATTAATTTGCCAAATGCTGACTGGATTAGAAAAGATTATGGTTCTAAATCTGTAACTATCGAGAATATCTGTGATGCTTATGATAAATCAGCCTTAGAATCTCCTAAAAGTATACTTTCAGAATTTTCCTGGAATAAAGAAATTATTAAAAGGGCTAATAAATATGGCACTTTAACTAATAATTTACATACCGATTTGCATGAATGTTTAGGGCATGGATCTGGTAAACTTCTTGAAAATACCGACCCTAATGCTTTGGCAGAATATGCATCTACTTTAGAAGAAACAAGAGCTGATCTTTTCGCTCTTTATTACATGGCTGACCCATATTTAGTTAAATTAGGATTACTACCAGATTCTGAAGCTTATAAATGTTCTTATGATAAATATATCCTTAATGGTATATTTACTCAATTCACACGTGTACAATTGGGAAAGAAAAATACTCAAGCACACATGCAGAATAGAAAACTTATTGCAGAATATTGTTTTTCCAACGGTGGAAATATAATAGAGAAACGCATTCGAGAAAATAAAACGTATTTCATAGTTAATGATTATGAAGGTTTACGCCGATTATTTGCGAAATTATTAATAGAAGTCCAAAGAATTAAATCTGAGGGTGATTATCTTTCTGGTAAAAATCTTGTAGAAACATACGCCATTAATATAGATCAAAAACTACATAAAGAAGTATTGGAAAGATATAAAAAACTTAATTTACAAGCATATAGTGGATTTGTTAACCCTGTCATTCGTCCTATTAAAAAAGATGGAAAAATTATAAACTACATCATCTCATACACTGAAGGGTACCTTAATCAAATGCTTAGGTATTCTAAGGAATATTCCACTTTATAAGAGATTATTTTTTCATTTTATAATCTGGTAAAATTTATAGAAACAATTGACCTACATTATTAGAAAACAATTTCACAGCCATAGCCAAAAGGATAATTCCAAAGAATTTTCTCATAAGATATACTCCCCCTTTTCCAATAAGTTTTTCGACTATATCCACTTTCTTTAATACAAAATAAACTATTATCATATTCAGAATAAGAGCTGCTACGATATTTTCAGGACGATATTCAGCTCTTAGTGATAAAACAGTCGTTAATGCACCTGCTCCAGCTACTAATGGAAAAATAATAGGTACTATAGTCGCAGACCCTGAAGGACCATCATATTTAAAGATTTCTATATCAAGAACCATTTCTAAAGCTAAAATAAAAATAACTATAGCTCCAGCTACTGCAAATGATTGTATATCTACACTAAACAAGGCTAAGATAGCTTTACCACCAAAAAGAAAGGCCATAAAAAGAGCAAAAGATAAAATAGCAGCCTTCGCAGGCTCAACTTTCTTACCAGCTTCTTTAAGCCCAAGTATGATAGGTGACGATCCTGTTATATCAATAACAGCGAAAAGTACTATAAAAGCACTAAAGATTTCTTTGAAGCTAAATTCTAATCCCATTCCCTATTTTGTATTAAAAGTCTATAAAATATTTAATATTACCCCTACAATTGTCTACAAAAGTAATAAAAACTTTAATTTCTTTGATTATTTATTTATTTCTTTCTATATTTAGCTATTAAAAATCGTAGGTATCACTTTTATAAAATATAATATTGAATATTAATTTAAAAATATATACCTAATTTTATAAAAATTTTAAATCCAAATCTTATGAAAGAACTTATCGAAAAAATTAATGTAGAAATTGAACTTTTCACACAAAACTCTGAAGCTCAAATGGAAAAAGGGAATAAAGCTGCTGGTACAAGAGCTAGAAAAGCTGCATTAAACCTAAGTAAGTTAATGAAAGAATTTAGAAAAGAATCAGTAGAATTTTCTAAATAATTTCCATTACAAATTAACAGAGAGTGTCTACCGACACTCTTTTTTTATGTTAAATCTCTCATTTTTTATATATCTTTAATTGTGAAAAAATTTTTAACAATAATTATCATACTGTTAATCAGTGCATTTAGCTTAAAAGCTCAAGTATATGATTCTTTATATTTGGCATCAGTACGTGATTCTGTTAAAAGGTATTTTGAAAAACATCCTCCAAAAACTAAATTTAAAGATATAAAAATTTCCCCCCATACAGATTTAGATTATACTAAAGAAGACGGTGTATCATTAATAGCTGGATTCGTAGCTCCTTATAAAAATAACCTTAATTTACCTCAAACTTCTTTTGTAGGAATAATAGGAAAAGCTTCTACTAAAAAGACTTTTTTTATAGGAATAGCTGGATGGAATTATTCCCCTTCTGGAAAGTTTTTCACTTCATATAATATAAAGACTGGTAGTAGAAAAAGATATTTTTGGGGTACAGGGTTCGAAAACGCTCAAGACGATTCTAATAAAACATTAACAAAGATTGATGATTCTAGATGTAAAATAACTGTTCTATATACTATAAAAAATCATCATATAGGTATAATAGGTGGTTATGATTACTTCTCTATAAATCCAATAAGTGATACTATTCGTACTGCGATAAATACGGCAAGAGGGTTTAATAGAAAATTATCTTTAGGAGTATTATATAAATTTAGTAATCTAGATGAAGAAAATAATCCCTCAAAAGGCATAAGTTTCGAAGCTTCTGCATTAACCTATAGATTTAATGCTGTCTTCGATGCCTATCTTAATATTTGGAAAGGAGGTATTTTATATACTGACATTTATCAAGCCTATACTATTGGCCATCCTTCTTGGTTCTTATGGCCTTCTATGGGAAGTGGTGACAGGATGCAAGTATATTATCAAGGGAAATATATAGATAGGCATCTTATCTGCACAGTAGTAGGAATTCGTCAACTTCTTTATAAAAATCATACTATAATTCTATCTATAGGAGCCGGAAATATATTTCCTTCTTTGGACAAATTTAACATAAAAAATACCCTACCCACATATGGGATAGGGTATAGAGTAAAAATTTATAATACCATGCTAAAAATTGATTTAGGATTAGGTAAATCCCATGAGCATTCTATAAGAGGTAGTATTACCAAATCTTTTTAATCTTCGTCTAACTCTACGATAGTAGGTTTTACCATATTAGCTGGATCTAGAATCTTATGAAGATTCTTTTCTGATAATATTTTTTGTTCTAATACTAATTCATAAACACCTTTACCAGTTTGTTGAGCTTCTTTAGCTATCTTAGTACAAGCAGCATAGCCAATATAAGGTTTTAATGCAGTAACAATACCAATACTATTCTTAACTACTTGTTTACAATGTTCTTTATTAGCTGTTATACCATTAATACAGAATTCGGCAAGAGTACGAAAACTAGTTCCTAGCCAGTCTGCAGATTCCACTACTGATTCTACTAATACAGGTTCCATAACATTTAATTCTAACTGTGCAGCTTCAGAAGCCATACATACTGCCATATCATTACCGATAACCTTGAAACAAATCTGATTTACTACTTCGGGAATAACAGGATTAACCTTACCTGGCATAATAGATGAGCCAGGCTGACGTGCAGGAAGATTGATTTCATTTAATCCACAACGAGGACCTGAAGACAGCATTCTTAAATCATTACAAATTTTAGATAATCTAATAGCACAATGTTTTAAAACACCTGAATATATTACCATAGAAGAAGTATCATGTGTAGCTTCTACTAAATCTTCTTCAAGGAATACTGGAAGTCCAGAAATTTCTTTAAGATAGTCAGTACATTTTTCAGCATAACCAGGTTCAGCTGTGATACCAGTCCCAATAGCTGTAGCACCCATGTTAGTACTTAGTAAACCTTGAGCAGCATAATTTAATCTCTGAAATTCATGTTTCATAGCATCTTTAAATGCACCAAAAGTTTGTCCCATAGTCATAGGTACTGCATCTTGTAACTGTGTACGACCCATTTTAACTACATCTTTAAATTCTTCTTGTTTTTTAGCAAAAGAATCAATAAGAATTTGTAAATTTTTAGTTATAATTTCATGGTAGAAATAAATACCTAGATGCATAGCACATGGATAAGCGTCATTAGTAGACTGAGCCATGTTTACATGATCATTAGGATGACAGAATTCATACTGTCCTCTTTCTTTACCCATAATTTCAAGAGCACGATTTGCAATAACTTCGTTAGCATTCATATTAACTGAAGTACCTGCACCACCTTGAATCATATCAATAGGAAATTGTTCTACATGTTTATATTCAATAAGTTCTTCACATGCTGCTACTATACTATCTCTAATTTCTTTAGATACAAGACCTAAATCATAATTAGCTTTGATAGCAGCCATTTTAACCATACCTAAAGCCTTAATAAATTCAGGATAATCACAAAGATGATTAACTGATATATTGAAATTTTCGCAACAACGAAGAGTTTGTACTCCGAATAATGCTTCTATAGGTACTTCTTTATCCCCTAATAAATCATGTTCATTTCTGGTTTTTCCAGATGTTTCAAAATTAAATCTATACATATTGATTATTTATTTTATGTTAATAATATAATATTTATTGTTATTTATATGTTTCACAGGAATGTACATAGATTTTATGTACCTAACTTTATAAGAAAAATTTATCTACTTCAGATACTACAGAAGGGTCTGCAAATACTACGACCTGATCATAAGCTTTAATAACAGAATCTTTATCCGCTATAAAACTTTCAGTACCTCTAATCACTCCACCTATAATAGCTTTAGCTGGGAAATTTAATTCACTTAATTTACTAGTTGTAATTTTAGAATCATGATTTACAATAAATTCTAAGATTTGGGCATCAGTACCATTAAGAATTTTAATAGAACGAATCTTATTAGATAAAGTAAGTCTAAAAATCTTTCCTGCTGTAATATACTTTTTATTAATTACAGTATCTACACCCATTTCTTCAGCTAATTTTATATATTCAAAATTTTCTACTTCTGCTATAACTTTAGGTACTCCTGCTCTTTTAGCGACTACACATGAAAGAATGTTTGTTTCTGAACTAGAAGTAACAGCCACAAAAGCATCATAATCTTTAATGTCTTCATCAAACATTAAATCAGAATTCCTTCCATCACCATTAATTACTAAAGTTTTATTTAAATTCTGAGATAAAAATTCACAACGATCAGATTTTTTTTCAATCAATTTAATATTGTCGACAGACTTTTCTAATTTCCTAGCTACCATCTCCCCTATACGACCTCCACCTAAAATCATGATATCTTTTACAGATAATCTTTCTTTACCAGAAACGGCTAAAGCTTCATCTACTCCTTCTCTCATAGAAATAATAAAGACTAAATCTTTAGCTTTAAATTTATTACGGGAATGAGGAATAATAGTATTACCATCTCTGCTAATAGCCACAGCTCTAAATTTTAATTTATCACCAGTACTACCTAAATATTCTTTTAGAGTTTTATCAATAAGTGGAGCTCCTTCTTCTAATCTAAATACTACTAACTGCAGTTTACCATGGGCATAGTCCATAAATTCTGAAGTAGCAGTTTCTTTAAGAAGATTTATGATTTCAGAAGCAGCGATTCTTTCAGGATAAAAAAGAGAATCTATTCCTAACTCTGTAAAAAGTAATTTATTTTCATTTTTCTGATATTCTTCATTATTAATACGAGCAGTCACTTTTTTAGCTCCAAGACTTTTGGCTAACAAAGCAGATACTAGATTAACATCTTGTTCTTTAGCAGGACTAACGGCAATAAATAAATCACAAGCTGACACGCCTGCAGATTTAAGAGTTTCGATCGAAGTAGGTTGTCCCAAAATAGGAATAACATCAGCATAGGCAGATAAATTCTCCAACCTAGTTTCATCATTGTCAATAACTGTAATATCATGACTTTCATGAGAAAGCATCTTAGCAAGATGACTTCCTACCTCTCCAGCACCAGCTAAAACTATTTTCATATTAATATTATTCTATTTTTACAAATATAATGAAATAAAAATAAAAGAGAACAACCTTTATAGTTACCCTCTTTAATTAATCTGCCAATGTAGGGACCATTAATATTCTTCTTCATTAAAGAAGAAATCTTCCTTACTAGGATAATCAGGCCAGATATCCTCTATACTATCATAAACCTCTCCATCATCTTCCAGATCAGAAAGATTTTCAATTACTTCAAGTGGTGCACCCGAACGGGTGGCATAATCTATCAGTTCTTCTTTTGAAGCTGGCCATGGTGCATCTTCTAATTTTGATGCTAATTCTAAAGTCCAATACATAGTATCTATTTTTTTTGTCTTTATAATTTAGGTGGCAAATATATAAAAATATTCTTTTGTCTCAACATTATGGGAGCCAAAAATCTTCATCAATTTTATTAATATGGCACTGGTACCGTCCTAGGGCGAAAAAATAATCTGAAAGTCTATTCAAATATTTAAGAACCAATGCTATTTCTTCATTTATATCACCTATTAATAAAGCGGATCTCTCAGCTCTACGACAAATAGTTCTAGCCAAATGGCATAGAGAAGCCTCATAAGGCCCTGCAGGTAGAATAAAAGATTTTTGAGAAGGCATTTCAGAATACATTTTATCTATTTCTTCTTCTAAAAAATTCACTTCATTAGGATCTAAATTCTTTAATTTCTTAGAATTATCAGGTTCAGCAGCTAAATGAGCAGACCCCCACATAAGATTTTCTTGAATTCTTCTAAGTTTAGCAGCAGTTTCTTCATCCATCTTAGACCTAATAATACCTATAATAGAAATAAGTTCATCTACATCCCCATAAGCCATAACTCTAGGATGAGTTTTAGGTACTCTTGCTCCACCTACTAATGAAGTAGTACCTTGGTCTCCTTTTTTTGTGTAAATTTTCATATTTATAGTTGTTTATTTTTTCCGACTTATAGCAACTTTACTTTTTTCTGTCTTGCGGTTATTAGATTAACCATATTAAACTATTTTAGGATGTTTATTAATTACATCTGATTCGATTTTTCCATCCCTCAGCCTAATTATTCTTCTAGCATAACAAGCTATATCTTCTTCATGAGTTACTAATATTACCGTATTTCCTTGATGATACACATTATTAAATAAATCCATCATCTCATACGAAGTCGTCGTATCTAAATTACCTGTAGGCTCATCAGCTAATATTATCGAAGGAGAATTAATTAAAGCTCTAGCCATAGCTACTCTTTGTTTCTGACCTCCAGATAACTCATTAGGCATATGATTCATTCTATTAAGCAATCCCACCGACATCAAACCTTTTTTAGCCTTCTCTTCTCGTATTTTTGACTTTTCTGCAGCATACACTAAAGGTAATTCCACATTTTCTAAAGCAGTAAGCCTAGGCATTAAATTAAAAGACTGAAACACAAAGCCGATTTCCTTATTTCTAATCTCAGCAAGTAAATCATCTTCCATATTTCCTACATCATTCTCATTAAGATAATATTGCCCTGAAGACGGCCGATCTAAACATCCAAGTATGTTCATAAGTGTAGATTTCCCAGATCCAGAAGGTCCCATTATCGCTACATACTCACCTTTATTAATAGATAAATCCACACCATCCAAAGCTCTAACTTCCTGATCAGCCACATGATAAAGTTTATAAACCTTATCGATTCTAATCATCTCTTCACTAATTACTTTCTTCATCTCTTTCTTCATTTCTACCTCCTCTTTTTATAATTTTTTTTACTTCGGACGACTAAATTAATAATAAATTGGGAGATTACTCAATTAATCCATAATTTTGTGGTCTTATAGAATATAAAAAAACATAATAATATGGGATACAATAGAATAGAAGAGTTTGATAAAGAAACTACTGAAAAGCTTTCTGCACATTATAAAGAAGTACTAATCCTATTAGGAGAAGATATAAATCGCGAAGGACTTATTAAAACTCCATTAAGGGTGGCTAAATCTATGCAATTTTTAACTCAGGGATATCATCAAGATGGCAAAGCTATTTTAGAATCTGCTTTATTTAAAGAAGAATATAAACACATGGTAGTAGTAAAAAATATAGAATTATACTCATTATGTGAGCATCACTTATTACCTTTCTATGGAAAAGTTCATGTAGCATATATCCCTAACGGATACATCACAGGACTTAGTAAAATCGCTCGTGTCGTAGAATGTTATGCAAGAAGACTTCAAGTTCAAGAAAGACTGGCAGTACAAATTAGAGATTGCATCCAAGACACACTTAACCCACTAGGAGTAGGAGTAGTAATAGAAGCGGCCCATATGTGTATGCAAATGAGAGGCGTACAGAAACAGAATTCAGTAACTACCACTTCAGCATTTTCAGGAAATTTCTTAAAAGATCAAAAAACTCGTAACGAATTTCTAACACTTATCAGCCATGATTTACACTAATTGAAATAATTAGTTTTCACAAGCTAAAATATAAATACTGGTCTATCCTTGAATGGATAGACCTTTTTTTAAATCTTTTCTTAAATTTGTAAAACTATATTTGAAAACTATTTAATATGAAAACTAAATATTTAATCTTAATTCTACTATTACCTCTTTATATTTCTTGTTCTAACGATAATACAATAAAAGATTACGGAACTGGTGTAAGTTTAGAATTAGCTAAAACTAGAAAAGCTGAAATATCAGGGCTTAAATACAAACTATTTTTCGATATACCTGCGAAAACTAGTCAAGCCATTAATGCAGGTGAAATAGTAACATTCGAAGTAAAAGAACCTACTCAAATAGTATTAGATTTTAAAGATACCTCCACTTCATTAAAAAAAGTTTTAGTTAATAATAAACCTATTAAAATCATATACGATTTCTGTGAAGATAGACAAGATAATGTCGTATTCGCCAATGAACATATTAATATTCCCTTAGATTTAATAGTAAAAGGAAAAAATAAAATAACTATATTTTTCTCTGCTGGTAATTTATCTTTGAATAGAAAAGATGATTTTCTTTATACACTATTTGTTCCAGATAGAGCTAGAACTGCATTTCCTTGTTTTGATCAGCCAGACTTGAAAGCTACATATAGTTTAAGTTTAGTAGTTCCTAATTCTTGGAAAGCTATTTCTAATACTACTATTAAATCTCAAGGACATAAAATCACAAATAATTTATTAAATATAAAAATCTCTAACGATAAAACTGCTTATAATTTCGCTGATACTAAACCACTTAGTACATATCTATTTTCTTTCGTAGCCGGGAATTTTAAAAAAGTAACAGAAACACATAATGGAATGTCTATTTCTCTATATCATAGAGAAACTGATAAAGCTAGGATAGCACAAATCCCTGATATTTTTAATCAAGTCTTTACCTCTATTAATTGGTTAGAAGATTACACAAAGATTAAATACCCTTTTGCTAAATATGATTTCATAATATTGCCTGGTTTTCAATTTGGGGGAATGGAACATACTGGTGCTACTCTTTATAATGATAATCGCATGTTTTTAAGTAAAAATCCTACCACTTCTGAGAAATTAAGTAGGATGCAGCTTATTGCACATGAAACTACTCATATGTGGTTTGGAGATTTAGTCACTATGAAATGGTTTAACAATGTATGGACTAAAGAAGTTTTTGCTAATTATCTTGCTTCTAAACAAACAATTATTGAATTTCCAGATGTTAATTTAAAATTAAATAATTTGAAAGATTATTTTGTGGCATCATATGCTCAAGATAGAACTGAAGGTAGTACATCTATTAAGCAACATTTAGACAATCTTAATAATGCAGGTCTTATTTATAACAATATCATTTATGAAAAAACTCCAATTGTAATGGGTATGTTAGAAGAAATGATAGGAGAACAAAAATTCCAAGAAGGTCTTCAAGAATATCTTAAAAAATATTCATACTCAAATGCTTCATGGAATGATTTGATAAAAATATTAGATGCCAAAACAGATAAAAACCTAGCTTCTTGGAGTAACTCATGGGTAAACAAAAAAGGTCGTCCAGAATTTAGTTATTCTATAAATATTAAAAAAAATAAGGACCCCCAAAAAAGCAAATATTATATTACTGTAAACCAGAAAGATCCATTAAATCGAGGTGTGATTTGGCCAGAAAATATAGATTTTAAATTAATATATAAGACAGCTGAAAGTAAGGCTGATGCCAATATAAAGGTATTTTCTGATAAAGCTATGGTTACTAAAGAAATCAGAATTGAAAAAAGCAGTAATAATAATGCCAAAAAAATAGCTTATGTAATACCTAATCCTTCTGGAGAATCTTATGGACTATTCAAAATGGATAATAACTCTTTAAAATATTGTTTAGATAATCTATCTTATTTCAAGGATGATGATACTAGAATGTCGGTAGTTATTAATCTATACGAAAATATGTTGAAAAAAAACATCAGTTCAGAAGAATTGGCAACAGCCTTAATAAAATATCTTCCTACTGAACAGAATAGCTTAATATTCTCTACTGCATTATCAGATTTGGCCAACACTACTACTCATTATGCTAAACATAAAAGAGCTGATGCAGAATCTATGTTATATAAATATGCTAAAGACACGCTAAATAATTCTGAACTGCGACTTTTATCATTTAGAACTTTATATACAATAGTAACTGATAAAGATATTATTAATGTCATATACAAATTATGGAATACTAAAAATTCTTTTAAAGGTTTAACTTTAGATATAAAGGATTATACAAATATGGCCTATCAACTCATGATTAGATACCCTAAAAAATATTATGAAATAAGAGATAAACAATTAAAGAAAATTACAAATCCTGATAGAAGAAAAAGTTATGAATTCGTGGTTCGTGCATTAAGTTCTGACCAAGATGAAAGAGATATATTTATGAATACTCTTTTATTAGTAGAGAATAGAAATATAGAGCCCGATGTTACTAAATCATTATCATATTTAAATCATTTTCTAAGACAAGAAGAATCAAAAAAATATATTTATCCAGCTCTGGAAGAGCTTAAAGATATAAAAGCAACAGGTGGCATATTCTTTCCTTCATCATGGTGTAGAGCTCTTTTAAGTGGACATGATAGTGAAGAAGCATTTGATATGGTTCAAGCCTTTTTAGATGATAATCCAGATTATCCTATTTTGTTAAAAAATAAGATATTAGCTTATATGAAATAAAAAATTCTATAATAATTTTTTAATATTAGATTTCTTTAAGATTCATTTTAGCCGCCACACTCTTCATAAGATCGTATGCAGCTGGGAGTTCATTAGGTATTTCTCCATTTAGAATAGCTTCCTTAATTAAATCTTTAATGATGCCTATTTCTATACCAGGCTTAAGACCATAAGTTTTCATTATTAACTCACCATCTACTGGAGGTTGAAAATTTCTAATTTTATCCCTTTCTTCTACATCTATAAGTTTCTGCCTAACAGCAATAAAATTTTGCTTTAATCGAGCTACTTTTCTATCATTCTTAGAAGTTATATCAGCTTCACAAAGAATCATAAGATCATCTACTTGATCACCTGCATCAAATAATAAACGACGTACTGCACTATCAGTAACTTCATCAGTAACCAAAGCTATAGGACGCATATGTAATCTCACTAACTTTTGAACATATTTCAAATCTTTGGTTTGAGACATTTTCAATCTAGAAAATACTTCGGTTAACATCTTAGCACCTACGAAATCATGAGCATGAAATGTCCAGCCTATCCCTTCTTCGAATTTCTTAGTAGGGGCTTTCCCTATATCATGTAACAATGCAGCCCATCTAAGCCAAATATTGTCGTCAGACACAGATGCTACATTATCTAAAACTTTTATACTATGAAAAAAATTATCTTTATGGCCCATCCCTTCTACAGTTTCAACACCTTTTAAATCATGTAATTCTGGAAGGATATATTCTAACATTCCAATTTCTTCCATTAGAATAAAACCAATAGAAGGTTTAGGAGACATCAATATTTTCTCTAACTCCACATGTACTCTCTCCATTTTAAGGATTTCAAGTCTATAGCTATTTTTCTTTATAGAATCTAATGATTCATGTATGATTTGAAAACCTAATTGGCTAGCAAAACGAACTGCTCTAATCATCCTTAATGGATCATCAATATATGTTTTATCAGGATCTAAAGGTGTACGTAAAAGACCTTTATTTAAATCTTTAATACCACCAAAAGGATCTATAAGTTCACCAAAATTATTTTTCTGTAGAGAAAAAGACATAGTATTAATAGTAAAATCTCTTCTTTCTCTATCTTCTTCTAAAGTACCATCTTCGACTATAGGATTTCTAGAATCTGCTCTATAAGATTCTTTTCTAGCACCTACAAATTCTAATTCTACACCAAGATATTTTATCATAGCTGTTCCAAAAGCCTTAAATACATTAACTTTAGTTTCTAAGGTTTTAGCCACAGCACAAGCCAAATCTATTCCATGACCTGATACTACTATATCTATATCAGAATTTGAACGTTGAAGATAATAATCTCTTACGAAGCCACCTATTACATATGCTTCTACCCCTATCTTCTCTGCTTCTTCGGAAATTATAGAAAAAATCTTATTTATCTTATTATTATTACTTAACTGCATTCTTTGGCTTTTTAATCAATTCAGAATAAGATGGAAGTTTACTGAGAAATTCAAAATGAGCTTTTTTATTCTCCTTTTTACTATTCTTATCCTGCTCTTCTTCAATATATTTGCAAATGTAACATTTCTCTCCATTTACAAACATCATATAAGGAACTTTTAGTACTCTATTGTATCTAATACCTTGTTCTATTACATAATTATCTATTTTTACACTAGGAGCTTTACATTCTACTAACATAATAGGGTTAACATTTCTATCAAAAATTACTATATCAGCTCGATAATCTAACCCATTAAATTTAAAAGCAAATTCAGACATCATAAGTCCCATAGGAACTTTTGCCTCTGAATGTAACCAACAAATAATAGACTGTCTCACTTTTTCTTCAGGAGTCAAAACTACTTCTTTCTTCCTAAGTGGATCGAATATCTTTATTTTTTTATCGTTACACATACTATTTTTTAATGATTCTAAAATCTTCACAAAGATACAAATATTAGTTTCAAATTTTAGTACTTTTGTATATGGTGAAAAATAAGCAAGAACTACTTAGCCGTTTCAAAGAGTTACAAATAAACATTTCTAATAAGAAATTTTCCCCCTTTTACATCTTTATGGGAGAAGAACCTTATTATACCGATATTTTAGTAGATCTTCTTATTAAAAATGTCTTAATAGAATCTGAAAAAGACTTTAATCAACACATTTATTATGCAAATGATATAGCTGCTGAACAAGTAGCATCATTAGCAGGAGAATTTCCCATGATGGCTAAACATCAGTTAATCATAGTGAAAGAAGCTCAAAACTTTAAAAAATTAGATGTGTTTGATAAATACTTAGATGATATGGTAGATTCTACTATATTGGTACTATGCTTTACTAATTCTAATGTAGATAAAAGAACGAATTTTTATAAACATGCTATAAAAAAGACATGTATTTTCAAATCAGACTCTCTTAAAGAAGAAGATGTCCCTTCATGGATAGAAAAATATATTACAAGCGCTGGTAGAGAAATAGAACCAAAAGCAGCTGTCTTAATGGCTAACTTTTTAGGAACAGAACTAAGAAAAATAGTATTAGAAATAGATAAACTATTTAAAAATACAGATAAAATTATCACAGGAGAAGATATTGAGAAAAACATTGGTATTTCTAGAACTTTCAATGCTCCAGAATTAGCTGAGGCTTTAGCCTTACGAAATGCTGAGAAAGCCTATAAAATAGGTGTTTATTTATCTATGGATGCTAAGCAATACATCCAAAATATCAGTGCTTATCTTTTCTATTTTTTCTCTAAAGTAGAAATAATGAAAGCTGCTATGATAAATATGGGTTCTCTCCCATCTTTAGATAATGCAGCTAAACAAGCAGGTATTTTTTGGAAATATTCTACTCCTTTTAAAAATGCTTGTAAAAATTATAATTTGATACAGACCATGAAAATAATCTCTCACATTAGAGTATGTGATTATTCTACTAAAAGCAACGCCCGTGGGAATGCCACAGACGCTGATTTAATAAATGACTTAATAGCTAATATTCTTAATGTTTAATAAATTTTAATTATTCATTAAAATTATTAGTCATAAATCTTTAGTCAAAGATTTTTTATCTCATAAGTTTCTTATACTTAAATGGTTTTGGATCATTATTACCAAAACGCATCTTCCTATTTTCTTCATATTCTGAATAAGAACCTTCAAAGAAATATACTTTAGAATCTCCTTCAAATGCTAAAATATGAGTAGCGATTCTATCTAAGAACCATCTATCATGAGAAATAACTACACCACAACCTGCAAAATTTTCAAGACCTTCTTCTAATGCACGAATAGTATTTACATCCACATCATTAGTAGGCTCATCGAGTAATAACACATTTGCATTTTGCTTAAGAGTTAATGCCAACTGTAATCTATTTCGTTCACCACCAGAAAGAATTCCACAAAGTTTACCTTGATCAGAACCCGAAAAATTAAATCTAGAAACATAAGCTCTAGAATTTACTTCTTTGTTACCTAATTTAATGAATTCAGAATCTTGAGAAATAGTTTCATATACTGTTAGGTCAGGATCTATTTCTTTATGCTGCTGATCGACATAAGCTAATTTTACAGTTTCACCTACACTAAATTCGCCAGAATCGGGCTTTTCTGTACCCATTATCATACGAAACAATGTAGTTTTACCTGCACCATTAGGACCAATAACTCCGACTATTCCGCCTTGCGGCATTTTAAAATTCAAATCTTCGAATAATATTTTATCACCGAAAGTTTTAGTTACAGATTTAGCCTCTATTACATTAGTACCTAATCTAGGACCATTAGGAATAAAAATCTCTAATCTTTCTTCCTTCTGTTTTCGATCTTCATTCATCATTTTTTCATAAGCACCAAGACGAGCTTTAGATTTAGCTCTACGAGCTTTTGGAGCCATTTTAACCCACTCTAACTCATGTTCTAAAGTCTTACTACGTTTACTAGCTTGCTTCTCTTCCTTGGCTAATCTCTGAGATTTCTGTTCTAGCCATAAAGAATAATTTCCTTTCCAAGGAATACCTTCTCCTCTATCTAGTTCCAAAATCCAACCTGCTACATTATCTAAGAAATATCTATCATGGGTAACTGCTATAACTGTACCTTTATATTGATTTAAATGAGCCTCTAACCATTGAATACTTTCTGTATCTAAATGGTTAGTAGGTTCATCTAATAATAAGACATCAGGCTCTTGAAGTAATAATCTACAAAGTGCTATCCTTCTTCTTTCTCCACCAGATAGAGTTTTTACTGAAGCATCAGCCGGAGGACAATAAAGAGCATCCATAGCTCTCTGTAATTTAGAGTCTATATCCCATCCCCCAATACGATCTATCTTATCGGTTAATTCTCCCTGATAAGCAATAAGTTTATTCATCTGGTCATCAGTCATCTCTTCACCAAACTTGAGATTTACTTGTTCGTATTCTTTTAAGAGACCTACGACTTCTGATACTCCTTCTTGAACTACTTCTTTTACAGTTTTAGAATCATCTAACAGAGGTTCCTGTTCTAGGTAACCTACTGAATAACCTGGAGCCCAAGCTACTTCTCCTTGATAAGAAGTTTCTAAACCTGCAATAATTTTCATCAAAGTAGATTTACCTGAACCATTAAGACCTATGATTCCTATTTTCGCACCATAAAAAAAGGATAAATAAATATCTTTAAGTATTACTTTATTATTGTGTGGGAGTACTTTACCAACTCCATTCATAGAAAAAATTACTTTTTCATCTGCCATAAATTGTATTTTATTTTTATATATTTCTAATATTTTTTACAAAAGTACAATTTTTTTTCAATTAATAATTTCTTTATTGAATAGCCGAATTCTCTTTTTACTAGTCTATTTAACATACGAGAATTTGAAAAGCCAGATAAGATTACTAAATCTTCTACATCTATAAGATCCAAATGGTTATAATCAAAGCTATTGACAAGTTCTAAAAAATAATTTAATCTATACTTATTAAGATATGTTCTAAAATTCATCCCTTGATTATTAATAGCTTGTGAAAGATATGTTCTATTGGTATTTAGCAAAAAGGCCACATTCTCAATAGTAAGATCAGCTTTTAGAAATAGATGTCTTAACTTCATCACATTCTCTAATCTTTGATAAATTTTGATCATGTATTTGACTTTTAGCTTTTTTACGCCACTGTCCTGGCGTCATAGACATAATATACTTGAATGCATTAGTAAATGAAGTAATATTCTTAAATCCTGATTTAGAAAGTAACTCAGGAACTGATATATCACTATCTGATAAAACTATTATCATAGATTCTCTTACTCTATAATAATTTACTAGTTCTCTAAAATTCTTATGAGCATATAAATTAATTATTCGAGAAATATATGTCTTATTAGAACACAATAAAGATGAAACATCTTCTATTTTTAGATTTTTATTTAAGAACAACTTTTTCCTTTCAAATAAATTCAAAATTTCATGAATAGGATTAGAACTAGAAATATCTACTAATGATTTAGATAAACTAGGTGGAATTTTAACCTTTTTTACAATTTCAGAAGTCACTTTAGGTGGTTTAATATATACTAAATAAATATTTAATAATAAAAATATATACATTATACTTGGACTAAAATATATAAAATTATTTATATAAGGATGATCCATAGAATAAAATAATAAATAATAGATAACATTAACTAGTACTAGATAAAGAATAGATATAATCTTATCTAATACATCTACACTAAAGAACTTCTTATTTTCATTTATAAGAGTATAAATAAAACGAATTAAACAATAAATAATGATAGAAAATAAAATACCAGATACTATATTATGGAAAACATAATATATTTTTAATCCAATTACGATATCTCCTACATCATACAAAAAAATAAGTCCAAGAACTGTCACAAGATAATATTTCATTATTCTAATTTTATTCTTGATATCAAAATTAAAAGTAGTAATAACAGCTGCTGGAATAATTAGATAAAATTTTTCAATTAGAACACGATTATCTATAAGATTATTAAAATACTTATTAATCAATAAGTTCAATGTTAGAACAGTAAAAAGACTCCAAGTAAGAATTTCTTCTTCTTGGTTATAAGCTCGATGATTTTTTCTTGAATTTGAAATTTTAAATGATATAATTATAGATGTAATTATATACAAGGCAATAGGTATTGTCATTTGTTAGGTTTTAAATAGTTAGTTATTAAGTTAAAGATTTTAACAAATATTAGTAATAATAACTATAAATTGATATATTATATTTAATCAATATTTTTACAACTAATTATTACTAATACTTATTACAATCTTTTACAAACATATACTCACTAAACCTTATAAACAAATTTTTATAAGAAATTTGAATATTTTTTACGTTTCTATAATTTTACTTTTTAATTTTGTCGAAGCCATTTCCATAAACACCCATAACATTACCTACGGATATAAAGGCATCAGAGTCGATTTCTTTAACCATTTTGAAGATTAAATTCATCTCAGATTTACGAATTACGACCATAAGTATTTTTCCTTCTTTTTTAGTATACCAACCTGTACCTGATAAAATAGTAACACCCCTTTTTAAAGGAGTTATGACATCTGCTATCTCCTTATACTTAGAAGAGAAAATAAATATTTGAACAGATCTTCTATTACCATTAACAAATAAATCAATAGAAGTACCACAGAACCCGATAATAAGAAAACCGTATAAGGTATTAGCTAATTTAACACCAATGGTAGCTGCAGTACCATCAGGAGTAATAGTAGGTAATAACATAGTACAACTAATAATAATGATATCCATAAATAAGATTAGCCTTCCGGGGGCTATATTTCTATATTTACTTATCATAAGTGCGATAACATCTGTACCTCCCGTACTACCCCCTCTAGTAAATGTCATACCAATACCTACACCTGTTACTGCACCAGCAAAAATAGAAGATATCAGTTTACCATTAGTAATAGCTATTTCTTGAATAAATGCTTGAGGATAAATTCCTGGTAATATTTTAAAGAATAAAGACGCTACGACTATGCCATAGATGGTTTTGATACCAAAACCCTTCCCTAATACTTTCATAGCTATTCCCAATAATACCAGATTAATCAAAAAGTAAGAATAACTAACTTCAAAACCGGTAATGTAATAAATGATAGCACCAATACCTGACACACCACCGCCTACTAAACCATTAGGCAATATAAAGATTACCCATGCTGAGGTATAAATCAACAAACCTAAAGTAATAATTAAATAATCTTCAAAAATTTTATAGACTTTCTTAAAGTTTAGTTTTTCTTTAGGAAAAATTCGTTTTTTAGTTGAATTTTTTATTTTTCTTTTGATTTCTTTTTCCATGTTATCTTTCCTTCTTTTATTTGGTCAAAGCCTCTACCATACACACTAGTTGTAGGTGTCACAGTAATAAAAGCTTTACTATCTATTTTTTTAATCTCACGAGTAAGTTCAGTGAGTTGTTGTTTTCTAGCGACTATAATAAGAATTTTAAGATCCTCATTAGAATACCCACCTTTAGCCTCAATAGAAGTAACTCCGCGATTCATCTTCGTAATCATCTCATCTCTAATCTCTTTAGGTTTTTGAGTAAATATTAACATCTGTATAGACTGCTTAGTTCCAGTCATTATATAGTCTATCGTTAATGAAAAAGTTATCAATACTATATAGCCATAAACTGCATCAGACAAAGTTTTATTAGGCACAAAAAGTATAGATGATACGATAATCATATCACTAATCATATAAAATCTACCTAATGATATATCATAGAATTTATTAGCTATTAAAGCTAATACATCTGTTCCACCAGTACTTCCTCCTTGAGAAAATACTATAGAAATACCTATAGCACAAAAAGCACCTCCTATAATAGCATTTATAGCAGGATTTGAAATAGTAGTCTGCCAAGTAATAAATAATGGTAAAAGCTTAAAAGACAAAGTGGCTATTCCTATAGCAAATAAAGTTTTTATACCAAATCCATGTCCTAATATTAAGATACCTATCACTAATAATAAAACATTTAAAACTAAATATGATAAATATACAGGAATACCACCATTAGTAGCATATGATATTATCAATGACATACCTGTCACACCTCCACTACCTATACCATTAGGTATAATAAAAGCTATACATCCAAAAACATATAAAAATATTCCAAAAGCTATCAGGAAATATTCTTTAATACCTATTAAAACAATATTTTCTTTTATAATTTTATCCAAACCTATATTTATTAATAATTATTTTAAAAAATCAGCAAACAATATTAACGATTCTTCCTGGAACTACTATTATTTTTTTAACAGCTTTTCCTTCTAAATATTTCGCAGCATCATCTGATAATAATACTATTTTTTGAATTTCATCCTTAGATAAATCTTTAGATAAAGTCATCACAAATCTTTTCTTACCGTTAAATGAGATAGGATATTCTACAGTATTTTCTATAGTATATTCTTTTACATATTTAGGGAACTTTGCATATATTATAGAGTTCTTATAACCAGCAAGTGACCACAGTTCTTCAGCAATATGAGGAGCAAAAGAAGAAATTAATATTATAATAGGCTCTAAGACTTCTCTAGAATCTGTTTTTAAATCAGTTAATTCATTTACAGCTATCATAAATGCACTTATAGATGTATTATAAGAAAAGTTCTCTATATCGGTCTGTATTTTATTTATAAGAGTATGAAGTATTTTTAATTCAGCTGGAGTAGCTTTCTTATCAGTAAGAGTAAATACATCTTCCTTGTGATAAAGTCTCCAAAATTTCTTTAAGAATCTATGAACACCATCGATTCCGTTAGTATTCCATGGCTTAGACTGTTCTAATGGTCCTAAAAACATTTCATACATTCTAAGAGTATCAGCCCCATAAGTATCACAGATATTATCTGGATTTACGACATTAAACATAGACTTACTCATTTTTTCTACAGCATGACCGCATTTATAAACTCCATCTTCTAATTCAAACTCAGCATCTTTATATTCAGTTCTCCATTTTTTAAATCCTTCTATATCTAAACAATCTTCATGAACGATATTTACATCACAATGAATTTCTGTAGTATCATATTTATCTTTAAGACCATAAGAAACGAACTTATTAGTATCTTTTATTCTATATACAAAATTAGATCTACCTTGAATCATTCCTTGGTTTACTAATTTTTTAAAAGGTTCTTTTTCACATACAAGACCCATATCAAATAAAAACTTATTCCAAAAACGAGAATAGATTAAATGACCCGTAGCATGCTCAGTACCTCCTATATAAAGATCCACATCTCTCCAATATTCATCTATTTTTTTATCCACTAAAGCATTTTCATTATGAGGGTCCATATATCTTAAATAATAAGCACTACTACCTGCAAACCCAGGCATTGTACTTGTTTCCAAGGGATAACCGTCTATAGTCCAATGTTCAGCACGAGCCAACGGTGGTTCACCAGCAGCTGTAGGTAAAAATTTATCTACTTTAGGTAATTTTAAAGGTAATTTGTCTTCTGACAATGGAGTAGCTATTCCATCTTTAAAATATATAGGAAATGGTTCCCCCCAATATCTTTGTCTTGAGAAAACCGCATCTCTTAATCTATAATTAATTTTTCTTCTTCCTATTCCTATTTCTTGTACTTTTTTAATAGCCGCTGGTATAGCTTCTTTTACAGTCATACCATTTAAAAAACCTGAATTACACATTATACCAGATTTAGCATCAAAACTTTCTTTAGAAATATCACAACCTTCAATTAATGGGATAATAGGAAGATTAAAAGTCTTAGCAAAAGCGTAGTCTCTAGAATCATGAGCAGGTACTGCCATAATAGCTCCAGTTCCATAACCAGATAATACATATTCAGAAATCCAAATAGGAACATCTTTTTTTGTTAAAGGATTTTTAGCATATGAACCAGTAAAAACTCCTGTTATTTTTCTAGTTTCAGCCATTCTTTCGCGCTCTGTTTTACGCATAGCTTTTTTAAGATAAGCATCTACTTCTTTTCTCTTTTCTGGTCTAGTTAATTTATCTACCCATTCACTCTCAGGAGCAAGTACCATAAATGTAACTCCAAATACTGTATCTGCTCGAGTAGTAAAAATAGTCATATCATAGTTATCATGACCATTAGAAACTTTAAATAACATCTCAGCACCCTGAGATTTACCTATCCAGTTTTTTTGCATATCCTTCAAGGAATCAGACCATTGAAGTTCATTCATATCTTTAAGCAGTCTTTCAGCATAAGCCGAAACTCTTAACTGCCATTGTTTCATTTTTTTCTGTATAACAGTATAACCTCCACGAACAGATACTCCTTCTTTAACTTCATCATTGGCTAAAACAGTGCCTAATTCAGCACACCAGTTAACAGATGTTTCGCCTTGATATGCTATTCTAAAATTCATTAGAATATCTGCCTGTTTTTTCTCATTGAAAGATTTCCAATCAGAAACAGAGAATTTTTCATAGCCTTCAGTCCATTCATTACCAAAAGGAATACCTTCACTTCCCTCTTTTTCAAATATCTCTACTAATTCACTTATGAGTCTAGCTTTTTCAATAGATTTATCATACCAATGATCAAACATTTGAAGGAATACCCATTGAGTCCATTTATAATAAGCTGAATCACTAGTCCTTACTTCTCTAGACCAATCATATGAAAATCCTATTCTATCCATTTGCTGACGATATCTAGCAATATTTTGTTCTGTAGTTATTTCAGGATGTTGTCCAGTCTGAATAGCATATTGTTCAGCAGGTAAACCAAAAGAATCATAACCCATAGGATGAAGGACATTAAATCCTTTCAATCTTTTATACCTGCTATATATATCAGATGCGATGTAACCCAAAGGATGTCCCACATGTAATCCTGCACCTGAAGGATATGGAAACATATCCAAAACATAATATTTAGGTTTATCACTTTTATTTTCAGCTTTAAATACCTTATTATCAGCCCAATACTGCTGCCACTTCTTTTCTATTTCTTTAAAGTTATACTCCATTTGTATTCTAGTTTTTTCTCGTCCGCAAAGTTAATATTTCTTTAATTATTTTCTTCTTTTAAGTTTGAATTCTATAGGTAATTTATACTTAACTTTTACTGGCTCACCTTCTAATTTACCAGGTTTCCATCTTGGTGAAGCTTTTACTACTTTTTTAACTTCACTTTCCAATAGAACATCTAAATTTTCAGAGGTAGTCACATTAGTCACATTCCCTTTTTCATCTATTATAAATTCCACATAAACTATTCCTTGAATTCCTTCATCCACAGCACTTTCAGGATATTTTAAATATTTATAAATCCAGTCTTGTAAAAATTTAAGTTCATTACCTTTAAAAAAAGTAGGACTTTGATCTATTTCATATGCTGAATAATATTTTTTTTCTTCCTGCGTATGTTTTTCTACAGTAAGTTCAGGTTTATATAATTCTATATCTCCAGAATAATTGGCAGCAGCCATGATAAAATTATACAAATAGTCACAAACATCATCCATATATGAATAATCTAAATTTCTTTTGACATCCAGTCTAGCATTATATGTTGAAAATCCTCCTGTGGTAAACAAAACTGTAGGAATTTTTTGTTCCTTAAAAGCTAAGTAATCAGATATATTAGCGATGTTAGTACCTTTATCCGGAGTTATATATGTATTAGGAGATAACTTGGTTATTATTTGTTTAATTTCTAGACAAGGATCACCTTCGTAATATCTCAATGATCTGTCTCTACTTTTCCTACCTACCATATTTAAGTCTGCCATCAATACGACATCATTAATATGAGAAAAACCTTTATTGACAAAATACCAAGAACCGACCATACCTTTTTCTTTAGCACCGAAAGCAGCAAAAATTACAGATCTTTTAAAACGAAAATTATTAAGAGATATACGTCTGGCTAATTCCAAAAGACAAGCCATCCCTGAAGCATTATTATTGGCTCCTTGAAAGATTTGTTTAAAAAGTTTACCATCTACATTCAAATTATTATAACCGAAATGGTCCATATTTGCTCCTATCACTAGATATTCATTTCGCAAAGAATCATCATAACCTTCAGAAATAGCAAGTATATTTCTTGAATAAATAGAATCCTGCTTATTCGCAATGATAAATTTCTGGCCATCTCTACCACACATCATTATCAAATTCATAGTTTTTAACTGATCATAAACATATCTAGCCGTCTTTAATTCTCCTTCGGAACCAGCTTTCCTCCCAAGAAGACTATCAGAAGTAAAAAAATCACAATATTTCTGAAGCAATTCTTCTTCGTTAGACTGCTTTACCATGTTTTGAGCGCTAAGCAATGAAACATTAATAATAGAAAAAAAAACTAATAAGTATGTAAATAATAACTTTTTCATAATGAATGATTTATAAAAAAAGCCTCTTATCAAGAGGCTCACTAATTTGATTTTATAGCTTAGCCTTTATAAAAAGGAAGCTTAGTAGTAATAGCTTTGATTTGTCTATTACGTATTTTTATATAGATTTCATTTCCAATCTTATTTATAGGACGATCAATATAACCCATACCGATACCTTTTTTTAAACATGGAGACATTATACCTGAAGTAACACGACCAATAACTTTACCGTCTTGATCACATATTTCATATCCTTGACGAGGAATACCTCTTTCTTCCATAATAAAACCAGCTAATCTTCTTGGATATCCGTTTTCTTTCTGTTTTAGCATGTAGTCTTTATCTATAAAATCACCTTTACGATCATTGAATTTGGTAATCCAACCAAGACCTGCTTCTATAGGAGAAGTAGTATCATCAATATCATGTCCATAAAGACAGAACCCCATTTCTAAACGAAGAGAATCTCTAGAACCTAGACCTACAGGTTTAATATCAAATTCTTTACCTGCTTCAAATACAGCATCCCACATTTTATCTGCAGCTTCATTTGCAGCATAAATTTCACATCCACCTGCTCCCGTATAACCAGTAGTAGATAATATTACATCTATCCCTGCAAGTTTTAATTTCTTGAAAGTATAATATTCCATATTTTCTACAGGCTGATCAGTAATTTTCTGCATAGCTTTTAAAGCTTTAGGACCTTGTACTGCAAACTGACAAATTTCATCAGAAGCATTATAAAGTTCTTTACCTGGTGTGATATCAAACTTAGGTGCTAATTCTACCAGATGTGCCCAGTCTTTATCTATGTTAGCAGCATTAACGACTAAAAGATAAGTTACTGAATCTATCATATATGTAAGATAGTCATCTACGATACCACCTTTACCATTAGGGAAACAAGTATACTGCACTTTACCTGGTACTAAGGCCGCTACATCATTAGAAGATACATATTGTAAAAAACGAAGGGCATTAGGACCCTTAACCCAAAATTCTCCCATATGAGAGACATCGAACACACCTATACTATTTCTTACAGCCATGTGTTCTTCATTTATTGTAGTATATTGTATTGGCATATTGTAACCTGCAAATTCTGCCATCTTCGCACCGAGATCGATGTGTTTCTGAGTAAATGGAGTTGTTTTCATTTAATTATTGTAATTATTAATTCTAAAATATTTATTCGTGTAAATTCTTATTTACATCATATATCCAAATATCTTCTGGGCAAAAACCGAACTCTTTGACTTCTTCTTTACATTTCATAGCGTCTTTCATGCTATCAAATCCAGCAGCAGATACTACTTCGAATCCATTTTTGAATTTGAACATTACAGGACTTTCATATCCATTAATTTCTAGCATTTTAGCCATTTTTTCATTATTACCTTTTACCTTGTAACTTCCTAAAATTACATAAAATCTTTTATCGTAACTTGATTTTACAATAGCTAATGAATCTTCTAAGGCCATATCAGCTTGGATTTTATTTAAAGAATCTAATTGTCTTTGTTTCTTAGCCTTTGTTTTAGCTTCTACCTTCATCCTTTCTATATCTTTAGATGTAGGTTTTCCAGCTATTTTACGGAAGAAATCACATCCACTAAGTATACTAATACATATACTCAATACCATTACCAATTTTAAAGCTTTCATAATTAATTATTTTTAATTTATACTTAATATACAAAAATAAGTATTTAATACAATCCGACAAAAAATAATGTATATTTACAGATATTATAAATGATTTTAATGAAAACTACAGATACATCTAAAGAATTTATCTCTAATAATTGGAGAATTATTAAAAATAGATTAAACCTGCAAAAGCATATTGATCAAGAATTAGCAGCAAATAATATCCGCAATAATTATATTTTCCAGGGTCCAAATATATATATATTGGCGGCATCCATAATTATTGCCGCAGTAGGATTAAATGTAAATTCTATACCTGTCATTATAGGTGCCATGCTTATATCGCCTTTAATGGGGCCTATCATAGCTATAGGTTATAGTATGTCTGTTAATGATACTAAATTATTGAAAGCATCATTAACAAATTTCATGATAATGGTAGTAGTAAGTATTTTAGTTTCTTATATCTATTTTTTAGTATCACCTCTTAGATTAGAAAATCCTTCAGAACTCTTATCTCGAACAAATCCTACTATTTACGATGTTTTGATAGCTATATTTGGTGGATTTGCTGGCATCATCGAAATAAGTAGAAAAGAAAAAGGGACTGTATTTGCGGGTGTAGCTATAGCTACAGCATTGATACCTCCTTTGTGTACTGCAGGTTATGGTCTTGCAATAGGTAGTTTTAAATATTTTATAGGAGCTTTATATCTCTTTATGTTAAATAGTATGTTTATCGCTATAACTACATACTTCGTTGTTAAAACCTTAAAATTTCCTAAGAAGTCATTTGCTGATCCTAAAAACCAGAGAAAATCTAATAGAATAATAACAATAGTATTAATCATTGTTATCGTTCCTTCAGTACTTTCTGCCATTTCTGTAGTTAAACAAAATAATTTCAATATTAAAGCTAACGAATTTATTACTGCCAATAAGACTTTACAAAATACTTATATATATGATTCTAAAATTAATCATTCGGATAAACCTACTACTGTTACTCTTAATTTAGTAGGGAGAACACTTAATGAAGGTGAAATAGAATTATTATATAGATCTGCTGAAGCATTCGGAATAAATAGAAATCAGGTATTAATAAAACAAAATATACTTAACTCTGAAGATAATTCTACAGATGAAGCTGTCATTGAAAATATTTATAAAAGAAATGATAACGAAATTCAAAAACGAGAAGTTATCATTAATCAAATGGAAAATGAACTTAAAAATTTCAAAAAGAAAGAGCTTCCATGTGAACAAATTACTAGAGAAATATTAGCTCAATATCCTGGAATTCAGTCTTTTTCTATAGCTCGTGGAGCTGAAATAGATCCTAAATCATTAGAATCTAAAGATCAGATTATTATAATTATACAGGTTTCTAGTAAGATATCTATGGAGAATATTAAAAAACTTGAACAATGGCTTAATATTAGATTAGAAGCTCCAAATCTTAAAATTATTCAAGAATTAGTAAGTACCACCAATAAATCCATCGATTCTAATACTATTAATAAAATAGTTAGTAAATGATTAAGATTAGACTAGAAATATCTATTATTTGTAAAAAAATATTATTAATAGCTATCTTTCTTCTTCCTATTAATCTCCTTTCAGCCCAAGATATAGTAACTATTAGCTTTATGGGAGATATCATGCAGCATAAAGAACAATTAATAAGTGCTCACATCCCTACTCAAGACTCTATTTCAGCATCTTCTTATAATTATAATTCTTATTTCAAACATATAAAAAAAATTATTAATAATACTGATTTGGCTGTCGCCAATATGGAATTCAGCTGCAGTACAGCACCTTACACAGGATATCCTAATTTTTCCGCACCTGCTTCTTTAGCTAAAGAAGCTTACGAAAGTGGTATAGATGTCTTTTTATGTGCTAATAATCATATTTGTGATAGATATAAAAAAGGTATATTAAATACTATTAATACATATAAAGAATTAGGAGTAAAATATACAGGAGTATATGATAATCCTGAAGAAAAAAGATATTTAATTATAGAAATAAAAAGTTTAAAGTTCGCCCTTATAAATTTTACTTATGGAATAAATGGACATCATGTTCCTAAAGGCTGCGCTGTTAATATGATAGATACTTGCTTCTTAAAAAAAACAATTGTTCAAGTCAAACAAGAATTTCCTGATTATATCATTGCACTTCCACATTGGGGACAAGAATATAAAATATTGGCATCTGCCAAACAAAAGAAGCTTAAAGATTTCTTATATACTCAAGGGGTGGATATTATTATTGGAGGCCATCCACATGTAATTCAACAACAAGAAATAAAAAAAGATTCACTTGGTTTTCCTATTAAGATTTGCTATTATTCCTTAGGTAATCTTATTTCAAATATGAGCGCGGTCAATACAGAATTGGGACTTATATATACTCTTACTTTTTATAAAAACAGAATAAGTAAACAAACCCATATTATAAAAACACAAACTATTCCAATTTGGTGTACAAGAGCAGGTAAATTAGAAAAAGGGTTCAGTATAATATCAATTAATGATTATTTAAATAAAAATAATAAGTTTTTAGATATAAATAATTATTATAAAATGGAGAAAACCTATAACAGATTAAAAAATATTATTGAAAACGAGTAAAATGGAAAAAAGAATCATCATAGAAGACTGTGATCCTAGAGAACTTTACGGAGTAAATAATTCTAATCTAGAGAAGATCAAATCTTACCTTCCTAGTTTAAAAATAACTGCGCGAGGTTCTGAAATAAATATTAGTGGAAGAGAAGAAGAAGTTAAAATTTTTATAAATAAAATTAAGACATTAATAGATTTAACTAAAAAGAAAATTCATTTAAATGAAAATGATGTAGATAAAATATTTGAAAATGCTGAAAATATAACTTATGACAATCCTTATACTATTCTTTTCGGAAATGAAGGTAAAATTATCACTGCTAGAACTGTTAATCAAAAGAAGCTAGTAGATAACTATAATAAAAATGACTTAGTTTTTGCAGTGGGCCCTGCTGGTACAGGAAAAACTTATACTGCTATAGCTTTATCTGTAAAAGCCTTAAAAAATAGAGAAATTAAAAATATTATTCTTACTAGACCTGCTGTAGAAGCTGGTGAAAGACTTGGATTTTTACCAGGTAATCTTAAAGAAAAACTTGATCCTTATCTGCAGCCCCTATATGATGCTCTAAAAGATATGATTCATCCCAAAAAATTAGAAAAATATATGGAAGATGGCACTATTCAAATAGCTCCTCTTGCATACATGAGAGGTAGAACTCTTAATAATGCTGTTGTTATTTTAGATGAAGCTCAAAATACTTCTATAGGACAGTTAAAAATGTTTTTAACTAGAATGGGTAAAAATGCTAAATTTATAGTCACAGGAGATTCTACTCAAATAGACTTACCTCATAAAAATGATTCAGGTCTATTAAAAGGAATAAATATTATTAAAGATATAAAAGGAATCTCTATAGTAAAATTTGGGATTGAAGACATAATGCGACATCCATTGGTAATTAAAATCGTTAAAGCTTTCGAGGATAATCAATAAGTTACCAACTACCTCCTGCTCCACCACCACCAAAGCTACCTCCACCGAATCCACCTGAAAATCCAGATGATCCACCTCCACTATTTCCACCGCCACCTCCACGGCCTCCAAATATTACTATCCAGAATAACACCTCTACAAGCATAGATAAAACTTGATTAAGACCTATCCAGAATTTACCGTTAGGTTTTCCAGAATTAATACTTTGCTTAGCTTTTGCATCGGATATGCCATATAATATAAAGAAAACTATAATTAATAAAATAACAATAGTCATAATTCCTTTAGTAGATTTCTGAGTACTCTTTTGCCATTCAGTAGCAGAATATTCTCCTTTAGCCAACGGCATAATAACATCTATAGCAGCTATAAATCCAGAAAAATAATCACCTTGCTTGAAAGCAGGAATCATTTTTAAGTTTACTATCCTTTTAGCTATCGCATCAGGTATCACAGATTCTAGTCCATAGCCTACAGCTATAAATACTTGACCTTTATAATCGGTACTAATTCTTGCTGAAGGAGATGTACCTATATCTCCCTTATCTTTAGGTTTAACTAGAATAACTATTCCATTATCAAACTTTGCATCGCCTATACCCCACTTTTCACCTAACTGATAAGCATAATCGAAAGGAGTCAAATTTTTTAAATCCGTGATGGTTACTATAACTATACGTGTTTTAGTAGAATTTGAAAAATCTACTAATCTTCTTTCAAGGGTGATTTTCTGATTACTAGTCAATACATCAGCAAAATCATTTACAGCATGAGGGACAGAAGGCTTAGATACTATTTGAGCTGTTACACTTAACGAACTAAATACTAAAACTACTAGTAATATTAATACAGATATTTTATTTATTATTTTCATATGAAATTATATCTGGTTTATTTTTCAGGAATTTTACTTAATTTTTTTCCATAAGAGATATCATCTGACTGTTCATTTACATCATCAGATTTGTATGGGAAATATTGTTTAAGGACTTCTCCTATAGCTAAGACTGCTTTAGATATCCCATCAGCATAATTTTGTTTAGAGAAGTCAATCCTTAATTCATCCAATATAACTTTCCAAAAATCCTTAGATACTTTTTCATCTATGCCAGAATCACCGATAATAGACATTTTTCTAGATCTATAAGCTATATAAATTAAAATCCCATTTCTAGCAGCAGTTTCATTCATTTTAAGGTGATGAAACACATTAATAGCTCTTTCACAAGGGTCTTTTTTACATCTCATTTCTAAATGTACTCTTATTTCCCCTGATGTCTGGAGTTCCGCCTTTTTAATAGCATTAGAAATCTTATCTTGAAATTTCTTAGATCTAAAATCTATAGAACTAAATTCAGATAATCTCATCTTAAAATTCTATTTTTGGAGCTGTCTGTGCACCTTCTTGTGCTTTAAAATAAGGTTTTCTATCGAAACCAAACATAGAAGCTATGATAGTTTTAGGAAACTTTCTTGTATTAGTATTATAATTCTTAGCAGCTCTATTAAATTTTAATCTCTGTACATTAATTCTATTTTCTGTACCTTCTAATTGAGCTTGTAATTCCAAGAAATTTTCATTTGCTTTAAGATTTGGATAATTCTCTTGAATCATCATCAATTTACCTAATGCTGAACCTAATTCTCCTTGAGCTTTTTGATACTGTTCTAATGCTTCAGGAGTAAGATTTGAAGCATCTACTGTAAGTTGAGTAGCTTTTGCTCTAGCTTCTATAACATTTTGAAAAGTGTTAGATTCATGTTCAGCATAGCCTTTCACAGTAGCTACTAATTGAGGGATCAAATCCATTCTTCTCTGATATGTAGATTCTACATCTGACCAAGCTGTACTTACAGTTTCCTGTTGTTTAACAAGACCATTATATGCTCTAACGCCCCAAATAAGGATTATGCCGATAACGGCTATTATAATCCAAGTTGTACTTTTTTTCTTTGCCATAATTTTTTTGTTTAAAGTTATGTTATTTTTTCTTGACACAGCGTATAGATACGCCATATCCTTTTTTATCTATAATATGCATAGGCATAACAGAATCATCATAATATAAGTAACGATAAGAAGCATTATCTTCATCCACTTCTGTAGAAGACCACCACATACCTAATTTTAATAGATTTTGAAATCTTTGATTATTATCTACAGAATTGCCCGTCGGCAATGCATTCCATTTGAAGTCATTGGTTTTAACATTTATCGGATTATATTGCCACATTTTATTTTCATTAAAATAAGCTTCTACTGATAAATGCCCAGCGATTCCTACCCACGTATCATTATAAGTCAAAGCATTATTCTCCATCACAGTTTGAGCCAAATTTTCCCAATCTTCATTAGTGGGTACAGTCCATCCTTCAGGACAAATACCTTGTGGCCCATTACCCAAACCACTCTTAGATTCTTCGTTAGTAGCTTCATTCCAAGAATATAATCTGCCAAATAAACAACCTAAGCAATTATAAGTACCCCAAGGCTGACCTATAGGATCTGCTTCTGTACCTGCATAAGAAAGATTTTGATTGAACCATAAAAGATCCCCTATCTCTACATAATAATATTTTTTAGAGTCCCTTTGATCTTTAACATATAATCCACCTCTATCTATTCCTGTCAAGGAACCACTTGCCCATGTGGTATCTATAGTATATAAATTAGAATAATGTGTGGAATTATTATATCCATCTTTAGTAGCCACACAATAAAAAGTATGAAGGCCCTGATCTTCTGGAATAACAAAAGAACATTTATTACCCCATATAGTATCAGTAAAGAAATAATCACTAGAAGATATCCAATAATAAGTAGGATCTGTAGGATCTAAAATACCACTAGCTTCCATAGATAAAACATCTCCGGCCATAACATACATAGGATAATCAAATGTTATACTCCCAGTCATATAAGGAGTAGTAGATTCATCATCATCACTACAAGAAATAATAATAATAGGAAATATAATAGCTAATATGTATTTAAATATTTTGAACTTATTCATGGATTCGATATGGATTAAATTATTAAAGTTTTATTAACTTTGTTATTAATATGCAAATATGCATAAAAAAATCATTATTCGCTACATCATGAAGAGAAATCTATACATTATTATTACCATAGTGTTTTCTATTATTTTACTTAGTTCATGTTCAGAAACTAGTCATTATCATCGTTATGAAGGGTTTACTCAAGGTGGGACTTTTCATGTAATATATTCTGATATTAATTCTAATACAGGTAACAAAATACAAATTGGATTATCAGAAATAGAAGATACTCTAATATCTATAACTAATTATATAGAAAATACATTTTCTGGATATAACCAAGCTTCTTTATTATCTCAAATTAATCATAATACAACAGACATCCCTAATAATATTTTTATAGAATTATTTAATATTTCTAAAAACTTATGGGTCGAAACTGATGGTTTATTCGATATTAGTGGTGCTCCTTTATATGATGCTTGGGGATTTGGATTTGCTAATAAAATACCTGTAGATCAACATATTATAGATAGCTTATTATGTTTCGTAGGGATGGATAAATTAGATATTATTAATAATAAAGTAGTAAAAAAAGATCCTAGAGTAGAATTAAATTTTAATGCGATAGCTCAAGGGTATACTGCTGATCTTATTGGTAAAAAACTTGAGGTTTTCGGCATTACAGATTATTTAGTCGATGTAGGCATGGAAATATATTGTAAAGGTCATAACTCATCTGATAAAAAATGGCAAATAGGTATAGATAAACCTATTGACGGCAGTCTAGAAGCTGGTAAAAACATTCAAGATATACTAGAAGTAACAAATGTGGGTATAGTTACATCAGGTAATTATAGAAAATTCTATTATAAAGATGGCAAAAAAATAGTTCATACTATTAATCCAACGACTGGTAAACCCGCTGTTTCTAATTTACTATCGGCTACTGTAATAGCTAAGAACTCTACTATTGCTGATGCTTATGCTACTTATTGCATGACTTTAGGTCTAGAAAAAGCTAAAGAATTTCTGAATAGTCGTGACGATTTAGACGGTTATTTAATTTATAGTGAGGATTCTAGATTCCATGTTTATTCAACAATGGGAAATAATCGTCAATAAATTATATCATTTTTCTTAATAAAATATATTACTTTTCTTGTTAATAAAGTCTTATTGATTACTTTTGCGCAATATTTAAGATTGCTTAATAAATACACTAATGAAAAAGATATCAATATTACTTATAATAAGTATAATATTTTGTTCTTTTAATCTATATGCTCAGCCAGAGAAACACCATTATAAAGGTGATTCTAAGATATATATGTACTTAGATACTCGTTTAGATGGTAGAGCTTTTTACTATGATAATCAAGACACTGAAGCTGGGTTTATTGGAAGATATTTCATGTTTAATATCCAAGGTAAAATCGATGAGCATTTTAGCTATAAATTCAGAGAAAGACTGACAGTCCCTAGTGTCGAACCTTTGGAATTTAGTAATAATATAGATTTTGCATATTTACAATATTCTCCTAATAAAAACTTAGATTTTATTTTTGGTAAACAAATGGTCAATATAGGCGGATTTGAATGGGATAAAGCACCTCAAGATGTTTTCATTTATGGAAAATTATGGGGAAATTCTACACCTTTTAAAAATGGTATTACCGCTCGATATAATACAAATAATCAAAAACATTCTTTACTAGCTCAAGTAATAAACTCTCCTTTTGCTACTAAAGCATACAATAACACTTTTGGATATAGTATTCTATGGTATGGTAATATGAACTGGTTCCATACTATTTATTCTATAAATGCCTTTGAACTTTCCAAAGGTGATTTTATATATTATATAGCTTTAGGGAACAAAATTAATTACCAAAAATTTACCGCAGAAATAGATTATATGAATCGTTTTTTATCAGGTCAGAAAAATTATTTTGATGATTATTCCTTAATGTTAAAGTTATGTTATAGCATATCTGATAAATGGACTATCTTTACTAAAGGAGATTATGATAGAAATGATGAAGATATGCCTGTAGATACTTCTATGATATATGATCATGCTGTAATACCTGGAGTAAACTCTACTACCTTAGGAATAGGAATAACATTCTTCCCCATTTTAAATCAGCATAAAAAACTAAGATTTCATGCATTTTGGGCAACAAATAATGTAAATCCGAAAAAACAAGAAGTTAACATCGGCCTTACTTGGAGAATAACAGCAATAAACAGAAATTAATATTACTATAATGGCTAATAATTCTTTAAATAAAAATAATTTAAATAAACATAAGATTCATAATCCTATTAAATTCACAAGTTTAAGAAGATATGAAGCTATTATTTTCTTAATAATATTTTTCGCAATATTCGGATATATAGGACATATAATGGGTGTTCCTAATATGCTAAATACTCTTATGAATACATCTTATGAATTATTAATAAATACAGTATTCTATATTATGGGTATTACTGTACTATCTGGAGCCTTAGGTAAATTATTAATAGAGTTCGGTGTCGTTCGTTTGATAGAAATAGTCTTGAAACCTCTTATGAAACCACTTTATAATCTACCAGGTGTAGCAGCTTTAGGCGGTATCGTTACTTTCTTATCAGATAATCCTGCTATTATTGCACTTTCTAAAGATCATAATTTTAATAAATACTTTAAAAAATATCAACTTATTTCTCTTACTAATTTCGGAACATCTTTTGGGATGGGATTAGTAGTAATAGTATTTATGGCTGGTAGAGGATTTGTCACAGGAGCTTTAATCGGTCTTATTGGTTGTATAGCTGGTAGTATAGTCACTACTCGTATGATGCAGAAATTAACATTAAAATCTAACCCTGAATTTCTTTTAGACGAAGCTGATCAAGGTGATGAACAACAGATTTCTTTCAAATCTGAAGGTAGTACTTTTCTTAGAGTTTTAAATTCAGTATTAGATGGAGGTAAATCTGGTGTCGAAATAGGTCTTGCTATTATCCCTGGTGTACTTATCATCTCTACTTTCGTTATGATGCTTACTTTTGGACCAGGCGATGGTGGATTTAGTGGAAGTGCATATGAAGGAGTAGCTCTTCTTCCTCACTTGGCTGGAAAAATAAATATAGTTTTCGAATGGCTATTTGGATTTACTAATCCAGAATTAGTATCTTTCCCTATTACTGCTTTAGGAGCTGTAGGTGCGGCGTTAGGCCTTATTCCTAAATTTCAAGAAGCTGGACTTATCAATGGCAATGCTATCGCAGTCTTTACGGCTATGGGGATGTGTTGGAGCGGGTTTTTGAGCACTCATACTGCTATGTTAGATTCTTTAGGCTATAGAGAATTAACATCTAAGGCTATATTATCACATACTGTCGGAGGCCTTGTCGCAGGGATCGTAGCTCATTGGTCTTATGTCGCAATAATGGCTATTTTCTAGAAATAACAAATAATATATATTTTATAAAATATAATTATTTGTTATTCTTATAATAAATCGTAAATTTATATGTTGCTTATAATGTGATATTTATATAATATTGTTTTAAATATAAACATATTTTATAAAATAATTTAAAAACCTTTTAATTCATACAATTATGAAAATTTTTAAATATATTATTAATATTTTAATAATCACTGTACTATTATCATCTTGCATTAAAGACGAAACCATAATTACTTCTACAGAATTATCCAACATTAATAATGAAAAAATTTCAGAGATGTTTAGTAATTTAAATCCATCTCCAGATTTTAATTGGAAACTTTATTCAAATAAAATAATAACCTTAAAAACCAATAGCCAATATCCATCTTCTTGTGAATTTTTTACTGATTTTCCTCTAGATAAAGATGCTAAATCTATTGGTATATTTACTATAGACGCTGCTACTCCAGTTAATATTGACTTATTTATTCCTTCTTCTGCTAAAATTTTATATCTAAAATATACTGATGCTACTAATGCTCAAGAAATTTTTAGTTATACTGTGCCTATTGGTGATACTTCTATAGTAATAAATTCCTCTAGATCTATAAAATCTTCTAATTTAGGTTTAAAAACTAAAGGTGGTGAATCCAAAGACCAAGAAGCTATTGGTATGTTGACAGCTGATAATTTCACCAATTACCAAGAATCTATAGAATTGGCTAAAGAGATACCAGCTGACGCTAAAGAATTAGAAACTCAATTTATATCAGGAAATTGGCAAGAAATAACATCAAATGGTGTTTATTATATTCCTGCAGGAATTACTACTAAAATACAAAATGGAGATTATGCTAATAAAAATAATGATGTTACTATTTATGTAGAAGGGACACTTACAGGCGCAGAAGTATATAATACTACTCTTATTTTTTTAAATGGTGGGACGATGACTTCTAATGCTAATCTTAGTTTAAATAATAATTCCAAATTAATTATTGGACTTTCATCTAATGTTTCTATAACTAATATTTGGAATAATGGTACTTTGGATTATATCTCTGTTCTAGGAATATTATCTTTCGATTCCTACTTAAACAAATGTGGCGATATCTATGTAGGCCCAAATGCTTCTTTTTATTGCTCTAAAAGCATAGATGGAGTGAAAGATATGTTTATAGAAGGTGATTTTAAATTAAAAGCACAAGATAACAATTATAGTATAGGAACTGCCACTGTTTCTCCAGATAAAGGATTGTTCATAACAGAAACTGGTAATGTCGAATTAAATACCTTAAAACTTAATGGTGGAACATTATATAATGCTAATCTTTTAACTGCTAATAATGGAATCGAAAGTCAAAACAACAATGAATATACTATTAAAAATTGTGGTAATATTTTTGCCGGCAAGATAGAAAATACAGATCATTTATTTTTATCTAATGGTTCTATTATGAAAAATTATGATGTTGAAACCATGACTTCTACTCCTTGCACTAAAATTAGTATTTCATCCGTAGATTCTGAAAATTATTTATTAAATGCATCTTATATAAACACTGAAAATCTTGAATTTACTGGAAACATATCTATTTCAGGTTCTGAATCTGAAGAAGGGAATAGATCTTTATGGAGTTCCAATACTATCCTTATTAAAAATCAAAATGGCAATTCATTAACTATTAATAATGAACTAACTTTAGAATCTAATAAAATTTATGGTAATTCAGCAAACACATTTTATAGTAAAGCTATTAATCCTGCTTCATTTGCTGAAATTGATAAATCTGACCTAAATGTAGTAGCAGCTAATAAAATTACTCATCCAGGCAATGAAGGTATAATAGTAGATGTTACTCCTATTGAAGGAAATTTAGTATCTAAGTACACTGTTAGATTTGAAGACTTATGGCCATATGTAGGTGACTATGATCTAAATGACTTAATCGCTCATATTTCAAATATTTCTACTAAATTAGTCAATAATAAAGTTACTGAAATGACTATTAATGGAGAACTCACCACTGTAGGTTCTACTTTAGATTTAGCTTTCGGTCTACAATTAGATAATGTTCTTGCTGATAACATTACTTCTGTCATTTATGATAATAATGGACATTTTGGTACTAACAAAGAATATTTTTCTCTTGCTTCCAATAATGTAGAAAAGGATCAACATAAAGCTGTAATACCTATTTTATCTGATGCTCATAAATATTTATCAAATGTAGCTACTTTAGAGAAAAGGTCTTTACTATCTTATTCAAATAAACCTTCTGCTCAGCCATTTGAAGCTATTATTACATTTAAAGAAAGTGTAGATCAGAATGATTTAGTACAAGATAGTTTTAACTATTTTATCATAGTTAAAGAAAATAAAATAGTCAGTAAAAGAGCTGAAATCCATATGAAAGGCTATGATCATACCGATTTAGCTTCTGATAAATATGTAAATAATATTTCTAATATTTCATATGCTACTGAAAAGGGGTTCCCTTGGGGATTAATTATTCCAGATTATAATGGAACTCAATGGAAAGGTCCAGAAGAAAATAAAACTCTATACTCTAGTGAATTTGAATCATGGGCTAATTCTAATGGAACAATATCTAAAGATTGGTACATTAACTATGATTTAAATAACATAGATTAATATTAACAAGATAATCAAATACTGATTATTATATTATAAATAGTCAGAATCAAACATTTCTTTTATATATCTACTTATTTCTTAGCTGGAATAGGTAGATGTTTGTATTTAAATAATATAGCAAATAATACAGCGACTAACAATGCATAAGCTGAAAAAACATACCAAGCAGATGACCAATTAGGAGTGGCTGAATTATAAACAAAATGATTCACTACAGCTTGAGCAGATAAAGTACCTATAGTAGCACCTAAACCATTAGTCATCAACATAAACAATCCTTGAGCACTTGACTGAATAGAAGAATCTACTTCTTGATTCACAAATAAAGATCCAGAAATATTAAAGAAATCAAATGCTATTCCATATACTATCATAGATAAAATAAACATCCAAACGCCAGGACCAGGATTTCCTAATCCAAATAAAACAAAACGGAATACCCAAGCTATCATCGCTATTAACATTACCTTCTTAATACCATACCTTTTTAAGAAAAATGGAATCAATAAAATACAAAGTGTTTCCGATAATTGTGATATAGATATTATGATATTAGCATGATTTACAGCAAAAGTATTTGTGTACTTTGAAATATCAGCAAAATGATTTATAAAAGGATTAGCGTAAGCATTTGTAATTTGGAGAGACACACCTAATAACATTGAGAAAATAAAGAAGATAGCCATCTTCTTTTCCTTAAATAATTTAAAAGCATCAAGTCCTAATCTCTTAGATATCGTTTGAGATTGTTGTATTTTAGATACAGGACAATTTTCTTGCAATAAAGAAACTATAAACATAAGTATTCCTAAACCTCCTGATAAAACAAATTGATAAGGAGTTGCTTGAAAACCTATTAAATCTACCAACACCATAGAGAATATAAATCCTATTGTTCCAAATACTCTAATAGGAGGGAAAACTATTTGTTCATCTTCTCCATGATTTGCAATAGTAGTATAACATACAGAATTATCCATAGCAATAGTAGGCATAAAGAATGCTACACTTATAGTATATAAAGTAAATAATGTTCCAAACTGTACATCGGCCCCACTTTGTATCCCATAAACACCTGCAGCTATCATAAAAATAGCAGCTATTAAATGGCAAAATGCTAATACTTTCTGTGCTGGAATCCATTTATCAGCGATAATACCTATTAAGGCCGGCATAAATAAAGATACTATACCTTGAACAGCGTAGAACCAACCGATTTGAGGTCCCATTCCCATCTTCCCAAGATAAGCACCCATACAAGTAAGATATGAACCCCATACAGCAAATTCAAGAAAGTTTAATATGATAAGTTTAAATTTGTATTGCTTTTTATTAGACATTATAGTTTTTTTATATCATTATTTTTTAGGGTAGTAAAATTACTAAAAATCTTTTATTTCTACTATTTCTTATATATTTCTAAAATTTCTGTCATCATACCAAACTTGTACCCTTTATTTTTCAAATCATCTATAAAATGACTTAATCTATCATAAAGTAAATCTCCACTATTTTTTACTATCATATGAGAAAGATTATATTTTTTTTGGATGTCTTTAAGGTTATAAAATTCCCAAGGATGGAAATAAGTTACATAAGAATTATTATGTCTAACAGTATGATAAACTAGGTATTTATATAGTGGATATGGAAACAAATGCAAGGCTAACCAAAAAAGCGGTATTCTAAAAAAAGGGGTAACGGCTACCGGTATTTCAAGTAAATTATCATTATAAAAGGGTTTTTTAGATTTAAAGAAATTATTATATCGACCAGGAATAAAAGTCGGATTAATCGACGAATTAAAAGAATAACCTGCTTTAGAAACTTCACATTCATCGACCTTCATCATTCTAGCCATACGATAACCTTTCACCTCTTGACCTGTTAGTTCTTGTAATTTCTGCCTTGACTTTATTAAATCTTCTACTTCGAAAGATGAATGATAATAACCATTAGAATCTATTTCATGACCCTCCTCACAAATTAGTTTTATGATTTCAGGGGCTTTTTCAGCAAAATTGGCAGTACAAAAAAATGTGGCTTTTATTTCTTTTTGCTTTAATAATTCTAATATTTTTTTAACTCCATAAGAAGAAATTCTAATTTGTTCAGACACCCCTATTTGCTTTGAATTTTCTAAAGGGATATCAAATTCTTCTATATCGAAAGAAAGATATATCATTGTTTTATATAAGATTTAAGAATCACTATTATTCAAATGCCTTAATAGCCTTTTCAATAATTATTTTAGTTTACAAAGCTAAAAAAAATCCGTCAAAACATATAGTCTTGACGGAATATATTATAGTGGAATCATTAAACTTACTTGGTTTAATTATTCCATAAAAACAACAATTTTAATTACTCCACAAAAGCAATAATCTGATTTTTTACTACTTTTTCACCTTGCTTAGCAGCCACATATACAATTTTACCTGATTTAGGAGCTAGAATTTCTTGTAGACCAAATACGGTTTGTAAAATACAAATAGGTTTACCCTCTTCTACTTTCTGACCTATTACAGGTGCTGTAGAATCGTCGATAACATCATATTGCCATATTAAACTTCCTTTAACATCTACCTGAACTGGCATTGCATTAGGAAATTTAGCGACCACATCATCAATAGGAAATAAAGGCATTTCGACTACTTCTCGTTCTACTATTATAGGAGCACCTACCTTAGCTTTAGCCGCTTCCAATTCTTGATTAAAACGTTCTTTAGCTACACCACTTTTGTAATCACGATATTGTCTTTCATGCATAGCAAACTCAAATAATTCTTCATCATCTTGTCCTCTATCCCAACCTTCTTCTTCCATCATCTTAATAAATTTTGGAAGTTCATCTGGATATGCATCTTGTGGATTCCCTGTATAATAATCTAAACCTTTTTCCTTTACTATGGCTTTAATTTCAGGAGATAATTCTCCAGGAAGTTTACCAGACTTTCCTAAAATCATATTCATAGTATCTTTATCGATAGTTTTCCATCTTGGTTCACCTTTTAGCATATGCATCAAATTCATAAGAGCTGTATTCTTGGTGTATTGACTAAATGGAGTTACTAATGGAGGATAACCTAAACGAGGCCATACATAAGCTACTTCATCAAATAATTTAATAGTTAATTCATTTAATGAAAGTTCTGTTTTCCCTTGATTTCTGAGTGAACTATTAATAACATTACTAAAACTTGCAAGATCAGCCATCATAGATCCCATCATACCTCCGGGAAGTCCACAACCTACAAGAAGTGAAGATGAAACAAAGTTTCCAGGATTCTGGAAATATCCTAAAAAGTCATCCATGAAAGATTGAGTAAGTCTTCTGCCTTCCATATATGCATCCATATTAAGATCTTTAACTATAAAACCATCGTTTAATAACATCTCACGAATAGTAATTACATCTGGATGAATCTTACCCCAAGAAAGTGGTTCTATTGCTACATCTAAGCAGTCTGCTCCAGCACGAGCCACCTCAAGCATAGAAGCTACAGAAAAACCAGGACCAGAATGTCCATGATATTGGATAAAGATTTTTGGATATTTTTTTCTTATAGCTGTTACTAATTGCCCTAAAAATGTAGGACGTCCAATACCGGCCATATCTTTCAAACAAATTTCGTCACAACCATATTCTACTACTTTATCGACAATTCCCATATAATATTCTACAGTATGAATAGGAGAATGAGTAATAGAAAGAGCAACTTGTGAAATCATTCCACCTTTTTTAGCCAAAATGACAGAATCTTTTAAATTTCTATGATCATTAAGCCCACAGAATGATCTTGAAATATTAGTTCCTTGTTTAGCTTTTACCTTAAACATTAATTCTCGCACATCACGAGGAACTGGATTCATTCTTAAACCATTTAACCCCCTTTCAAGCATATGTGTTTTTATTCCTGCTTTATTAAAAGGAGCTGTCCATTCTCGAACTGCTTTATTTGGATTTTCACCATATAAAAGATTAACTTGTTCAAATGCTCCTCCATTCGTTTCTACTCTATCAAAACATCCCATATCGATAATTACAGGAGCTATTTTTTTTAATTGATCGACTCTTGGAACATATTTGCCAGAGGACTGCCACATGTCTCTATAAACTAGAGATAATTGTATTTCTCTTCCCATATTATTTTATTTTAAATTTTCAATTTTTTTCATTTTACAATTATAAAGAAAAGATTTTTATAACAACTATATTTTAAAAAAATATCGCTTTTATTTTTTAAACAAAAAAAAAGGCACTCGAAATAAATCGAATGCCTTCTAAAGGGCGGCGGCTACCTACTCTCCCACACGGGTTAGTGCAGTACCATCGGCACAAATGCGTTTAACTT
>JBAYYV010000006.1:0-121707 GCA_041672845.1 Bacteroidales bacterium
CCGAAACAACTATTTGGTCGACAATAAAAAAGGTTGAACAAAATAATTGGAATGGTGCTTACGAAACAATTGGTTTCCCCATTGACAATACCCAAATTTATGTGGTTGACGAATATTTTAAACCGCAACCAATTGGCGTTTCGGGCGAATTATTAATTGGCGGCAAAGGAGTTGCCAAAGGCTATTATAACCGTCCCGACTTAAATATCGACAGGTTTATTGATTCGCCTTTCGAAAAGGGAGCAAAGCTTTACAGAACAGGCGACAGGGTTAAATTTCTTGAAGATGGTAACCTGGAATACCTGGAAAGAATGGATAATCAGGTTAAAATTCGCGGTTTCAGAATTGAATTGGGAGAAATTGAAACAGCTTTAAAATCGTTGAAATACATTCGCGATGCAGTGGTAGTAGTAAAAGAAGACTCGTCGAAGAACAAGGTGCTGGCTGCCTATTTTATTTCGAAAAACTGCACAGTTAATCAAAACGAAATTGCAAAAGAAATACGCAAAAAAGTTCCCGATTATATGGTTCCGGGCGTTTATACTGAATTGTCGGAATTTCCTATGACACCAAACGGAAAAATAGACAGAAAAGCGCTACCCGACCCGGAAACGAAGAGCAACGATACAACAGAAATTATTCCTCCCGAAACTAAAAATGAAAAGCAAATTCTTGAAGTTTGGAAAAAAATATTGGAAAAAGATGAAATAAGTGTCGAGGACGACTTTTTTGCTCTCGGAGGCCATTCGTTACTGGCAGTTAATTTAATGGTTAAAATCGAAGAAAAAACGGGTATCAGACTTCCGTTGGCTACGCTATTTAACCACACAACCATTCGCAAACTTGCACAGTGTATCCACGAAACAGATATTTCGTGGAAATCGCTTGTTCCAATTAAACCTAATGGAAACAAAAATCCGGTTTACCTTGTACACGGTGCCGGATTAAACGTTTTGTTGTACAGTTCGCTGGTTAAATATCTTGATGAAGATCAGCCAATATTTGGGTTGCAAGCTAAAGGTCTCGATGGAAAAGAACGACCGCTGGAAACAATTGAAGAAATTGCGGCTCATTACAATAGCCAAATTCTTGAACTCAATCCTGATGGTCCGTATGCGCTTGCCGGGTTTTCGTTTGGCGGATTAATAGCTTTCGAAATGGCCCGCCAATTAAAAGAAAGTGGTAAAAAAATTGTTTTCCTTGGTATGTTCGATACCGTGGCTTACAGTAGTTTGAAAACTTATTCAATATCCAAACAATTATTGTACAAAAGCAAATTTACCATTAACCAAATTATTTTTGACATACTACAATTTTTTAAAGAACCACTAAAGTTAAAAAAACAATTCCTACAATGGAAATGGAATAATCTATTAACAAGAAAAAATGCTTTAATTTACAAACAAAAGATAAAAATAGTCCAGTTAAAATCATCGAAAGGTAACAAGGAAGAATTGCCTGAATATCTTTATAATGTACACGAAGCAAATAATCTTGCCGGCGAAAATTATATTTTAAAACCTTACAATATAAAAGTCGATTTATTTAGGGCGCAGCATCAAATATTTTATATTGAAGAACCAAAAACATATAACTGGAAAAAATATGCCAAAAGCGGGGTAAATATTTACGATGTACCAGGTGACCATTCAAATATCTTTGCGCCACCTCACGATAAAAAGTTTGCCCAAATTTTACAAAACTGTTTAAATAAAAGCTTTGAAAAAAACGTATAAAATAATAATGCAAAATATCGATTTTAAGCCGGAAGTGACAAAATTTTCAGAGTTAGATAATAGTCTTGAATGTCCGATAATTCTTGTTGCCGACATCAATAATTTTGGGTTCGATGATAACCTGATGTTTCAGAAGTTGAATACTAAGGAGAAAAAACAGGCAAACAAATTTAAGGTTGAAAAACCAAAGAAAACTTACATTCTTGCCCACTTTTTAAATCATTATTTTCTGCAGAAATTTCATTTTTTGCCAAACGAATTAAGCGATTACCAAACCGGAAAATTTGGCAAACCTTATTTCGAAAATAAACCTGGGCTTTATTTTAATATTTCGCATGCACAAAATAGAGTTGCACTGGCCTATTTTAAGCACGAAATTGGTGCCGACATTGAACATATAAAAGGCGGCAAAGAACAAATAAATTTAGTAAGCCAGCACTATTTTACGCGGGCCGAAAACGAACAAATAAGCAACAACAACAATTTATTTTATAAGTTTTGGACAAAAAAAGAATCGCTATTAAAAGCCATTGGCTGCGGAATTACAGACGAACTTACAAAGATTGAAACGGCACATCACTCACAAAAGTTAGCACTCGAAGAAGATATATTTAAAGACTTTGACAGGAAAAAATTGTTTATCTGGTCGGAAAAATTAAACGATTACTATTTAAGTATTTGTTCGCCCAAAGCTTTTACTAAAATTAAATTAGTTAAAATAACTGAAAAAAATATTAAACATGCAAACAAAGCGTAAAAAGAGACTGATAATATTGCTGTTAATTGCAATTCCTGTTTACATTGGAATTTGTACTTACGTATATTTCAACCAGGAAAAATTTCTATTTCAGTACTATAAAATCAATACAAACATCGAATATAAAATTAATGTTCCGTTTGAAGAAACGAACTTTAGAACAGATTCCGGGGTGCTGATAAACGGGCTTTATTTCAAACAAAAAAATGCAAAAGGCATCGTTATAATAAACAGAGGCAGTGGCGGTTCTCTTGAAAATTACAGCCCAAAACAAAGCGTATTCTACAACGATTTAAATTACGACGTATTTATTTACGATTACCGTGGCAATGGAAAAAGCCAGGGAAATTCGGAAAATATGGAATCGCTATTTCACGATTTACGATTTATTTACAAACACTTTTCGCAAATTTATGGCGAAGAAAATATTGTTTTGTTAGGGGACTCGTTTGGAACAGGAATAGCCGCAAAAATTGCATCCGAAAATAATCCGAAACACCTTATTTTAATGGCTCCGTATTACAAATATAACGAATTACTGCGGCGGCGCTCGGGATGGATGCCACTTGGCCTGATTGTGAAATACAATTTCAAAACTTTCGAATATCTCGAAAAATGTTCCTGCCCAGTTCTTTTAATTCATGGCGAGCAAGACGATGCCATAAAACCAAAAGCCTCAGAAAGATTATACAAACATATTAACTCGGAAAAACATTTGCTGATAATAAAAAATGCCGGGCACTCAAATCTTAGTAAATATCCTGAATACAATAAAACCATTAAATCTTTATTAGAATGAAAATAGCTTTACTTGGACATGGAGTCTTTTCGAATTATTCGTACCGAATGTTGCAGCCTGTTTTAGAAGACAAAAGCTTCGAAATAGTTCTTATGATAATTTACCAGCCCAAAGAAAAATCGATAAAACAGAAATTAATTTCGAGTTGGAAAAAAGGCCGTCGTGGTTATCTTTTAATTATTATTTCCGAAGCAATTATAAAAAAAATACAAGCTAAAATCAAGAAAAAAGAAGTAGAAGAAAAAGACTATTATTCAGAAAAATTTTTCAGTAAAAGACAGGTAAATATTATAAAAACGCCAAAATTATATACCGATGAAATTATTGAACAGGTTAAAAGTTACGATGCAGATGCGCTTGTTCTTGTGGATTTTTATAGAATTGTTCGCGATAAATTAATCCATCTTTTCCCGAAAGGAGTTTTTTCGTATCACTACGGAAATATGCGAAATTATCGTGGTCAGCCACCGGCATTTTGGGAGTTTTACAATGGCGAAAAAGAAATGGGAGTTACCGTACAACAAATTAATGCAGGTCTTGACTGCGGCGAACCAATTGAAGAAATGACAATTCAGTTCGACAAAGAAAAAAACAGTATTCCTTCAGTTTCGAAATGGGTTGATAAAAAATGCCCAACTATGATGTACAAAGCCTTAAAAAAAATACAAGGCGGCTACCAGCCCGAAAAAATTGAAAAATACGGAGAATTATGTACTGTTCCTACCCTACGGCAGTGGATTTGGTTTCATATAAAACAGCTGTTTCGGTAAAAATTATTTTGTTTGCCCTGTAACCAATAAACATTCTATCTTCTGGTAACAAACCATCTTGCTTTGGATAATCCCAAAATTGCATACCATATGTTTTAGCATCCTTTTCTGTATTCTCAATATAACGCAGTTGCATTACTTGGTCATCGGATACTTACTTAAATTTAACATTATCATTTACTAATTTTAAATACTTATTTATTATTCTTTTATATATTAATGATACAGGAGTGATAAGTAAAACTGAAAATATCACTATTGTAAATATTGAATATCCTTTTAAAAAATCTACTATTTCAAATCTTTTCATGGTAATATCTTCCTTTAGTTTACTGAGTTTTAATTTTCTTCTCTTATGTATAAAGGAAAATTATTATGATTATTACGTTATTTATTTAATTCAGGTTCAAGGGATTCTTGAATACGTACATGCAAAATCTTTCTGTTCAAATTAATTAACGAATGTACTGATACTATTTAAAATTTACAAAATTAACACGAACAACCTTAAATGAAAAATGTCCTCTTGATAATAATTTCATGTTTTGTGGAATTAACAAAGCTGTAATTAATTATAATATTTTTTGTTTATTCAAAAATTCAAGTACCTTTACTCGAAGAAAAAGATAAAAAAATGACATTTATACTATTACATCTTCATCATCATCATATTTGCCCTCAGGCGAAGTGATAATGATATGTAATTAATTTAATATATCTAAATAACACTGTCTGAGTAAATCAGATGGTGTTTTTTTATTCCAAAAGGTTTGCTCAGGCTATTTTAAAAAACATGAGCAAACTAAAAATAGCAATTCAAAAAAGCGGAAGATTAAACGAAGATTCGTTAAAACTCTTAAAAGATTGTGGTATTGCCATTAACAATGGTAAAGACCAACTAAAAGTGGTAGTAGATAATTTCCCTATGGAAATTTTATACTTGCGCAACTCAGATATTCCTCAATATGTAGAGGATGGAACAGTAGATATCGCTATAGTAGGAAAAAACCTATTAATAGAAAAACAAAAGAAAGTCAAAATCGTTCAAAAATTAGGATTCTCAAAATGCATGGTTTCTTTAGCTGTTCCCAAAGAAGTAGAAGATGATTCCATCAATTACTTTAATGGGAAAAAAATCGCCACCTCCTATCCTGTCACTCTTAAATCTTATTTGGATAAACACCATATTAAAGCAGAAATACATACTATTTCTGGTTCAGTCGAAATAGCTCCAAACATCGGTTTAGCTGATGGGATTTGTGATATTGTAAGTTCTGGAAACACTTTATTTAAAAACGGATTAAGAAAAACACAAGTAATCTTAAAATCAGAAGCTGTATTGGTTAAATCACTTCAGTTAGATAACGAACAAGAAAAAATCTTAAGCAGATTATTGTTTAGAATTAATGCAGTATTAAGAGCTAAAAATAGCAAGTACATATTACTAAATGTACCTAATGAAAAAATAGAAGCAGTGACTAAAATCTTACCTGTTTTAAAAAGCCCCACTATACTTCCTTTAGCAGATAATGGCTGGAGTTCCTTACACTCAGTAATTAATGAAAATCAATTTTGGGATATAATCGATGAACTAAAAACTGCCGGAGCAGAAGATATTTTAATTATACCAATAGATAAAATGGTAATATGAAAAAGTATAACAAACCAAACATAAAAGAATGGGAAGAGCTTACAAAACGTCCAATCTTGGACCAAGAGAAATTAAAAAAAGTTGTTAGATCAATACTTAATGAGGTGAAACTGAATGGAGATAAGGCACTCATTAAATACGCAAGCATGTTTGATGGATTTGATTTAATTAGGTTAGATGTTTCAGAAAAAGAAATAGCATTAGCTAAAAAACAAGTTCCCACTGAACTGAAAGAAGCTATACAAACTGCTTACAAAAACATATATGCTTTCCATAAAGCACAGAAAATACAAGAAAGAATAATTGAAACTACTCCTGGTGTTAAATGTTGGAGAAAATCTGTAGCAATAGAAAAAGTTGGGCTTTATATTCCGGGAGGAAGTGCTCCTTTATTCTCAACCATTTTAATGTTAGGGATCCCTGCTCTAATAGCTGGTTGTAAAGATTTAGTATTGTGCACGCCTCCTAATAAAAATCAGGAAATTAATCCGACTATTTTATATACAGCTAATTTGGTTGGTATCACTAAAATTTATAAAGCAGGTGGCGCTCAAGCTATTGCTGCTATGGCTTATGGTACTGAAACTATTCCTCAGGTATATAAAATTTTCGGCCCTGGAAACCAATACGTAACCAAAGCCAAAGAAATGGTTCAGCAGGATGGTGTGGCTATTGATATGCCTGCTGGCCCAAGTGAAGTATTGGTAATAGCTGATGATACTTGTAACCCGAGTTTTGTAGCCGCTGATTTATTGTCTCAAGCAGAACATGGTCCTGATAGTCAAGTAACTTTATTAAGCGATAACGACTCAATAGTTGAAAGATGTTTGATAGAAGTAAATCGACAAATACAATTTTTGCCAAGAAAAAAAATAGCTGTAAAAGCTTTAGCGAATAGTAAATCTATAACATTAAACAATGTGGATGAATGTATTGCATTTAGCAACCAATATGCACCAGAGCACTTAATCATTGCTTCTGAAAAAGCTAATGATTTCATCAATAAAATAACCAATGCAGGTTCAGTTTTTTTGGGAAATTACAGTTGTGAATCTGCTGGAGATTATGCAAGTGGAACCAATCACACATTACCTACTAATGGTTTTGCTAAAAATTATAGTGGTGTTTCTTTAGACAGTTTTATAAAAAAGATAACCTTTCAAGAACTTAATAAAGAAGGAATTAATAACATAGGAAAATCCATAGAAATCATGGCTGAAGCCGAAGAGTTACTAGCACACAAAAATGCTGTTACATTAAGACTAAAAAATATTAAAAATGATTAAAATAGAAAACATAGTTCGTCCTAATATTTTGGAACTACTATCATACTCCTGTGCTAGAGATGAGTATAATGGTAAAGAAGGAATATTTTTAGATGCTAACGAAAACCCTTTTGGAGAATTAAATCGTTATCCTGATCCTTACCAAAAAGAGCTTAAAAAAAAATTAGCTATTTTAAAAAAAGTCTCCATCGAAAACATATTTGTGGGAAATGGCAGTGATGAAGTCATTGATTTGATTTTCAGAATATTTTGTAATCCAGAATCAGATAAGGCACTTTCCTTCTCTCCTACTTACTCCATGTATAATGTTTCTGCAGCTATTAATAATGTAGAATTGATAACACTTCCTCTGAAAAGTGAATTTCAAATGGATATGGAAAAAGTAAAACCTTACTTAGATAATAGTAGTATTAAACTAATTTTTATTTGCTCACCAAATAATCCAACAGGAAATTTGATGAATAGAGGTGATATTGAATTTATTCTCAACCACTTTAATGGGATTGTAATTATTGATGAGGCTTATATAGATTTTGCTGAAGGAGAATCCTTAATAAATTTAATCAATCAATACAATAATTTAATAATAAGCCAGACTTTCAGTAAAGCTTGGGGACTAGCCGCTGCACGTATTGGAATAGCTTATGCTAATCCAGAAATCATTAAACTTTATAATAAGGTAAAACCACCATACAATATAAGCGAATTGAATCAAAAAGCTGCCTTAAATGCTCTTGAAAATTTAGATAACTACCGACTGAATCTGAAAACCATTCTAAAAGAAAAAAAACAATTAAAAGCAGACTTACAAAAACTCGATTTAGTAAAAAAAATATATCCTACAGATGCTAATTTCTTATTAATTGAATTTGAAAATGCTGATTACATTTATGCCTATTTGGTAAAAAAACAAATCATTACCAGAAATAAAAATAAACAAGTAGCCCACTGTATTCGAATATCAGTAGGCACTCAAGAAGAAAACAAAAAACTGATAAATGCTTTAAAAAATATATAATGAAAAAAGTATTATTTATAGATAGAGATGGAACGTTAGTAATGGAACCATCTGTAGATTATCAATTAGATAGCTTAGAAAAATTAGAATTTTATCCTGGGGTATTTAAATGGTTATCGAATATTACTACTGAGTTAGATTACTACTTGGTAATGATAACTAACCAAGATGGCTTAGGAACTAAATCTTTTCCTGAAAAAACTTTTTGGCTAGCTCAAAACAAAATTATTCAAGCTTTTAAAAACGAGGGTATTGAGTTTAGCGAAATATTAATAGATAAAAGCCTTCCAGAAGAAAATGCGCCTACACGCAAACCAAGAACTGGATTATTCAAACAATACATTTATGGTAATTTCGATTTGGCTAATTCCTATGTAATAGGAGATAGAGCCACTGACATAAAATTGGCTAAAAATTTAAACGCTCAGGGGATTTTTGTAGGAAACGGCAATAAAGATGCTGTCTTAAATACTACTAATTGGGCAGACATTTACAAATTCTTAAAAGCCATTCCAAGAAAAGCTTCAGTAACTAGAACTACCAAAGAAACAAACATAAATGTAAACGTTAATTTAGATGGTAGCGGTCAATCCAAAATTAATTCTGGGATTGGGTTCTTTGATCATATGATAGATCAACTAGCTAAACACGGAGACTTAGACTTAGAAGTTATAGTAAAAGGTGATTTAAAAATCGATGAGCATCATACTATTGAAGATGTTGCCATTACTCTAGGCGAAGCTTTTTCTAAAGCATTAGGAAATAAAAAAGGTATTGAACGTTATGGATTTTTATTACCCATGGATGACTGCCTAGCTCAAGTAGCAATAGACTTTGGTGGCAGATCATGGTTAGTTTGGCAAGCAAAATTTACAAGAGAAAAGATTGGCGAAATGCCTACAGAAATGTTTATGCACTTTTTTAAATCTTTTAGTGATGCTGCTAAATGCAATCTAAACATAAAAGCAGACGGTGACAATGAGCACCACAAAATCGAAGCTATTTTTAAAGCTTTTGCTAAAGCAATAAAAATGGCAGTTAGTAAAAATAATAATTACAGCATCCCCAGCACAAAAGGATCAATATGATAGCAATAATAAAATACAATGCTGGCAATATTAAGTCAGTGAAAAACGCACTGAAACGATTAGGCTATGAATGTATTATTACTGACGATCCCGCTACTATTTTAAATGCTAAAAAAGTAATTTTCCCTGGAGTAGGTGAAGCAAGTACAGCTATGAAATATTTAAAAAAAAGAGGCTTGGATAAAGTGATTAAATCCGTTTCTCAACCTTTTTTAGGTATTTGTTTAGGTCTGCAATTGATGTGTAATAAAACAGAAGAAGGAAACACCCAATGCTTAGGGATTTTTGACTCAAATGTGAAACTTTTTCCTCCCAAAGATAAAGTACCTCACATGGGTTGGAATAATTTCACATCAATAAAAGGTACTTTGTTTAAAAATATCAATTCAAAAGATGACACATATTATGTACACAGTTATTATTCTGAACTGAACGAAAATACTGTGGCTGTTTGTGAATATATAATCCCATTTAGTGCTGCATTGCAGAAAGGCAATTTTTATGCTACCCAATTTCACCCTGAAAAATCTGCGGGAATTGGAGAACAAATCTTAAAGAATTTTTTAGAATTATGAGAATAATACCAGCAATAGATATTATAGAAGGTAAATGTGTTAGACTTTCTAAAGGAGATTATAACACTAAAACAGTATATAACACAAACCCTCTAGAGGTAGCCAAAGCTTTCGAAGATAATGGTATTCAATACTTACATTTAGTAGATTTAGATGGAGCAAAATCACAACACATCGTTAATTATAAAGTATTAGAAAATATCTGCAGTAAAACTAACTTGAAAATAGATTTTGGAGGAGGATTAAAATCAAATGAAGATTTAAAAATTGCTTTTGAAAGTGGTGCAAACCAAATTACTGGAGGAAGTATTGCGATAAATAAACCTGATATTTTTAAAAGTTGGTTACAGCAATATGGAAGTGATAAAATTATATTAGGTGCTGATTCTAATAACAGAAAAATAGCAATAGAAGGATGGATAAAAACTTCTGAAATCGATGTTATAGACTTTATATTAGCTTACGAGAAAAAAAACGTTAGCTATGTAATTTGTACAGACATTGCTAAAGATGGTATGTTACAAGGAACCTCTAACGAATTATATAAAGAAATTATGACCAAAACTAATGTTAAGCTTATAGCTAGTGGGGGCGTTTCTTGTTTGGCAGACTTAGTATTATTAAAAAAAATAGGATGCGAAGGAACCATTATTGGAAAGGCATTTTACGAAGGAAAGTTGACATTAAACGAATTAAAAAAATTATGTTAAAAAAAAGAATAATACCATGTCTTGATATTAAAAATGGTCGAACAGTAAAAGGTATCAACTTTGTGGATATAAAAGATGCAGGTGATCCCATTATTTTGGCTAAAAAATATGTAGAGCAAGGTGCTGATGAATTGGTATTTTTGGATATTACTGCCACAGTAGAAAATCGAAAAACATTAATTGAATTGGTAAAACATATTTCAGAAAAAATCAATATTCCTTTTACAGTTGGTGGTGGAATTAATTCAGTAGAAGATGTTAAAAATTTAATAAAAGCTGGAGCAGATAAGGTAAGCGTAAATTCATCAGCTGTAAAACGACCAGAGTTAATTTCAGAAATAGCTCAAGAATTCGGTAGTCAGTGTGTAGTCGTGGCCATAGATACAAAATTTGAAAATAATGATTGGAAAGTATTTGTTCATGGAGGAAGAATCTCTACTCCATTAAAAACAATAGATTGGGCCAAACAAATTGAAAATTTAGGTGCAGGAGAGATATTATTAACTTCTATGAACAATGATGGAACTAAAAATGGTTTTGCAATAGATATTACCAAACAAGTTTCAGATATAGTTAATATTCCAGTAATAGCCTCTGGTGGCGCTGGAAATCCTGAGCACTTTAAAAAACTTTTTGAGCAAACTGGAGCTACTGGTGGCTTAGCAGCAAGTATTTTCCACTATAGCGAAATATCCATACTAGAACTAAAAAAATATTTAATAAACCAAAAAATAAAAATTAGATTATGATTATTGATTTTAAAAAAGGAAACGGATTAGTCCCCGTAATAATTCAAGATAATAATACATTACAAGTATTAATGTTAGGTTATATGAATGAAGAAGCTTTTGAAAAAACAAAAAGCGAAAATCAAGTGACTTTCTTTAGTAGAAGCAAGAACCGTTTATGGACTAAAGGAGAAACATCAGGCAATTTTTTAACAGTAAAAGACATACAAATTGATTGTGATAACGATACGATTTTAATAAAAGCTAATCCTGCTGGACCGACTTGTCATACTGGTTCCACTTCTTGCTTTAAAGAAGAAACTGCCAAAGGGTTTGTTTATAGTTTACAAGCTACAATAAATCAACGAATTGATGATAATAGTAAGAACTCTTACACTAATGCATTATATAAAAAAGGAATCAATAGAGTAGCTCAAAAAGTAGGCGAAGAGGCTGTCGAATTAGTAATAGAAGCCAAAGACAATAATAATAAATTATTTATAAACGAAGCCGCAGATTTATTGTATCATTATTTAATTCTACTGAAAACAAAAGGCTCTACATTTGAGATTATTGAAGATGTTTTAAAAAAAAGAAAAAAGTAGATAACACCTAAGAATATAAAAATAATATCAATAGTAAAAGAAATGGCTATAAATAAAGTTAAGAAAGGATATATAAAAGGAATCGAATTAGATGATAAAATATCAAAAATTTAAACGGTACTAAAGTACAAGTATTTATATTTTGATAATATAAACTTATAAGTTATCTTAATTTTTTAGAAAAGAATAAATTAGACAAGAATAAAATTAGAATAATGAATACTAAAAGCTGGTCAGAAATTAAGGATAAAGTTTATGGGGAAAAAGGCACTAAAAGGAGAGATGAATTAGAAAAGAATTTTGAATCTCTTCAGAATTTAAATCCATCCAACAAAACAGGACATACGAACAATACAAAAATACGTAAAGTATGGAACCAAAGAGCTGAAATACACGCTGCGAAAAAAGAGCAGCAAGCTCAGGATCCAAGTTCAAAATTATATAATGAAAGTTGGTGGAGATATATCCAACCTCTCCTACCCAAAAATAATCATGGCAGAATCCTAGAAGCAGGTTGCGGAACAGGTCGGTGGGCAGAACGACTAGTACCTATGGGGTTTGATCTTGTGCTTTCAGATATTTCTTCCAACATGATAGCTAAGGCCAAGGAATACGCAGAGAAAAAAGGGTTTGTAAAAAATATCTGCTTTGAGGAACTTGATGTCTGTGATCTGCATTCCCTCCAAAGTGAAAGTTTTGACATGGTAATTTCTACCGGGGAACCCATCAGCATGTGTTCTGATCCTAAGCAAGCTATAAGTGAATTCTGCCGAGTGGTTCGACCAGGAGGTTATGTTATTTGTGATTCCGGAAACAGATACCGCAAAGCATATGATAATTTTCAACTATCTCCATCAGAACAGGTGTTGAAGATCTTAGAAACTGGTGAATACGAAGGAAGGGATGGTATTACCGCCCATCTGCTTGGTCCTACCGAATTAACTGAGATTTTTACAACTCAGAAAATGGAATTACTGACACTAGCAGGAATAATGCCTATGTTTTCCTTCCCTCCAGATAAGAACCTTAAAAAGGCCTTGGAAAATAAGGCCACCTATCAGGCTATGGTTACCATCTCTAAAAAATATGCCCAACGTCCGGAAATCGTTAGTTTAAGTAGCCGACTACTTGTCGTAGCACAAAAGCCTCGCTCCTAAGCAAAATATAAAATAAGATATATGAAAATAGCATTTATTGGTACATATCCCCCACGAAAATGTGGGATAGGTGTTTTTACACACAATCTGGTAAAAGCAATAGTAGGTAACACTGAAAATCAAAAAATAAGCCTAAAGGCAATGGTAGTAGCCATGAATGATACTCCCAATAGTTATACTTACCCTGAAGAGGTGAAAAAAATAATACAGGAAAATAATCTTCCTGATTATATTAATGCAGCTAAATTCATTAACTACAGCGATGCCAAAGTTTGTATTTTAGAACATGAATTCGGTATTTTCGGAGGAAATGACGGAGCATATATTTTACCTTTATTACATCGTCTGGAAATTCCTATAATCGTAACATTTCATACGATACTAAAAGATCCGTCATCTACACAAAAATCTGTGATTCAAGAAATAGGAAAAGAAGTCGCTCGGATAGTAGTTATGAGTAAACAAGCCGTTACTTTTCTTATTGATATTTATAACATACCTAAAGAAAAGATAGTACTTATAGAACACGGAGTTCCGGATTATAAACATATAACAAGGGAAAAAGCTAAGGAAAAACACGGACTCTCAAATTTAAAAATATTATTTACATTTGGACTACTCAGTCGTAATAAGGGAATTGAAACAGTGATTAAAGCACTACCCCGTGTTGTTGAAAAATATCCCGATTTGCTATATATTGTTTTAGGAGCTACACATCCCAATGTATTGAAATATTCAGGTGACGAATACAGATACGAATTACAACGTATGGTTAAAAGCCACGGATTAGAAAAAAACGTTTATTTCAACAACGAATTTGCTACAGAAGATGAATTGATGGAATATTTGCAAACATGCGATATTTACATATCTCCATATTTAAATGAAGCACAAATTACTAGCGGAACTTTATCATATGCCATCGGTGCAGGATGTGCTGTTTTATCTACACCTTACTGGCATGCACAGGAATTACTTGATAACAACAGAGGACGACTTTTTAATTTTAAGGACTCAGAACAATTGGCAGATTTATTGCTCGAATTATTTGACAATCCTGAGCAATTAAATATCATTCGTAAAAATGCCTTGGACTATGGGAAAAAAATACGCTGGTCTAAAACAGGAAAACAATACCTAAACCTCGCCGAATATGTACATAAAAACTGGGGTAAAAAAGATAAGTCAAACAAACAATCTATTGACATTCAATTAATCCCACCGTTCAGTTTAGAGCATATAATACGTCTTACCGACGATACAGGAATTGTTCAATATGCTAAATACGGAATCCCCAACTTAAAAAAAGGTTATTGTGTCGATGATAATTCCCGTGCATTACTGATGGTAGTAATGGCATACCGACAAAATAAAAATCGGGAAACATTAAAATTGATTCCTATTTACCTGAGTTTTATTGATTATATGCAACAAGAAAATGGTGATTTTAGAAATTTTCTTAGTTTTAACCGTCAGTTTTTAGATGAATATGGTTCTGAAGATTCTTTCGGACGCACAATATGGGCTCTCGGGTATTTACTACGTTTCCCACCCAATGATTCATTCAAACAAATGGGGAAAGGCATATTACTTAAATCAGTACCACATTTTAGTTCATTGAAAACGATAAGAGGTGCAGCAAATACTATCATCGGTATCTATAATTATCTCAAAGATTCACCAAATGATGAAGGGATAATACATGAGATGAATAAATTAGTAAAAATAATAACACAAGCATATAAAAAGCAGGCTACAGAAGACTGGAAATGGTTTGAACCGATTATGACTTATGATAATGCCATTATTCCATTATCATTGTTCTCTGCTTATGAAGTAATAGAAGACAATGAAATTCTCCAAATAGCAAAAGAATCGACCATATTTCTTGAATCAAAAACTATTAAACACGGGTATTTCATACCTATAGGAAATAATGGATGGTTAAAAAAAGGAGGAAAAATACCTGAATATGATCAGCAATCTATTGATGTACTAGCTATGATATTGCTATATTATCAATTATTCTATATAACAAAAGAACAGATATATATGGATAAAATGTTTAATTGTTATTTATGGTTTCATGGGAAGAACTCACTCAGATTACCTTTGTATGACCACGAAACCAAAGGATGTTGTGATGGGTTAGACAAACAGGGAATAAATCGTAACCAAGGAGCAGAAAGCACCCTATCATACTGGATTTCTCATTTAATCGTATTATCAGCACAGGGAGAAAAAATATAAAAATAAAATGATTAGTATTAGTTTTGCATAAGCATATTAAGTAAATGATTTAAATTAACTTTAGCGAAACCTGACGCATAATCACTCATAGCATAAGGAATTATTAATTCATGATTATGAATAATAGCACCACATGTATAAACTACATTAGGAACATATCCAGAACGTTCTTTTTCGTCAGGAAGTAACAACGGTTCTTTAAGACGTCCTATAATTTTGGTAGGATCATCTAAATCCAAAAGACAAGCACCAAGACAATATTTTCTAACCGGTCCCACACCATGAGTAATAAGTAACCAGCCTTTTTCCGTTTCAATAGGAGAACCTCCGTTACCTAATTGCATCAATTCCCATAAATATAATGGCTCTTCTATAAGAGTAGCATTATCCCATTCATAAAGATTATCTGATAGCATCAAATAATTATTTACACCATCAATACGGCTCAACATGGCATATTTACCATTGATTTTACGAGGGAACAAAGCCAAATTCTTATCAGTAGCAAACTCACCATGTAAAGGAAACATCTTAAATGTATAAAAATCTTTGGTCTCTATTAATTTAGGAAGTACAGTATAACCATCATAAGCTGTATATGTAGCTAGAAATACAGTGTCCCCACTATCTTTTGTAAATTTGACAAAACGGGCATCTTCAATTCCATTTTTTTCAAATTTGGATATAGGGAAAATAACCCGTTCAGATAAATCAGTATCTAATGAAAACCTAATTTCTGTATATGATTCGGCTAACCATACTATTTCATTTAAAGATTTCTCTTTTTCCAAAGACCATGGGCAATCTTGTTTTTCCACATCTGACACAGCATTACAAATTTGTTCATAAGAAAATTTAGAAGGTAATTCTCCTATTATCTTACTGCAAAAACAAGTATCTAAGTTCATCTCTTTCAGCTTATTGATAAAAATTTCTTTTCGGTATAGATGATCTTTAATCATCACAGCCTCGTCTATCAAATTTCCAGGTTCAGACAAAATAATTTCATTTTCTTTAGAAAGAACTGCTCTGCGAAATATTAATGAAGAAATATGTCCTTCTCCCGTAGCTCTTAAACTAAGAATCAGCCTCATCTCACCTTCAGCCAATCCATTTTGATCAGGATCCTCTACTACAGATGGATTAAAAATAGCTGTAGATTCAATAGCATATTCCATGGTAAAATAAGAGCCTATTAGTAATTTCCGCCACTCAGGAATATCATTCGCTGGATGTACTTTTTTAACAATATGCTTCACATTATTATAATGTTTTTGGAATAGATTGCTTATACTCCTATGTCGGCACGAGAATTCCCGTAAAATTTGGTTAAACAAATTTCGAGCTTTTATTTCAGAAAGATTTAATACTTTATCAATAACTTTTTCTGCTCTTTCTTCTCCTACAAAAAAGAACCTTGCTATTACCCTATTATTATTAGGATAAATAATCGAATCCTGTCGTTCTATTTTTATTTTCATAAGTTTAATTTTTTCTTTAGAAAAGTCAACTAGCCATTTAAAAATATTTTCAATTTAATATAAAAAACTAGTTTATATTAACTTTTCTATTAAACTTCTTAATGCATTCGTGTAGATACTTGAAGTTGAGTTTCACTCCATTCCGAATATATCACTCAAAGTCGTACCAATCACGACCCTTTACTCGGTTCTTCCAATTTCTAAAAACAAGAGCGTGCATCTTACCATCGTAGACTTTGGCAATAACATTAGCTTCTGCTCCGTATTGAAATCCAAAAGTAATTCAGAATAATGAGCATCATAAAAAAGATGAAAATATTTTAAAAAAAAGAACCAACTTTAAAATAAATATATACATTTACCAGAAATATAAATGGATCTTATTATTTATTTAATTATTATTTATTAAATAAATTTTAATACTACCTTAAATAACTAAAATATTTTAAAAATAAGTTAATTAATTTTAACAAAACAATGAATTCAGAGAATAACGGTGACGTTCCCGCCAAAAAAGGCGGCCTTACAAATAACGTACTTTTAGATAAAAGACGTTGTTTAAATAACGAATTCGAAATTGGAGAAAATTCTACTTATCAAACTCTTACTAAGAATTTTTCTACAAACATTCTTTTTTCTAAATCTAAAGAAAAAAAACTGAAAACAGTCGGTATTACTTACGACTTAAAAAGCAGTTATCTTAAACAAGGCTTCACAGAAGAACAAACTGCCGAGTTTGATGATGAATCTACTATTATCGCTATTGAAGAAGAACTAACTCTAGCTGGTTTTAAACCAGAAAGAATAGGTAATATTTTTCAACTAGTTAAAGCCTTAAGCAAAGGTAAAAAATGGGATTTAGTATTCAATATTTCTGAGTGTATGTATGGTGACGGCCGTGAATCTGCTGTGCCTGCATTACTAGATCAATATCAAATTCCTTACATTTTTAGTGGTCCTGTCGTTATGGGTATCTCTCTTAATAAATATGTATCTAGATTAGTTATTGAAGCAGGAGGTGTAGCAGTAAGTCCTGGTAGAATAATTTGCAATATAACTGATATTGATATAGTCTTAGATGATTTAGCATCTGGTAAATTATCATATCCTTTATTTCTTAAACCTGTAGCGGAAGGTACTGGTAAAGGTATTACCGATAAAAGTATCATAAATAATAATACTGATTTAAGAAAATTAAGTACTGAAATGCTTAATAGTTATCATCAGTCAGTTCTAGTAGAGGAGTATTTATCTGGTCGTGAATTTACTGTCGGTATAGTAGGTAGCGGAACAGATACTCAAGTGATAGGTGGCATGGAAATTATTTGTCGAGATGGATTGCCATATTCTAACTTCGTAAAAGAAAATTATAAGGAATATGTAAACTATTTAGCACTTGAAGATGATATTAAGAAACAATGCGAAGATATAGCTGTCCGTGTTTGGCAGATCTTAGGTGGTCTAGATGGTGGACGTATAGATTTACGAGCTGACAGAAATGGAAGAATCTGTTTTATGGAAGTGAACCCACTAGCTGGATTAAATCCTAATATTTCAGATTTCCCTATTTTAACTAGGCTGAACGGTAAAAACTACCATTATATTATGAAATCTATTATCGAATCAGCTATTAAAAGGACAAAAATCCAAAATGGATAGTATAATAATCTATAATCAAGTAAAAGATTCTTCATCCCCTGATGCTCTAGATGTTTTAGATCAAGTAAAATTTGTAGAAATGGGCTTGACTGAGCTTGGATACCAAGTAGTCAAAAAGCCCATAACAGAGAATTTTTATGATGAACTTAAAGACATAGCTCTAAAGCAAAATAAAGATAATGGGGATGTGGTTTTTAATCTAGTAGAATCTATAAGAGATCATGATGAATTACTGCATTTAGTACCCTCCATTTTAGATGTATATAGTGCTAAATATTCTGGTTGTTCTACAGAAGGATCATTTCTAACAGGGAATAAAAAACTAGCAAAAGAAATCATGTCTATGGTAGGAATACCTGTTCCTCTAGGTTATCTATTCAATGATGTTACTTCTTTAAAAAAGAATTTAAATTCTTTGAAAAAAGGTAGAAAATATATAGTTAAACCAGTGTCTGAAGATGGTTCCGTAGGTATAACAGAAGATTCTGTTTTTACTTATAATGGGACTTTGCCAGAAATTTGTCAAGGGAAAAAAGATAATGCTTGGTTAATAGAAGATTATATAGACGGGCGAGAATTTAATGTTAGTGTCTTGGCAGGAAAGGTTCTTTCTCCTGCTGAAATAATTTTTCAGAATTACACATCTGATATGCCTAAAGTAGTAAGCTACAAGGCTAAATGGGAAGAAGATTCATTCCAGTATAATAATACCGTGAGAAGTCTGGATCCTATCTATTCAGAATCTTTAAAGAATAAAATAATCTCTGCATGTGAAAAATGTTGGGCTATTTTCCATCTTCATGGTTATGCTCGTGTAGATTTAAGAGTGGATGATGAAGAGAACATATATGTTATGGAAGTTAATGCTAATCCATGTATATCTCCTGATGGAGGTTTCGTAGCCGCTTGTCATCATATAAATTTATCTGATAAAGAAATTATTAAACTAATCTTAGAGGATAGTAATAACAAATAATATATTATATATTAGCCTTTATGAACAGATTTTCACAGGAACTTAATAAAAATGACATTTTATCTTTTAAAGAGATTCTTAACTCTACTGCTTTTTTCTATGATTTCGAGATAGATATCGTAGTCGATATTTTCAATGAAACTTTAGCTAAGGGGCAAGAAGAAAGTGGCTATTACTGGACTAAACTTCTAAATGAAGATAATAGAATATTAGGATTTGCCATTTATGGTCCTAATCCTTCTACTATAGGTTCTTGGGATTTTTATTGGTTAGCCATTTCTAATGAATTCAGAAATAAACATTTAGGTACTCTATTACTAAAAGAAATAGAAAAAAATACTCGTCTATGGGGTGGAAAGATTTTATGGATAGAAACTTCTGGAAGATTACAATATTTACCTACTAGAAAGTTTTACGATAAATGTAATTATATAAAAGAAGCATCGCTTAAAGATTATTATGGTGTAGGTGATGATAAAGTGATTTACAAAAAGATTTTATAAATATATCCGAGTTTTATCTTATTTTTTCAATATTTTAATTTTTATATTTACCCCCCCCTATTTTTTAGGGGTACTTTGTAAATTTTAATATATTTTTCTTACTTTTGCCCCCATTAATAAACTAAACATATGGCAAAAGTTAGATTTTCTGCACTTAACGAGATTAGCACTCGTCCTTATAAACCTAGAAAAGTTTACCCTTCAGTATCTACTATTTTCGGAGAAAATGTATTTACTCATAATAAAATGAGAAAATATCTTTCTAAAGAGGCTTTCAAAATATTAGAAAAAGTTCTTGATAAAAACGGAGTAATCGATATAGAACTGGCTGATCAAGTAGCTTCAGGTATGAAAGCTTGGGCTATAGAAAGAGGTGCTTCTCATTACACACATTGGTTTCATCCATTGAATGGTAATACAGCAGAAAAACATGATAGTTTCCTAGATAGTTTCGATGATGATAATATTATAGAAGCTTTCGATGGTAAACTGTTAATTCAGCAAGAGCCAGATGCTTCTAGCTTACCTAATGGTGGTATCAGAAATACTTTCGAAGCTAGAGGTTATACGGCTTGGGACCCAGCTTCTCCTGCTTTTATTAATAATCATACTCTTTGTATTCCTACGATTTTCGTAGCATATACTGGTGAAGCTCTAGATTACAAAACTCCTCTTCTTAAATCATTAAATGTATTAGATGATGCAGCTGTCGATATTTGTCAATATTTCGATAAGGATGTTAATAAAGTGAATGCTACCTTAGGATGGGAACAAGAATATTTTTTAATAGATGAGGCTTTATATAATGCTCGTCCTGATATTAAAATGTGTGGAAGGACTCTTATGGGTCATTCCGCTGCCAAAGATCAGCAGTTAGAAGATCATTATTTCGGGGCTATTCCAGAAAGAGTAGATGTTTTCATGGATGAGTTAGAATACGAATGTCATAAATTAGGGATTCCTGCTAAAACACGTCATAACGAATGTGCTCCAAATCAATTCGAACTAGCTCCGATATTCGAAGAAGCTAACTTAGCAGTAGATCATAATCAACTTCTTATGTCTACTATGAAAAGAGTAGCTAAGCATCATAAATACAGAGCTTTACTTCATGAGAAACCTTATGAAGGTATCAATGGTTCAGGTAAGCATAACAACTGGTCACTTGCTACTAATACAGGAATAAATCTATTGTCGCCAGGCAAAAACCCTAAATCAAATATGCAATTCCTAGTTTTCCTAGTATCTACTATAAAGGCCGTGCAGGAACATGAAGAATTACTTAAAGCTAGTATCGCTTCTTTCGGTAACGAATTTAGACTTGGCGGAGCAGAAGCGCCTCCTATGATTATGTCCGTTTTCTTAGGTAAAAAATTAGCTTCTGTTCTAAATGAAATCGAAGAAAAAGTTAGCGATAAAAAAATGAGTCCTGATGAGAAAACCGAACTTAAACTTAATGTCGGAAAGATTCCTGAAATTATATTAGATAATACTGATAGAAACAGAACTTCTCCATTTGCTTTCACTGGTAACAGATTTGAATTCAGAGCCGTAGGTTCATCAGCTAATTGTGCTGCATCATTGCTTATTTTAAATACAGCTATGGCCGAACAGCTAAAAAATTTCAAGCAAGAAACTGATAAAATAATAGCTAAGGGTATAAAGAAAGATGAGGCTATTTTCCAAGTTTTACGTCAATATATTAAGGAGACTCACAAGATTCGTTTTGAAGGAAATGGTTATTCAAAAGAGTGGGTAAAAGAAGCCAAAAAAAGAGGTCTTTCTTCCAATAGTAGTTGCGTATCAGTGTACAAAGCTTATTTATCAGATAAAACTAAAAAATTATTATCAGATAATGGAATTTTATCAGAAAGAGAACTCGAAGCTCGTTATGAAATCAAAAATGAGATTTATCTTAAGAAACTACAAATCGAATCTCGTGTCTTAGGTGATTTAGCTCTTAATCATATTATTCCTACAGCTATCACTTACCAAAATACCCTTATTCAAAATGTACAGGGATTGAAAGATATATTACCAGATGATTTTTCTGAAAATGCCGAATTACAACTTGATAGCATTAGAGAAATTTCTATGCATATAAAAACTATTAAGAAAGAAGTGCAAGAAATGATAGCAGCTCGTAAAGCAGCTAATACTGGAATAGATAATATAGTAGAACGCACAAAAGTCTATTTTCGGACAGTTCGTCCATATCTAGATTCTATTCGTATTCATATAGACAAACTTGAATTTTTAGTAGATGATGAAGTTTGGCCTCTTCCTAAGTATCGTGAATTACTATTCATTCGATAATGATAAAATCAAAATAGTTTATACTAAGCACTTTATACTTTTTTAGTCTGATAATGCTCTATTTTATGTAGCGTAAATGTCGATATCATCGTTCTGTGCACTATTTCGTACTTTCCTATACTGATTATGGGGGTTTTATGTAGAGCAAATATCGATATCATCGTTCTGTGCACTATTTCGTACTTTCCTATACTGATTATGGGGGTTTTATGTAGAGTAAATGTCGATATCATCGTTCTGTGCACTATTTCGTACTTTTGACTATTAGTTATAATAAATAATCTTTAAGAATATAAAAGAACATCTTTAAATGAAGTGTATTCCCAAAAGTTTTACGGCTTTTGGGACACTTCAGTAAGAAGTCCTTTTACTTTTAAAATTTGCCTAGATAATAGCATTGCCTAGATAATAGCATTAACTTGATAATAGCATTGCCTAGATAATAGCATTAACTTGATAATAGCATTGCCTAGATAATAGATATAAGTAGAATTATAGTATAAACTTAATTATAGTATATAATAAAATTATAATATCGATTGAATAGTAGTATCGATATAATAATGGATTAATGGAATAGTGGATTTTGTATGCTGATAGATTGAATTTTAAATGTGGTACGATGCTTTATATTCCACCTATTGCACCTCTATTTTTAACATTATATGTTTCTATAATGCTTTAATGTTAGATATGGCTTATTAGACAACATACTATTTTTAAAACTATATGTTTCTATAATGCTTTAATTTTAGATATGGCTTATTAGACAACATACTGTTTTTAACACCATATGTCTCTATAATGTGGTAAAAGTTTATAAATTGTGGAAAACTTTGTAAAATTGTGGAAAAGTATGTAATATATTTAGTAATTTTGTATTTATAGATATAGTATTCGTAAAAGTGTATGGAATGATGTACTTTAAATGCCTATCATTTTATTTTGAAACATAATAAGATATCGAAAGCATTAAACAATAATTGAAAATATATATTTTCTAAATACACTAACATTTAGCGCCAAACAATACTGTATCCTAATTAAGTGCAAAATATAAATGGTTAAATTTGTAGGTGAACATAGGGCAAAATTAGATGACAAAGGGAGATTGATTTTTCCTTCGTCATTCAAGAATCTTATGATGCAGTCTGAGTCTATTACTTTACGGTTCGTTGTTAAAAAAGATTTATTCGCTAATTGTTTAAATATCTTCACTTACGAAGAATGGGAAGTGGAATCTGAAGAAATAAAATCAAAACTGAATTTTTTTAATCCAGAGCATAACAAATTTTGGAGGGGTTATATGAGTAATCGTGCACTTATAGAAACTGATAATAAACTTGGAAGAATAACTATTCCTAAATCTCTTCTGGAAACGATTTCTGTTAAGAAGGATGTGATTTTCGTAGGGAATGATCATAAAATAGAATTATGGGCAAAAGAGAATTATGAAAAAGAACAAATAAGTCCAGAAGATTTTGTTTCTCTAGCAGAAAAGATTCTAGGTTAAGTAGAAATCTAGAGTAAGCAGAAATCTAAAGTAAGCAGAAATCTAAAGTAAGAAACGTTTTTAGAGTAATGAAAATATTTAGGGTAAGAAGAGATTCTGAGATAATATAAATATTTGGCTATGTCATCATATCACACACCTGTACTTCTCCATGAGAGCATCGATGGATTACAGATTAAACAAGATGGAATTTACTGTGACGCCACACTCGGAGGCGGAGGACATACTCGCGAAATATTATCTAAATTAGGTCCTCAAGGCAGACTTATAGTTTTCGATAAAGATCAAGATGCATTAGATAATGCTCCTTCTGATAATAGAATAATCTTAGTACATAGTGACTTTAAATACATTCATAATTTCGTAAGGTATTATGGATATAAAGGTGTGGACGGAGTACTCGCCGACTTAGGTGTTTCTTCACATCAGTTCGATACAGGAGATAGAGGATTTTCATTCAGATTCGAAGCTGAACTAGATATGAGGATGAACAAACTGGCTAAGACTAGTGCAAAAGATGTCTTAAATAATTATTCAGAAGAAGAACTTACTAAAGTTTTTCGTATGTACGGAGAAATTAAGAATCCTAAAAAAGCAGCTTGGCTGATATGTACTAAAAGAAAAGAAGAGCCTATAATAAATACTAGTGATTTAGAAGAATGTTTAAAAAAAATGGCTCCGTCTAAAACCGAGAATAAATTCTATGCTAAAATATACCAAGCTTTAAGAATAGAAGTGAACCAAGAAATGGCTAGCCTAGAAGCATTCTTACTTGCTTGTAACAAAGTAGTAAAACCAGAGGGCATAATATCAATTATTACTTATCATTCTCTAGAAGATAGAATGGTTAAAAATTTCATTAGAAACGGAAAGATAGATGGAGAAGCTGATAAAGATATGTATGGTAAAAAGATAGTTCCTTTCGAAGCTATTAACAGAAAACCTATATCACCTCCTGAAGAAGAAATAGCAAAAAACAAACGTGCACGTAGTGCTAAATTAAGAATTGCTAAAAGAGTACCTTAATACAAGTATTAGATAATAAAATGACAAAAAGAAATATCATAGCAGATTTATTTGGAGGACAAATTCTTCTGGCTAATGGTGGGTTGATTAAAAATAGGAAACTTGTAATCATCATATTCTTATTAATAATCTTAATTATTTCTATCCACTATAGGTCTAAGGATGTGCTCGTTCAGCAAGAAGATAATGCAAATCTAATAGAAGAATTAAAGACTGAACATATAAGTAATGATGCTAGAATATTGTCACTGAGTAAACATGGAGAAATAAAAAAGCTGTTAGAACAAAAAAAATCCACTTTAGTTTCCCCTACTGATCCTCCAGTTATTATTGAAAATATAGATAGATAAACTATAAAATGAACGAAAAACAAATCATAGAAAATGCTTATAAGAAATATAGAGTTATATATTTCTTAGCTATTTTTCTTATGTTGATTATCTTCGGACAGATAATCTATATTCAGTTTATAGATAAAGATAGAGTTACTGAAGACGATTTTAACAAAGAAGTTACTATTCAAGCTACCAGGGGAAGCATATTGTCGGCAGACGGCAGACCTCTAGCCTTCTCAGTTCCTTATTTCGAATTAAGAATGGACTGTAGCGTAGCCGATCAATTACTATTTAATCAAGGGATAGACGAACTTTCAAAAGGTCTCGCACATCTTTTCAAGAATAAATCTGCTGATCGATACAAAAGAGAAATTATTAGTGCTCGTCAGCGATGTAATCGTTATAAAAAAATAGGGGATAGAAAATTAACTTATAACGAACTTAAATACATTAAGACTCTTCCTATTTTTAAAGAGAAACAATATAAAGGTGGTCTTATTATTATAAAATCTAGTGAAAGACATAAGCCTTATGGTTCATTAGCTAACAGAACTATAGGATACATAAATATGGATCATGGTGGTGCTGGCCTTGAAAAAAGTTTTGATTACATGCTTACCGGTACTGATGGTAAGAGATTAATGAGAAGACAGTTAGGTGGTAAATGGATTCAAGTACCAGGAGAAAAATTAATTCCTGCTATAAATGGATATGATATTCAAACCACTATCGATATAGATATACAAGAAGTAGCTGAGCTAGCATTAAGAGAACAATTAGCTAAGAGTGATAAATTAGAAGGTGGCTGCGCTATAGTTATGGATGTACAGACAGGAGCCATTAGAGCAATAGCCAATATGCAAAAAAATTCTAGTGGAAAATTCGTAGAATCTTTTAATTATGCTATCCGTCAGTCTTCAGATCCTGGTTCTACTATGAAATTATCTACTCTAATTTGTTTACTAGAAGATGGGTATGTAACACTGGACAGTCCTATCGATGCAGGAAACGGTATTTGGGATTATCACGGTAAAAAATTCAGAGATACTCATAGAGGTGGTTATGGAAAATTAACAGTTCTTACTGCTTTTGAAAAATCATCTAACATATCTTTTGCTAAAATGGCTACTCGTTATTATGAGAACAAGCCCATGGAATATCTTTCAAGACTTACAAGTATGAAATTAGGCGAAAGACTGAATCTAGAAATTTCTGGAGAAGGTCGTACAAAAGTTAGTTCTCCTAGCGATAGAAGTTGGTCCAAGATTTCTCTTCCTCAGATGGCTATCGGTTATGAAGTTTTACTAGCGCCTATACATACTTTGACCTTTTATAATGCTGTCGCCAATAATGGTAAAATGATGAAACCGTATTTTATCGAGAATTATCAGAAAGATGGCAAGTTAAAAACTCAAATTAAGCCTACCGTAATGAGTAATTCCATTTGCTCAGAACAAACTATAAAAACAGTTACTTATGCATTAAGAGAAGTAGTAAATAATGGTACTGCTAAAATATGTAAAAATGATCGTTATCCTATAGCTGGTAAAACTGGTACAGCGCAGATATTATTTGACGGGCATTATAAAGATGCTCACGGATATAAGAAGCATCAAGCTTCTTTTTGTGGATTCTTCCCTGCTGATAATCCTAAGATATCTTGTATCGTAGTCATGTTCTCTAATAAAACCAGAGGGAATTTTTACGGCGGTTCTTGGGCAGGTCCTGTATTTAAGAAAATAGCTGATAATATATATGCTACTCATCCTGAATGGAATTCACCTTTATATAGAGATATGATTAAAGTAGCCGACAATCCTCATATATGTGGTGGAAGTAGTTCTGAAATTAATTCCTGTTTAGCTTCATTACCTAATAAAAATTTAAATATTACTACTAAAACTAAATGGGTCAAAATTAAATATGAAGGTGACACACCACTTGAGGAAAATTTAACCACAGAGCCAAATTTAGTTCCAGATGTAGTAAATATGGGGTTAAAAGATGCTTTATATATTCTTGAGAATGAAGGGTATAAAGTAAAAATAAACGGGTCAGGAAGAGTTATTACTCAAAATCCACCTGCAGGGGAATACCTTCATAATAATGGACTTGTAGAGCTACATTTATCGAAAAGAACATCATGAAACTTTTAAAAATATTAAAACATATAATAATTCTTAATTCTAAGAATATGACCACTAACCCTGAAATCTCAATGATTACGCAGGATTCTAGAAAAGTGGAGAAAAACGGACTATTTATAGCCGTAAGGGGATTCGATACAGACGGTCATAAGTATATCGAGAAAGCTATCACCAATGGTGCTAGAGCCGTTCTTTATGATGATCAGCAGGAAGTAGATAAAATTATTAATACACAGCACGATATTATATGGGTTCATAGTGAAAACTCTAGAAAAGCTGTGAACATCGCAGCTGATAATTTCTATAATCATCCTTCACATTACATTAAAATAGTAGCCGTTACTGGTACCAATGGGAAAACTACTATTGCTACTTTATTATATAGATTATTCAAAGGATTAGGATATGAATGTGGTCTTCTTTCGACTATTGCAAATTACGTAGGAGATAAAAAGTTCCACACTATAAATACTACACCTGATCCTATCATAATATTTTCTTTACTAAGAGAGATGATAGATAATGGATGTGAATATTGTTTCATGGAAGTATCCTCGCATTCTCTTCATCAAGAAAGAATAGCACAATTAGAATTTAATGGGGGTATTTTTACAAATATCACTCATGATCATTTAGATTATCACAAAACTTTTGCAGAATATATTCGTTGCAAAAAATTATTGTTTGACCAGCTAGGGCCTAAAACTTTCGCTCTTACTAATATAGATGATAAGAACGGTGAAGTAATGATTCAAAATACCAAAGCGGATACATACACTTACTCTATAAGATCTAAAGCAGATTTCATGGTTAAGATTATCGAAAAAAGCATGGAAGGATATCTTCTTAGTATAAATAAACAAGAAGTTTGGACAAGATTCATAGGCGACCACAATGCCCATAATCTTATAGCAGTTTATGGTACAGCTATCCTTCTAGGAGCTAAAAAAGATGAGATATTAACAGAGATTTCTAAACTTACAGCGGTAGCCGGCAGATTAGAATATATAAAAGGTCCTAATAACATCACTGCTGTAGTAGATTACGCACATACTCCTGATGCATTGGAAAACGTGCTTAATACTCTTAGAGACATATCAAAAACCGAATTGACGACAGTCTTCGGCTGTGGAGGAGATAGAGATAGAACCAAACGTCCTGAAATGGCAAAAATAGGTGCAGATCTTTCTGATAAAGCGATTGTAACCTCTGATAATCCTAGGAATGAAGATCCAAAAAGAATTTTGGAAGATATGCGTAAAGGATTATCACCAGATGAAATGAGAAAATGCATGTTTATCGCTGACAGGAAAGAAGCTATTAGAGCTGCATTGATTTCAGCACAGCCTAATTCCATAGTTTTAATAGCCGGGAAAGGTCATGAAGATTACCAAATTATTAAAGGTACTAAATATCATTTCGATGATAAAGAGGTTATAAACGATACATTTAAAGAGCTTAAACAGAACTAATTAACATTACAAATATATGTTTTATCATTTATTCAATTATTTAGACAGTATCATGGACTTCCACGGTTCAGGATTATTTAAATATATCTCTACTCGAGCATTAGCAGCTAATGCTGTAGCATTAATAATCGCTATTATCTGGGGTAAAAGTTTAATAAAAAAACTTAAGAGAAAACAGATTTCTGATGAAATAAGAAATTTAGGGTTAGAAGGACAGATTTCAAAGAAAGGCACTCCTACTATGGGTGGTTTGATAGTGATTTTATCTATACTTATTCCTGTTTTATTATTCTGTGATTTAACTAATATTTATGTTCAGTTATTACTTCTAACTACCGTCTGGTTAGGAGCTGTGGGATTTTTAGATGATTATATTAAAGTCTTCAAAAAGAACAAAGAAGGTCTAAGACCTAAGTATAAAATCTTTGGTCAGGTAACTTTAGGACTTATTATAGGTTTAGTTTTATATTTAAATAGTGACGTCGTTATTTATGAAAAAACTATCCCTAAAACTACGACTATCGAACAGACAGTTATTCCTGTTTTAGATAAAATGGATACTGAAACTAAAATCGTCGAAGAATCTACAATAAATGATTCTCATACGTGCAAAAGTACTATTACTACTATTCCATTCGTTAAAAATAATGAATTTGATTATGCTTGGTTAGCATTAGGAAAAGGGAAAGTAAAAAATGCTTTACAATGGATAATTTACATTTTAGTAATTATTTTCATTATAACTGGCGTCTCTAACGGAACCAATTTGACAGATGGATTAGATGGATTAACCACAGGGGTTTCCGCTATTATCGGAGCAGGACTTGGAATACTAGCTTATCTTTCTGGTAACATTATATATTCCGATTATTTGAATATCATGTATTTACCAGGAACAGGAGAAACAGTAGTTTTCCTATCCGCATTTATAGGTGCATTATTAGGATTTTTATGGTACAATTCCTATCCGGCTCAAATATTTATGGGTGACACTGGTAGCTTAGCTATTGGAGGTATCATAGCAGTAAGTTCTATTCTTATTAGAAAAGAATTATTACTACCTATTTTATGTGGTATATTCTTAGTAGAATCTCTATCTGTTATCATTCAAAGAGTATATTTCAAATACACAAAGAAAAAACATGGTGCTGGGGTCAGAGTGTTCAGAATGAGCCCATTACATCATCATTATCAAAAAGAAAATAAAGACGCTATTTTACAAAAACCTAAGGGAGTAATCCCTGAGGCCAAAATCGTCATGCGATTCTGGTTAATAGACATATTGTTAGTTATTATAACTATAGCAACATTGAAAATTAGATAATCATGAAAAAAATAGTAATATTAGGCGGTGGTGAAAGTGGAATAGGATCTGCTGTTTTAGCTAAAGTTAAAGGATTCAATGTATTTTTATCTGACAGTGGTAAATTGGCAGATAAGCAAATAATTACGCTTAAAAAGTATGATATAGAGTTCGAAGAATGTGGACATCATCCTGATAAAATATCAGATGCAGATGAAATAATAAAAAGTCCGGGTATAGCTGAGACCCTGCCATTAATCAAAAAGTTAAAAGCTCTTGAAATCCCTATTATATCTGAAATAGAATTCGCTGGAAGATATGATAATTCTACTAAGATATGTATTACAGGAAGTAATGGTAAAACGACTACTACTTCTATAATATATTATCTATTAAAAAATGCAGGATTAAATGTCGGCCTTGGCGGCAATATAGGTAAAAGCTACGCCTTCCAAGTAGCTACAGAACAACATGATTATTATGTCTTAGAGTTAAGTAGTTTTCAGTTAGATGGTATGTATGATTTCAAAGCTGATATAGCTATTCTTTTGAATATAACTCCTGATCATTTAGATAGATATGATTTCAAAATGCAAAAATATATCAATTCTAAATTTAGAATAACACAAAACATGTCTCCAAATGATTGCTTTATCTTCTGTAAAGATGATGATATAACCGTAAAGAACCTAGGGAATATAGTCACTAGAGCTAAAAAATTACCATTTTCTCAAAAAGTGGAAGTGAACCAAGGAGCTTATGCTGATAGTAATAAACTGATAGTTAAGTATGAAAATTTAGAAGATTACTGGATGTACTTAAATGAACTAGGACTTGAAGGCAAACACAATATTTATAATTCTATGGCTGCTGCTATCACCGGTAAAATTATGAATATTTCTAACAAAATAATTCGTGAAGCACTTATGTCTTTCGAGGGTATAGAACACAGAATGGAAAAAATATTAAGTCTTCGAGATGTTTTATACATAAATGACTCTAAAGCTACTAATATGAATTCTACATGGTATGCTCTAGAAAGTATGAAAAGACCTGTCATTTGGATAGCCGGGGGTAAAGATAAAGGCAACGATTATTCAGAAATTTACGATTTAGTTAAAACTAAAGTAAGATGCCTTATTTGTTTAGGCGTAGATAATAAAAAATTACACAAAAACTTCGAAGATAAAGTCGATAAAATATATGACTGTGACTCAGCTGAAAAAGCTGTAAAAATAGCTTATACCATAGCCAAATCAGGAGAAGTAGTATTACTATCACCTTGCTGTGCTAGTTTCGACTTATTTAAAAATTATGAAGATAGAGGGAATCAATTTAAAGCAGCCGTTAGAAACTTATAATAAAATAGATCTAAATAATAGCCAATTTAAATAATTAAGAAAAAATTAGATAGAATTTAATAGATGAAAAAATTAGATAATAATAAAACTTCTAAACCTAAAAGAAAGCAGTTTATTCATCTTAAAGGTGATAAGCTGATATGGGTAATAGTAGCACTATTTGCCATGATTTCTATTATGTCTGTATATTCATCCTCCAATTCGCTGGCTTATAAAGCTCATACATCTACTCTAGCATTTCTATTTAAACAGTCTAGATATGTATTTATAGGATTATTAATAATACTAATCTGCTATAAGATTCCACTAGGATATTATAGAATGTTAGCTATACCCCTATTAATATTGACTATGGGATTACTGATGTATACTACTATAAGTGGGTTAGTTATAAATAGTGCTCATAGATGGATAAAAATAGTAGGTATAACATTCCAGCCCTCGGAGCTAGCTAAGGTCTCCACCATTCTATATCTAGCGACCACGATGGAGAAATATAATATAAAAACATATAAAGATTTCTTCCTAAGAATAGTGTTTCCTTTAGGAATCGTTTTATTATTATGTTTAGTAGGATCTGCATCTGCTACTATTATTATAGCTATTATTTGTTTCTTAATCTTAGTACTAGGAGGCTTAGAGAAAAGATTTATCAAAATGATAATATATATAGCTTTAGGTGGAATGATTTTAGTGTATGGAATACATACTTTTACTGGAGCGTTTTCTCGTATTGATACTTTCGAAGGTCGTATAGAAAGATTCTTTTCAGGGAAAGAAGAAGAAATGACAGAAGAACAGCAAGAAGAATATAATAAAAAAAATTTCCAATCAGAACAAGCTAGAGAAGCTATTCAATTAGGTGGAATAATAGGAAGAGGCCCTGGAAACTCTATTAAAAGGGATAGTCTTCCTCATCCTTATTCAGATTATATATTCACTACTATCATAGAAGAATGGGGATTATTAGGAGCAATAGGAGTAATGCTTTTATACCTATGGTTCTTCTATCGTTCGACAATGATAGCTAAGAATTGTAAAAAAATATTTTCTATGTTGACCATTATTGGTTTATCTACACTTATACTTATACAAGCATTTATTCATATTTTAGTAAACGTAGGTCTAATACCTGTCACTGGACAAACACTACCCTTAATTAGTTTGGGAGGTTCATCTATGATGATTATGAGTATGGCTGTAGGTATTATTTTAGCTATAAATAGGACAATAGATATAAAAATAGAAAAAGATCAGATAGAACAATCAGAAAAAGAAAAAGCAGCTGCAGAAGTTTGGAAAAAGGAATTAGACGAAGGAAAAATAGATAACAAATTATATGAAGAAGAAAATAATAATTAGTGGAGGTGGAACAGGAGGACATATCTTCCCTGCCATATCTATAGCCAATGCTATAAAGGATAAATATCCTGATACCGAGATTCTATTCGTAGGGGCTCAAGGCAAAATGGAAATGGACAGAGTACCTCTCGCTGGTTATAAAATAATAGGTCTTCCAGTAGCAGGATTAAAAAGAAGTCTTTCTCTTTCTAATCTTAAACTTCCTTTTATGGTAGTTAAGAGCATCTATAAAGCTCGTAAAATCATAAAAGAGTTTAACCCTGACTGTGCTGTAGGAGTAGGCGGATACGCTAGTGCTCCATTAGTATGGTCTGCTGCTAAATTAGGTGTACCCTGTTTAATTCAGGAACAAAATTCTTATGCAGGTCTTACTAATAAGATCGTTGGAAAATACGCTAAGAAAATCTGTGTAGCATATTCTGGAATGGATAGATTTTTCCCTTCTGATAAAATTCTATATACTGGGAATCCTATTCGTAAAGAGATATTATCTTTATATGAAAACAGAATAACTAATAATGGTAATGGGAATAATAAAGTTTACAAAGAACTACGAGCTGAATCTTATGAATATTTTAAATTAGATAAAAAGAAAAAAACTGTCTTCGTAGTAGGTGGTTCTCTGGGCTGTGGTACTTTTAACAGAATCATGAAAACATGGATTAAAGAAAAAGCTAAGTCAGTAAATTATCAAATACTCTGGCAAAGTGGCAAAGCTTATAAAAATAATATAGAAACTTTCAAAGAATCATTAGACGGGAATATTCCCTCTAATATTAAAAATTTAAGTTTCGTTAATCGTATGGACTTGGCTTTTACTGCAGCTGATATCATAGTATCTAGAGCAGGTGCAGGAAGCATTTCCGAATTATGCTGCATCGGAAAACCTTGTATTTTCGTACCTTCTCCTGTAGTAGCAGAAGATCATCAAACACATAATGCAGAATCTTTAGCAAATAAAAACGCTGCCTTAATGATAAAAGATTCAGAAGCAGATGTGAAACTTATACGAGTAATAGAAAACCTATTGGACAATAATAAATTAATGGAGAGCCTATCAGATAATATTATAACTTTAGCTAAACCGGATGCAGCAGATATTATAGCTATAGAGATTATGAAACTGGCTGACATAAAATAAAGTAATTATATAAAAATGAAAAATGTATATTTCATAGGTATTGGAGGCATCGGAATGAGTGCGATAGCTAGATATTATAATCTATCTGGTTATAATATATCTGGTTATGATAAAACACCCTCTAACATCACTGATAAATTGTCATCAGAAGGAATAAAAATACATTTCGACGAAGACATAAATCTTATACCTAAAGATGTAAAAAACACTCTTTGTATATATACTCCTGCTATCCCTAAGGATATGAAAGAATTAATCTATATACAAGAAAGACCTTATACTCTAGTCAAAAGATCTAAAGCTCTAGGAATCATAGCTAAAGATAAAGACTGTATAGGTATCGCTGGGACTCATGGGAAAACCACCATTAGCACCCTAGTATCTCATATCTTCACTGATTCACTAAAAGGCTGTAGTGCATTCCTTGGAGGAATTTCTAAAAATTATCATTCTAATTTATTAGTTTCCAATAATAATTTTTTAGTAGCTGAAGCAGATGAATTTGATAGATCATTCTTACAGCTATTCCCTAAAACAGCTCTTATTACATCTATAGATGCTGATCATCTAGATATTTATAAAAATGCAGAAAATCTAAAAAAGGCATTCCACGATTTCGCAGCACAAGTTAAAAAAACACTTATACTTAAAAAGAAAATAGCTACTGAAGAATTTAAAAAAGGACTCAGTGCTAAAATATATACATACGCTTTCGACGAAAAAGCTGATTTTTATGCATCTGATTTAAAATATACAAAAACAGGATGTTTAAACTTTACTTTAAATACTCCTGAATCTTCTATCCAAAACGTACAAGTCGGAGTACCAGGCTGGGTAAACGTAGAAAACGCCATTGCCGCCAGCGCAGTATCATACTTAGAAGGCATTTCTCTTGAAAATATAAAAACGGCATTAGCTAACTTCCAAGGTGTAGAAAGGAGATTCGATATTCAAATCAATACTCCCCATCTTATCTATATAGACGATTACGCTCACCATCCTAATGAATTATCAGCTACGATAAGTTCTGTAAGAAATATGTTTCCTCATAGACATATTACAGCTATCTTCCAGCCACATCTTTACTCTAGGACCAGAGATTTTTGTGACGATTTCGCAAAAAGCTTATCAGCACTTGACAGAGTGATATTATTACCTATATATCCTGCTCGAGAATTACCTATTGAAGGAGTTTCTTCAGAGATTATATTGAATAAGATAAAATGTAATGATAAAAAAATTATAAAAAAAGAAAATATATTAAAAGAATTAGATAAAAATAATATCGATATTGTTCTTACTTTTGGAGCTGGAGATATCGGACTGTTAGTCCCTAAAATAAAGAATTATTTATGTGGAAAAAAATCTTAATAGGACTATTAATAGCTGTACTTACTGCAGTACTTTGCTTTTATTTCTACTTTTGTCATAAATTAGATAAAGAGCAGAGACAGAAAGAAGTATGTACAGAAATTAAAGTGTGTATATTAGATAGTTTAACCAATAAGTTCCTCACTCCTAAAGATATAACTAACCTACTCACTGAGGGAAGTACTAATCCTATAAATAAGAAAATAAATGCTATAGATTTAAATTCTTTAGAGATATTATTATCACAAAAAAGTGCTGTTAAAAAATCTGATATATCTATTAGAAGAAATGGTCTTCTTAGAGCAGATATTACTCAGCGAAGACCTGTTCTTAGAATTCAAACTAATGAAGGAGGCTTTTATATAGATGATGAAAAATATATATTTCCTTTAGTAAGTAGTTTTACTTCATATGTACCTATAGTTTCAGGATATATTCCTATCAAACTACAGATAGGCCATAGAGGATCAGTAAGAAAGAAAGAAGAACAATGGCTAGATAAATTAATAAATTTCGGAGAGTATCTAGACCAGCATCCTTTCTGGAATAAAATGATACAAGAAATATACATTAAAGAAAACTTAGATGTATTATTATTTACAAGAATAGGAGATCAAACTATTAATTTCGGAAAATTTACTAATTTCGATGAAAAGTTTTCAAAACTTGATTCTTTTTATCATAATGTGGTTCCTGTCTATGGGTGGGATAAATATAAAGAAGTAAATTTGAAATTTGACAAGCAGATAGTTTGTAAGAAAAAATAGAAGCGATTAGAAACGATTTAGAAAATTAGATAGATATGAGCAAATATGTAACAGCTATAGATTTAGGTACTACTAAAATCGTAGCAGCCGTAGGTGAAAAATCTGCTGGTGGAATTAAAATTTTAGCCTATTCTAGAGTTAAATCTACAGGTATAATAAAAGGAGAAGTGGTAAACATTAAAAAAGTTTGTGACGCTCTTAAACCTGCATTAAGTGACTTACAGAATAAAATAGAAGGATATAGAATAGATAAAGAAAAAATATATGTAGGAATTACTGCTCAAAATTTAAGATGTATCTCAGATTCCTGCTGTAATCAAAGATCTAACCCTACTGATTACATAACAGAAGAAGAATTAAACACATACATTGAAAAAATGTATAATACTAAGGTAGAAGCTAATGAAAAGGTAATTTATTGCTCACCTCAGTTTTATAACATAGATGAATATCAAGGTGTAAAAGATGCTGTGGGTATGACAGGAAATACTATTGAGGCTTATTATCAGTTATTTATCGGCAAAAAGACTCCTTCTCTTCAAGCTGAACAAACTATTATACGAAGTGGTCTTAAATTAGAAACAATCGTTCTTAATCCTATCGCTACATCTTTATCAGTATTAGATGACGAAGATAAAGAATTGGGTTGTGTTATGGTAGATATAGGTAGCGGTACGACTGATATGGTTATTTATCATGATAAAGTAATTCGTTATGCAGCCGTTATTCCTTTCGCTGGTAATTCTATTACTGAAGATATCAGACAAGAATGCGAATTAGCTCAGAAAACAGCTGAAGCTATAAAACAAAAACAAGGAACAGCTATTGTGTCTGCCGACAATAACGACAAGAACATCACCATTAAAAGTGAAGATGGCATTACCAAGAAAATTCCTTTTAATAAATTAACAGAAACTATAGAAGCTAGAGCAAGTGAAATCTGTGCTACTATAAAACATGAAATAGAAAAATCAGGTTACCAAGGAAAATTGAGAAGAGGTATAATCCTTACTGGGGGATCTTCTTCATTAACCCATCTACAAATCTTATTGAAAGAAATTACAGGATTAAATGTTTTTATAAAAACTCCTAGTACATCTAAGGAAATCATGAACACCTCAGTACCTGAGATAACTAAACGAAATTCTTCTACTATCTGTGGTCTAATCCAATATGGATTCATGAATATGGAAAAAAGAGGAATAGAAATAGAAGAAAATAACCCTACTCTATTCGGAACTGAAGTAGAAAAAACAGAAGAAGAAAAAGAAAAAGAATCAAATTATAAGAAATCTAAAAAGAAAAAGAAAAAAGAAAGAAGTATCGGTGGTTTCTTAGATGATTTTTTCAGTAGTAAAAATGATGATGCTTAATAAGATAATACTTTATAAATTCATGAAGCTCTAAAAGTAAAGATAACAATGCTTAATATTAAGAAAAAACAAGATATAAAAGAAGAGATGCCTGAGATTATCCCTTCTAATTGGGATATTAAAAAATCTATAATTAAAGTTATAGGTGTAGGCGGTGGAGGGTCCAATGCTGTAACTCAGATGTACCACAAGAGTATTAAGGATGTGGAATTTATGATTAGCAACACTGATGCTCAAGCATTATCTAAATCTGATGTGCCTGAAAAACTTCAGTTAGGAGAAGTCCTTACCGGAGGACGTGGAGCCGGATGTAATCCATTAGTAGGTAAAGAATCTGCTCAAGAATCTGAAGAAATCATAAAAAATCATCTAGGAGATGGTATAGAAATGGCCTTCATAACAGCAGGTATGGGAGGAGGAACAGGTACAGGAGCTGCTCCTATCATAGCTCGTATAGCTAAAGAGATGGGTATGTTAACTATAGCTGTAGTCACTCAACCTTTTAAAGACGAAGGATACGATGCATTAAAAAGAGCATATGATGGTATTATGGAAATAGCCAAATATGTAGACTCATTATTGATAGTAGATAATCAAAAAGTATATAGTATATATCCAGAATTAACTATTTTAGAAGCCTTTCCTAAAGTAGATGAAGTCTTATTCACTGCTGTAAAAGGAGTCGCCGAAATTATTACAGGAAGTGGTTATATAAATGTAGATTTTGCTGACCTTAAAACCACCATGAAAAATTCTGGTATGGCTATTATGGGAGTAGGTGAAGCTAAAGGAGAAAATAGAGCTATAGAAGTAGTTCAGAAAGCTTTTACTTCTCCTCTATTAGAACAAGATGATATTAGATCTGCTAAAAATGTATTAGTAAACATATCTACAAGTAGCAAAAATGGATTAAAAGCTAAAGAGTTAGAAGCCTTAATGAAAGAAATTAAAAACTTCACTGGGATAACTAAACAGTTTAAAAGAGGTATAGCCATAGATGATACTTTAACAGAAGATAGTATAAGATTAGTCGTAGTAGCTACTGGATATAAAATGAATTTGGTACCTCCACTAGACTTAGAACCTGATGATACTGAAGATGATATAATAGTAGATACTTCAGAAACTTCTGATGAAGATGCTGGACGTATAATACTTAATCCCGTAGATCAAAATATGGATACCACTATCAATACTTCAGAAAGAATGGATATAAAATCTATACCTATCTACACTCAAGACATCAGTATTATAGATATGGAGAATCAAACAGCGTTAGAAAGAAAGAGAAAAATACAAAAAGAAAAGAAAAATGGAAAAATCTAAAGTTAGAGTAAGATTTGCACCAAGTCCTACAGGCCCTCTTCATATGGGAGGCGTGAGAACTGCATTATATAATTATTTATTTGCTAAACAAAATGGAGGAACATTTATTCTAAGAATAGAGGATACTGATTCTACTAGATTTGTTCCAGGTGCTGAAGATTATATTATCGAAGCATTAAAGTGGTGTGGAATTAACCCTGATGAAGGTTTAGATAAAGACGGACACATAGTTCAGTCTTCCGACAATAATAATCCTTATGGTCCTTATCGTCAGTCTTTAAGAAAAGATATTTATAAAAAATATGCTGATAAATTAATAGAAAATGGCCACGCTTATTATGCTTTTGATAGTTCAGAAGATTTAAATCGTCGCCGTGAAGAAGCTGAAGCCCACAAATATACATTCACATATAACTACATTACTCGTAAAGAACTAAATAACTCTTTAACATTGTCGCCAGACAAAACAAAAGAATTATTAGAAACTACGACTAACTGGACTATTCGTTTCAAAAACCCTGAAGATAAAATGATTAAAATGCATGATATCATAAGAGGCGACATAGAAATGAACTCAAATACACTAGATGATAAAGTTCTTTGGAAAAGAAATGATGAACTTCCTACTTATCACTTGGCTAACATAGTAGATGATCATTTAATGAAGATTTCTCATGTTATCAGAGGCGAAGAATGGTTACCATCCCTTCCGCTACATTACATGTTATATGATGCTTTCGGCTGGACAGATAGTCAACCAGAATTCGCACATCTTTCACTATTATTAAAACCTACAGGAAAAGGTAAATTAAGTAAACGTGACGGTGATAAAATGGGTTTCCCTATATTCCCATTAGAATGGAAAGCTCCTACGGGTGAGATATCTCACGGTTATCGTGAAGATGGATATTTCCCAGAAGCATTTGTAAATATTATAGCACTACTTGGCTGGAACCCAGGAACAGAACAAGAAATTTTCAGTCTTAAAGAACTAATCGATGTTTTCTCTTTAGAAAGAGTCGTAAAGGCTGGTGCTCGTTTCAATCCAGAAAAAGCACATTGGTTTAATCAAGAATATCTACGTATGAAAGATGATAAAACTCTAGCTAAAGAATTTATGGAAATGCTAAAGGTTAAACCTTTCGATAACTCTACTAACGAAGATGGCGCTAAAGATTTGATCAACAATTCTCGTATAAATGATCTTGAGTATATCACTAAAGCTATAAGTTTAAATAAAGATCGCGCGACATTCGTGAAAGATTTCTATAATTTAACAGATTTCTTCTTTTACGCCCCTATAGAATATTCAGCTAAAACAGTTAAAAAATTCTGGAAAAATGAAATTCCTTCTCATATAGAAGAAATTAAAGATGTAATAAAAAATATAGAAACATTTGATGTCGAAACAGTTAGTAAAACTATCCACGATTACATCGAAACACACGAATGGCCATTTGGGAAAGTAATGAACTCACTTCGTCTAGCATTAGTCGGAGCATCCAAAGGTCCAGATATGGTAGAAATATTAGTACTCCTAGGAAAAGATGAAAGCATCATGAGAATCGAAAGAGCTCTAGCCAACATCAAACCAAGACAAACCCTACCACAATCATAGGTCTAAAACGTAAGTTTATTTTATTCCACTAAGTTTTTTCTGCCAGTTCCATGCTGAAAGAAGAACATCTGATATAGAAGTATCAGCTTTCCAGCCTAATTCCTTATTAGCTTTAGTAGGATCTGCCCATAATTGAATAATATCACCAGGTCTTCTATCCACGAATTTGTAAGGTAATTTAACACCTGTAACTTTAATAAATTCAGTAACTAATTCTAACACTGAAAGGCCATTACCTGTACCCAAATTAAAGATTTCAAAATTAGATTTAGAATTATTTCCTAGTAATCTGTCGACTGCCTTTACATGAGCCTTAGCTAAATCTACTACATAAATATAATCTCTGATACATGTTCCGTCAGGTGTAGGATAATCTTTACCGAATATACTTAATTCTTTTCTTATTCCTGCTGCTGTCTGAGTGATATAAGGGATAAGATTCTGAGGTATTCCTATTGGCAATTCACCTATTTCAGAAGAAGGATGAGATCCTATAGGATTAAAATATCTTAATGCTATAATTTTATAATCTTTATCTGATTTTACCACATCTTTTAAAATGTCTTCAGATATTTGTTTAGTTCTACCATAAGGACTTTCAGCAGGTTTAGTAGGAGCTGTTTCGCTTACTGGTAATGAATCTGGTTCACCATAAACAGTACAAGAAGAAGAGAAAACAATATTTCCTTTAGCCGTCTTCATTAAGTCTATTAAGTTCATTAATGAAATAAGATTGTTTTCATAATATTTCATAGGATGAGCGACTGATTCTCCTACAGCTTTAAATGCAGCGAAGTGTATAGCAGCTGTTATATCAGGATATCTCTCAAATACTTTCTTAAAAGATTCTGCATGACTGCAGTTAGCACCCATAAACGGAACTTTCTTACCTACTATCTTTTCTATTCCGTTTAAAACCTTAGCTGAAGAATTAGAGAAATTATCGATGCCTACCACATCGTAACCAGCATTTACAAGTTCACAAATAGTGTGAGAACCTATAAAGCCAGTAGCTCCAGTTACTAATACTCTTCCTTTATTTTTCATGTTCTTAGTTTATTAATTTCTATTAATACTATTTCTACTAATACTGTTTCTATTAATACTATTTATTAATATAGTCTATTTCTATAGACTTATACTATCTTTTTATATCCTTTTCGATTCTTATTTAAGATTTATATCATACAAAGATAATTTATTTTTAAATTTGTAGAAAATAATAAAAGACTTATGATAGGAATAGCTAGTGATCATGCAGGGTACGAACTTAAAGGTATCCTTATTCCATTTCTAAAAGGAATGGGTAAAGAAGTTAAAGATTTCGGATGTAATTCACCAGAAAGCATGGACTACCCAGATGTAGCTCATCCATTGGCACAAGCCATAGAAAAAGGTGAAATAGAGATTGGAATAACTATTTGTGGCTCAGGAAATGGAATTAGTATGACCATGAATAAATATCCATCTATCCGCGCTGCACTATGCTGGGAACCTGAATTGGCCGCTCTAGCCAAACAACATAATAACGCAAATGTTTTGTCTCTACCTGCTAGATTTATTAGCACAGATAACGCTAAAGAAATCGTGAAAATGTTCTTCGCTAGCAAGTTTGAAGGTGGGAGACATCTACGTCGAATAAATAAGATTCCTATTAAGAAATAAGTACTCTAATTAAAAATAGAAGTACTCTAATTAAGGAATAAACTCTACTAATATTTTTTTCATGGAGAATAATTATAAATTAATCACCAAGGATAATCTCGAAATCCTGTCGGACAATATCGAAGATTATCCAGGAGGAATAGTTATCCCTATCGATAAACCTCTAAAATGGACTTCTTTTAATGCTGTCCATAAATTGAGGTACAAATTTCAACATCATTTCTCTATGAAAAAGTTTAAGATAGGCCATGCTGGAACATTGGATCCATTGGCGACCGGCATACTTATTATCTGTGCAGGGAAAGCCACGAAACTAGCAGAAACTTTTCAAGCCGAAGAAAAAGAATACATAGCAGAAGTAACTTTCGGAGCTACTACACCTTGTTTTGATCGTGAAAAAGAAATAGATCATAGATATCCTTTCGAGCACATTACTCGTGAAGGGATTGAAAATATTCTACCCAAATTTATAGGAGAACAGCTTCAAAAACCACCTATTTTTTCTGCAAAAATGATTAATGGTGTACGTGCTTATGAAATAGCTCGAAAAGGTCAAGATGTTAAAATGAACAAAGCACTTATTAACATATATAGTATTGAATTAATATCATTTGAATTACCAATACTAAAAATTAGAGTTCGCTGTTCAAAAGGTACTTATATCAGAGCTCTAGCTAGGGATTTAGGCCTAGCAGCTAATAGTGGAGCATATTTAACAGGATTAAGAAGAACTATGTCAGGATTATTCACATTAAAAGATGCAGTTACTATTGAAGAATGCGACGCATTATTTAATTAAAATAATTGTAATTATGTGAAACATTTTTCATTTTCTTTCGTAGAATAAATATGAAACTTTCACAATTCAATTTCAAATTAACGCTTAATCAAATAGCGAAATATCCAACAGAATTTCGAGACGACTCTAAATTAATGGTGTTACACCGTGATACAGGAGACATCGAACATAAAACTTTCCATGACATTATTAATTACTGCGAGAAAGGTGATACTTTCGTTTTTAACGATACTAAGGTTTTCCCAGCTAGACTTCGTGGTAACAAAGAAAAAACTGGAGCAGAAATAGAAGTTTTTCTTTTAAGAGAACTTAATAAAGACCAACGATTATGGGACGTATTAGTAGATCCTGCTCGTAAAATAAGGATTGGTAATAAACTGTATTTCGGAGAAAATGGTTCTTTAGTAGCTGAAGTCATAGACAATACTACTTCTAGAGGTAGAACTCTTAGATTTCTTTTCGATGGATCTTACGAAGAATTTAAAGAAAATCTGTATGCTCTAGGCGAAATGCCTGTTCCAAAATGGATTCGTGAAACAGCTGAAGAGATTGATACTGAAAGGTTTCAAACTATCTATGCTAAAAATGAAGGAGCTGTAGCTTCTCCTGCTGCTGGACTTCATTTTACTCGTGAACTTTTTAAAAGATTGGAGCTTAAAGACGTAAATAAGGCTTTCCTTACTCTTCATATGGGATTAGGACATTTTCGTAAAGTCAATGTAGAAGACCTATCTAAACATAAGATGGACTCTGAACAAATGCTTATTAATGAAGAAACAGCTAAAATTATTAATAATACCAAGAGAAAAGGTCATAAAATATTTGCAGTCGGAGTAACTACTGTAAGAGCTCTAGAAACTCCTGTTACTACTAAAAACGAAGTAACTGCTTTCGACGGCTGGACTAACAAATTTATTTTCCCTCCATACGACTTTCGTATCCCTGATGCTATGATTACTAACTTTCACTTACCTATGTCGACTATGCTTATGTCAGCAGCAGCCTTTGGCGGTTATGATAATATAATAAAGGCCTACAAGGTAGCTAAGAAAGAAGGTTATAGATTTAGCACTTATGGAGACGCAATGCTTATTATATAATTAATAGAAACACTCATTTACAAACGATTAGAAACGTATAGAAAACCATATAATCGTTTATAAGCGATTAAGATAAAACTTTTAAAATCCCATATTACTAATTTTGTAATATGGGATTTATTAATAATATAGAAGATAATACAAGAGAAGACGAACTAGTTTATGCAATAGCCCTAAGTCAAATATTTTATTACGAATGTGCCAAATCTAGGGAGTTAATAGATAAAATTAAATTTCCATCTGATATTTTCAATATGAATAAATCAGATTTAGAAACATTATTAGGAAGAAATAACTCTACTTACATAGATAAAGTCCTTAATAAAAAAGATTTTACGAATATATATAAAGAGATAGAATGGGCTGAAAAACATGGAATTAAAATTTATTGGATAAATGATTCTACTTATCCTAAAAGACTTCGAGAATGCTGTGATGCACCTCTAGCATTATTTTATAAAGGTAATGCCGATTTAAATGCAGAAAGAATAATCGCTATAGTAGGAACTAGATCACCTACTGTTTATGGCCGAGATAGTGTTAGAAAAATAATCAAATCACTTTCTATGCTTGATAAGCCTCCTATTATATTAAGTGGGTTAGCTTATGGTATAGATATCACTGCTCATAGGCAAGCTTTAAGTTTTGGTCTAGATACTATAGGAGTAGTAGCACATGGATTAGATATGATTTATCCTAATTGTCATAGAAATGATGCTGCTAAAATGACTAAACAAGGAGGTATTTTAACAGATTTCACTTCCGGTACTACTCCCTTTAAAAATAATTTTAGAAGAAGAAATAGAATAATAGCTGGATTAGCTAATGCCGTAATTTTAATAGAATCTACTATCACAGGAGGGGGAATGCTAACTATGAAAATGGCAGATTCTTACGATAGAGATTTGTTCGCTGTTCCAGGAAGAATTAATGATCTTAAATCCGAAGGCTGTAACCAGCTTATTCATAGCAAATTGGCGTCAGCTATATATAAACCTGTAAATATTGCTAATTCGCTGGGGTGGCGAAGCCCTAAAGATAAAAAGGATATTCAAAAGATTATTCAGTCTAATGATAATGAAATCATAAAGAAGATTTTAACTTTATTATCTACTTCTTCTATGAATTTATCTAGTCTGCACGAAAAAATAGGTGATGAAATAAGCCCCCTACTGATAAACATTACTAATTTAGAAATAGAGGGTCGTATTTTTAAAGATATATATGGAATGTATTCTATATAATATTATATTTTATACTTATAATTAAGTAAGTTCTTATAATTAAGTAAGTTCTTATATTTAAGTAAGTTCTTATATTTAAGTTCTAGTCTTGAAAAAATTTCTTACTAGTATCTACCATACGTTCGAGGATTAATGCTTGCTGAACTGCTTCTTGAAGAATATTTTGGTATAAGATATAGATATTTATAAGATCATCTTCCTGAGTTAACTGAATTCGATTTAAATGTTTTTCAGATATTAAAATATATTTGTTTTTTAATATGATTAGTCTATTGGTGATAGCTGGTGCTTCTTTATCGAAATTACCATATTTTATCATTTTAGATATATCTTCCATAAGATGATAGAGTTCATCTCTTAACGATATAAATTCCTCTATACATTCTTTGGGTAAAGAATTAAAAGTATTATCTACATGTTCAGTGATAGGTTCGCAAATACGTCTTAGCGAAGAAACTATTTGAGATATATTATTTGAAGTAAGATTATACCACGTGCCTGCTTTAAGAGAGACAATAGTACTAGTTTTACGTAAACTCACTAATTCGATTCTCCTATTTTTCTTAAATTTAATATTTTCTTCATCTAATAATTTGGCCACCTTATGTAACTCTTTTCTATCACTGTTTATTAATCCATCTGTTATCATAAAATAGCATTTAGATACAATATATAATCTCATAGAAGCAGTTTCTCTGACATGTTCTTTAAGTAATTCCCATACTTTAATTTCGTTATCTGTTTTAAGAATGGCTTGAAAAATTTGGTCTCCTTTTTTTTCTTTTACTTTCTTAGCATAACGGATATTAGATCTTAGAATAATCAAAAAAGCTGAAATAGCTAATATTAACATAACTGGTATCCCTCCGAAATGCATAGCTGTCGTTACTAAGAAACATAAGACAAAGGCTATACCCGCTGTTAAAAACCATCCTCCTATAACTGAAATCACTCCAGTAATACGAAATACCGCACTTTCTTTCCCCCAAGCCCTATCTGATAATGATGTACCCATGGCTACCATAAATGTCACAAAAGTAGTCGAAAGAGGTAACTTTAAAGATGTTCCTAATGCTACTAATAATGAGGCAATTACTAAATTTACAGATGCTCTTATGGAGTCAAATGCCGCACCATTTTCTAATATAACTTCGTTTCTGTTAAATCTAGCATCTATCCATCTACGAGTTCTAATAGGTGTCACTTTAACTAACCATTCTGAAAAATGAGTAGAACTTCTTACTATGCTTCTAGCTAATCTAGATGTACCAAACATCTCATCTCCGTAATTTTGTCTTGAAAGATCTACAGATGTTTTAATTACTTTTCTGGCTTTCTTAGAAGTCATTAATGATATTACCATGACTATACCTGCTATTATTAAAAAATAAATAGGAGTAGAAACGGGATTATTTAAATGTCCCATATTATATGCGTCCATACCTATTTTAGTGCCGAATTGCATATAATCTTGATAAGCGGAAAAGCCAGCCAATGGAACACCTATAAAATTTACTAAATCATTTCCTGCAAAAGCCATAGCTAAAGCAAAAGTCCCCAACAATACTATTACTTTAAATACATTAATCTTAATCCAATATAGTATTTGCATTATGGTAGACGACACCATAAAACAAATCACTACTAATCTGACAGTATGTAACGATATATAATCTTTTATATTTTCTGTCATAAAAGTGGCGCTTTTTAATCCTTTTATAAAAATGAAATATATAATTCCTGTAACACATAATCCAGCAAAAAGGCCAATGAACCATTTCATGTTTTTATTATAATTAAACGAAAATAATAACCTAGCTAACCACTGGACTATAGCACCTATTATAAAAGCTATTGCTATAGATAAGAATATCCCTATTATAACTTGTAGTGCTTTATCCGTATTTATCATTTGCATAAATGAAACATCGGCGATACTTACTGCTTTAAATGCTGCTAATGCTACTGCACCTCCTAATAATTCAAAAACCAATGATACAGTAGTAGAAGTAGGCATTCCGAAAGAATTAAACATATCTAATAATACCACATCAGTTACCATAACAGCTAACATTAGACAAATAATTTCTTTCATATTAAAATACTGTGGATGAAATATACCATGTCTAGCTATTTCCATCATACCATTACTCATAGTCGCTCCTAAAAGTACCCCCAACGCTGATATTAATATAATAGTTTTGAATTTTCCAGCTTTAGAACCCACTGCTGAATTTAAAAAGTTTACTGCATCATTGCTGACTCCTACTATTAAATCGAAAATAGCAAAGCAAAATAATACAAAGACTAGTATCAAATAAATATTTTCCATATTGGATATTGATTAATGTTCCTTCTTAGTGATTAATATTCTTATGTAAAGTTCTATTTACAAAAGAACATTATTCTTATTACAAACATATTACAAACCCAAAAAGTCTTTGTGTATTTATAGCCGATAGGCTTAAGCTTTGTTTAATGTAAAAATAAATTCAGCTCCGCCGAGTGCCTTATTTCTTACTAAGATATTACCACCATGAATCATTACTGAATTTCTCACTATAGATAAACCTAAACCCGTACCTCCATACTGACGACTTCTACCTTTATCTATACGATAAAATCTTTCAAATACCCTATTCTGATGTTCTTCGGGTATACCTACTCCATTATCTGAAAAACTAATAGTATATTGTGTATTATCTTCTTTCAGTAATGATATATCTATTTCATTTCCCCCAGAATATGCTAAAGCATTATTTATTAGATTATTAAAAATAGAACTTATCAGAGTTTGATTAGCCTTTATAATAAGATTTGAAGGCAAATTATTCATAACTTCAAAACCCTTATCTTCTATTATAGAATGTAAATCATTCAAGGATATATCTAAAATTTCGCTCAAACAGACTTCTTCTTTTTCTATCATATTCTCTCCTTCATCCATTCTAGTTATAGTAGAAAGATCAAGCAAAAGCTGAGATAAGCGAAGACATTGTTGATAACTTTTTTCTACAAATAACATAGCCTTATCCGCCGGCATATCTTCGTGGTTAATTATAGTTTCTAAGTAACCCTGAATACTACTTACTGGCGTTTTTAATTCATGATTAATATTTAAACTCAACTGTTTTTTACGACGAATTTGTTCTTGTTCTAGCATATCAGCTCTCTGATGTTCTAATATAAGAGCTTTTTGTGCTTTTTCAGATTTTTGATATAGAGATATCATCTGATTAGAGATATTCCCTAATTCATCATTAGGAAAATTTAAATTATCCGTATCTATAGTTTCTCCCTTAGAGGTCTTTTCAGCGAAAAGTTCTAGTTTTAATATATTTTGTCTTAAACTTCTGGTCATTTGATAAGTAATAAGACATATTAATATGGCAAAAAGTGTAACAAACCATAATAAGTTTTTATCTTGACGTAATAAGCCTACAAATGATACTTTATATTCTACCGCTGATCTTATTATTAAATCATCTTTTCTCAGAGCTGAATAGAAATATGGCTTAGAAGTAGTCTTAGATTTTCTTTTTACTATGTAAGCATGATGATCTCTCATAGCATTTATAAATTCAGGTCGATTAGAATGATTTTCCATAGAAGATTCATCTACATCTGAATCATATAAAACATTACCCAATGTATCTATAAGAGTAACACGTAAAGAATTAATACTATGTAAAGATTTATCATTAGTCAATAATGAATCTATAGATTCTTTATACTTGTGTGCATTATAAACCTGAGTATTAACTACTTGTAATAAAGAATCCATTTCTTTTTCACTAGAATTAGATTCTTTACTATATAAGAAAATTAGTAATCCTAAAATGAAAAAAATAACGAAAATCAATATATAGATAAAAAATCCTCTATGTAATGCAATTTTATATTTCAAATCCGTAGCCATATCCTAGGCGTGTTATTATATTTTTTCCATATATTCCTATTTTCTTTCTCAGACGAGTAATATTTACATCTATTGTGCGATCTAGTACTACGACATCATCACTCCAGACATTATGGAGAATCTCTTCACGAGCTAGTATTCTTCCTTTCTTCTGTAATAATAGTATTAATATTTCTAGTTCTTTCTTAGTAAGATTAATCTTTTCACCATTTATAACACATAAATGTTTAAATCTATCGATACTTAAATCTTCGAAAGAAATAATTTCATTTTCTTCTTTATTTATAGATTCATTCCCAGTTCTTCTTAATACTGTACTCACTCTAGCTACTACTTCTCTAGTAGAAAATGGTTTTTTAATATAATCATCCGCACCTATCTTTAATCCTATAATAGTATCGTCTTCTGTATCTTTGGCTGTACAAAAAATAATAGGAATATCTAGCCATTTTGGATTAGTCTTTATTTTTTGAGCTGTTTTAAAACCACTTATCCCTCCCATCATGACATCTAATAAAATAAGAGAATAGTTTTCAAGTTCTAGTTCCAAGGCAGCTTCTCCGCTATAAACCACATCTACTTGATACCCTTCTACCTCAAGATTAAATTGTAAAATCTCGCATAAAGATTCTTCATCATCTACTACTAATATTCTATTTTTATTTTTCATAGACTAACTTTAGTTTTAAAAACATTTATAATTATATACTTAGTTATGTGTATTTCATTCATGTACTTTACAAATCTTTTACTTTACAAATGTAAAAGCAATTTTATAATATACATAACTCCTATCTCACTATTCATTAAATAAAATACTTTATTAATTTTAATGTAACTTGTTTGTAATATCATAGGATTTATTCTGCACGCAGAAATATAAAAGTAATAATTTTTTAAGAAATATGGAAAGCATAACAGTTCTATTATAATAATCTGTAATTCATTAATATTTATTAATATTGCACTATGATAGATACACATACTCATTTATATGATGAGGCTTTTAAAAAAGATTTCGACGAAGTAATCGCTAAAATAAAGGCTGCAGGAATAGATAAATGCATTTTCCCAGGTATTGATATTGAAAACCATCAACCCATGATGGATTGTGTTAAAAAACTTCCTGGTTTTGCTTTCCCCGCTATCGGCTTACACCCTACCTCAGTAAAAGAAGATTGGAAAAAAGAATTAGATTTCGTAAAAAATGAAATCGATAAAAATAAATATTATGCTGTAGGAGAAATCGGGCTTGATCTTCACTGGTCGAAAGATTTTCTCGAAGAACAAAAAGAAGTTTTTCGCCAGCAAGTAATACTAGCAAACGAAAGAGATCTTCCTATTTTAATACATGTTAGAGATGCTATATGTTACTGTCTAGAAATATTAAAAGAGCTCAAAAAAACTCTAAAAAATCCCATTCGTGGTATTTTCCATGCTTACTCTGGTAGCATAGAAACCTTTAATGAAATAATGAAATTAGGAGATTTTTATGTCGGTATAGGAGGTGTTATCACTTTTAAAAAAGCTTCTATTGCTAAAACAATAATCAATATTCCACTCGAAAGAATAGTCTTAGAAACAGATTCCCCTTATCTTACACCTACACCTTTTCGTGGAAAAAGGAATGATTCTTCTTATATTTGTATCATTGCTGAAAAAATAGCAGAATTAAAAAATATAGATATAGAAATAATTAAAAAAATCACAACCGAAAACGCAAAAAAATTATTTAATATTTAATATTATATCTATTATTTTTCGCTATTATAGCTGCACGATTTTTGTATATAACCCTAACATTAAACAGTAATTAATCCAATATGAATCATCCTTCCATACTTTTAATATATACTGGAGGCACCATAGGCATGATGCAAGATCCAGAAACTCTAGCATTGAAACCTTACAACTTCTCTCAAATAATAGAAGAAGTGCCTGCGCTAAAGAAATTTGGATACACTTTAGATACTTATTCTTTCAATCCTCTCATCGATTCTTCTGATGTAAATGTGGATTTTTGGATAAGGCTTAGTAATTTAATAAAAGAAAAATATGAGCTATATGATGGTTTTGTAGTATTACATGGAACTGATACTATGTCTTATTCTGCATCTGCTATGAGTTTTATGCTCCAAGATTTAGAAAAACCCATTATTTTCACTGGTAGTCAGCTTCCTATAGGAATGCTTCGTACAGATGGAAAAGAAAATTTAATTTCTTCTATAGAAATAGCTGCCACTAAAGGCCCTGACGGACACTCAATAGTTCCTGAAGTATGTGTATATTTCGAGACTTATCTATATCGTGGCAATAGAACCACTAAATATAATGCTGAAAACTTTAGGGCATTTAGATCTGCAAATTATCCTGTTTTAGCAGATACTGGTATACATATAAAATATATGACCCAAAATATTAGATATCCGAAAATTTGGGGTAAGAAATTAAAAATTGCCAGTCATCTAGATACCAATGTATTAGTAATAAAAGTTATACCTGGATTAAAACCAGAAATACTAGATTATATATTACATGCAAAAGGACTTAGAGCAGTTATTTTGGAAACATATGGATCAGGAAATGCTCCTACCAGAAAAGAATTCCTAGAACCTATAAAGAAAGCTATCGATAAAGGTATTATTATACTAAATGTTAGCCAATGTCATGCTGGAAGAGTAGATATGGCAGCCTATGAGGCTGGTATTACTTTAAAAAATACTGGTGTTATTAGTGGAGATGATATAACTCTAGAGGCAGCTCTATGTAAATTATATTATTTACTAGGACAAAGTAAAGAAAATGAAAATATTAAGTCACTTTTAGAAAAAAATATTAGTGGAGAAATTTCAAAAAAACTAGTATAACTTAAAAATATTTTTTACTTTTGGGATTCAGACATACTAAAAGATTTTAGTATGTTAAAAATAGAAACTATTTATATTTTGTTTAATAACTAATCATTCAAAAATTTTATGAAAAAAATTTTCATGTTTTTGGCAGTAGCAGGTCTTATGACTTTCTCTGCTCAATATGTATCAGCTCAAACTGAAGAAAATGCAGCTGATCCAGAAAATACTGAAATTACTGCAACAGATACTACAGAAGCAGTTACTCCTGTAGTCACTGAAGAATCAGTAGTAGCAGAAGAAGTTCCTATCCATCAGGCTATTAAGACTAAATTCATAGAAGGTGGTGCAGGCTTTATGGCTACCGTTTTACTTTGTCTTATCATGGGTCTTTCTATAGCAATTGGAAAAATCATTTATCTTAATATGGCTGACACTAACACTGACAAATTATTAGCTAGCATAGAAACAGCTTTTAATGAAGATGGTATAGAAGCAGCTAAAGAAATATGTCGTAATACTAGTGGTCCAGTGGCCTCTATATTTTATCAAGGACTTTTACATATGGACGAAGGCGTTGAAAAAGTAGAAAAGACTATTGTATCTTATGGTTCTGTTCAAATGGGACAATTAGAAAGTGGACTTTCTTGGATTACATTATTTATTTCTATTGCTCCTATGTTAGGTTTCATGGGTACTGTACTTGGTATGATTGCTGCATTTGATAACATTCAAGCTGCAGGTGATATCTCACCTACATTAGTAGCTGGAGGTATGAAAGTAGCTCTTATTACTACAGTCGGTGGTCTTGTCGTAGCTATTATTCTTCAAATTTTCTATAACTATTTAATATCTAAAGTAGACTCTATCGTTGGCAAAATGGAAGATTCTTCTATTTCTCTTGTAGATATCATAGTTAAATATCAAAATAAGTAAGTAAATCATGTCTAAATTATTAAAGACTATATTATATGTACTACTAGGCATTTCAGCTGTTATTCTAGTTTTGTTTTTTATTCAAAGCTCTACTGGACAGTTTGATCTTGCAAATCTAGGTACTATAATGGCATCTACTAATATGGTAGATGGCATTATTTGGTGGGCATATATTCTACTTGCGATTGCATTTTTATCGGTTGTGATTCTCTCTATAATAGGTTTATTTAAAGACAGTAAATCTCTTAAAAGTTTCGTAATCATATTAATAATAGCTATCGTCATAGTAGGTATATCCTATCTTCTAGCAAGTGGAGCCCCAGTTAATGTCAATATAGATACTCCTCCGAGTGCTTCTACATTAAAATGGACTGACACAGGACTTATCGTAACTTATATATTATTTGGGTTTGCTATACTTTCTCTTATTGTAGGAGGTATTGTTAATTCTATTAAGAATCGTTAAAGACTAATATTGATATGGCATCAAAAAAAACACCATCAATAAACGGTGGATCATTGGCGGATATTGCATTTCTTATGTTGATTTTCTTCCTTATGGTTACTACAATGGACTCTGAAAAAGGTCTTTCAAGACGTCTTCCTCCTATGCCTGATAAAAATCAGAAAGTAGAAGATATCAAAGTCAATAGACGTAACATCATAGAGGTTAAAATTTCACGTAGAGATATGGTTTTCGCTGGTGAAGATTATATTACTGATGCTGGACAACTAGAACAAATAGTTAAGAATTTCTTAACTAACCCTACGAATGATCCTGCTCTACCTAACAAGGTAGAACAAGATATAAAAGGTTTTGGAAAATGCATGGTATCTAAAGGAGTCATTTCTTTACAAAATGACCGAGGTACTAGTTATAAAAAATACATGGAAGTACAGAATATCCTTGTTAAAACTATCAATGATATTCGTGATGAATTTTCAAGAGTTCATTTCGGTAAAAAATATGCTGATTTGGATGAAGATACTCAATCAATAATACGTAAATGTGTTCCTCAGCAAATTTCAGAATCAGAACCATTAGAAGTAGGTAAAAAATCTAGGAGATAAACAGTATGGGTAAATTTATTAAAAAAGGTAAGGGAGGAACTCCCGAAATCAACACCGCTTCACTTCCAGATATCGTATTCATGATACTTATGTTCTTCATGGTTTCGACATCTATGAGAAAAGGAGATCGTTTGGTAAATGTTAAATTACCAGCCGCTACCGAAATCGCAAAACTAGAACGAAAAGATCTTTCTTCATATATTTATATTGGAACACCTAGCCAACAATACCAAAATCAATTTGGTACTGATGCTAGAATTCAGTTAAATGATTCATTTAAGAATATAGATGATATTAGAGACTTTATTGCATCAGAACGTGAAACTTTAAGTGAAAGTGACCGTCAGTTTATGACTGTCTCACTTAAAATAGATGAAAATACCAAAATGGGTATTGTAACAGATGTAAAACAATCTCTACGTCGTTGCTCAGCATTGAAAATTATGTATGCTGCTAGACAAGGAGATAAATAATCTTTATTATAGTATAAAAAGAAGGTGGCTAATTGATAGTCACCTTTTTTTTATTAATTTTGTTCTTTAAAATATATAATATTTAAACGCAAATATTAATTGAATATTTTATATAAATAATATTTATAATGAAAAGAAAGTTGATAGCGGAACTATTAAAAGAAACCGCAGGAAAAGATGTTTTAGCAAAGGGATGGGTTAGAACTAAACGAGGAAACAAAAACATAGTTTTCATCGCACTTAATGATGGATCTACAATTCATAATATACAGATAGTATGTAGTACTACCCTCATCGATATAAATCTTCTTAAAACTATTACCACAGGAGCTGGTATAGCTGTAGAAGGTTCTTTAGTAGAATCAGTAGGTAGCGGACAAGCAGTAGAAATACAAGCTAAGAATATTACCTTATATGGAACAGCTGATCCTAACAAATATCCATTACAGAAAAAAGGGCATTCCATGGAATTCTTAAGAGAAATAGCACACCTTCGTCCTAGGACAAATACTTTCGGTGCAGTATTAAGAATTCGCCATACTATGGCTTTCGCTATCCATAAATATTTTAACGATAGAAACTTCTTCTACGTAAATACACCACTTATTACAGCTTCTGATGCAGAAGGCGCTGGAGAAATGTTCCAAGTAACTACCTTAGATTTAAACAATATACCTACTCACAAAGGAAAAATAGATTACAAAAAAGATTTCTTCGGTAGAAGAACTAGTCTAACAGTTAGTGGACAGTTAGAAGCAGAATTAGTAGCTATGGGACTTGGTCAAGTTTATACATTTGGTCCTACTTTTAGAGCTGAAAATTCTAATACTCCTAGACACGTAGCTGAATTCTGGATGGTAGAACCAGAAATGGCATTCTATGAAATAGATGATAACATGGATTTAGCTGAGGATTTTATTAAATATTTAATTCGTTATGCTTTAGATAACTGCGCAGAAGATTTAGATTTCCTAAATAAAATGATAGACAACGATCTTATTAATCGTCTTCAATCTGTAGCTAGTACTAAATTTGAAAGAATCACTTATACTGAAGGGGTAAAAATTCTTGAAGAATCTAAACAAAATTTTGAATATCCAGTATCATGGGGTATTGATTTCCAGAGTGAACATGAAAGATTTCTAGTAGAAAAACACTTTAAGAAACCAGTAATCGTAACAGATTATCCTAAAGATATCAAAGCATTTTACATGAAGCAGAATGACGATGAAAAAACTGTAAGAGGTATGGATGTATTATTTCCTAAAATTGGTGAAATCATAGGTGGTTCCCAGAGAGAAGAAAATTTAGAGAAACTGGAAAATAGAATAAAAGAAATGGGAATAGATACTAGCACACAATGGTGGTATCTTGATATGAGAAAATATGGAACAGTTCCTCATAGTGGGTTCGGATTAGGATTTGAAAGACTTCTTATGTTTGTAACCGGAATGGCAAACATTAGAGATGTTATCCCTTTCCCTAGAACTCCAAAATCTGCTGAATTTTAAAAACTTAATATATGTTAATTATAGGTATCGCAGGTGGCACTGGTTCTGGAAAAACTACTGTTGTGCAAAAAATATCCGAGTTTTTTTCAAAGGACGATATAGTAGTAATCCCTCAAGATTCATATTATAAAGATAATAGTAATCTTCCTCTTGCCAAAAGACAAGAATTAAATTTTGACCATCCTGATTCTATAGATTGGGAATTATTAGTAGAACAACTCCAAGAGTTAAAAGAAGGATGTTCTATTGAACAGCCTATTTATTCTTATCTTACATGTACTCGTTCCAAGAACGAAACAGTTAAAATAGATCCTACAGAAATAATAATAGTAGAAGGTATTTTAATTTTTACTTGCCCAGAACTTAGAGATTTAATCGATATTAAAATCTTCGTAGATGCTGATGCCGATGATAGACTTATGCGCGTTATCACTCGAGATATAGTAGAAAGAGGTAGAACTATAGAAAAAGTCATGGAAAGATATAAAAAAACTCTTAAAGTGATGCACCTTCAGTTCATAGAACCATCTAAACGTTATGCTGACATTATAGTACCACAAGGAGGACATAATAAAGTGGCAATAAATATCATTAAGAATACTATAGAAAAAGCCCTTAAAAAGGAAAAGAAATAAAACTTTCATGTTTAATCGCATAGACTTTTTTAATAAATGTAAAGAAAACAAAGCAGGATTATATTTGACTATATCATTTCATCTAATACTCTTGATAATTTTTCTTTGCATATCTATCAACTCTGCTATTAAAAAAGAGACTACCTTTATTTTTGATTTTTCACAAGAAGAAGAACTCGCTAAACTACAGGAACAAAAGGCATTAGAAGAAAGTGTAAATGAAGAACTTAATGCACTTATATCTTCTACTCCATCATCTTCTAACACTCAAACAGAAAAAGTAAGAAATGCTGTAGTAAATCTTGAAGATTTACAAGATGATCGTTATAAGAATCCCGCATCTATTTATGATGATGCTAAGAAGTTACAAGAAAAACTAAATGCCAATAAAGAAGACATAAACCAAGCTTCAGATAATGAGAACAATATCACGTTGGATAGTAAAAAGAAAAAAAAATCTAATAAAAAATATATAGGACCTTCTGTAATTTCTTATTCACTTAAAGGTCGAAAAGCTATGTACCTTCCTATCCCCGCTTACAAATGCGAAGGAGAAGGGACTATTACAGTAGCCATTAGTGTTAATAGAAATGGGTATGTAAAACTCGCAGAAGTTATAAATAATGTATCATCCCCAGATGATTGTCTAAGGAATTATGCCATAAGAGCTGCGAAACGTTCTCGCTTCCAAGCTTCATCTAATGCTACCTCTCAAGAATCTGGTACTATCGTATATCAGTTTATAGCGCAGTAATTACTATATCAGCAAGCTCATCATTAATAGCCACATTCAGCACATTATCATTTGGACTAATCAATGGATAAAACGCATCATTATCTAATGAGGAATATCTACCTACTAAAGCTCGTAACTGAGTAAGCATAATCTTCTTAGAAATATTCCATTGCTTATTATTTATCTTAATAGAATTTTCCCTAACATATGATTTAAAAACGGTTTCTAGATTCATACTATCCAGCAATAAATTCAATTCTTTAAAATTCTTCACATTTTGAAGTGATTTACGATATTTGTCTGATAATCTTGATGCATATTTGATTTGTAAAGCTTTTTTATTTATTAAGACTAATAATGGAGTTACACCTATAGTATCTATTCCTACAAATACATCAGGAATTATACCACCTCCACCATAAACAGTTCTACCTCCTGCAGTAAGAAAAGCTAATGAATCAGGTTTTTGAATACTATCAGCTGAAGACATTTCTCCATGTTTATATCTTTCGTATATATCGAAATAATAACTTTCACCATCACGAGTAACATAAGGTTTCTGAATACAACGACCTGATGGCATATAAAATCTAGCTACTGTAAGTCTTATACCTGATCCATCAGAGAAATATATAGGTTCTTGGACAAGACCTTTACCAAAAGATCTTCGACCATATATCACAGCTCTATCATTATCCTGCATAGCACCTGCAAAAATCTCACTAGAAGATGCAGAATCTTCATTAATTAATAAAGATAAGGCTAAGTCTTGACATTTTCCTTTGCCATCCGCAAAAGCATCAGAACGGTCCCTATGTGCACCTTTAATATAAACTATTAAATCATCTTTAGCCAAAAATTCATTTGATAGAAGTATAGCTTGTGTAAAATATCCACCTGAATTATCTCTTAAATCGAAAATTAATTTATGCATTCCTTTTGCTTTCAATTTATCTACATGTTTTACGAATTCCTCGTATGTAGTCTTAGAAAACTTAGACAATTTTATATATCCAGTGGTATCATTTATCATATATGATACATCTATTGAATTCAAAGGAATTTTACCCCTAGTAATGGTGAAATCTACTAGCTGATGATCTCTTTGAATTTCTAAGTTTACCTTAGTACCAGCCTTACCTCTCATGAGAGAAACTAGAGAATCTTGGGCCATTTTATTTCCAGCTACTTTCTTATCACCTACTTTAATTATTCTATCACCAGACTTAAGACCTGAACGATCAGAAGGACCATCACTAATAACATTGATTACGATAGCTGTATCTTGAGGTACATTAAAAGAAATACCTATTCCATCGAAATCAGCAGCTAAATCACCTTCTGCCTTTTTTAAAGATTTAGGAGAAAGATATACTGAATGAGGATCTAACTTAAACATTATCCCAGGTAAAACTTTCTCTGAAAAAACTTTTTCATCTACCTGATCCACATAATTCTGATCTATTTGAGATAATACAAGATTTATTTTATCCCACCTATAAGAATTAACTTTCAGATTATTATTATAATGAGCATCTATTAATCGAGTTATAATTCCTCCTACTAAAATTAATATTATGCATATTAAGACTTTTTTCAATATATTATTTCTATTCATAATTTAAAAGATATACTATTTTTCATCATAAAATATATTATTAATATTCTAAGTGACATATTTCGACTCCAGCTTTTCTTAATAATTCCAAACCATCAGTTATTCTATATTCTTCATGATAAACTACACGAATTATTCCAGCCTGAATAATCAGTTTAGAACATTCAATGCAAGGAGAAGTAGTTACATAAAGAGTCGCCCCATCACTACTATTATTAGATTTAGCTACTTTAGTAATAGCATTAGCCTCGGCATGCAAAACTTCTTGTTTCGTAGTACCATTATCTAATTCACATACATTTTCGAATCCAGAAGGAGTGCCATTATAGCCATCAGATATTATCATCTTATTTTTGACTATCAAAGCTCCTACTTTTCTTCTAACACAATATGAATTTTCAGCCCAAATAGAAGCCATTTTAAGGTAACTTATATCGAACCGCCTTTGCTTTTGATTATTCATTTTCATTCTTTATTAATATTTAACTATTATCAAATAATTACTTAATAATACTTACTTGATTATAATACTTACTTAATGATAGTACTTACTTAATGATAGTACTTACTTGATTATAATACTATCGTCGATAATTATATTATCTCTGGTATAAATAACGTTTAATACTCTTCTTCGGTGTCTTTTCAAATTCTTCTGGGAAAATTTCAATATGGGATACTCTAGAATATTTAGGAAAAGTGGCATTAAGTATAATTAAACTTTCTTTGTATTTATCCATAAGTTCCGAACTGAGAATACCTTCTTTTTCTACTTGTTCATAATCAGGACAAATAAGAACTATTAATTTACCTTTATCAGATATTACTAGTGATTCAAGTACATAAGGCATATTATTAATATCACTTTCGATTTCTTCAGGATAAATGTTTTGTCCACTAGGGCCTAATATCATACTCTTACTTCTACCTTTAATAAATAGATAACCATCAGAATCTAACAAACCTATATCTCCAGTTTTCATCCAACCATCTTCTGTAAAGACTTCAGCAGTAGCTTTTTCACTCTTATAATAGCCCAACATAACATTATCACCTTTGACTAAAATCTGGCCTGTTATATTTTCAGGATCTACTGAATCTATTTTAATTTGCATTCTAGGCGCAGCTTTACCACAAGAATAAAGTTTTGTTTTACTCCAGGATACATAAGCTATAATAGGAGCACATTCTGTCATCCCGTAACCAACTAAATATCTGAAACCTATTTTCTTGAAAAAGGCTTCAGCCTCCTTATTAAAAGCAGCACCACCTATAATAATTTCACTAAATCTATTACCAAAAGTTTTATCTAAAGTGGAATTAATTCTATTATGAATTTGTAAATCAATAACAGGAATATTCAATAGCAATTTAGTACCTAGTCGACCAATGATGGGTTCTAATTTTTTCTTATATATTTTTTCTATTATTAGAGGCACAGAAACTACTAAATCTGGTTTAATAGAAGAAAATGCTTCCAAGATTATCTTAGGAGTAGGTAGACGTGTCAAAAAATGCACATGAGCACCTATTGCCATTTCAAAAAGGAACTCAAACATAAGTCCATACATATGCGCTGACGGCAACATAGATACCACATTAGACATATTATTCATATGTGGTTCCACCTCCACTGCGAACATAATATTAGATGATAAAGCACGATAAGGAATCATTACACCCTTAGAAAATCCTGAAGTCCCTGAAGTATAATTAATAATAGCTAAATCATCCCTAGAATCTTCATAATAATTTAAAGATTCTGGACCGAAATGAGAAGGGAATTTTTTTCCAAAAAGCTCATTAAGAACTTCTATACTTTTTTTTATTATAATATTATTACAATGAACTAAAGTAAAATCATCCAAACGAATAATAGCGTCCAAATTAGGCATTTGTGATTCATCGATATTTTCCCAAATATTAGCACCCACAAATAATACTCTGGACTCTGAATGATTTACTAAATGATGTATATTAGTAGGATTAAAATCATGCAATAATGGTACAGGAATAGCCCCATAAGTCATAGTAGCTAAAAAAACCACACCCCAATTAACTTGGTTTCTAGAGCATATAGCTATTTTATCCCCTGGTTTAATACCGGATTCTTGATATATTATATGTAGTTTCTCTATTTTACGAGCTAACTCTTTATAATAATAAGTAATACCATTATAGTTTGATAAAGCAGGTCTATCCCAATTTTGTCTAAAACTCTCTTCAAACTGTTTGTTTAACGATTGTATTTCCATAATCTAAAATGTTTGAAGTTGGCAAAGATGGTAATACTCTCCTTTAGCATTAAGAAGCTCTTCATGATTACCTCTTTCTGCGATTTCACCATCTTTAAGAACTACGATTTCATCAGCATGCTGTATAGTAGATAATCTATGTGCAATGACAAGAGATGTTCTATTTTTCATAAGATTAGTAAGAGCATCTTGAACTAATCTTTCACTTTCAGTATCTAAAGCTGAAGTAGCTTCATCTAAGATTAAAATAGGAGGATTCTTTAAAACAGCTCTAGCTATAGCCACTCTCTGTCGTTGACCTCCAGATAAATTAGCTCCACAATCACCTATATTAGTATTATATCCTTCGGACATTTGAGAAATAAAATCATGGGCATTTGCTATTCTCGCAGCTCTAACGACATCTTCATCTTTTACATTTGTCATTCCAAAACATATATTATTTTTTACTGTATCATTAAATAATATAGATTCTTGAGTTACTATACCTAATAATGAAATAAGATCTTTTTGATTATACTCTCTAATATCATGTCCATCTATCAAAATATGGCCATCTGTTACATCATAAAACCTAGGTAACAAGTCAGCAATAGTAGATTTACCAGCACCTGAAGGACCTACCAAAGCTATCATTTGACCTTTTTGGACCTTCATATTGATATTTTTAAGAACTAGTTCTTTAGCATATTTGAAAGATACATTTTGAAAATCTATGCTTTCGTTAAAATCTTTTAATGGTATAGGATTTTCACAATTTTTAATAGCTGGTTTAGCATCTAATATAGAGAATATTCTTTGTCCAGAAACTAAACCTCTCTGGATATTGGCGTAAGCCGTAGCTATGGCCTTAGAAGGTTCTAATACTCTCCAATAGAAAGCTATATAAACGGTAAACTTGGGAAGAGTCATATTTAAATCACCATGAATCTGCAACCAACCCCCGTAAAATAGAACTGCTACTGCTACTGCTATTCCCAAAAATTCTGATAAAGGAGAAGCCATTTCTTGTCTACTAAAAATAGAACGACTTACTTGTTTATGTTCTTCATTAAGATTATCAAATTTAGATCTAACATATTTCTGAGCATTGAAAGCTTTTATGATACGAGAACCTGATATAGATTCCTCAAACTGACTAATAATCTGTCCTAATAAAGACTGAGTACGAGTAGTTCCAGCTTTTAATTTTCTACTAACACCACCTATGACAAAAGCCGAAATAGGTAAAGTAAATATGGTTACTATAGTTAGTCTCCAAGACATATAAAAAAGTCCTACTAAGAACCCTATAATTAATAAAGGTTCTCTAAACATAATATGGAAACTACTAGCTACAGTATTTTGTACTTCATTAACATCATTAGATACTGTAGAAAGAATATTCCCTTTCTGTGAATTATTAAAATATCCTATATGTAATTTAGTAATTTGCTTATATAAATCAGTTCTAACATTCTTCATTATATAAGTCTTCATGTTCACTAAAACTTTCTGAGAAAAATATCTAGTAAGATTTGCAAGAAATGATGCGAACATTAGAAAAAAACAAACATACAAAAGACTATGTAATATACCATTTGTAGCTTTAATTTGATATAAATAATACTGAAAAATGTCTTTGAAATAATCGATAGTCATAGAAAAATCAGGTATAGAAGCGATACTCTGAAGATCTTGTGGCTGAAACAAAACAGTTAATAACGGATCTATTAAGGCATAATTAGCTACGCCGAAAATAACTGATAAAACAGATAATAGTAAATATGATGGCCAATATTTACTATATGGCTTAGCATAAGCTAATAATCTTTTATAAATCTCCATTATTTATCATCTTTAACTTGTTCATAATCCACATATTCTCCTACTTCCTTATCTATTAAAGAATTATTTTTTTCTGGTTTAGACGATATATAAACTTTACCCTTTCGTTTTCTTTTCCTTTTATCTTGTTTATTCTGATCTTTCATCTTGAAATTTATGTATTTTTTAGCTAACCAAGGCAATAAGTTTAAGCCTAGCCACATAATTAAAAATACTAGAATAAGTAAGGAAATAACAGCACCCATAATCTAATTCTTTATTTTACCTGTTCTTAAATTCAAAGAGACTTCGTCTCCTTCTACAGTAGTTAATTTTAATATATTATTAGAAATAATCTTAATCTCAGAATCTGGACTAATCATATTATTTTTCGAGAAATCTGCAATAACTATACCGTTATTATCATAAATCAAAGTTTGATATTTGGTTTTTAAAATTAAATAAATTCTTCCACCTATCTTTTTAACTTTAGGTAATCTAATAATATTCTCTTGAGTTTTTATATCTTTCCAACCCGAACATTTTTCACCTTTTAAATTATACTTGCTTACACTATTATTATCGTGCAGTACTAATATTGAATAATTTCTATTACCATTATCAATAACTGTAGGCCCAAGTACTATATTTTTCTTAAAATCAATAGGGAATCCATTTACGATTCTACCTAATCTATCCATAAGCCATATTTTAGAACCAGCAGCAAATAGCCATTGTAATTTGCCATTTTTAAGATAATCGACAGTACTTATATAACCTGCTATAGAATTACCTATTTTATTTTTAGAAATGAATCTGTTTCTATGGTCTATTAGCTTAACATAACCATCTTTAGTTTCTTGTAAATAATTATTTTTCTTAGTTTTATAATTATAAACTTTATAAGGACCGTGAGGAATTATTACAGGTGTATTATCCTCGATTTTTTCTTTATTATTATTTCCAAAAGAAGGAGGTAGCGGTAACTTAGCTAAAGTTTCTGAATACACATAACCGTCTAAATTCATACGTCCATTATTATCTTTAATATCAAATATTAAGTAATTAAAGTTTCCTTTAAGTAACTCAGATTTGATTTTAAGAGCATATTCTTCTTTGAAAATCTTAGATATAGAATCTTGATAATCTGAAGTCTTAATAATAAATTTAAATGCAGCAGCATCATCATATGTATTTTCTGCAGGAGTTTGTTCCAAATATGTTTTTAGAGAAAAGAATTGCTCATTTTCTTGATCATATATTAAATTTTCTATAACACTATGAGTTCCTATTAACATCCAATCATTAATAATGGTACAATAAATGATAGGTTTAGAAGAACTGTTAGTTTTAGTAGTTGCCGATTCTTTAGGGAATGAAAAACTCTTACCTAACATCTGTTTTAACATATTATTATAAGGATATACATGAATGCTATCAGAAAATTCTCTTATAATATTTTTATTACCTATTTTAATAGCTAATACTTTACTTCTTTTTTGATCAAAATTAACATGAGCTAAAGCGATATCCTTAGGTTCTAAATTCAAAAAATCCTTTTTAGATGAATCACTATTCACATAATTATTATGAGCTTGTAAGAATTCCTCATAATGATGGACTAAAAGAGTAGGATTAGATAATGAGAAATTAATTAATAACGAGGTATTGAAAGGTAATATTTCAAAAATATCAGTTTTATCAGCCTCTTGATTTTTAAGTATATTTATATAAGACTTATGCTGAGCAGAAGTAATTAAAAATCCTTCTATTTTATCTCCATAATCATCATTATAAAAACTTGTCCAGTCACAAATTCTTTCAGAAAAACGAGCATATTTTAAAAATCTTCTATTAATAGTTCCTGAAAACATTTTGCCTAATTGGGCATTTTTTACATAACAATGAATATTACCTTTAGCATTTCTTCTATATATTGAAAAAGAATCTTCATTCTTCAAAGAATTATCAGCAGATAATTGTCTTATAGAAGATTCCACCAAAGCTATCGAACGACTAACTATTAAAAATCCATTATTAATAGAAAAATTAATTCTAGGTACGACAGATTTATAAATGTAATGTTTGTTATACATTTTCCTAACAACACCTGAACAATCTTCTCTTAATTTGGTTAATAATGAAGCAGTATCTATGTTCTTCGGTAATGAAAGAACATAGAGTGCTGAAACTTCATTTCTATTAGAATAATGAATAGAATAAGAGATATCCCATTTGGCACTATTATCTGAAAGGAAAGAAAAAAATATTTTTTCATCTTTTCTTACTGTTTTTAAATCTGAGAGATTTTCAAGCTCTATTACAGATATTGCATCATTTGGAATTCCATCTACTGGATCAGCATTAGAATTAACATTTACTATCTGTTTAATTTCTTTAACTTTATCATTCTGATGAAATAAATCAAAGATGAAATAAGCTAACACAGATAATAATACTAATGCTAAAATAGTACATATAGTAATTACTTTTCTATTCATTTACGTTTTCTATTTATTGGTTAAAATGGTAAATCTTCTTCTGTAGTATGGGTATCTTCAATATTGCACATAGGCTCAGAAAATGGTTCTTCAGTATTTACTGGAGGCATATCATCATCAGTAGATCGGATAGAAACATTTTTAGTTACTTTCCAAGCTCTAACATCAGTATACCATCGTCCTTTAAATTCTCGAGATTCTAAATTCACAGAAAATATTAAGGTTTCACCTATACTATATTGGCCAAAATCAGAAACTTTATCATCTCCCCAAACATTCATACATATCTTTTTAGGATATTGATCAAATGTTTCTACGACAAATTCTTGTTTAGCCCAATCTCCAAATTTCCCCTTACCTCTTACTACATCTAGTTTGTTAAGAAGTTTTGCTTTAATTTCTAATGCCATTATTTTCTATTCCTTTTTGATTTTGCTTGTATATCTTTCCCATTTTTTTCATCGTATTTATATACTTTTATTAATTTAACATTGAAATTAATACAAGAATATGCAGGAATAGGACCTCTAGCAGCTGTACCATATGCTAAATTAAAAGGAATGTAAAGATTAATTTCTCCACCTTCTTTACAATATTGCATACCTTCTTTGAAACCTTTAACCATATATTTAAGAGGGAACTTAGCAGGTTTTCCTGTTTTTTCTGTAGAGTCAAATAAATCACCGTTTACGAAAGTACCTCTATATTCTACTTCTACTGTATCTTTTTCAGAAGGGCTAATACCCTCACCTTCTTTTACTATCTGATATTGTAAACCACTTTTAATAGTTACTACACCATCTTTAGTTTTATTTTGTACTAAGAAGTCTTCTCCTTCTTTTTTATTTTTTTCACCTATATAATTTTTTCTTAGTTCCATATATTTCTGTAAAAAGGTATTAATTTCTTGAGGAGTAACTTTTTGTTCTTTAGAATCTAAAGCATCCCACATACCTTCATCAAGTTTAGTCATATTGATTTCACCGAAGTCACTTCCTTTAATATTATTACCTAAAATAACACCTAAAGAATAACTAAGTGTATCGATTTGACTACTTGTTATGTCTGGAGCATGATCACCTTTCTGATATGTTCCTTTACATGAACTCAATGCTAATACAGCTACTGCTGCACATAGGAAAATTGTTTTTAATGTTTTCATAAATATTTTTAATTATTATTATTATAATTTCTTTTTTTATAGTTTTTTCGGATTCTATAATGATTTTATAGTCGTCAAAATCATAAATAGAATTCTTGCACCTACATTGGCATCCCAGTTATTTTCGCCAGGAGAAACTTCGCATAAATCAAAACCGATTATCTGTTTAGAAGACTGTCTTAACATCTGAAACAAATAATCTATTTGCATAAAAGATAAACCACCAGGTACTGGAGTGCCCGTATTAGGACAGAGTTCTGGAGATAATCCATCAATATCGAAACTAATATAGACTTTTTCTGGCAAACTATCTATAATTTTTTCACATACTTTTCTCCAATTTCGACCTTCAAATAATTCCTTATTAATTTGATTATCAGAAAATGAAATTATACGATTAAAATTTTTAAATTTATTATCGGAATTATGTCCATTGGCTAGTTCTTGTTCAAAATCACAAAAATCTCTCACAGCTACTTGTGTAATAGTTTTCACCTCTGGTATTTGTTCAAGAACATTATACATTATAGATGCATGAGAATAAGTAAAACCTTCGTATGCTTTTCTCAAATCTCTATGAGCATCAATATGCAATATCCCAAATTCTCCATATTTTTTAGCACAAGCTTTAATAGCGCCGAAAGGAACAGAATGTTCTCCACCGATAACACCAATAATTCGGTCTTGTGATAATTGCTGCCAAGCAGAATCATAAACATAAGAATTTATCTTCTCTGAATAAGTATTTACCTTTTCTACTAAAGAAGAAAGAGTCGATATATTTGCACCTTTTTCAAGCGCAGCTATCACCTTCAATGAAATCTCAGCACCCTTATTATTTAAATATTCTATCCATAAAGGAGCCTCTAAAGAAGCTACTTTCATTTCCCAAACTTTATCTATTCTTTCATCGAAAAGATCTACTTGTAATGAAGCCTCTTTAATAGCTTCAGGACCTCGAGCAGTACCTCTTCCATAAGAAACAGTAGCATCCCAAGGCACAGGAATAAGAACTACATCTGCTGATTCTATATTTACAGGCAACCCAAAATAATTACCATTTGGGACACCTATATCATTATAATCAAATTTATTCATTTTGGATTCCCTCTCTCATAATATCATGTATATGAATTAATCCTGCGAATTCATTATTTTCTAGCACCACTACTGATGTAATCTTATTTTCTTCCATCAAGGCTAATGCTTCGACAGCTAAACAAGATACAGATATAGTTTTTGGATTAGGGGACATTATATCAGAAGCTCTTAAAGTTTTAATATCTTCCATTCTTCCTACCATTCTTCTTACATCTCCATCAGTTATTATTCCTTTAATTTGATTATTCTCATCTAAGACTACTGTCGCACCTAATCTATGTGAAGAAATATTTAATATAGTCTTAGGAATAGATGCTTTTTCACTAACAAATGGTTTATTATCCTTATCAAAAACATCTTCTACACTCATAAATAATTTCTTTCCTAGAGAACCACCTGGATGACATTTCGCAAAATCTTCTTGACTAAAATTATTCAATGAAGCTAGTGTCATAGCTATAGCATCACACATTACTAATTGAACAGTAGTACTAGTAGTAGGAGCTAATTTGTTAGGCCCAGCTTCACTTTCCACAGGGGTATATATTACATAATCAGCCACATGCGCTAAATATGAATTCATATTTGCCACCATTACTACTAAAGGATTTTTACGTTTTTTTATAAAAGGTGCTAACCTTTTTACTTCTGGAGTATTGCCACTTTTTGAAATAATAAGTACTATGTCATTTTCTTGTACCATTCCTAAATCACCATGAACAGCATCAGCTGAATGCATAAACATAGAAGGAGTTCCAGTAGAATTTAGAGTGGCGCAAAATTTTTGGGCAATATTGGCACTTTTCCCGATTCCAGAAACAATAAGTCTTCCTTTTCCATTATGGATTATGTTTACCACGTCATAAAAAGAGTCATTAATACTTACTGAGAGTTGCTCAAGTGCTTGTTTTTCCTTTTCAATTACTTGAATAGCAAATTCAAGTATCTCTGATTTATTATTTTTCATATAATTTTGCAGATACTAAACTATTAGTTAACTTCGACTCACAAAGGTAACGAAATATGGAGATAAATTCAGCAATTTTGCAAAGTAAATTAAAAGAATTCTTTGGATTTAATTCTTTTAAAGGTGAACAAGAAAAGATAATAATGAACTTGCTCCAAGGAAATGATTCATTTGTTCTTATGCCAACAGGTGGTGGTAAATCTATGTGTTATCAACTTCCGGCTTTAATGATGGATGGAACAGCTATAATAATATCCCCTTTAATAGCTTTAATGAAAAATCAGGTAGACGCTATCAGATGTTTTGTAACTAATAGTAATGGTATAGCTCATTTCCTTAATTCTTCTTTAACCAAAGCTCAAATAACCGAAGTTAAAAATGATTTGCGTTCTGGAGTAACTAAACTTCTTTATGTAGCACCTGAATCACTTACTAAAGAAGAGAATATAGAATTCTTAAAACATATAAATATTTCTTTTTATGCTATAGATGAAGCTCATTGCATATCAGAATGGGGCCATGATTTTAGACCAGAATATAGACACATTAATGAAATATCACATAGAATAGGAAGGGCTCCTATTATAGCTCTTACTGCTACTGCTACACCTAAAGTTCAAACTGATATTCAGAAGAACTTAGATATGATGGATGCTAAAGTATTTAAAGCATCATTCAATAGACCTAATTTATATTATGAAATTAGAGATAAACATAATGTAAAGAAAGACATAATAAAATTCATAAAAGAGAATTCAGGTAAATCAGGAATTATTTATTGTTTAAGTAGAAAAAAAGTAGAAGCTGTAGCAGAATTACTTGTTATTAATGGTATTAAAGCTTTACCTTATCATGCAGGTATGGATACTACTACTAGAGCTAAAAATCAAGATGCTTTCTTAATGGAAGATGTAGATGTAATAGTAGCTACCATAGCTTTTGGAATGGGAATCGACAAACCTGATGTAAGATTCGTTATCCATTATGATATGCCGAAGAGTCTTGAAGGATATTATCAAGAAACAGGTCGTGCTGGTAGAGACGGAAAAGAAGGAAAATGTATAGCTTTTTATAGCTACAAGGATATTCAGAAACTAGAAAAATTCATGCAAGGAAAACCTATTGCTGAACAAGAAATAGGAAAACAATTACTTCTTGAAACAGTTTCTTATGCTGAGACTAATAGGTGTAGAAGAAAAATTCTTCTTAATTATTTCGGCGAAGACTATAATGAAGATAACTGCCACAGCTGTGATAATTGTTTACATCCAAAAGCTCAATTTGATGGCAGTCATGAAATGTGCATAGCTATAGAATTAATCAATTCTATGAATGAAAAATTTAAGATGGATCACTTATCACAAATTTTAGCTGGTGTATCTAATTCTATTATTAAATCATATAATCATAACAACCACAAACTTTTCGGTATAGGAAAAGAAAAAGGGGAAAGATTCTGGAGAACAGTTATAAGACAAGGAATGGTTCTACATTTCTTAGATAAAGATATAGAATTATATGGACTTATTTCAGTAACAGATAAAGGAAATGAATTTTATAAAAAACCTTATACTATAATGTTATCAGAAGATAGAAAATTCTCTAATGAAGAAGAATCTGAAGAAGAAGATATCACAATAAATACTCATCGTGTTTCTCAAAATGCTGACGATGATATTTTATTTAAGATTCTCAAAGACTTAAGAAAAGATATATCTAAGAAAATAGATTTACCTCCATTTGTAATTTTTAATGATGTTTCTCTGGAAGATATGTCTATCCAATACCCTATTACTTTAGATGAATTAGCCAAATGCCAAGGCATCGGTAAAGGAAAAGCTAAAAAATATGGTAAAGAATTTCTTAAAGTTATCACCCAATATGTCCAAGATAATGACATTGAAAGACCTGATGACTTCATAGTAAAATCTATCGTAGATAAATCTGCTAAGAAAGTTTACATCATAACTAATATCGATAGAAAAATTCCTTTAGATGATATAGCCAAGAATAAAAATATGGATATGATAAATCTTATTAAAGAAATCGAAACTATTATAGATTCAGGTACTAAATTGAATATAGATTATTACTTAGATCAAAATATCGACGATGATAAAATAGATGATATCTATAGTTACTTTAAGGAAGAAGCCGAAACTGACAGTATTCAAGATGCCCTAGAAGAATTGGGTTCTGACTACACAGAAGAAGAAGTAAGATTAGTCCGCATTAAATTTATGTCAGAAGTAGCTAATTAAGCCTAACGGACATATTAACTTATAATGATTTGCTGGTCTAGACGCCACCAAGTCATTTGTTTTTTAGCATATCTTCTAGAATTTCGTTTGATTAACTCAATAGCACGATCTAAAGAAATATCACCATCCATATATTCAAATAATTCTTTATATCCCACAGTATTTAAAGCAGTTAAATTTCTGAATTTATATAAAGCCGAAGCTTCTTTAAATAATCCTGATTCTATCATCATATCGACTCTAATATTTATACGATCGTAAAGTTCGGAACGTGGTCGAGTTAAACATAGACGCTTAATATCAAAATCTCTTTTCTTATTTGGTTTAGTTTTACGGTCTGAGAAAAGTTCGCCGGTTTGATAATAAACTTCTAAAGCTCGCACTACTCTACGCCAGTTAGCTAAATCCACAGCTTCATAACTGATAGGGTCTATTTCTTTTAGCTGATTAGTTAATTTTTCAAGACCTTCGTCTTCTAAACGTTTCATAAGCTTAGCACGGAGTTCGGGATCTGCTTCTGGAAAATCATCCAATCCATAACATAAAGCATTTATATACATAGCAGAACCTCCACACATAACTAGTTTGTCATGATTTACGAATAATTTTTTTAGAAGTTCAATACATTCAAGTTCATATTTTCCTGCAGTATAATAATCATGAATAGAATGAGAATGGATAAAATAATGTTTAACTCTAACTAACTGTTCTTCAGAAGGTACAGCAGTACCAATACTCATCTCCTTATAAATCTGGCGAGAATCACAGCTAATAATAGGGGAATCTAATTTTTCTGCTAGTTCTATACTATAATCAGTCTTTCCCACCGCTGTAGGCCCCATTATTATTATTAATTCCTTATCCATTTATTGAAGATTTCTTTTATGAAAATTTATTTCAATTGTCGCCAGACTTACATTTCTTCTGATCCAGATTCCTTTATATAATCCTTATCGATTTCTGTTTCATCGATGGCTTCTGTATCGCTATCAAATAAAATCTCTGCTACATCTTCATATTTACCAGAGAACTGATTCGGATTAATCCCTTTTTCAGCTATTAGCCTTGGATATGAAGTTCTAGATTTAAAATCAGTATCTTTAATAAACTTAAATTCTAAAAATGTATTATGTTTTAAATCAAATATATATCGGAAATCATTTTCGCTTTTTAGGATTAAATCATCGATACTAACTGAATCCATCGAGCCGTTACCCATATCAAATAATCCATAAGTGCTCACTGGTTTTCCATGATCGTCTAGACCTTTAAAGATAGCCATCTGATCTGGAGAAAAAGCTAAATCATTCTGCAAAAAAGTATGTAAGTCGAATAATGTAATATCCGAATCTATTTCATACTGACGCATGAATGTTTTACTTTTTAAAAGTGAGGCTTTAAATATTTTTATCATAATGCAAAAGTAAATTTCTATTTTACAAATGTAATTCCAAATTTGAAATAATCAATTATCTACGTATATTTGACCCCTTAATATATTTAAAATATTATACAAATATGAACATTTATAACATCTGCGAAACTGTTTTCACTAAATGTATCGAAACTTATCATATTAATGACAATATAGATACTCTTATAAATAACCCCTACAAAAAAAATACCATAGAGAACAGACTTTACAAAAAATCTTGGATTGATACTGTACAATGGCATCTAGAGGATATAATTCGTGATCCAGATATTAAGCCATTAGAAGCTCTTGCTATAAAAAGGACTATAGATAAATCAAATCAGGTAAGAACTGATATGGTAGAAGAAATCGATGAATACTTCAAAGATTTATATGCTGATGTTAAAATAAGTCCTGATGCTAGACTAAATACTGAAAGTCCTGCATGGGCTATAGATAGACTTTCTATACTATATTTAAAAGTATATCATTGGAATATCGAAGCTGAAAGAACTAAAGGAACAGAACGGTACAGCTTTTGCAAATCAAAACTAGATATTATGCTAGAGCAGAAGAAAGATCTTTCATTATCTATAAACCAATTAATAAACGATATCGGAAATGGTAAGGTTTATATGAAGACTTATCAGCAAGCTAAAATGTATAATGATCCCTCACTAAATCCCATATTATACAAACAGAATAAGAAATAAATGGCTAAAAGACATATAATCGTTATTAGATTCTCCGCCATAGGAGATGTAGCGATAGCTTCCATCCTTTTAAAAGCATACGCTCTGGCAAATCCTGACGTTGATTTTACTATGTGTTCTACAGATTTCTTAGAACCTCTCTTTACTGATGTCAAAAATATTAATTTTTACCCTGCTAATTTTTCCAAAGACCATAATAATTTAAAATATGTCTTAAAATTCGCCAAAGAACTTTATAAATTACATCCTACTGATATAGCTGATATTCATGATGTTATCAGAACTAAAATTATTCGTAACTATATGCAATTTAAACATGTGAATTGCAAACATTTACATAAAGATAGAAAATTAAGAAAAATACTTACTAAAGGCACAGATTACAAACCTATTATACCTCCTAGTTTAAGAAATTACGAAAAAGTCTTTCTAAAGTTAGGTCTAAAAAATCCTGAAATAAAAGATACCCCATATATTAAGAAAGATTATTCTAAATTAGAACCAAATCATATTTTTAAAATAGGAATTTCTCCATTTGCAGCTCATACTGGGAAAGTTTGGCCTATAGACAGAATGGAAGAAGTTATTAAAAATCTACCTGAAGATAAATACAAAATATATTTATTCGGAGGCCGTAATGATAAACCAATGTTAGAGAAATGGGAAAAGAAATTTTCTAATGTAGAATCTTTAGCTGGCAAATTCGATTTAGGTAAAGAGTTAGATTATATAAGCAAACTGGATCTGATGATAAGCATGGATTCAGGAAATATGCACTTAGCTTCTTGCGTAAACACCCCTGTCGTTTCTATTTGGGGCTCCACTCATCCAAATGCGGGATTTTATGGCTGGCGCCAAGACCCCGAAAATATCATTCAGACAAATTTAATTTGCCGTCCATGTTCTTGTTATGGGAAAAAAGAATGTAAACGTGGAGATTTCAAATGTATGACTTCTATTACTCCTGATATCGTTTTAAAGAAAATTCACAAAGTCTTAGGAAATTAAACATTGAGCGACCAGCTCTAATTTTACGACTAGCTTTTACCACTTAAAGACAATATTCAATGCTGCTTTGTAAGCAGGAAGCCACTCTCCAGAATGATTCCAACCCACATACATAGACCCATCAGAACGACTATGTCCTTCATAAGCAGAACGTTGCCATCCACCACCCCAAGAAGCTTCTACTCCCCAATGATTATTAATAGCATATTGATAACCGATAGTAGCACCTATCATTACATTCGAACCTAATTGATATTGTTCAGAGTAATCACCCCAATGAATAAGTGATAACCCTTTAGTCATTCTATAAACGGACCAACCTATATTAGCTCCTGCGAAGAAACCATGAAAAGCTTCTTTAGGATACCATCGAGCCTCCAACCAAGTAGCAGCTATCGTAATAGGTTTGTCATTTTTACAAAACCCGTGAGGTTTAAAACAACCAAGCATATCAAAGTTAACTGTCCATTTATCAGACACTTTAAGCTCTATAGAAGGATTAATAATCCCCACTAAAATCGCAGCATTCAATTTCACCGCTTTAGTAAATTCTAAAACATTAACATCATTATCACGAGCATTCTCTTGATTTAAAAGATTAAGTTCTCCAAATTCAGAAACCTTAGAAGGCTTACTATTAGGTAATTGGACTTCAGATGTTTGAGCAAAAACAGAAGTGGGAAAAATAAAGGCTAACGCCAATACTATTAGTTTGGAATAATTTTTCATATTAGTTATTTATATGCTCAACATATTATTAAAGAATCATCTACATTCATAAACAGTCTACATTCATAAACGAATTATAGATGGGAATAAATGAATCATCAAATATTATTGAGTCACAAAAGTATATTAATTTTTCTAAAAGTAATCTATTTACTTAAAAAAGTTAATCCGAACTATCAAAAATTAATAATAATGAATAAAGCTACTTGGGTCTAGATAATAAAGCTACTTGACTATAACTAATTATACTCTATAAATCAGTAAATGCTCTCTAATAAAAAATAAAAGATCTATAATAAAATATTGATATAATAATTAAGTACATCCACTTAACAGTAAAGTGCATCTGTTTAAGAGTAAAGTACGTTCCATTTTATAAACTGCTGATTATCAGGCTATCCAGAATTAGCACGTTATTTAGACTAGTAAAATGACCCTATAATCATACAGTAAAGTACGCTCCATTTTATAAGCTGCTGATTATCAGACCATCCAAAATTAGCACGTTATTTAGACTAGTAAAATGACCCTATAATCATACAGTAAAGTACGCTCCATTTTATAAGCTGCTGATTATCAGACTATCCAGAATTAGCACGTTATTTAGACTAGCGAAATGAAATGAAAATATCAAGAAACTTATACTAAATCACGGAGATAATCTATAATATTTACACCATCGGGATAATCCGTTAGACTTGGTGACTGAGCTTCACCTAATTTTCGATAGAAACATTGAATATTTTCAGTATTTTCAGAAATAAACGTTTCCACTTCTGCTTCTGATTCATAATATCTGAATCCTATAGATAAAGGAACCAATTCTTGATTTTTAGTTTCGATAAAAAAGAAATTCTGAGCTAATATTATATGTTCGCCTTGCATTTTAACCACAGCTGAATTTTTCAAAAAAATTCTATGAATAAATTTCGTTTCAAAATCGGAATTCAAAACTGTTCCACGCCTGATTATATATTTAATAGCATCTACTAATGAAGTGAAGTCATAATTATTAGGTACGAACAAATATGAAATACTTCGACAGCCCATTCCATAATATGCAGTAATGTCATCTGCTATAGTTCTTAGTTCAGAAGTAGTCTCATTTCCTGAAATCATAGCACATGAAAAACGATTATGTCGAATAAGTTTTGGGATACATGGAAAAATCTTTTCGAAATGTGACGCAGCTACATTGCCACCCATCATTAATAGTCCATCAAGCTTCTGTTGTTCAAATTCTTCTGCAGCAACAAATGATACATATTTAGAAATTTCTTTTAAATCAATATTCGCTAACTCATTATTATTAATATTTACTGACTCATTATTAATGTGAAGATTAGTAGATGAAGAATAATTTTCATTTATTGAACTATTAAACATTATATCTACTAGTACTGGCAATAAATAAGAATCTTTAGAAGAAAGTTTTACTACAGCTTTACCTCCACTTATCAAAACACAAAGGAAATCATGGAATCCCACTAAAGGAATATTGCCAGCCATCACAATACCGATTTTTGGCAGACAAACATTTCTGTATAGTTTATTCTGATCTATCCCCTCTTTTTTAACCCAAGCACGTAACTTATTTTCATCTAGATAATTATCTACGATGGCTAACATAGCACGCTTTTGCATCGCAAGAGTAAAATATGGATTATGTGCATATGTATTAACCATAGCGTTATGTAAAAGAAGATTTAGAGATTCAAAATGTGCGGCTAGACCTGCAGTCATATAGGATACCGAATCTACTATTATATTTGCGGTAGAATCGACAGTTTTATCCGATATAGAATCACTAGCATCTTTTTCAAGAAGCATTTTTAAATTTTTGCCTAAGGCTATGAATTTTTCGAGCATCATTACACAAAAATAACATTATTCAGCATTATTGTTAGAATTATTTTTCATTAACACAATATTTCCTTTTCATTAGAACAATATTAATTTTTCATTAACATAGGATTCCTTTATAAGTGGCATAAAATTTCTTTTTAAGGATATAGAAATATTAACTATCTTTGAGAAATTATTCAGCAATGATTGAAGATTCATACAAAAGCATTTCCGCCCCTTCTGAGGGTCTTTATAAGGAAAAAGGAAGTAAGTTCCTAGCTTTTGTATTCCCTGTAGAATCTGAAGATCAAATCAAAACACACAGAGACGAATTAAGAAAGACACATTTCGATGCACGACATCATTGTTTTGCCTTTCGTCTTGGAATAAAAGGAGATAGATATAGAATGAACGATGACGGCGAACCTTCCTTTACTGGTGGGAAACCTATCTATGGACAAATACTTTCAAACGAACTAAGTGACATACTAATCGTGGTCGTTAGATATTTCGGAGGAACTAAACTAGGAGTTCCAGGACTGACACGCGCTTATAAGTCGGCTGCCGCCAATGCTTTGGAAAATGCAGAAATCATAGAAAAAATTATAAAGGAAGATGTGCGAATAAAATATAGCTATGATAACACCTCCATCGTGATGCACACTATCTCAGACTTTAATCTAACCCCAGAAGAACAAACATTCGAAGAGGACTGTCGTATGTTAGTAAAAGTAAGACTAAAAGATCTGGAAAAATTTAAAGAAGAAATAGTAAAATCCACAGAAATAATTAAATAAAACAAAATAAGATACTTAAATAGAAGTTCTGAAATAATAGAAATAGAAATTCTGAAATAATAGAAATAGAAATTCTAAAATAATAGAAATAGAAGTTCTGAAATATTTTATAGAAAAACTAAACTGAAATTACATAATTACGCTAAAATTATAAAAATACAAAAATGCCTAAAAGTTTAATATCCATCCAAGATTTCACAAAAGATGAAATACTTCACATCATGGAAGTAGCTAAGGACTTCGAAAAGGACAAATCTCAGCCTATTCTTAGTGATAAGGTTATAGCTTGTATATTCTTCGAACCTTCTACTAGAACTAGATTAAGTTTCGAAACTGCAAGTAACAGACTAGGTGCTAGAGTGGTAGGTTTCCCAGATGAATCCCATACTAGTGTACAGAAAGGAGAAAGCTTAAAAGACACTATCAAAATGATTTCAAATTATGCTGATCTTATAGTAATAAGAAATCCATTAGAAGGAAGTGCTAGATATGCTTCTGAACAATCTAGTGTTCCAGTAATTAACGCAGGTGATGGAGCTAATCAGCATCCTACCCAAACTCTTTTAGATATGTATTCTATACTACAAACTCAAGGAAGTCTAGATAACATACATATAAATATAGTAGGAGATTTAAAATATGGCCGTACAGTACATTCTTTATTACAAGCCATGTCTAACTTTTCACCTCGTTTCACTTTCACTTCTCCTGAAGAACTGAAATTACCAAAAGAATATAAAATGTTTCTGGATAAGAAAAATATCCCATACCAAGAAAGTAAAAATTTATTGAAACATCTTAATAACACTGACATATTGTACATGACAAGAATTCAGAAAGAAAGATTCACTGATCCTATTGAATATGAAAAAGTGAAAAATATATATTGTCTAGAAGCATCTATGTTAAATAATGTAAAAAACAATATGAAAATTCTTCATCCTCTTCCTAGAGTTAACGAAATAAAAGAAGATGTAGATGACACACCTTATGCATATTACTTTAAACAAGCAGAAAACGGTGTATATGTTAGAATGGCTATTATTTCTTATCTATTAGGAAAAAGATAGTAAACTAAATTAAAAAGAAAATACAATGACAAAAATAGATGATTCCAAAGAACTAAAAGTAAGTGCTATTCAAAATGGTACTGTACTAGATCATATTCCATCTAATCAATTATTTAGAGTAATCGATATTTTAAAACTAAATGAATCTTCAGACGCTATTACCTTCGGTATAAATCTAGATAGTAAATCCATGGTTAACAAGGGAATAATAAAAATAGCTAATAGATTTTTCTGTGATAATGAGATAAATATGATATCTCTTATCGCACCTAATGCCAGCGTAAATATCATTCATGATTTTAAGGTAGCAGAAAAAAAGATTATTTCCCTTCCAGAAAAAGTAACTGGGATAGTAAAATGCATGAATCCTGCATGCGTTACAAATCATCAAAATATTGAAACTCAGTTTACTACGACTCGTAAGAATAACAAAATAGGACTAGTTTGTAGGTATTGTGAGAAAATCACTGAAATTTGATAATTATTTTATATATTTGGCATAGAATTCGAATACATTTAAAATGTAGATAAATACATTTAATTTACTAATATAAAACACGTTATATAATGAAAAAAGTACATATTTTTAATGCAGGTCCATGCAAATTACCTAGAAAAGCTATGGACGAAGCCATAGAAGGTATAAAAGATTTTAAAGGAACTGGAATGTCAGTTCTCGAAATCTCTCATAGAGCTCCACAATGGGAAGAAACCATGGAAGAAACTCGTCAATTATGGAGAGACCTTTTAAATATCCCTGAAAACTATGAAATTTTATTCTTAGGTGGTGGTGCTTCACTACAGTTTTATTATGTGGCTATGAACCTATTAGAACATAAAGCAGGTTACTTAGTAACAGGTTCTTGGGCTAAAAAAGCTCTTAAAGAAGCTAAAGGTTTAGGTAATGCAGAAACTATTGCTTCATCAGAAGATAAAAACTTTGGATATATCCCTAAAGGATATACTATCCCTACTGACTTAGATTATTTCCATATTACTACTAACAATACTATTTACGGTACAGAAATCAAAGAAGATATGGATTGTCCTTGTAATCTAGTAGCTGATATGTCATCAGATATTATGTCTCGTCCAGTAGATGTTAGCAAATATGCCATGATTTATGGTGGTGCTCAGAAAAATGTAGGTCCTGCCGGTGTAGTTTTCGCTATTATCCGTAAAGATATCTTAGGAAAAGTATCTCGTTACCTTCCTACTATGATTAACTACGAAACACATATCAATAAAGAATCTATGTTCAATACTCCTCCAGTATTTTCTATTTATATGATGAATAAAACTCTTAAATGGGTTAAAGAACAAGGAGGCGTAGAAGCTATGTACAAAAGAGATACAGAAAAATCTGAAGCTCTTTATAATGAAATCGACAGAAACTCTTTATTCGTAGGTACAGCTGCTAAAGAAGATCGTTCTCGTATGAATGTATGCTTCGTAATGTCTGAAGGTAAAGAAGATCTTAAAGACGAATTTATGAAATATACTATTGAAAAAAATATCGTAGGGATTAAAGGTCACCGTTCTGTAGGTGGTTTCCGTGCTTCTATTTATAATGCATGTGATATGAAAGATGTAAATGCTCTTATCAAATGCATGCAAGATTTTGAGAAATCTCATAAATAATTTTTCCTAAATCAATTAAAAGTAGAAATAATGAAAATATTAGTGGCCACAGTAAAACCTTTCGCTAAGGAAGCTGTAGACGGTATTAAAAAAATAGTAGAAAAAGCTGGAAATACTTTCAGCCTTTTAGAAAAATATGAAAATGTAGACGAATTATATAAAGCTGTAGCTGATGCTGACGCTATGATTGTTCGTTCTGACAAAATCACCAAAGAAGTTATAGATCATGCTAAAAACCTTAAAATAGTAGTTCGCGCAGGTGCAGGTTATGATAACTTAGACTTAGAAGCTTGTACTAAAAGAGGTATCATCGCTATGAATACTCCTGGTCAGAACTCTAACGCAGTAGCTGAACTTGCTTGCAGTTTCATGGTCTTTATGTCTCGTAACCAATTCAACCCTAAGGCAGGTAGCGAACTTAAAGGTAAAACTTTAGGTATTCAGGCTTACGGTCATGTAGGTCGTTTAGTAGCTGGTATAGCTAAAAACGGTTTCGGCATGAAAATTATGGCTTTTGACCCATTTGTTCCAGCAGAAGCAATGGAAAAAGAAGGCGTTATCGTAGCTAAGAATCTTGAAGAATTATATTCACATTCTAACTTCGTATCACTTCATATCCCTGCGACTAAAGAAACAAAAGGTTCTATCGGTTATGATTTAGTTTCTAAAATGCCTAAAGGTGGTTGCTTAGTAAATACAGCCCGTAAAGAAGTAATCGACGAAAATGGTATTATAAAAGCTCTAACTGAAAGAGAAGATCTTAAATACATCACAGATATTGCAGCAGATAAGATGGGTGAAATGAGAGAGAAATTTGGTGATAGAGTTTTCGGTACTCCTAAAAAAATGGGTGCTCAGACTAAAGAAGCTAATGTAAATGCTGGTTTAGCTGCCGCCAATCAAATTTGTGGATTTTTCGCAAACGGCACTACTAAGTTTCAAGTAAATAAATAATCATTAATCTTTTAAGATAAATATGGTAAAAGTAAAACCTTTCGCAGCTATTAGACCGCCTAAAGCAATAGTAGAAGAAGTCGCATCTCGTCCTTATGATGTTCTTAACTCAGAAGAAGCTAAGACTGAAGCAGGGGAAAAATCACTTCTTCATATAATTAAACCAGAAATAGATTTTACGCCTATAGCAGAAGAACATTCTCAGAAAGTTTACGATAAAGCTGTAGAGAATTTCAAATTGTGGCAAAAAAATAAATGGTTAATTCAAGATAAAAAAGAATGCTATTATGTTTATGCTCAAACAATGGATGGCCGTACACAAAATGGTATAGTTCTTTGTGCTAATTCTAACGATTATCTAACTGGTAAAATTAAAAAACACGAACTTACTCGTAAAGATAAAGAAGAAGATAGAATGAAACATGTTAGAAATCAAAATGCTAACATCGAACCTGTATTCTTCGCTTATAGAGACAATACTGAAATCAATAAGATAGTAGCTAAATATACAGCTAAAAAACCTGAATATGATTTCATTGCTCCTGACGATAAGTTTGGTCATACTTTTTGGATTATAGATGATGATAAAGATATCGCTCGTATTACAGAATTATTCTCCGGTGTAGATGCTTTCTATATCGCTGACGGACACCACAGATCAGCAGCTGCTGCTCTGGTAGGACAAGAAAAGAAAAAGAATAATCCTCATCATACTGGTAATGAAGAATATAATTATTTCATGACAGTAGTTTTTCCAGAAAGCGAACTTAAAATTATCGACTATAATCGTGTAATTAAAGACCTTAATGGCAAATCAGAAGATGAATTCACCAATGCATTAAAAGAAGATTTCGAAGTTAAAAAAATGGGGACTGAAATTTATCATCCTTCTGGACTTCATAACTTTTCAATGTATATTGGTGGTAATTGGTATTCTCTTACTGCTAAAAAAGGATCTTATGACGATAACGATCCTATCGGAGTATTAGATGTAACTGTTTGTTCTAATAAAATTTTTGATAAACTATTAAATATCAAAGATTTAAGAACTTCTGACAGAATAGACTTCGTAGGTGGTATTCGTGGATTAGGTGAATTAAAACGTAGAGTAGACTCAGGTGAAATGAAAGCAGCATTTGCACTTTATCCTGTATCAATGGCTCAGCTTATTAATATTGCCGACACAGGCAACATTATGCCTCCTAAGACTACTTGGTTCGAACCAAAACTTCGTTCTGGTCTGGCTATTCACACTCTAGAAGAATTTAAAAAATAATAATTCAAGAAACTGAATTTTATTTAATATAAAAGAACCGACTCCATTAAGAGTCGGTTCTTTTATATCATGATTAATTTCAAATAGCTCCCTCTTTACTAAAATCACTTTTCATTATTTATAGCAAATTAGTTACCTTTGTTTAGTTAAAAATTAACCAATTAAGAATGAAACCAACATTAGTAGTACTAGCAGCTGGAATGGGCTCTAGATACGGCTCACTTAAACAAATGGACGGAGTCGGTCCTAACCATGAAGCTATAATCGATTATTCTATATATGATGCTATACAAGCTGGATTTGGAAAAGTAGTATTTGTAATAAGACATCTTTTCGAAAAAGAATTCAAAGAAGTATTCACTAAAGAAAGATTTGGAGGAAAAATAAAGGTAGAATTCGTATTCCAAGAACTTGAAAATATACCTGAAGGATTTTCTATACCTGAAGGTCGTGAAAAACCATGGGGGACAAATCATGCTGTAATGATGGCTGCACCTGTAGTTCACGAACCATTTGCTGTTATTAATTCAGATGACTTTTATGGCAATGCAGCTTATAAAGTATTAGCTGATTATCTTAAAAGTGTAGATGGCCAGAAAGGAAAATATTCTATGGTGGGATATGATCTTAAAAATACTCTTTCTGATTTCGGAACAGTTTCTAGAGGTGAATGTGTAGTAGATGAAAAAGGTAATTTAGTTTCTCTGACTGAACGTCTTAAAGTAAGAAGAGAAAATAATAAAATAGTACATGAAAATGCTAATAGTCTTCATGAGATTTCAGAAAACGCTCCTGTCTCTATGAACTTCTTTGGGTTCACGCCTGATTACTTCGAAGAATCGACTAAATTATTTAAAGTATTTCTAACTGATAAAGAAAACATAAAGGACCTTAAATCTGAATACTTCATACCTCTAGTGGTAAACTCTTTAATTAAAAAAGGTAAAGCCACTATGAAAGTACTTAGTTCAGATGCTAAATGGTTTGGAGTAACATATAAAGAAGATAGACCTGACGTAGTCGCTAAAATACAAACTCTTATAGATAAAGGCATCTATCCACAGAAACTTTGGAAATAATATATTTAAAATATTTTTTGAAATATTATAGAAAATAACTAACTTAAATAATAACATTTGTTACTAAACAATAAAATTAAATATCATGCAGATTAATCATATTTCAACAGTATATTTCAGCCCGACTATGACTACCAGAAAAATTGTAAATAAGATTTCTGGATTAATAGCGGTTAATTTTAATGTGAGCCGAGATCAAATTTCTATTTCTACTCCTAAAGACAGAAAAAAACCTTTAGTTTTTAAAAAAGGTGAATTAGTCGTTTTTGGCTTGCCTGTTTATGGAGGAAGAATTCCTAGTTTACTAATTGATTATTTAAATACCATAGAAGGCAACGGAGCTTTATGTGTTCCAGTATGCGTATATGGTAATAGATCTGTAGGAGATGCCCTTTCAGAACATTGTGGAATAATGAAAAAAATGGGATTAAATTGTATAGCAGCCGGATCATTTGTAGCAGAACATTCTTTTTCATCTGAAATAGCTACAGGAAGACCTGATATGGATGATGTACAGTTTTGCGCTAAATTCAGTAAAGCTATTATAGATAAGATAGAAAAAACAGATAGCATAAAAGATTTCAAACCTTTTACTACTCCTGGAAAATCGTATAAAGAAATCCAAGAAGATGATGCTAAAGCAGCAGAGGCAGCTAAAGATACTCCTAAAGCAGCAGCTAAAAAGAAAGTCGTTCCAGTAACGGACGACTTATGTAGTTATTGTGGTTACTGTATTAATATATGTCCGACTGGAGCTATTAATCCTAAGAATCCAAAAGATATTATAGGAGATTGTATTCATTGTTACGCATGTATTAGATACTGTCCTAGTCACTCTAAAAGTTTCGCAGATCCTGAATATAATGCACATATAAAAGATATTATTAAATATTGTAACGCTCCTGGATATTCAAAACCAGAATTCTATATTTAAATCAATGAAAATTGATCATATTTCCACCGTATATTTTAGTCCCACTAGAACTACCAAAAAAATAGTAAATGAAATTTCAGTTCACATTGCCGACAGGTTAGGCATAGAACGGGATGAAATATCTATTACTACTCCTAAAGACAGAAAAGATTCTTTAAAATTTAAAGCAAGAGAATTAGTCATTATAGGTGTTCCTGTTTATGCCGGAAGAGTACCGAATTTATTAGTTCCTTATCTTAAAAATTTAGAAGGAAATGGAGCTATCTGTGTTCCAATAGTAGTATTTGGTAACAGATCTTTCGGAGATGCTCTTTACGAGCATCGTGATATTATGGAAAATGACGGCTTTCATTGTATAGCAGCTGGAGCTTTCGTAGCAGAACATTCTTTTTCATCTGAAATAGCTACTGGAAGGCCAGATTTACAAGACATGCAAATTTGTTCTACATTCAGTAATACTATTTTAGAAAAGATTAAAAACACTGCGAATATAGAAGATATAATGCCTCTTGATATTCCAGGTAAATCTGAAACAGAAAGGAAATATTTCGTACCTAAAAATCCTAGAAATGGAAAAAAACTTAATTTTATAAAAATAAAACCAGAAACATCAGAAACTTGTACTGATTGTGGTATTTGTGCAAGGATATGTCCTACTGGAGCTATTAATCCCAAGAATCCTAGAAAAATTATTGGTCCATGTATCAAATGTAATGCATGCGTTAAATTTTGCCCTAGTCATTCTAAAAGTTTCTTAGAGCAAGATTACATCATTCATGTACAAGATATAATAAACACCTGTAATTCATTAGGGTATTCTAAACCAAAATACTTCGTTTAGAATCTTTTCGTATAAAAATGACAAAGCTCATCTTTATCATGAAGTTCATAATAATGCTGATGATAATTCTCTGCTTTATAAAATTCAGATGCTAAAATTACTTCTGTAACAATATTATAGCCTTTATCTTTCAAGATATTTATTAGCTTAACGATAATATTTTTTTGCTCTACATTAACATAAAAAGCTACAGAACGATACTGTAACCCTACATCTGGTCCTTGAGAATTTACTTGCTCAGGATCATGAATTTCAAAAAATAATTTAGCCAAGGTTTCATATGGAACTATTAAAGGATCAAAAGTAATTTTCACTGTTTCAGCATGACCAGTTCTACCTGTCCTTACTTGATTATAAGACGGATTACGAACAGTACCACCCATAAAACCACTCTCTACATTTAGAACCCCTTCTTGTTTACTCATAAGATATTCCATACCCCAGAAACATCCACCAGCGAAATAAGCATATTCCTTTTCCATAATTCGTATAATTTATTTATATAATTAAAACAAAACTAAGAAAAATATGAATATAGAATACTCTATCTTAGTAAAAAGTCGTAATATATTTTGATCTATTTAAGGAGAAGTTAAACAATGGCCTAGGTATGATTTTTGCAATATGCCAAATATAAAAAACAATCAACTATAATATGGAATTCAAATATCAAGATCTTTTTCAAATATCCAGAGACAATACAAATTATCATTTAATAAGTAAAAAGGGTGTTTCTGTAGTAAAATTCGGAGACCAAGAAATTCTAAAAGTTTCACCTGAAACTCTTAGATTAATTTCTCGTCAAGCTTTTCATGACGTGGCTTTTATGTTACGCCCAGAACATAACGAGATGGTCGCTAAAATATTATATGACCCAGAAGCTAGTAAAAATGACAAAGCTGTAGCATTAACTATGTTACTAAATGCGGACGTAGCATCTAAACAAGTTTTACCTTTCTGTCAAGATACAGGAACAGCTATAATCGTAGGAGAAAAAGGGCAAAAAGTTTGGACTGGCGTCAATGATGAAAAATATCTTCAGCATGGTGTTTACGATACTTACACTACAGATAATCTAAGATATTCTCAGACTATTCCACTTACTATGTATAAAGAAAAAAACTCAGGTAATAATATTCCTGCACAAGTAACTCTTCATGCTAGTAATGATGGTGAATACAAATTCTTATTCATAGCCAAAGGTGGTGGATCAGCTAATAAAACATATCTTTATCAAGAAACACGAGCTTTATTAACCCCTAATAAATTAGAAAAGTTTTTGGTAGAAAAAATGAAAACTTTAGGTACTGCAGCCTGTCCTCCTTATCATATTGCATTTGTAATCGGAGGTACTTCAGCTGAAATGAATCTAACTACAGTAAAATTAGCTTCTGCTAAATATTATGACCAAATACCTACTACTGGAAATGAACTAGGCCGCGCTTTTAGAGATACAGAACTAGAAGATAAACTTTTAAAAGCTGCTAATAAGATAGGAATGGGTGCTCAGTTTGGTGGTAAATATCTAGCACATGATATAAGAGTAATAAGACTTCCACGTCACGGCGCATCTTGCCCAGTAGGTATGGGGGTATCTTGTTCAGCAGATAGAAACATAAAAGGTAAAATAAATAAAGAAGGTGTTTGGTTAGAAACTCTAGATTCAAATCCTATTCGCTTAGTACCTAAAGAACTTAGAAACGGAGCAAACAATGAAGGCGTTCATATTAATTTGAATCGTCCTATGAAAGAAGTATTAAACGACCTTTCTAAGCATCCAGTTTCTACATTTCTATTATTAGATGGTACTATTATAGTAGGTCGTGATATCGCACATGCTAAACTTAAAGAGCGTTTAGATAATGGAGAAGGTCTTCCTGAATATATAAAAGATCATCCTATCTATTATGCAGGGCCAGCTAAAACTCCTAAAGGAATGCCTTCAGGCTCATTTGGCCCGACTACAGCAAATCGCATGGATCCTTATGTAGAACCATTTCAGGAAGCTGGTGGATCTATGATTATGATAGCTAAAGGAAACAGAAGTCAGCAAGTCACTGATGCATGTAAGAAACATGGAGGGTTCTACTTAGGAAGTATAGGTGGCCCAGCTGCTATCCTAGCTAAGGATAATATTACATCTGTAGAATGCCTAGAATATCCAGAATTAGGCATGGAAGCCATTTGGAAAATAGAAGTCAAAAATTTTCCAGCATTCATTTTAGTCGATGATAAAGGAAATGATTTCTTTTCAAAATTCTAGTAGCTATTACACTAGTAGCTATTGCAAATAGTGTTAATTAATTACGCATTAGGTATTCTTTCATAAATGGATTTAAATCACCATCTAAAACACCTTGAGTATTTGAGGTTTCAAGACCTGTGCGTAAATCTTTAACCATTTTATATGGATGTAAGACATAATTTCGAATTTGAGAACCCCACTCAATTTTCTTTTTCTGACCTTCTAGTATAGCTTGTTTTTCTTGACGTTTTTTAAGCTCGATATCATATAAGCGTGATTTCAATATTCTAAGAGCATTTTCTCTATTATCTAACTGAGAACGACTTTCAGTATTTTCAACTACTATACCAGAAGGGATATGTCTAACTCTTACCCCAGTTTCTACTTTGTTAACATTTTGACCACCTGCACCAGAAGATCTAAAAGTATCCCATTCCAAATCACCTACATTAATTTCTATTTCTATAGTATCATCTACCAAAGGATATACAAAAACAGAAGAAAAAGAAGTTTGTCTTTTACCTTTAGCATTAAAAGGAGATATCCGAACTAAACGATGAACACCACTTTCAGATTTTAAATAACCAAAAGCGAAATCACCCTCAAATTCAATGGTAACAGATTTATAACCCGCATCATCTCCTTCTACCATGTGACTAACTTGTACTTTATAACCATTTCTTTCCCCCCAACGCATGTACATTCTCATAAGCATTTCTGACCAATCACAACTTTCTGTACCACCTGCTCCAGAATTAATTTTAAGAATAGCACCTAAATTATCACCTTCGGCACCTAGCATATTTTTTAATTCTAAGTCTTCAATCTTCATTAGCAATTTATGGTAAAACTCTTCGACTTCTTGTCCTTCGATTGTTATTTCAGTAGATATTTTTCTTTTAAAATCTTCGTCTGTCGACAATTCTACTAATACTTCCAAATCTTCTTTTCCAGCATAAAGATCATCCATACCATTAACCCAGAATTTTTCATTAGCTATTTTCTTTAGAAAAATTTCTGCTTTTTTAGCATCATTCCAGAAATCAGCCTCACTCGATTTTTTATCAGCATCAGCTATTCTCTTACGTCTAATATCCAAGTCAAAGACACCTCCCAAGCGTGTCAATACGCTTATACAAATCATTTATCTGTTCAGTACTTATCATTTGTTATAAATTATTGCAAATTATCTAATATAAACTTTATTTGACTATAGGAATAGCCTCTATTAGCTGCAAATTTAATTAATTTTTGTTTCTTAATATAATTATTTTCTTCTCCTCGATAGGATTTCCATTTTCTCAATAGTATATCAGAAAGTCGTTTATCAGCACGAATCTTATCATCTACATCTAAATTATCCAGAGCATCATTAATATTGTCGTCAGAAATAGCTTTTATCTTCAAAGCATATCTGATCTTAATAGGCCCCCAACCGGTAATTAAAGTTTTATCTCTAGTATAAGATGTAGAATACCGTTGATTATCGACGAACTTATCTTTTTTTAATAAGGATAAAATCTCAGCACTATCCTTTTCAGAAATTTTACGTTTTAGACATTTTTTTAATATATCCTGCTCACAATATTCTCTGCGACTACAAATCGACATAAAATACCTTAAATCTCTTTTCAAATCACGAGAAACTTTATTAGCATTTTTTACGAACTTTTCTTCCATTATTTCCCCTATCTTCTTCTCTTCCATTATTTCTAACTATTAAGTATTCTAGCCATTTAAAAGTAAAAACCTAAATTAAAATAGGCTCCGAATGAATTTGTTATAGTAGACCAATGAGTATCTAAACTAATAGGACCTATCATAGAATCAAAGGCTAATCCCATAGAAAGAGCAAAACTAATTTCATCTCTGTAAAAATCTTGTAAACTTGGACAGTCATAAGAAATAACAGTTTGCACTCTATAATAAAATTTAGGATATATAGTATATCTAGCTTTTAATCCGACTACAGTTAAAAAGTTATAACACATTTCTGGAGAATTAAGACCAATATATGGGGTTTGCTGTTCAAAGTATCTACCAGCCTCATAACATCCCATCATATTTCTATATGAAAAAGGAACATCATTCTCGTTAATATAGCCATTTTTATCTACATCAGAACTAGGAAATATCATACGAGAATAAATTTTTGGAACTAATACTAATTTATCATCCATAAAGGAATAATTAATATCAAAACTTACCGAGGCATCTCCAAATTTATTAAATTCTGCTTTACGTAAATGCGAGAAATAATAATCCGCTTGACACTTTAAATTAAAACCTTTAGTAGGAAATTTATCTTTATCATACGTATTAACTTCTAATAAGAAATATGGACTAAATATATGAGCCCTGACATCTTCTTCATACCAAGGGTTATAATTATTAATAGTTAAACATGACTTATAAAACATATTTTCATATTTCACTCCTGTTTCTATATGCATAAATCTAGAATATCTTTCACTAAAAGCTAATGCTAAAGAACTTTTGATATAATCCACTTTAATATCATTGGATCCATTTTGAGTAATCATAACATTATTATTTACCACCTTAGCTTTAAGAGATACTTTAGCAAAATTACGAGGCACATACGAAAGATCTAATTTGACCCATGGGCTATTAGATAATCTTGAAGATAAATTCACTTTAAATCCTGAAATTTTATTGGTATTATATCCAGTACCTAATAATAAAGCAGCAGTTTCATAGGAATCAAATCTAAAACCCAAATTAAAAGAGTGAGGTTTCTGAGGTTTAAAATTAATAATCAACCTATAAGGAGATTCTTCACCTTTTATCTGATAAGTTACTGTAGAAAAACACTCTGTGCCATAAAATAATGCTATTGCATTATCTAAATCTTGACCATTAATACAAGTATCTAATAATTTAGTTTTAGCAAGTAACCAACGTTGATCTTCTTGATTTATACCGTCCATTTCTATCTGTGAAAAAGAAAATTTAGTTTTATATAAATTAAGAGCTTTAGATGGACGTTTTTTTGCAGGCTCATTATAAGTATCTAATTGTTTTTTTAATTCTATAAACTGATCTTTCATTTCATAAGCTCTATTATATCCTCTTAAATAAATAGCTTTAGCACTTTTATCATCAAAACTAAGAGTACCATACCCAGTTAAATCAGGATGAACATAATAATCGCATATTTTTCTATTTTCTTTTCTTTTATTATTAGTAACCACATTAAGTAGTTGATTAATTAACTGAGGAAGAGACTTTATATCATCTGCGGTTTGTTCTTTATCTACAGAAACCTCCACTCCTATCACGATATCCGCACCCATAGCTTTACCCACATCTACAGGAAAATTATTTACTTGGCCACCATCAGTTAATAATTTGCCATTTATTCTTACTGGAGCAAATATACCAGGTATAGCCATACTAGCTCTCATACTAAGAGGTAATAATCCACTATTTAAAACTTCTTGTTCCCCTGTCATAACATTAGTAGCTACACAAGCAAATGGTATTGGTAAATTATTAAAGTCTATAGAGTCTTGGTAATTACCGCTAAGGGTTTTAAAAAGATTTAATAAATTTTGCCCTTTTACAAATCCACCTGGTAAAGAATTAATAAAAGAATCTTCAGCAGAAATTTTCACATCTTGAATCTTATTTTTTTTTATACCATCTGAAGAATTTTCATCACTATCTATAGATTTTTTTAATTTAGAAAATCTAGCAAAAGGTAACATAAGTAAGTATTTTTTATCTCTTTCTTTATTCATAAAAGATACTTGGGAACGATCGACTTTATCACTCATATATAAAGACCAATCCATATTTTCCATAATCTCACTTAATTCATCTGCAGAATACCCCATAGCATACAAACCACCAATAATAGCTCCCATACTAGTTCCAGCTATATAATCAGGTTTTATTCCTACCTCTTCAAGTAATTTTAGAACACCTATGTGGGCAATACCTTTAGCACCACCACCAGCTAGGACTAAGCCTATCTTAGGGCGTTTTTTATATCTTTTAGTTATAGTGGAATTTATAGTGATTATATCAGACATATTATTTAATAAACTATCTGGAATAATAGTCGATACACTATCAGGTAAATTTGCTGATAGATTATTAAAAGAGTTTATAGAAGTTCCCTCAGCCCCTATAGAGAAACTGAGTAATCCAGCTATAAAAACACATAGGACTTTATATTTCATATTAAATTATTATATTTCTTTTTTATTGGTACCAGCCAACATTCCACATGCTGCGAAAACATCTTCTCCTCGAGAAGCTCTAATAGTAGTTAATAAGCCTGCATCATTTAAACGTTTTTTAAAAAGTTCTATTTTCGCTAATGGTGTAGTATCTAAATCTAAATCAGGTATTTTATGGAATCTAATTAAATTCATTCTACATTTAAGACCTTTTAATAATCTAATAAGCCCATCTGCATGCCTTTTATCATCATTGACACCATTGAACATAATATATTCAAAACTCAATCTTCTCTGCCCAGAAAAATCGTATTGTCGTAAGACTGAAACTATTTCACTAATAGGATATTTTTTTTCAATAGGCATCATTTCTAATCTTTCCTCATGATAAGGATTGTGCAAACTAATAGCTAAATGACAACCACATTCTTGTAAAAATCGTTTCATATTAGGAATTATACCGATAGAAGATACTGTAATTCTTTTAGAACTCCAAGCAAAACCCCAAGAAGCCGTAAGTATCTCTATAGATTTCATCAATTCATCATAATTATCTAAAGGCTCACCCATGCCCATAAATACGGCATTTGTTAAAATAGAACCTTCATCTATTTCTATAAATTGAGATATTATTTCAGTAGCAGTGAGATTACCATTAAAACCTTGACGGCCAGTCATACAAAACTTGCATGCGTTTTTACAGCCTGCCTGTGTAGATACACAAATAGTAGCTCTATCTCTATCAGGAATCATTACAGCTTCTATACCTATTTCTACAGAAGAATGCTGAGCAGGGAAAAGATATTTCTTAGTACCATCTACCGATTCTACTTTATGTGTATATTTTACTCTTCCTACTTGATAATGTTCTTTTAAAATAGATCTAGTAGATTTAGACAAGTTAGTCATCTCATCTATAGTCGCCACTTTTTTCTGATATAACCACTGACAAATCTGTAAAGAAGAATAAGATGCAAGGCCCAATTCTTTACAAATTTCTTTCAATTCTATCTTGGTTTTCCCTAATAAATTATTCATCAAATTTTGTTTATTTTAATAAAGATAAGAATTAAATTATTTTTACCAAAACGCCTATTTGTGCTAGTAAATTTTCTTATATTTGTATACTTATGTTTACTAGAAGATCGTTTTTTATAAATAACTAAATATAAACACATTATGGCTAAAGAAAGAGAGGACAAGAAGAGTGCTGACATAAACAGTGCGAAACAGAAAGCCTTACAAGCAACTCTTGATAAGATTGAAAAAGATTACGGAAAAGGTACTATTATGAAGATGGGAGATCAGCCAAAATGGGAAGTTTCGACTATAGGTTCAGGATCTATTGCTCTCGATAATGCCCTAGGAATAGGAGGTTATCCTCGCGGTAGAGTGGTTGAAATATACGGACCAGAATCTAGTGGTAAAACCACATTAGCTATTCATGCTATAGCAGAAGCCCAGAAAGAAGGAGGTATTGCAGCTTTTATCGATGCTGAACATGCTTTTGATAGAACTTATGCTAAAAATTTAGGAGTAGATATAGATCAGTTACTAATATCTCAGCCTGATAACGGTGAACAAGCCTTAGAAATTACTGATAATCTTATTAGAAGTGGTGCTATCGATATCATTGTAATCGACTCAGTCGCTGCCCTTACCCCTAAAGCAGAAATAGAAGGAGAAATGGGAGATTCCAGAATGGGTCTTCAGGCTAGATTAATGAGCCAAGCTTTAAGAAAATTAACAGCTAATATAGCCAGAACAAATACTTGCTGTATTTTTATTAACCAGTTAAGAGAAAAAATCGGTATTATGTTCGGTAACCCCGAAACTACTACTGGTGGTAATGCTCTAAAATTCTATGCTTCAGTTAGAGTAGATGTTAGAAGAATCACTCAAATAAAAGATGGTGATAAAGCTACAGGTAATAGAACTAGAGCTAAAATCGTTAAAAACAAAATGGCCCCTCCCTTTCGAAAAGCTGAATTTGATATAGTATTCGGAGAAGGCATTTCTCATATAGGTGAATTAATAGACTTAGGAGTAGAATTTGATATAATCAAGAAAGCCGGATCCTGGTTTAGTTATGGTGAAACTAAAATAGGACAAGGAAGAGAATCTGTAAAAACTCTTTTAAAAGATAATCCAGAATTATGCGAAGAAATAGATGCTAAAATTAGAAAAAAATTAAAAGATTAGAACTAACTAAGAAAATATTAAAATAAATAGATTTATAAACTCATGGATACAGTATTAAGTGGCATTCGTTCGACTGGTCATCTTCACCTCGGGAACTATTACGGAGCCTTAAAAAATTTCGTAGATATACAAACAAAATATAATTGCTTATTTTTCATAGCTGATGTACATTCATTAACGACACATCCACATCCTGATGATTTGCATGCTGCTGTAAGAACTATACTTGCTGAATATCTTGCATCTGGTCTAGATCCTGAGAAATCTACTATTTTCATTCAAAGTGATGTCCCAGAAATAGCAGAATTAACAGTTTTGTTAAACATGATTACGTACAAAGGAGAACTAGAAAGAACTCCAGCTTTTAAAGATAAAGTAAAAAAGAATCCAGATAATGTAAATGCAGGCTTATTAACTTATCCTGTTCTAATGGCCTCTGATATTTTAATTCATAGATCTAAGTGGGTACCTGTCGGCAAAGACCAGCTTCAACATTTAGAAATGGCAAGAACCCTGGCAAGAAGATTCAACCGTACTTATAATACAGAAATCTTCGTAGAACCTCAGGCTTTAGTATTCGGAAAAGAAGCTATCAAAGTTCCTGGTTTGGACGGAAATGGGAAAATGGGAAAAAGTGAAGGTAATGGCATTTATTTATGTGATGATGAAAATACTATCATTAAAAAGGTAAAAAGAGCTTTAACTGATGCAGGCCCTACTGAACCAAATAGTGAAATGCCAGAATGCATTAGTAATTTATTTACTATTATGAATTTAGTATCTGACCCTTCTACACTAGAATATTTCAAAGAAAAATATAATAATTGTTCTATTCGTTACGGAGATTTAAAGAAACAACTTGCGGAAGATATCTGTAAAGTCACCTTACCTATTCGTGCTAGAATAGATGATATCTATAAAGATGAGAATTATCTTAGAAAAGTAGCTAAAATGGGAGCAGAAAAAGCTCGCGAAAGCGCATCAGCCACATTACAATTAGCTAGAAAAGCTATCGGGTTCAGAAGCCTTTAAGAAAATTAAAGCTATTAGATAAATCTAATATATACTAACTAGGCAGTAATGATTGATAAAAACACTATCGATAGAATTATGAACACGGCGGATATAGTCGATGTTATAAGTGATTTTGTCACGTTAAGAAGGCGTGGTGCAAATTTTGTCGCCTGCTGCCCATTCCATAATGAAAAAACTCCTTCATTCTATGTATCACGTGCCAAAGGCATTTTTAAATGTTTTGGATGCGGTAAAGCTGGAAATGTAGTAGGTTTTGTTATGGAACATGAGCATTTAACATATGTAGAAGCTCTAAAATATATAGGTAAAAAATATGGTATAGAAGTAGCAGATAGAGAAGAAACAGAAGAAGATAGAATACATAGATTTAGAAACGAATCACTTTTAATAGTTTCTGATTATGCACAGAAATTTTATCAAGACATCTTATTAAATGATCCTATGGGAAAAGCCATAGGACTCTCCTACTTTAAAGAAAAGAGAGGTTTTACTGATAAAACCATAGAACGTTTCGGCCTTGGATTCTCTTTAAGTACCAGAAACTCTTCTCATAAATCATTTTCAGAAACAGCCTTAGATGCAGGTTATAAAAAAGATTTTCTAATCGGCACTGGGTTAAGCTTAGAAAGAAATGACGGTACATTAATAGATAAATTTTATGATAGAGCTATGTTCCCTATCAAATCTATTAGTGGTAGAGTTATAGCCTTCGGCGGACGCACCTTACAGACTGACAAACATATAGCTAAATATGTAAATTCTCCAGAAACAGAGATTTATCATAAGAGTGATACTTTATATGGTATTTTTCAAGCTAAAAATTCCATCAGTAAACTTCAGAAATGCTATTTAGTAGAAGGATATGCTGATGTTATTTCTTTTAATCAATCTGGTATTGAAAATGTCATAGCTTCTTCTGGGACATCTTTAACTGAAGGTCAAATTCGTTTAATAAAAAGATTTACTGATCAAGTTACGATCTTATATGATGGTGATGCTGCAGGCATAAAAGCATCAATAAGAGGGATCGATATGTTACTAAAAGAAGGTATGAAAATTAAAGTAGTACTGCTTTCTGATGGTGATGATCCTGATTCATTCGCTAGAAAACATACTCTTGAAGAAATCCAAGAATACCTAGAAAATCACGAAAGAGATTTCATAGAATTTAAATATGATTTATATGCTGAAGAGATTAATAATGATCCTTTAAAAAGATCCAAATTAATTCATGATATACTTAAATCTATAGCTTTAATATCCGATACTATAACACGACAAGTCTATATAGAAGAAACATCATCTAGATTAGATATGGGAAAAGATATTTTAGCACAAGAAGTATTTAAACTTAGAAAAGCTATAAATCCTAGAAAATATACACCTATCAAAACTTCTCAAACTACAAAAGTGCAGCCTATAGAACAAAAGTTAGATGGTATTTCTATGATGAAGCCTTTTGAAAAAGAAATTTTATATTGGCTTGTTAAATATGGTGAATATCCTCTTTATTCTCATGAAGATCATTTAGTAGTTACCGATTCACAAAAAATGAAAAATAAGATAGAAAACAATTGCTCTGTATCTGATATTATTTATGAAGATTTTTCCGTAGATGATATAACTTTTAAGAATCCTGAATACAAGAAAATATTTGATTTATATTATCAAATAAAACAAGAAATAAAAACTACAGAAAATATCAATGATAATAAAGACTTACAAGAAATCATACAAAAGAAATTAATAAACCATCCAGATCCTGAAGTAAGTAATTCTATCATTTCTTTTTTTTATCAAAAAGATAACTTAAACATTAAGAGCTTTAAAGATTCTCTTATCCCTGATGAAAACACTTTGGAAAGAAATGTGCCAAAATCCCTTCTAATTTATAAAACCAAATATTTGGAACTTATCATTAAAAAAGATTTGCAAAAATTAAAGATTATCCACGATGAAAAGATTCAAAATCAAAGCAAACTGGATATTTCTAATAACTATACTACACTCAAAGATGATTTAGCCAATAAAGAAAAAATAATAATTAACCATTTAACTAAAGTGATTAAAGTTAAAACCAAATTAACTAAAGAATTAAATAGAATAAATTAAAATACATAAATTTGCAAATTAAATATTAGTGGATAGATACTAATAAAAAGATATTATCACTAAAAAATAAAATAATAATTATGAGTAAAGAGTACAAACGTTATCTTATTACGACAGCCTTACCTTACGCTAACGGTCCCGTTCACATAGGTCATCTAGCAGGAGTATATATCCCTGCTGATATATATGTAAGATATCTTCGAATGCAGGGACGTAATGTTATTTTTATAGGTGGTAGTGATGAACACGGTGTACCTATTACTATTAAAGCTAAACAGTTAGGAATAAAACCTCAAGATATAGTAGATAAATATCATGGCATAATTAAAAAGTCTTTTAAAGATTTCGGTATATCTTTTGATATTTATTCTAGAACGACTTCTGATATACATACCAAAACTGCTCAAGCTTTTTTTAAAAAATTATATGATGACGGTAAATTTATCGAAAAAGAAAGTGAACAATACTATGATGAAGAACAAAAAGAATTCTTAGCTGATAGATATATTGTAGGAACTTGTCCTAAATGTGGCTATGAAGAAGCTTATGGAGATCAATGCGAAAAATGCGGTTGTACATTAAGCCCAGATGAATTAATAAATCCGCATTCTTCTATCTCGGGAAATATTCCTATTAAGAAAAAAACAAAACATTGGTATCTACCTTTAGATCAATATGAACCTTGGTTAAAAAAATGGATTCTAGAAAATCATAAAGAATGGAAACCTAATGTCTATGGCCAATGTAAATCATGGTTAGACGGAGGATTAAAACCTCGTGCTGTTAGTAGAGACCTTAGCTGGGGTATCCCTATTCCTATAAAAGGAGCTGAAAATAAAGTATTATATGTATGGTTTGATGCTCCTATAGGTTATATTTCTAACACTATTGAATTACTCCCAAATGATTGGGAAAAATGGTGGAAAAGTGAAGATACCAAACTTGTACATTTCATAGGAAAAGATAATATCGTATTCCACTGCATCGTCTTCCCTTCTATGTTAAAAGCTCATGGTGGATATATCTTACCTGACAATGTTCCTGCTAACGAATTTTTAAACTTAGAAGGTAATAAGCTTTCTACTTCTAAAAATTGGGCAGTATGGTTACATGAGTATCTAGAAGAAATGCCCGGGAAACAGGATGTATTAAGATATGTATTATGTGCCAATGCCCCTGAGACCAAGGATAATGATTTCACTTGGAAAGATTTTCAAACCAGAAATAATTCTGAATTAGTAGCTATTTATGGTAATTTTGTAAACAGAGCAATCGTTCTTACACATAAATATTTTAATGGAAAAGTTCCTTCTAATGCTAATCTTACTGAACAAGATAAAACCGTATTAGCCGAATTACATACTATTAAAAATGATTTAACAAATCATTTAGAAAATTACAAATTCCGTGAAGCCTTAAAAGATGCTTTAAATATCGCAAGAATAGGTAATAAATATCTTACAGAGACTGAACCATGGAAAGTAGTGAAAACTGATATGAATCATACTGCATCTATATTATATACATGTTTACAGCTTTGTGCTAATTTAACTATAGCGTTCTCACCTTTCTTACCTTTTTCTAGTGAAAAATTAAGAAAATTACTTAACCTCGATAAATCATTAACGACTTGGAAAGATTTAGGCACAGAAGACTTATTGCCAGAAGGCCATCAAATTAATAAGGCAGAATTGCTATTCTCTAAAATCGAAGATGAAGAGATAGAATTCCAGCTTAATAAATTAAAAGCTACTAAAAAAATAAATGCTCAAGAAAAGAAATCTGAAGCTGAAGCCAATACTCCATCTATCGAACCCTTAAAAAAAGAATGCACTTTCGACGATTTTCAGAATATGGATATACGTACAGCTACTGTTTTAGAAGCTGAAAAAGTACCAAAAACCGATAAATTGTTAAAATTAAAAATCGACACAGGTATCGATCAGAGAACTATCGTTTCAGGTATTGCCGAATTCTATACTGTAGAAGAAATAATAGGTAAACAAATCGTTATTCTTGCTAATTTAGCTCCCCGAAAGATCAGAGGTATAATTTCTCAAGGTATGATTCTTATGGCATCAGAAAAAGATGGACAAATGAGAATTGTCACACCAGAAGAAAAAGTAAACAACGGTAGCTCTGTAGGATAAAATTACTGTTAGACTTAAAATATATATTTACCGTGAATTTATTAAGATTCACGGTTTTTTTTAACCTATAAAGATCTATCTAATTAAATAATTTCAATAAAAGTGCCAAAATTATTGAGAATTTATTTAATATCTTGTAACAAAAACAATATAACATTCGTCTTTATTCTGAACAAGCCACAATGACTGAAAGAGAATTCAATAAATATTTATCAAAAAGCTGGAAAAGCTTAATATATTTTGCTGAAGGGTTTATAAAAAAAGACTCTGCATTAACAGCTGAAGATATGGTACAAGAAAGCGCAGTAAAATTATGGAATGAGAAAAAAGAGATTAAGAACGTTAATGGATTTATGAAAACAGTCCTTAAAAATGTTTGTCTTGATTACCTCAAATCAGCAGCTACTTCTAAAAAAGATTCTCTTGAAGATAATAACTACTTACCTACTAACAGTAATGTTTCAAAAGAATATGAAACTAAAGAGAGCTTAGAGCAGGTTAATAAAATAATAAAAAAATTGCCCTATAATCAGCAAGTAGTTATAAAATTAAGAGATATAATAGGTTATGAATATTCCGAAATAGCTGAAATTTTATCTACTTCTGAAACCAATATTAGAGTTTTATTAAGTAGGGCTAGAAAAGAATTAAGAAAAGAATTATTAAGATAATATATAGAAAATAAACAACTATTGTGAATAATACTAAAGACATACAAAAATTATTGGAAAAATATTTCGAAAGTGATTCTACATTATTAGAAGAAACTATATTGAGAAAATATTTCTCCGATAAAGATTCTGTTAGTCCTGAATTAGAATCTTATTCATCACTATTTAACTACATTTCTGATGGAAAACAAAAATCAGGAATAGAAGATAAAATACTTCATAAGAAAAAATCAATTTTAAGGTCAAGCATTATTAGTATAGTAAGTGCCGCAGCTATATTAATCATTTTTTTCACTTTTACTAACATTAGACCTATCAGCAATAGTATATTATTCACTCATTATGTAAATGGGATACAAATAGAAGATGTAGATACTGGTATGGCTGAAGCCTCAGAAATATTAAATTCTATATCTCAAAACATATCAGGAACTCTGTCCAAGGTACCAAGACAAGCTCCTTTTAATACAATTAACGATAATTTAAATAAAATGGAATATGAAAAAATTATTAATTTTAAGTTTTAGCTTATTTGTCTCGGTTTCTATGATAGGACAACGATCTAACAAGGAATTCTCTAATATCTTCAATAAATATCAAAAAACGGAAGGTGTAGAATCTATATCATTTTCCCCTAGTGCTTATATTAATATATCAATAGAAAAAAGATCTGAAGAAGATATAAAATATATGTCTCATATTAAGACACTTATAATTCTTATATTCAATACTAAAAAATTCAATTCTGAAGAATTAAATAATATAAATAAAGATATTGAAAGATATATAACTAATAAAAAATTACAAAATATAATGACTACTACTTTAGATGATACTCAAGTAAATATATATAGTTCTAATAAAGAAGTATTTATGATATCTAAAGAAGATAATAGTATAAACGTTGTTTTTCTAGAGGGAGATATAACATCGGATATACTTAAAGGTGTATTATCTGGAAAAATAGGAATGTTTTATACAGATGATGACATAGAAATAAATCAAACTTTTAAATAACTTTTATTTTAACAGAATCTAAAAACTTAAAGAATACCAATATATAATACGAAAAAATATGAAAAAGATAACATTATTAATAGTCACAGTATTTACTATATTAATCTCATCCCTTAATACTAATGCTCAAGACAAATTTAGAATCGGTCAATATTGTTTCAATCTAAGATCACCTTTAGAAGTAGAGAAAATCCAATCTAAAGTAAAAATTACTCATTTCAATAGATATGTAGATGAGAAATATATAGAACTGGGAGCTCCCATCGAAGGTGTAGGTAAAGATTCATATAAAATGAATGAAAGTAGAAGTTCCGAATTCACTCTTGGATATAGAATGTTTTACCATCCATGTCAATTTTTTGGATTTGGACCAGAAATACATTGGACTAACTATACTTATAGATTAAATAATGGTAGTACTGCAAGTTTAGGATTTGATTCTCAAATAAACCCTACTACTATACGAAAAGAATTTTTAAAAACTCATGCTTTAGGAGTTGGACTTAATACTAGATATCACTTTTTTCATACTAATTCATGTTTTTTAGGAGATTCATATTTAGTAATAGGAGGATATTTCGATTTAGTATATGCTAGTTCATATAAAGTTAAATATTGGAAAGATAATGGACATAAAGCCAAAAGGAAATACAGAAACAATGAATTATTTACAGATTATCATTATGGTATAAGAGCAGAAATAAGTTTCGACGATATAGCACTATATACAAAATATAGATTAAACAGATGCTTTAAAAAAAGTACTACCCTTCCATTAGATTCCCCACAAATGACTTTAGGTATGACATTAATATTTTAAAGCATACAGATAAAAAAAATATTACTAATAACTCGCAGGATCCTCTGGTGATTGCGAGTTTTTATCTATTTTTGAATTAAACCTAAATAGTAAAATTACTTAGTAAGATTAATGTGTAGATAAAAATAAAATATCTTCAATAGAATACAACATCATTTCTACTGTAGTAGAATCTTTATAGATATAAATATATAAAATAAATCCAATAAATATTAAGGATAATAGAATCAATGCTAAAATCAAATAGGTACTTTTCTTTTTAAATAAAGATTTAAGTTTAGAATAAAATACTGAATTATCTGTTTCTTCCTCAGATTCTGTTTCTGATTTAGCTTCCACTTGTATTTCTATTTCAGGTTCTATCTCTTCCTCAGATTTTGTTTCTGATTTAGATTCCACTTCTATTTCTATTTCAGGTTCTATTTCTATTTCAGGTTCTATCTCTTCCTCAGATTCTGTTTCTGATTTAGCCTCCACTTCTATTCCTACTTCAGGTTCTATCTCTTCCTCAGATTCAGCAGAAATCACTTTATGCACTATAGATATAGGACCTGGTTCTGCAGTTATAGGTTTAATAATATCAATATTTTCTGTTTTACTTTCAGAATCAGACTCTGTTACAGATTCGGAATTAGATTCAATTATAGGGCCAGTTTCAGCTTCTGGATTTTCAGCTTTTTCAGTAATCGCACTATCACCATTATCATCCACACTATTATAAAAGTCTATTGGATAAACACTCTGTTCTTCTTCCATATCAGTATTATTAGAAATCTTATCACCATTTTCTTCTTTTTGTTTACGTTGATATTCTTCTAATTCTTTACGTGTTTCTTTATCTAACCCTATAAAATCATCAATACCGAAACTATCCTTATCTTCTTGGATAGGATTATCAGCAGATGAAACTATTCCTTTAGATTTTCTTTCTTTCTCTGCTTTATAAGCTGATAATTCCCTCTTCGTTTCTTCATCTACTCCTACAAAATCTTCTATATCTACATCTTGATCTAAATTCACTGTGTTAGAAGTACCTTTTTCGAGATCTTCCACATCTAAATCGAGATCAGAATCATTTACGATTTGAACACTTATAGGCCCCAATCCCATTTCTTCATTATAAATATCTAAATCCTTATTAGCTACGAAAAAAATATTTCCGTCTTCAGTAGTTCTCAAATCACCAAAACCGGGAAGTTCTATGATTTTTTTAATCCGTAAATCCATAGATAATTTCTCAAAAAAATCTCTCATCTCTTGAGAAATTGAATTTATTGAAACACCTTTTTTTTCAGCATATAGATTAAGTAATATAGCATCATCCCATAATTCATCATCACGAAAAAAAACTCTCCTGAAAGGTGGATTTATAATTTTGCCATCTGGAGAAAAATAAGCCGGGGCTATATCAGAAAGGAAATATCCAAGCCCAGAAAGAGAGACTTTATCATTCTTTAAGATTACTTCTTTTAATAGTTGAGAAAGGATGGTATTATTCATAATTATTTTTTCTACTACAAAGATAAAATTTATTTTAAAAAATTTTGCTATTTAAGAAAAATATCATACTTTTGCAATCCGATAAACAATTCCTCTTTAGCTCAGTTGGTTAGAGCATCTGACTGTTAATCAGAGGGTCCTTGGTTCAAGTCCAAGAAGAGGAGCAAAAAAGACGATTTAATTATCGTCTTTTTTTATTTATATACATTTACTATGTATAATCTTAATTTGCTTATTATTAACACATTAAAATCTTTATGTTCAGTAAATATTTTTAAAAATATTATAATTTTTTCCCTTAATTAATCTCCTTAAATTTCTCTAAGTATTTTACGAACAGTTTTTATTATTTTAACATCACTATAGACCACCTTTTCACTCTGAGCGATTCCACCTATTACTAACATTTTAGAATCATAAGTCTTAGATGCAGACATATGAAATTCGGTAGCACCTGTATATTTGGCTATCGAAGCAATATTGTTTTCATTTATACCGGAACCTGGCATAATAATAATTCTACCATCAGCTCTTTTAATCATATTTTTTATTACTTCCTTTCCTTCTTCTGCAGTAGGCAATCCTCCAGAAGTTAAAATCCTATCAAAATCACATTGAATTACATCTTCTATATATTGTTCTGAATCCACAGTACAATCAATGGCTCGATGAAAAGTAGTAGAAAGCCCTAATGATTTAGCAAACTTGCACATTTTTTTAGAAAGACGTTTATCTATCCTAGCATATTTATCTAAAACACCTATTACGACTCCATCTATTCTTTCATCAGCACAAAACTGAATATCATTAATCATTTCTTCTATTTCGAAATTTGAATACAGAAAATCTCCAGGTCTAGGACGAACTAGCACATTAATAATTCCAGGAAAAGCTATTCTAGCCATTTTAATCAACCCAGCAGATGGAGTAACTCCTCCTTTAGATAATACCGAACATAATTCTATTCTATCAGCACCTCCTTTAGCAGCTGCTAATACACTTTCGTAAGAACTTGCGCAAATTTCCAATAATTTCATAGTGTTAAGTTAATAATTTGATTTAAATATAATAATAATATCATTTTAATTTAGATTTTTGCTACTATTTAAATTAATGAGTTTTGCGTTTTTTTATTAAATTTGATGATATATAAAGAACAACCGTAAAAACTTTACTATCATGAACTCTTTCTATAAAATATTAACCATTATTGGTTTAAGTCTTATAAGTATTATTCTAATAATATCTTGTGATAATCATTTAATTAAATCTGCTAGTATTCGAAAAGAAATCAAAACAGATTTAAACGCCAAATTAGATACTATTGGAGATAGTTTTAACTTTTACGAAGAAGTGCATACTTTAACCAAAAAAGAAAAAGAAGCTTTAGAATTTTTATATGCCTATATGCCTTTAGCTGATATAGCTGATCTTCCCGTTGATTATTTTATACGGAATATTAGACTTTCATTCAAAGCTCAGAAAGAAATGCCATGGAGTAAAAAAATTCCAGATAACATATTCAGACATTTCGTATTACCTATAAGAGTAAATAATGAAACTTTAGATGAATCTAGAAAGGAATTTTATAAAGAATTAAAACCAAGAGTTGAGAATCTTAGTATGTATGATGCTGCTTTAGAAGTCAACCATTGGTGTCATGAAAAAGTAATTTATAAACCTTCTGATAGTAGGACATCTTCTCCACTCAATTCTATCAAAACTGCGTATGGAAGATGTGGTGAAGAATCTGTATTAACTTGCGCAGCACTTAGATCAATAGGAATACCTGCTAGACAAGTATATACTCCACGTTGGGCTCATACAGATGATAATCATGCTTGGGTAGAATGTTGGATAAATGGAAAATGGCATTACTTAGGAGCTTGTGAACCTGCTCCTAAATTAGACTTTGCTTGGTTTAGTTCTACAGCACAGAGAGGAATGTTAATGCATTCTAGAGTATTTGGTAAATATAAAGGGGATGAAGATATTATTAGTACTAACCATTGTGGAACAGAAACAAATGCTACTTCTACTTATGCTCCGACTGTTCGTCAATATGTGACTATAGCAGATAAAAAAGGGAATCCTGTATCCAATGCTACAGTAGAATTCAAAATTTATAATTATGCTGAATTTTATTCTGCTATCACTACTAAAACTGGATCTACAGGAAAAGTTTCTGCCATTTTAGGTAAAGGAGATATTTTAGTTTGGGCTTCATATCGTAACCCTAACACTCATGAAAAATCCTTTGGATACCGAAAGATTTCAGTAGGTAAAGATAACGAAGATGTCACAGTAACCTTAGATAAACATAAGGGAAAAGAATATTTTGAAAATATAGATATAATCCCTCCTATCTCTATGAAAGCTGTTATAGCCCTTAATAAAAAAGAAGTCGAACTCTGTAATAAAAGAATGAAAACTGAAGATTCTATTAGAACTAATTATACTAATACTTTCGTTTCAGAAAATGATATTAACATAATTTTAGAAAAATATCCTTCATTAAATTCTAAAAAAAATATAATTAAATCTTATTTGATAGCATCTAAAGGAAATTGGAAAAGCATTTCTAAGTTTATAGGTTCTCTAAACAAAAATCAAATAGATGTAGGCTTCTCTATTTTAGCAAATATTAGCCAAAAAGATTTAAGAGATATTACCTTTAAAGTACTTGCTGTTCATTTAAATTATTATTTTTCTAGACCTTTTAAAATGAAACTTCCTGCTAAAATCCAAGACAAATATCTTATAAGCCCTAGAATTTCAAACGAATTTATTACTCCTTGGAGGAAAAATCTTCAGAATAAATTTGGAATAAAATCATCACAAAATATAGTAAACGATAAATTAACAGTCGAAGACGCTATTAAGAATATTTATAACTTCTCTAAAAAAATAATAATTCTTGATTCATACAATCCTGAAAATATTTGTATTTCACCTGATGGAACGATGAAATTAAAAGTTTCCACTACTAAATCTCGTATGATATTTTTCGTAGCAGCATGCCGCTCTGTAGGTATTCCAGCCAGAATAGAATCTGTAGAAAATAAACTTCAGTATTATCTAAAAGATCAGTGGCATAATGTAAGCTTCGATAGTCAATCTAAAAGTTCTGAAGATAATAATCCAAATGCTAAAGGAAGGTTGATATTAACATACCATCCTTCTAAGTATCTTGATAATCCTAAATTCGATACCCATTTTACTATAGCTAAACTATCTGATTTAAAAATACACACACTAAATTTTAGAAATGAAGAAGGTTATGAAGGAACTGTTTCATGGAAAAGTATTTCTAGAAAACCTATCCTGTTGGACCAGGGCTATTATATGTTAACTACTGGTACTAGAATGGCAAGTGGTAAAGTATTAGCCACTATTACTTTCTTCAATATAGAACCTGATAAAACTACTAGGACTAAATTAATAATGAGACAAGACTTATCTGATCTTCAAGTTATTGGCAATTTAAATCCTGAAGCTAAATTTATTAAAATAAAAGATATCAAAACTGCTAAGGCATTTTCTATCCCTGTCTCCATACTAAATACTACAGGTAGAGGAACTTTCGTATTAGGCTTTTTAAAAGCAAATCATGAACCTTCTAATCATGCTATCAATAATATATTAAAATCTAGTGTAAAACGACCTACTATTTTATTTTATAAAAATGAAAGTCAAGTCAAGAATAATACTAATTTATCAGATACAAAAACTATTAATCAAAAAAATATTGTAATAGGATTAGACAGAGATAACAAAATCTTAAAAGATATTTGTAAAGAAATGAAAATAAATAATGTTTCATATCCACTATTTATAATAGGTGATACTTTCGGTCATATCGTCTATCTATCAGAAGATTACCAAATAGGACTTTCTGAACATTTATATAGAAAGTAAAAATAGATAACACTTTTAAGTGAAATTTGATTCTATTTTAATTTTATATACTTTTGTAGCCCATAAAAAATTGATCTTTAAAATAGCCCAAGTGGTGAAATGGTAGACACGCTAGTTTCAGAGACTAGTGTTCGCAAGGACGTGCAAGTTCGAGTCTTGTCTTGGGCACTTTTTTGAAATTTATAAAATTATATTTCGCTTAACTCAAGCCAACGATATTCTTTAGTGTCTAATTCTTCGATAATTTCTTGAAAACGTTTTGAAGATTTAGTTAATTTTTCTACACTTAAAGTTCCTGAATTAAGAGAGGTTTCTAATTCTGCTTTTTCTTTATTTAATAAATCAATATCTTTTTCGAGAACTTCTAGCTCATGCTTTTCTTTGTATGATAACCTTCGTTTTTCATTAATAATATGTGTAGGGCAAGATTTAGCATCCATCCCTTTTCTACTAAGTTTTGCTTCGATTACTTCTTTCGCCTCATAATCTTTTATAAAAGAGCGGTATTCACTACAACGACCGACATAATCTTTTACTCGTCCTTCACCTTGAAAAATAAATAGATGATCCACTAATTTATCTAAGAAGAATCTATCGTGAGATACTACTACTAAACAACCAGGAAAACTCATTAAATAATCTTCCAAAACATTCAATGTCATAATATCTAAATCATTAGTAGGTTCATCTAGAATTAAAAAATTAGGATTATGCATTAATATAGTAAGTAAGTATAATCTTCTTCTTTCACCTCCACTAAGCTTTTCGACTTTTACATAATGAGTATTAGGTGGAAATAAGAAATAATTAAGAAAAGTAGCTACTGATACAGTAGTCCCATCTCCTAATTTAACAGTTTCGGCTATATCATGAACGACATCGAATACAGTTTGTCCAGTTTTGAACTTAATCCCAGACTGATGATAATAACCAAACACTAATGTTTCTCCTCTTTCTATAATTCCTGAAGTAGCTTGAACTTTATCTGTAAGAAGATTCAAAAAAGTAGATTTTCCTACTCCATTAGCTCCTACAATACCTATTTTTTCTAAACGCGCGAAGTTATATGAAAAATCAGACAACATACATCTATCACCATAAGAAAAATCAACATGTTTGCAATCTATAATTTTCTTACCAAGACGACTAGTCTGGACATTGATTTTTAGTTTCTTTTCATTTAATCTCTGTCCTGCTCTATCTTTAAGATCATGAAAAGCATCTATTCTATATTTAGCTTTTCCAGCTCTGGCACAGGGAGTACTGCGCATCCATTCCAATTCTTTTCTTAGTAAATTTTTAGTTTTAGTAGTCTCAGCCACGAAATTCGCTAATCGCTTATCTCTTTTCTCCAGAAAATATGAATAATTCCCCTTATAAGTAAATAAGTGACCTCTATCTAATTCTAAAATACAGTTACATACTCTATCTAAAAAATATCTATCATGAGTTACCATGAATAAAGTACATTTAGATTTTTGTAAAAATTCTTCTAGAAATTCTATTATTTCTATATCTAAATGGTTAGTGGGTTCATCTAATATTAAAAAATCTGCTTCTTGTAATAATATATTTGCTATAGCTACTCTTTTAACCTCACCACCAGAAAGAAGCCCCATCTTTTTATTGCCGTCAGGAAGATTCATAGAATTTAACATCTGATTTATCTTTTGCTGATAGTTCCAACCTCCTACTCTGTCCATCTCAGAAACTATCTTCTCTATCTGCACAGGATCAGCTGTATTCATAGCTTGCTCGTATTCTCGTACGACTGTATACAAATCTCCTATCTTTGAAAATAAATCTTCGAAAATCGTATCCTGTGGATTAAAATTATATTCCTGCTCTAGAAATGCAATTTTAATTTCTTTCATAAATTTAACAGAACCACCTTGGTCTGAAGAGTCCTTGCCAGCCAATACTGAAAGTAATGTAGATTTACCCGTACCATTAGGCGCTATTAACGCAATTTTATCACCCTCATTAATATTAAATGAGACATTTTTAAACAAAATCTTATCACCGTAAGATTTATTTATATTTTCAACCTGTAAATAACTCGCCATAGGGACAAAGGTAAGAAATATCTAAGTAGTAATATATATATGTAAATCGTATTCTTTCTATAAAAAGATAAATATTTATCGAATAACGATAATTATTTATTGTTTTTATCAAGTTTTGGCGTTATATTTGCAGAGTTAATAAAAGATTTAAATATTTACTTATGAAAAAAAATAAAATATACTTCCTTTATGCACTTCTATTGGTAGTTACTATAATTTCTTTATCTAATGTATTTTTAGGTAAAAATTTTAAAGATAGTATACAAGAAGGGAAACAAATAGTTCAGCATATAGAAAATAATAGATTTAATTGGGAAGCCGTCGGTATTCCTATTAAACTTTCTGATAAAGAATATCATCAAATAGGTAATGATTCTACATTAATGCAAAAAACCTTCATTAATAAAGTAAATTTCATTATTAATAGACCCAGTAACTCGTATAATACATGGTCTAAAATTTTTGGTTGGGTTTTACTAATACTTATTATACTAATGTTTGTATATATGATTAAAACCTTCATATCATTACACAAAAATCTTAAACGAAAAAGTATATTCTCTAAAAAAATAAATAATCAATTAACTACCATAGGCATAATATTATTATCTATTTCTTTTGTTACATCATTTTACGGATATTTTCAAGCCAAGTCTATAGAAATAGCTTTAGCAGATACTAATATCCAAGTAATTACTAGATTAAATTTAAACTATGTAACTATTATATTATCACTATTTATAATCTTCGCCGCTGAATTATTGAGAACAGGGCTAAGATTACAAGAAGAAAATGAACTTACAATTTAATACAATGGCAATAATAATCAGATTAGATGTTCAGATGGCTAAGCACAAGATTTCATTAACAGAACTTGCGTCAAGGTTAAATATTACCCCTGCTAACTTATCTATTCTAAAAACTGGAAAAGCTAAAGCCATTCGATTTACGACATTGGAAGCGATTTGTAAAGAACTTAACTGCCAACCCGGCGATATATTAGAATATAGTCCAGATTAAAAATAACTTAACTTTTGATTAAATTTCCACTAGAATATTTGAAAAAATCAACAAACAATTTAACGTAAAAATAAGATGAAAAAAATTTTATTATTAACAGCATCTATATTTGTTAGCTTGTCAGCCATGCTCGGACAAGTAGCCAATCCGAATGCTCCACTACCAAATGACACTGCTGTAAGAACCGGAGTCTTAGACAATGGCCTTACCTATTACATCATGCACAATGAAAAACCTGCAAACAGAGCAGAATTTTACTTTGTTTCTAAGGTAGGTGCAGTATGCGAATCACCTGCTCAAGATGGTTTAGCTCATTTTCAAGAACATATGTGTCTTAATGGTACTCAAAATCTTCCTGGTAAAATGATGATAAAATACTTCGAAAAAGTCGGAGTACAGTTTGGTAGAAATATCAATGCATCTACAGGTGTAGAACAAACACAATATATGCTTAATAATATTCCATTGAAACGTCAAGGAATTATTGATACCGCTATTCTTACTATCCATGAATATTCAGGATTTGTAACAAATTCACCTAAAGAAGTAAATCTTGAACGTCCTGTAATTATCGAAGAATGGAGAACAAGAAGAACTCCAGAATGGAGAATGCATGAAAAATCATTGCCATATTTATATCCAGATTCTAAATATGGTTCTACCACTCTTATAGGTAGTAAACATAATCTAGAAACATTTGATCCTATTGAAATAGTTAAATTCTACAACAAATGGTATCGTCCAGATCTACAAGCTATCGTAGTAGTAGGTGATATAGATGTAGATGCTATAGAAGCTCAAATAAAAGATGTATTTAAGGATATCCCTAAAAGGACTACCCCTAACCCAATGGACCTTCCTAAAGTAGGAAATAATGAAAAACCTTTAATAGGTATATTTACTGACTCTGAAGCTTCAGGTACTTCTATTCTTATTCTTAATAGAATGGAACCAATGCCTAAAGAAGTTAGAGTTTTAGGAGCTGCTTATATATCTCGTATGGCTCAGTCACTTATTGGTAGCATGATTAATGAAAGATTAAATGATATCTCTAAAACAGCTGATTGCCCTTATTTAGCTGCAGGTGTAGGTATTGGTGCTATTTGCCGTACTAAAGATGCTTTTATGGCTCAAATTTCTGCTAAAGAAGGTCACGCTATCGAAGCTTTCCAATTAGTAGAAACTGAATTATTAAAAGCTAAAAAATATGGCTTTACTGACGAGGAATATACTAGAGCTAAAACTAATATGATTAACTCTTTAGAAAGAGCTAAAAATAATACCGAAAGCCGTACAAATGGTTCTCTAGTTTATCCTCTTATAGACAACTTCATCAATGGTTATCCTTATATGACTCCTACTAAAGAATATGAAGTAGCTAAAGGTTATTTAGATTTAATCCCTGTATCCGCAATGAATCAAATGATGGGTCAGTTAGATTTCTCTCAAAACATGTCTGTAATTTATACTTCAGTAGAAAAAGATGGTTTAACTCATCCTACTAAAGATCAATTCTTAAATACTTTAGCTGCAGTTCAAACAGCTAAAATCGAAGCTCCTAAAACAGAAGTTATAGATAAGGTACTTATCAAAGAAGATCTTAAAGGTTGCCCAGTAACTAAAACAGCTAAAGGCCAATTCGGTTCTACTATATGGACATTAGATAATGGTATTAAAGTTATTGTAAAATCTACAGATTTTAATAAAGAGCAAGTATTATTTAAAATTTCTGCAGACGGTGGTTCTTCAGTAGTAGCTACAGAAGATATGCCTTCTATAAATAATCAAGTATTTAGTCTATATCTATCAAATGCAGGTGTATCTACTTTCCCTGCATCTATGTTAGATAAGATGTTAACTGGTAAAAACATAAATGTCTCTCCATTTATTGATGGAACTTCACAAGGTGTAAATGCTTCTTCATCTCCTAAAGATTTTGAATCATTATTACAGTTAACATATCTTTTTTATACCCAACCTCGTTTTGATGAATCTGAATTCAATGTGGGTATGAATCAACTAAAAAATGTACTTCCTAATATAGTAAATCAGCCTAAGTATAAATTCCAAAAGAATTTAATGGATAATTTATTCGACCATGACCCTCGTCAAGCTACTCTTGATATGGCTTTATTAAAAAAAGTAAATCTAAAGACACTTGAAAAAGTCTACCGTCATTTATTCGCTTCAGCTAAAGGTGCTACTGTAGAAATAGTAGGAAACGTAGATTTAAACATTATTAAACCTCTAGTAGAAAAATACATAGGATCTATTCCTACTGAAGGAAATACTCTTAAATATAAAGATATTACTCATTTCAAAAAAGGCAAAACCATAGATCATTTCACTCAGAAAATGACTACTCCTATGACATCTATAGCATTAATCTATTCAGGTCATATGAAATATTCAACTGAAAATAATATCACTATGAAAGCTATTTATAGTATTCTAGATATTATTTTTACTGAAACTATTAGAGAAGAAGAAGGTGGTACATATGGCGTTCAGTCTTATGGTTATATAGCATCTAAACCAAAGCCAAACAAATTTGTTTTCCAAATAGTATTTGATACAAATCCTGAAAAAGCTGATATTCTTCTTCCAATGGCCAAAGCTGGTTTAGTAGACTTAGCTGAAAATGGTCCTACAGACGAACAACTTAATAAGATTAAAAAGAATTTCTTAAAAAATATTCCTGAAAGTAGAATTACCAATAGTTATTGGAAAAGCTGTATAGATGATTATTATGATGTAAATGTAGACCGTGATACTAAAATTGAAAAAATCATAAACGATTTGACCAAGAAGAAAATCCAAAAGATGAGTAAAAAAATCATCTCAGGAAACTATCTTGAAGAAATCATGAAACCAACTAAATAATTCTGTTTAGATGTACAGAAAACGATCAATATTCATTAAGGCTACTATTATTTTAGTAGCCTTATGTCTTATAACCTTTTTAGTACGCTCTTTTCCTAGAAGAATTACTAATAAACCTTTCCGTTATGATATAGAAATAAATGCTAAACCCATATCTATTAATCTTAAATTAACTAATGCTATGTCCTACTTCCCTGGATGTGAAAAAATAGATTACAAGATTAAAAAATTCATGAAGAGATGGGAAATAAAAGGTGGAAGTCTAGCGGTTATCGATAAAGGTAAATTAGTATATGCTAAAGGATATGGTTGGGCTGACCAAGAAGATAGTATTTATACACAACCTGGTCATATATTCAGATTAGCATCTCTATCTAAAATCATTACTGCTACTGCTATCATGAAATTGCAAGAAGAGACTCTTCTTAATATACATGATAAGGTCTTCGGTGAAGATGGTATTTTAAATGATCCTGAATTTCAAAATATAAGAGATAAAAGAATCAAATCTATAACCATAGAGCAGCTTCTTAGACATCAGGGAGGATTTACTATGTATCGTGGAGATCCTTGTTTTACTACTAGAGAGATTATCATATGGGAAAAATTAGATCATGTACCTAATATGGATGAAGTAATCCAATATGTATTAAAACAAAGATTAGGATATACTCCAGGATATAGAGTTTGTTATTCTAACGTAGGTTACTTAATATTATCTAAAATAATAGAAAAAGTAAGTGGTATGAAATATGAAGATTATTGTCAACAGAAACTTCTTCATCCTGCTGGATGTTATGATTTTCAGATCGCCAATAATACTTTTGAAGAAAAATATCCTAATGAAGTAAGGTATTACGAACAACATGATTCTGAACTTATCCCTGCCTATGACAATAAAGGTGAAATATTATACAAATGTAACGGAGGCACTAATGTTCACGGACTTTACGGTGCCGGAGCATGGGTAGCTTCTCCTACTGAATATATTCGATTTATTTCACATATAGACGGAGATAATAAAATTCCTGACATATTAACTAAAAAATCCATTAAAGAAATGACATCTCATCCTAAAGGAGGATTTCCTTTTGGTTGGGTTCGTGCTAATCCTAATTCTTATTGGTTAAGAACTGGCACACTAGCAGGTACTAGCGCAGTCGTAATGAAAATGACAGATGGTAAAATTTGGATGTTCGTTACTAATACTAGCTCATGGAAAGGTTCTCATTTTACTAGAAACATTCGTAGTATTTATAACAAATACTTGAAACGAGTAAAATGGCCTAAACGCGATTTATATTACTAAGACAATCGATATTATCAACAAAAAAATAGGCTAACCTTTTTAAGTTTAGCCTATTTTTTATATCTAGTAGATAATTATTCTCCTACAATTTCTATTTTAACAGTAGCTTTAATGTCTTTGTAACATTTAACAGTTACTTCATAAACGCCTACTTCTTTAACAGCGTCTATATCATTAATAGTAATATTTCTTCTATCTACTTCTACACCTTCAGCTTTAAGAGCTTCAGCGATTTGAATATTATTGATAGAACCAAATATCTTACCTGTTTCACTTACTTTAGTAGATAATTTTACTTGCATACCTTCTAACTTCTGAGCAAGAGCCTGAGCTGCTTCTCTGAATTTAGCTTCTTTATGAGCTCTTTGTCTGATATTTTCAGCATGAACTTTTTTAGCAGAAGGAGTCGCTTGTTTAGCTCTCCTATTAGGGATCAGATAGTTATTTGCATAACCATTCTTAACTTCGACTACATCATCCTTGTGACCTAATCTTTGTATATCTTCTAATAATATAATTTCCATTATTCTCCTCCTTATTTCATTAAGTCTGTTACATATGGAAGCAATGCTAGATGTCTTGCACGTTTTACTGCTTGAGCTACTTTTCTCTGATATTTTAGAGAAGTACCTGTAATACGACGAGGTAAAATTTTACCTTGTTCATTAAGAAAACGTTTTAAAAATTCAGCATCCTTGTAATCAATATATTTAATATGTGCCTTTTTAAAACGGCAATATTTTTTCTTTTTTACCTCTACTGTAGGAGGATTAAGATATCTAATGTCATTATTTTGTGCCATAATTATTTGTCCTCCTTATTAGATTTATTTTCTTTTTTATTAGCACGTCTCTTTTCAGCATATGCCATAGAATCTTTGTCCATAGCAAATGTTAAGAAACGTATAACTTTTTCATCACGTTTGTATTGAACTTCGAAATTCTGGATAAACTGAGTATCAGCTGTAAATTCAAACATGTGATAAAAACCTGTGGTTTTTTTCTGGATTGGGTAAGCCAACTTTTTAAGTCCCCAGTCTTCTTCGTATATGACTTCACCACCATTGTCAGTGATAAGGCTACGATACTTTTCAACCGTTTCCTTCATCTGGGCTTCAGATAAAACGGGAGTTGCAATGAAAACGGTTTCGTACTGTTTTAACATAATGTTGTTTTAATTAATTATAAAATAAGCCCTTCCAATATTATAGAAAGGGCTGCAAATTTACGAATTTATAATAATATTACAAATTATTTTACAGGAATATCTTCAAGTGTGGCTTTAATCAACTTCCAAAGTTTATCTACTGAAGCTATTTCTACTCTTTCGTCTGGTGAATGAGGAGACATAAGTGTAGGTCCACAAGATACCATATCCCAATTAGGATAAATACCACCTAAAATACCACATTCTAAACCAGCATGAATACCTTTTATCTTAGCTTCTTTACCGAATACTTCTTTATATTTCTTCTGCATAAGTTTTAATATAGAAGATTCCATATTTGGCTGCCATCCAGAATATTCACCATCTAAAGTAACATTAGCACCAGCTAATTCAAATACAGCTTTTACTGTATAAGCATGAGCAAGTTTAGAAGAATCATTAGATCCTCTAACTAACGTGCAAATATTAGCATCATAATCATTGGTTTCTACTATAGAAAGGTTATTAGATGTTTCCACCATACCTTCCATAGTTAAACTCATACCTGCTACACCAGCAGGACAAGCCATAACAGCTTTTACTAGATTAACACCATTATCTTTAACTATGCAATCACCAGGAGCACCATCTTTCATAATAATAACTAAACCAGCATCTGAAAGTTCTAATTCCTTCTTGATATCAGCTATAAGACTGTTTACGAATTTCTCAGCTTCATTCATTTTACTTTCTGGGATAGCTATAATAGCATCTGCTTCACGAGGAATAGCATTTCTCATATTACCCCCTTGGAAAGAAATAAGTCTAGCATCCATATTTTCCATTAAAGGAAGAAGAATTCTAGCCATTAATTTATTAGAGTTTCCTCTTTCTTGATTAATTTCCATACCTGAATGTCCACCTTTTAGACCTGTGATATGAATATCTTTAGCTGCATATTTACCTGGCATAGGTACACGTTTGTAAGTAAATTTAGCATTTACATCTACACCACCTGCACAACCTACATATAATTCACCCTCAGCTTCAGAATCAAGATTAATAAGAGTATCAGCTTTTAAAAATCCCGGTTTTAAAGCATTTGCTCCAGTCATGCCTGTTTCTTCGTCTGTAGTAAATAAACATTCAATAGGTCCGTGTTTAATATCTTTAGATTCTAATACAGCCATTCCAATAGCTACACCTAAACCATCATCAGCTCCAAGAGTAGTACCTGTAGCATATAATAAATCTCCTACAACTCTAGTTTTTATAGGGTCAGTCAAGAAATCATGTTTTACATCACTGTTTTTTTGAGGTACCATATCCATATGTGCTTGTAGAAGAACACATTTTCTGTTTTCCATTCCAGGAGTAGCAGGTTTACGTATAATAACATTACCTACCTCATCTTGAAAAGAATTAAAACCTAGATCTTTACCAAACTGTTCTAAGTATGCAGCTACTTTTTCTTCATGTTTGGAAGGTCTAGGAATTTGATTAAGAGCATGAAAATGTTTCCATACTGCTTGTGGTTTTAAATCATGAATTGTCATAATATATTAATTTTTAATTATTTAATCTAAATGTATTACTAATTTAGTTATTCTAAATATTTGTCCAATGGGAAACTAAGCATTTGACCTAACTGATATATAGGAACCCTAGTGTTTAATAACACTTTATTCCCATTAATAAGTTTTAGTTGACAAATAGAAGGTATTCTATAATAAATATTTCTACCTTTTTTCTTAATATTTATCGGTTCAGTAATAGAAGAAAGTTCATCTTCAGTCATAGCTAATTTGGCAGGATTTTCAATTCTTTGAGGTATTAATTGTAATACTATAGGCCTTCCTGAAACATCATCAGAATTAAGTAATCCATCCTCATCAGAAATACGAAATGCTATATAATATTGTTTATCATTTTTAGAAGAAGGACATATATCTACTTCTAATATTTGTTCAGATGTTTCTGTTCTTCCTATAAATAATTTTACATATTCTGCTTCCAATCTATTAATTTCAGCAATAGCAGATGTTAATGCTTCTCCGGAAAATGATGCATCTGTATCACCCGTAATTATTTCTAATCTTTTCTTTCTAAGAAGATAAATCATACTAGCACATTCACTAGCTTTATTTTCAGTATTTTTTTCTACTATTTGACTTTGATTTACAGATACTTTATCATAAGTGCCTTGTGAATTTTTCACTTGTTTATATAATGTGGTTTGAGTAGAAGTATAATTAGGTGTTAATTCACTACCATTATAATATAGAGAATTTTCATTATTGGCAAATCGCCATTCCCCAGTATTAACCGGGACATTCCCTTTTAATAAAATAAGTCCTTGTGAAGTAAATTTCTTAGTTACCTTTCTAGCTGCAGAATTTTGAGGATCCAACATTATCATTAAAGAAGGATCTGCTTCTAAATATCTATTAATATTAATAGATTTAATATTACATGTATTTTGAACCTTTGAAGAGAACTCTTTACCTAAATATTTCTTTGCATAAGAAGCATATGGACCAGGAATATAAGTTTCCTTAACAGCATCTACTTTAATATGTAAAGTAGTCATAGGAAGAGAATAAACCATAACTCCCTCAGGTATGGTTTCAGAATCTTCAGTTATTTGTGCACTTAATCCTAGACTTATAAAAATACCTAGTATTAAAGTAAATAATTTTATATTTTTCATATGACTATATTATCTTAATTATTATTTTTATTCTTACAAATTATTTCCAACGTCTATGACTCCATAACCATGTAGCAGGATTTTTAATAATCGATTTTTCTAATAGCTCAGCATATTTAGTGGTTATTTCACCTTTTTTAGTTTCCTTTCCGTGAATACAAATAGGACTAAATGTTATTTCATAATAACCTCTTTTAACTCTCTGAATATCCATAAATAGTACTGCTGTATCTAATTTAGTAGCTAAAAATTCAGGGCCAGATAACATCGTAGTTTTTTGATTCAAAAAAATAGTTTGTATAGCATCATTATTATGAGAACACTGATCAGCCATAAACATATAAATACCACCCTCGTTTTTTCTGGAAATTAGAAATCTTACTATAGCTTTAGATTCCTTCATTATGCAAAATGAATGAGCTTCTCGAATCTTAGTCATAAAATTTGTAAAAGCCTTAGTATTCATTTTTTTATATACATAAATTGTATTGAAATGTCTTATTTTAATTCCGTATTTTTTTTCTAATTCTGGCTGATCTAATCCACTAAAAATCTCCCAATTACCCTGATGACCTGTATCTACTATTACATTTTTATTTTGTTGATAAGTTTCATATAATAATTCCAAATTAGTATACTTGAATCTACGTTTAACTTCTTTTTTAGAAAGTCTAATATTAATAAGAGTCTCTACTACTGTATCTGCTATATATTGGTAATATTCCCCTGCCAAATCTCTTATTTCCTTATATTTCTTTTCGGGAAATGATCTAGAAATATTAGTCAATATAGTAGTATATCTATATCTAACTATATAATTTAATAAGAAAGCTATTATTCTAGCATTCATATAATGTAAGCATCTAGGCAATAGTGAAATTATAAAGGTAAAACTTATTAAAAAATAATATTCTAATCGCCACATAATTCTAATTTTCTTATTCTATGATTTAAACAAAGTTATCAAAATTAATCTAAAATCTGCTATTATTTATTTTTTTCATATCTTTGTTTACCTATAAATAAAATACTAATTAATAACTTATATAAAAATTACTACTTATGTTTAAAAACCAACCTAAAGGTTTATATGCCTTAGCTCTAGCTAATACTGGTGAAAGGTTTGGGTACTATACCATGCTTGCAATATTCGCTTTATTTCTGCAAGCTAAATTTGGATTCAATGCATCTACTTCAGCTAGTATATATGGAGGATTTTTAGCTGCTATTTATTTTTTACCTGTAATAGGAGGTATTCTAGCAGATAAATTCGGTTATGGAAAATGTGTAATATCAGGAATTTTAATCATGTTTATAGGATATGCGTTAATGGCTATCCCTACTGGAATTGATACAAATTCTAAAATCATGATGTTCTTTGCATTATTTTTAATTGCAGCTGGTACTGGACTTTTCAAGGGAAATCTTCAAGTAATGGTAGGTAACCTTTATGATGATCCTAAATACGCAGACAAGAGAGACTCTGCCTTCAGCATTTTCTATATGGCTATTAACATCGGTGCACTTTTCGCTCCTTCTATGGCTGAAAAAATTACTAACTGGGTATTAAATGGGAAAGGATTATCTTATATCTCTTCTATGCCTAATCTTGCTCATCAAGCTTTAAATAGTAATATTACTGACGTAGGTAGCACTAAACTAGCGGAATTAGCTAGTACCATGCCAGATGCTTTTGCAAGTCAAGGGAATGATATCCTTCAATTTAGTCAATATTATCTAGATCAACTTTCAAATTCATATCACTATGCTTTCGGAATAGCTTGTGTTTCCCTTATTATTTCCATAGCTATATATCTTGGTTTCCATAGCTGGTTTAAACATGCTGATGTAAATACTAAACAACAAGCTGAAATGGCTAAAAAAGATAATACTATAGCAAAACCTGTAGAATTAACTAAAGCCCAAACTAAGAGTAGATTAATCGCTCTAGGTTTAGTGTTCTTTGTAGTGATTTTCTTCTGGATGGCTTTCCATCAGAATGGACTTACTCTTACATGGTTCGCTCGCGATTATACAGCAAGCTCCGTAAATGGATTATCGAGAATTAGTTTTGATGTATTTAATTTAGCTATAATAATAATAGCAGTATATGCTTTATTTTCAGCTTTCCAAAGTACTACTAAGAAAGCTAAAACTATCTCTTGGTTAGTCGTAGCTGCTGCTATAGCAGGTATCATTATTAAATACCTAGCGTTAGGACAAAATCCTGTAGACATATTACCTCAGAAATTCCAACAATTTAATCCATTCTTCGTAGTAGCTTTAACTCCAGTCTCCATGGCTATCTTCGGTGCATTAGCTAAAAAGAAAAGGGAACCATCTGCTCCTAAAAAAATCGGGATAGGTATGTTTATAGCTGCTGGTGGTTATATTATTATGGCTTGTGCTTCATTCCATTTACTTTCTCCTATGGCCTTAACTTCCACTGGTGGAGTATCTGATACTTTAGTATCTCCTAATGTTTTAATTAACACATATTTAGTATTAACATTCGCTGAATTATTCCTTTCTCCTATGGGTATTTCTTTCGTATCGAAAGTGGCACCTCCTAAGTATAAAGGGTTAATGATGGGTGGATGGTTTGCAGCTACTGCTGTAGGTAATTACATGACTTCTATTATAGGTAACCTTTGGGGTAGTAACCTTCCTCTATGGGCTACTTGGTCAGTACTTATTGGACTATGTGCATTATCCGGTATTTTCATGTTCGCTATGATGAAGAAACTAGAAAAAGCTACAGCTAAATAAAATTTTATTATTAATTTCTAATATTAAGAATTAATAAATTAACTAAAAAAAACCGTCCTATTGGGCGGTTTTTTTTATCTTTGCGTGATTCAAGATAATATTAGAAATATATCTATAAATAAAAAAACTCTTACTTATGTTTAAAAACCAACCTAAAGGTCTATATGCCTTAGCCCTAGCCAATACTGGTGAAAGGTTTGGATATTATACCATGCTTGCCATATTTACATTATTTATACAAGCAAAATTCGGATTTGGGACATCTACTGCTAGTAGTATTTATGGTGGCTTCTTAGCTGCTGTTTATTTTTTACCTGTAATAGGTGGTATAGTCGCTGATAAATTTGGATACGGAAAATGTGTAGTTTCTGGTATCATAGTCATGTTCATAGGATATGCTTTAATGGCTATTCCTACTGGAGTCGATACAAATGCTAAGATTATGATGTTCTTTGCATTATTTTTAATTGCAGCTGGTACTGGACTTTTCAAAGGAAATCTTCAAGTAATGGTAGGTAACCTTTATGATGATCCTAAATACGCTGATAAGAGAGACTCGGCCTTCAGTATTTTCTATATGGCCATTAATATTGGTGCACTTTTCGCTCCTTCTATGGCTGAAAAAATTACTAACTGGGTATTAAATGGGAAAGGATTATCTTATATCTCTTCTATGCCTAATCTTGCTCATCAAGCTATCGACCACAACATTACTGAAGTAGGTAGCACTAAACTAGCGGAATTAGCTAGTACCATGCCAGATGCTTTTGCAAGTCAAGGGAATGATATCCTTCAATTTAGTCAATATTATCTAGATCAACTTTCAAATTCATATC
>JBAYYV010000007.1:0-65446 GCA_041672845.1 Bacteroidales bacterium
TAACGTGGCTCGGGTTGGCGTAGTTCGCATAGCGAATTACATTAACTCTATGTTATCTGTCTGTCCCGAAGGGCAGACGGATGGCTCCAATCCGAGCCACGTTATCTGCAAGCCCAAAGGGATTGCAGATAACGGATTGAGCTAAATTTTCGTGGGCGATTAAAACTGTTGTCTTATCAAACCACTGAAGAAGCAAGCCGAGTGAAATTGTTTATATTTTTAAGCAAACCAATTTTAATTGGCTTGCTGGTGTTTATTAATTGTTCTAAACTTACGAACTGCTTATCAGCGCCCATGAAATTTAGCTTTTGTTAGTGGCTGGTACTTACACTCACTACACCATATTTATCAATTGCTTTTCTCCTGTAATCTGTGTTAATGAATCTCTAACAGTTAAATACCATTTTTTCAAATCATCTTGCTTATTAGGAACTTTATAATTGACAATAATTCTAAATGTCTTTACAAGTAATATTAAAGTATAAGCAGTAACTTGCTGAGCATCTTTAGGCAACCTGATTTGGATTATATCAGCTTTTACTTTATCCCCATCAAGGGTGTCAGATATAGATGGAGTGATCTTTCCTTGAACGATATCAGTGCCATGAACACTGCCTGACCAATTTCGATACAATGTCTCATATAGAAATGATAATTTAATATGATTGGCTAATTGTTGAATATTTCTTGGTCCGTTAAATAATCTATACCAATTAGGATTGCCTTCGTTTTTCTTAACTTTGTCATATTCCTTAGACGCTCTTAGGTATTCATCTTGTTTAAGAAGATCTTGGAGTTTTTTTAAATTAGATTTGACTTCAGGTAAGTTTTCTAATAGATCATTATCCATTATTGATTTATCTTTTTCTAAACTATTTCGTAACTGCTTATTCTTCTGAGTACCGAAATTATAATTTTGCAAAAGTTGAATTTTTCTTTTTGCATCCCAAACGAGGAATGCCATTGCTCTTTCATCTTGATATTTTTCAGTTAGATAGTCAATGTACATATGTGTTTCAAAGAGGCTTCTAAGTATTTGTTTTGATGGATCTATTGAAGAGTTTTTAACTAATATGGATATTGAATCAGCCTTTTCAAGCAAATCTCTAAAAAATAAGATTAATGGCATTTGCTCATCACTTCCTCCAGGAACTTGAACCATCCACTTTAGCACATGAGTTCCAAAATGCACAAATTCATCAATTAAAAGAGAGAAATTAAGCAGTATATCTTCCATGCCATTTTCAATCTCTTTTGGTAAAATATCATTTATTGGTTTAGTCATATCTGTAATTTTTCGGTACTAGCCACTAACGTGGCTCGGGTTGGCGTAGTTCGCGAAGCGAATTACATTAACTCTATGTTATCTGTCTGTCCCGAAGGGCAGACGGATGGCTCCAATCCGAGCCACGTTATCTGCAAGCCCAAAGGGATTGCAGATAACGGATGGCGGTATGAATCGTTGGGATTGCGGGTACTTTCCTGTCCAGTTACACCGAACTTTATGTGGGGTAAAACGCTCAAATAACCACTTAAGTCCCAATGTTTTATACCGCATGTTACCAATTGGGCATTATTCATTAATTATTAAAATCTTTAGTCTTTTTTTCAATTATTTTACCAGCAAGAAAGTAATAAATTATCGAAATATTATTTACTAATTGCTCAAGCCTTGGAATCCAACCTTCAATTTCTTTAGTTCCTAAAGATAAATTCAATTTTCTTTTTTCAAAAAGCATATCATTTGGATAGAAAAATTTATGACTTTTATTAAATAATTCAAAAAAATCAAGCTTTTCAACATCATCGGTGAATTCGATACCAGGATTATTGCATTGTTCTATGTATGTGCCAAATATATCTAAAGCTTTTTGCAAATTAGTCTGAAACATACTACCTATTTTATCAACGTGTTTTTTAAGTATATTCTCGTTATAATCTTCTACTGTTTTGTCTTTAAAATATCCTAATTGAGAAAAATGAAAAGCCAATTGATATACAGTTGATACACTTTCTAGTAGTTTATCTAAATTCTTAAACTCATTTAATTCAATATTCCATGATTCAATTGAATGTTTCTCAATAATATCTGAGGGTATTTTCTGAGGGATAAGATTAAATTGCTCTAATTCGTCAAACCTTTTTTCTCTTAAATTATAGGTCTTAAACTCGTAACAAGTTGAATTTATTGATTTTCCAGAAATCAACAAAATGATATTGAAGATTGGATATTTCGTATTAAGAATCAAATATTTAATTGAGGTATAATCTGGTTGTTCCAGCAACTCATAAAGTTTATTATATAACAATTCTATCAATTGAAAAGATTCAATTGATATATAGTGGTTAACTAGAATAACACAACGATTATTTTTTTCATCAAATTCCACTTTTATATTGGCTTCAATTCTTTTAGCAAATGCCTTTAAGCCATTACTTATTTTCTTTTTTATATTTGATTCTGTGTCTATAAGCCTTTTAATGGCAATTTTGCTCGCATTCCCAACGATAAAAGAGTCAGAATAAATGAATTGACGATATAAAAAACAAAGGATTGAAATATTATTTATTTCTAAATTTTCTATTTTTTTCAAAACTATTGAATCAATAAATTTCACAAAATGCAATTTAAATTCTTTTTGAAATTTATCAATGACTTCAAATGCTTTGAAAAGATTACCTACAAGAGAAACTCTTGCATTATCAGACATATCAGACACATCTTCCTTTAGCGAAATCTTTATCTTTCTAAATATACTTTCTGCACTTTGCCATAAAAAGTTTTCAATTGAACTATCTAAGTCTCGATACAACCCTAAAAACTGTGAGTATTTTTTTAAAGCAAGTATTTGTTTCAGTTCTTTTTTTTCACTTAAACTTTCAGGGAAGTTAAAATTTGATTTTACTTTTTTAGTACTTCCCTCACCATACTCGCCCCATTCATCAATTATATTTTGCGGTAAATCAGGAGTAGATTTATCTTTTATTATCTGGTGATAATTTTCAGTGTATTCATGAACGTAATCGGCTAGTGGTTTTAAATGTTTTTGTTTATGGTATAAGTTAAATGCTTTTGTCATTTTCGACATGACATCAATCAACAAAAGACGTCTATTAACAACTTCATTTACATATTCTTGCCATGAATTCGGTCTTTTAGTATACTCAAATAAGTTAATATAGGTTGAATTTATTTCTACTAACGGTTTTAATGGAAGATTTCTTCGAGGAATTTGTTTAATTGATGAATCATGATTAGAAGATAAAAATGAAAATTGATGACCAATGCCATTTGAATTATAATATTCTTTTTCAGGAAAGGCAAATCTCAATAAATCAATTATTTTCATTGATTTCGCATTAATAAAATCGTTCTCTTTCATTTCAAATTCCTCGTCAACTATATCAAATAAGTAATGACAACTTATGTCTTTGTCATTCTTCTGAATAGATATGATATTGTATTTTTCAGAGATTTTTTGGAGAAATATTTTTTCCATTCTATCTACATAACCAAAAGATTGACTACTATATACTTTAAGAGCATATAGAGTATGAGCAATAACAACTAAAGGCTGAAATCTTAAGTTCTCCTCAAATTCAAATTGGTTAAAATCTATCACTATTGATTTATTGTTAAAGTGATTCAACCAAAAAAGAAATAATCCAAAAGAATCCCATTCATGTTTTCCTTGGGGAATTATATTAATTGCTTTAAGATTATGCAGCCAATTAAGACAATATAAAAACACTTCATTTTTATCGGAAAACTTTTGATTCATTGATTTTGCATATTGCCTTTGTTCTTCGGTGAAAATATCTGAATTTTCCATTATGCTTCCACCTTCAATGATACTAGCAAAATCAAAATTCACAACAATTTTCCATCCATTACCATAGTCTGTATAGATTTGGTTTAAGACACTATTATTCTTTTTTGTATAGTCGGCAATACCCTTCCATAATAACCCTTTAAAGATTAACAAATACATTTGCCAAGATTTTGGTTCAAAGTATTTCAATCTTTCAATTAATATTTCTGGTAAAAGACCGCTATATTTAAACGCATTTCGTAAGAAAACAAGAGCGGTATTATCAGAAATAAACGAAAGAGCATCTAATGCAAAATCAGATTCTTTGTAAATCTCATCATCAAAAAGTAAACCTTTAATTATCTTAGAACGGACAGGGTGTAGTCCAATAATGTGAGACTTATCGCCAGATATTTTTAGCAAATATTCCTTTTGCAATAGGTTAATCAGAAAAAAAATTTCATTTTTTAGTTGTAAATATTGATTAAGTTCTTTTAGCTTAACTTTTGAACCATAACTGTCAGCAAGAACGATATAGCGCAACAAACGCATTTTTTCTTTACCTAAATCTGATGAATCATTCCTTATATTATTAATTTGAGAGTTAAGCTTTGCAGATAAACTTTCATTTTGGGTTATTAAATACACAAATTCCAATAAGGGTCCTTTGCCTCCAAAATAATCCCAAGCATTATCAAAATTGATAAACTTTAAATCTTTATTATAATTATCTAATGCATTATAAATTAACTCGGCTTCTTCTTGTTCAAAGGTTAGTTCTATTTCAGAAAAATCAAATTTATCTCCAACTTCAATTGAATTCCAATCTTCTTCTCTTATTGTAACTAAAAAGTTGAAATCCTTTTTTGATGCTAACTCTCTTAGAACATTTATCCATTCTTTATTACCTGGTTCTACATCAATATAGATAGTTATTGGAAATCTAATACCTTTTGAAATTCCTTCGAGTGAATTAATTACATCATAAATTATCGTTAAATTTTCAGGTAAATGTTTTAATTCATAAACAGTTGTTCCTACGCAATTTTCTTTTAAAAAACGATATGCCAAAGTGCTTTTACCTTGTCCAGAAGCCCCATGAATAAAAACGATATTAGAATCTTTAAATTCCTTTTGTAATAAATTCAGTTTATCAATCCTAACAACATCAACATCCGCTAATATATGTTTGTAAGTAGCTGAAATCCCTTTATAGAAGTCCAACTTTAAATGATCAATATTTTCTTCTTGTAGATTATTGTCTAATGGTTGAATAAGAGAATTAAATGTTTTGTTGAAACTAGCTCTTTCTCTTTGAAATTTACATATTTTGTCAAATTGAATCTTAAAGTCTGTTGGTAATATTGATAATTGTTTTTCCGCTGAATAATAAATCCAATAAATAAGTAAATCTAAAGTTATTTCAAAATCTGCTAAAAAGCCCCATTTTTCGAGACTTGACAGTATTGCTTTTCTAATTTCTTGTTCACTAACAATTTCATATTTAAAATGTCTTTTTATAAGTTCAATTTCTTTATTTTTAAGTCCTAGCTTATTCAATTTTTTAATCAGCCCCTGAGAATAAGTCGAATTTGTGAGATTCTTCACTTCATCATTTATTTCACCGAATGATACTAATTTTACAATTGGGGAATTTCCTCCATTGTATGCATCTATTGCTCTTTTAAGAAAGGGTTTTTCTTTTTTTGTTGTTATTATATCTGATAATGTAAGCCGTTCTCCTAAGTGCTTAACTTGAACTATCTCAACAATATCATTCTCTTGATTCTGTATATCAAGGTCTTCAAATATCCCTTCTGGCTGAAATATAAATTCGGACTCATTGTAAGTGAGAATTCTATATAAGGTGTACAAAAACTGTACTCTATATCCTTTTAAAGCACTGATTGCACCAATATTATTTGTTGTTGTTGTAGTCATTTAAAATCTTGTCTATTCATTATGAGTTTTTCAATATGTATTGTCGTCTTTTGCCTTGTTGGTAACGAATGTATAACCCAACTCATTGGGTTATTTCTACTATATAAGTTTGGGTTTACGTTCCATATTAAGGAATAACCCAATGTTTTGTTGTTTTTAGTGTTACTGTTATTCAAATATTTCATCCAGTGGATTTCTTAATTTATTTATACTAGCTTGGGCAACGTGAGTGTATATTTCTGTGGTTTTAATTGAGGCATGACCAAGTAATTCCTGAATATAACGCATCGCTGTTTATTGCTCCATATAGCGGATGTTTGGGATTTAAGAATCTCAATGATTTCCTTGTTATAAGGGAAATAAATATGGACAACTGGGGTACCTGAGTTATGTCCATTTCTGAAAAGTATAATATCTTTAGCAGACAAAATAGTTAAGTTTATATACAAACATATATAAATTTAAGATTATATACAAATTACCTTACGGTTATTAAATCGTTCATAAAAATATGAAATCTATTATATAAACTATATCCTTTACTTAATAATAAAAGAATCTTTGAGAACTTGTTTAATAGATCCAAATACTGTAGTCATATATTTAGGTAAATCAGATATATTTACCCAACGAACTTCAGTAATATCTTCCTCTATTTGAGGAGTAAGTTCTAGAGAAGAATCTGCTTTCATTTCATACCAATAGGTATGTTTTAAATAACGTATTCCCTCTCTTTCATATATGTGATGACTGATTGTCAATAATTTTCCTAACTTAAATATTTCTAGGCTACATTCCTCTTTTACTTCTCTTACAGCGGTAACATCTAAACTTTCCCCTTTTTCTCTCATCCCTTTCGGTAAATCCCAATGACCCATCCTGTTAATCATCAGAATCTGACCATTGTCGTCAGACACAATTCCTCCAGCCGCATCTAATTCTTTATAATCTCGGAAAATTTCTTTTAAATATAAATTCTCAGTAAGAGTGGAATTTTCATACATTACTTTAGAAGTTACATTATCATTAATATTTTCATAACAAATCATTACTAAATCTCTAATATTAGAGTTTTTTAAATAATCTTTTACCAAATCATAAACATTACATAAGGGAACATTGTAACTAATTACAGCATTTGGATCATTACTAAGAGCGATTTTTTCAGAATTCAATTCTGACAGTAATGTTAAACATTGATTATCGTTAAATATTTTTATCATAATTATAACTTTCTACAAAATTACTAAAAATTTTAATGTCATAAATAATTTATATCTTTGTATTGAAATAACAATGATATGAAAAAAGACATAAAAGTAGCCTCAAATTTATTAGACATCGAGGCCGTAAAATTATCACCAAGTAAACCGTTTACTTGGGCATCAGGGTGGAAATCTCCTATTTATTGCGACAATAGAAAATTATTGTCATATCCTGAAAAAAGAAAAGAAATTTGTGAATATATAAAAGGGACTATTGAAAAATATTTCCCTAATTGTGAAATAATAGCCGGAGTAGCTACAGGTGCCATAGCCTATGGTTCTATAGTAGCAGACATGATGAATAAACCTTTTATATATATTAGATCTTCTGAAAAAGATCATGGTCTAAAAAATCGTGTGGAAGGAGTACTTCCTAAAGCAGGAAAAGTAGTATTAATAGAAGATCTTATATCTAGTGGTGGTAGCAGTTTATCAGCTCTCGATGCTGTAGAAAAAGAGGGTGGTATGGTATTAGGTATGGTAGCTATATTCTCATATAATTTTGGAAGTTCCAGAAGAGCTTTTGAAAAAAAGAATATAATATTACATACTCTTTCTAACTATGATGCTCTTATTGATGTAGCTTTAGAAAAAGGTATAATAAAAGAAAAAGACGTTAATATTCTCAAAAAATGGAGATTATCTCCTGAAACCTGGGGACAAAACGAAGAATAAAATGGGAAATACTAGTGTGCGCGGAAAAGATATTTTAATAGATAAAACTCCAGTTTTAATATTTAATATCTTCTCTGATTTTACCAAATTTAATTCTGCTTTACCTGCAGATATGACTCAAAAAATAGAAGTTACTGCTGATACGATAGTTTCTGAAGTTCAAGGATTTAAATTAGGTATACAAGTAGAAGAACGTATCCCTTATTCTAAAATAATATTAAAAGAATTTGGTAAATCACCTTTTCCTTTTAATATTTCTTTAAATATGGATCCTGTAGGTTTAGACAAGACATTATTCCATATAGAATTAGATGCAGAATTAAATTCAATGATGAAAATGATGGTCGGAAAACGTTTACAAAAAGTAGTAGATTCTTTATCAGATCAAATAGAAAAAGCCATTTTTCATCAAAACTAACATCACATTTATCACTTCTGAATTCTTATTATCGTAAATCAGTTACCTCCACATCTTTTGAAATAGTTTTAGTATCTAACTGAAAAAAAGAATCACTTAAGATATTTTCTTTAATAATAGAGTAGATATATGCCGTAAATTTAGATTTTACTGTTACATACATTACTGAAAGAATATTTCCTTTTGAATCAAATCGAAGAGTTACATTACTAATAGAACCACTTTTATAAATTGGCTTATAAATGTATGTCTTTACTCCAGAAATACCTTTACTATTAGACTCATTAACTAGAGAATCAGAATTTTCCATTAATACAAAGTCATCAGATGAAGTAAATATCATCAAAGGATTACTTTTGAAATCTTTCTGATCTATAATTTCTTCAGCATCATAGATATATAATTCTTTAGTTCCTATTTGATATATAGAAAATATATCTAAATCATTATAAATCATAAGATTTGGTAATATTACTCTATACATATTATTCTGAAAATTAATTTGTCCTGCGTCAGAATAAACAAGTGAACCATCCTTTTCATAATCAATATTAAACTTAATAAGAAGAGAATGATTAGTATCCGATAATAAATCTTTAATAGCTTGGATTTCTGTAACTTTTTGATTGGCTGCTTTAGCATCAGAGGAAACTGCAAAAGAGGTTATCCATATTAATAAAAAAATTGATGATAAGGTTAATATTTTTTTCATATTAAATTATAATTAATCATTAGATTATTTTATCTGAGTGATTGCAATTTTTGTTCTAATAATTCAATACTTGCTATACGAACTTCTCTGGCTTTACTTCCTTCAGAAGGACCTACTACGCCTATTTCTTCTAATTGATCGATTATACGACCTGCTCTATTATATCCAAGAGAAAGCTTTCTTTGAAGCATAGAAGCCGAACCTTGTTGTTCAGATACTATTAATCTAGCAGCTTCTTCGAAAAGAACATCTCTATCTTGATTAAAACTTCCTGAACTACTCAAAGAAGCTGAAGCCATCTCATATTCAGGTAATAAATAAGGACTACCGAAACTCTGTTGTTTACTAATATATTCAGCCAATGCTTCGACTTCTGGCGTATCAATAAAAGCACATTGTACACGAACAGGTTCTTCACTACCAGTAGAAAGTAACATATCACCTCTACCCACTAATGAATTAGCACCAGTCTGATCTAATATAGTCTTAGAGTCTATACCTGACATAACTCTAAATGCTATTCTAGCAGGGAAGTTAGCCTTGATAGTACCAGTAATAATATTAGTAGTAGGTCGTTGAGTAGCTATAACTAAATGAATACCGATAGCACGAGCTAACTGTGCTAATCTAGTAATAGGCTCTTCTACTTCTCTACCTTGAGTAATAATCAAATCTGAAAACTCATCGATTACTACTACAATATATGGCATAAATTCATGTCCTTTATTAGGATTTAATCTTCTTGACAAGAATTTCTCATTATACTCTTTAATATTTCTAACATGAGCTGCTTTCAATAAATCATAACGATAATCCATTAGTTTACATAATGACAGAAGTGTAGGAACGACTCTGTCAGTATCAGTAATAATAGCTTCATCAGAATCAGGTAGCATAGCTAAATAATGTTTCTTTATAGAATTATATAATGAAAATTCTACTTTCTTCGGATCCACTAATACAAATTTTAATTCAGCTGGATGTTTTTTATATAGCAATGAAGCTAATATCATATTCAAACCCACAGATTTACCTTGACCAGTAGCACCCGCTACCAATAAATGAGGCATCTTAGTAAGGTCGAACATTTTGACTTCATTAGAAATAGTTTTACCAATAGCTATTGGCAACGCCATTTTCGTATCATTAGCAAATTTAGGATCACCGATAACACTACTAGCATTTACTATACATGGGTTCTCATTAGCCACTTCAATTCCTATAGTATTAGTACCTGGCAAATTAACTACCCTAACCCCTTTTGCTGCCAAAGAAAGTGCAATATCTTCTTCAAGTCTCTTGATTTGAGAAACCCTTACACCAGGAGCAGGTACTACTTCATATAAAGTAACTGTAGGACCAGTTCTAGCAGATATTTTAGAAATAGCTATTCTATAATTCTTAAGAGTAGTTACTATTTTTTTGTTATTATTTTCTAATTCATCTTTCGGAACTACTAGATTTCCAGTAGATTCTTTAAGTAATGAAATAGGTGGTTTATGATAATTAGATAAACTTAAACGAGGATCATATCTCTGTTTCCACTGTCTATCATTCAATACTTTAGAATAATCTCCATCCACTATTTCTAATTCAGGTATTTCATCTTCAGTATTTTTATTATCCGTATTGTCAGCATTATTAGCATTAAAGTCAGCCTCGGAATTATCTAAACATTCTTCATCTGAATTTTCATCTTCATCATCCTTAGTATCAAACTCATTATCAGCATGATTTTCAGGTTTATTCTCCTCTATCACAAATTCTACATCGTTATCTATATCATTATTTTTCCCATCTTCATCTTCATCTTCATTTTCATCATCGTCATTACCATCATCGTCATCATCTTCATCATCTTCATTTCCGACTTCACTGTCATCTTCACCCTCTTTTTCGTATCCTTCTAAATCTTCATTTTCGGAATTTTCATCATCTTTTAATTGATCTTTTGGTTTAGCTGTAAATAAAGCACTAAATCTATCTGATAACCAAATTCCTACCTTTCTACTCAAAATTATTGACCATAAAACCACAAGAAATATCACTAAACAAGCAGTTCCGACATATCCTAACATAGATATAAACCAATTATTAAGAGCATATCCATATGACCCTCCAGCACCTTGTCCGAAAAGGGGATCTATATTTGTTAAAGAAAATACAAAAGCAAAAAACATAGAAAAAATTATACATCCGAAAATAGACACAAAGAATATCTTTACGATGTTAATCTTCTTATAATGGAAACAATAAATAGAAAGACCTATCAAGAAAAATAGTACTACGAAAGCTCCAAGACCAAACAACTTAGAAACTAAAAAATTAGACCATAAAAAACCTAAATTTCCTCCCCAGTTACTTACATCTATTACTTTATTTATGGCTGAAGAATTAGATAATAAACTCTGATCCTCAGCCCATGTAAACATATATGAAACCAAAGTGATTAAAGTAAAAATCGCAAAAAAAGTAAAGAATAAACCAAAAGCTACGCGAATACCAGGTTTATTAGTAACTGATTTTTTAGCAATATTTTTTACTACATTTTTAGCAGAAGATTTACGACTACTCATATTACTTCTTTTACTAGAACTATCATTAAAATTTTTCTTATTATCCTTTTTTTTATTCATTTATTTTTTCCACCTCTTATTCTTGTTTTTATTATTTTTCTGCTTAGGTCGTTGAGCCATATATGTATTATTATTGGCCATAATCCCTGGTCTATTAAATGATTCTTTTTCGTTAATAGCTGATAAATGAATATAATCTGGAACGATTAGAGTATCATTAGATAGTTTACGAATATCCTTAAAGATAGTTTCTTCACTAACAGAGTTTTTATTCCAAATTAAATATTGCTGACGCATATAGGAAGCTAGAGCTTTAATCATTTCATCTTTCATCTCTCCATCTTCTTTCTTAGCTACCACTTCTATCATATTTTGAATATTCCTACCGTAATGTGGAGCCTTAACAGGAGTCCATTGCATAGGTACTTGATTAGGCTTTTCACTGACACTTTCTCTAGTAGGTACTGGAAATGGAGAATCGACATCTAAATCGAAATCGGCTATTTCATAAGCATAGTCCCATAATTTTTGTTGATAATCATTCAAATCTTTTTGTGCTGGATGTAAAAAACCCATTATTTGAATAACTACTCGTATTTGCTCATTTCTAGTATCCCTATCTGGAATCGTTTTCACATATTCTATCATCTTCTGAATATGTCTTCCATATTCTGGTATCTGTAATTTTTCTCTAAGGGTATTGTACATAATATTATAAATTTAAACAAAGATAGTTTTTTTTTAAATAAGGTAAGTTTATCTTTGTAATGAAATTACAGATTTATGAAAAAAATACTAATAACTGGAGCTAATGGTCAGCTTGGTTCCGAATTAAGAACTCTGACAGAGAATAATAATAACAATAAATATTTTTATACTGATGTGAAAGATTTAGATATCTGTGATATAGAAGCAGTTGATAAATTTATTACTGACCATAAAATAGAAGTTATTATTAACTGTGCAGCATATACTGCTGTAGATAAAGCAGAAGAAGATGAAGAAACTGCTTATCAAATAAATGCTATAGGTCCTAAGAACCTAGCAGAAACTGCTGCCAAGCATGATGCTCAAATAATCAGTATATCCACTGATTATGTATTTAGTGGTGGTAAAGACTCTGCATATTATGAATCAGATATGTGTAAACCTGTCACTGCGTATGGTAGAACTAAAAGATCTGGTGAAAAATTTATACAAAAATCTGGATGTAAAGGAATTATCATTAGAACAGCTTGGTTATATTCTATATACGGAAACAATTTCGTTAAGACTATGCTAAAACTTGGCATAGAGAAAGATACCTTATCTGTAGTTTATGATCAGATAGGTAGTCCTACCTGGGCTAAAGATTTAGCAGAAGCTATTTTAAAAATTATTCCTCAGCTATTTGAGAATGATAGATATGGTGAAGTATTCCATTATACGAATGAAGGTGAATGTAGTTGGGCTGAATTTGCAGATAAAATAATGACTAATGGTCATATAAAATGTGAAATAGTTCCCATATCTACTGATGACTATCCTACACTTGCATATAGACCAAAAAATTCAGTACTAGATAAATCACTTATACAATCTGCATTTAACATTAAAATACCTAAATGGGAAAGAAGTTTAAGCAGAATGATGAGACTTTTAAATAAATAACATGAAACAAGCAAAACCTACTATACCTAAAGGGACTAGAGATTTCGGACCTGTAGAAATGGTCCGCAGAAATTATATTTTCGATATAATTCGTACTATTTTCAAAAAATATGGATATGATCCTATTGAAACTCCTTCTATGGAAAATCTTTCTACATTATTAGGAAAATATGGAGATGAAGGTGATAAACTTTTATTTAAAGTTCTTAATTCTGGTAATGCTTTTTCTAAAGTGGATTTTAATGATGAAACTATAGAAAATCCTAATGCCCTTTCGTTTAAGATTTGTGAAAAAGGGTTAAGATATGATTTAACTGTTCCTTTTGCTCGTTTCGTAGTCCAGCATCAGTCTGAATTAACATTTCCGTTCAAACGTTATCAGATTCAGCCAGTATGGAGAGCTGATAGACCTCAGAAAGGAAGATACAGAGAGTTTTATCAATGTGACTGTGATGTTATCGGCAGTCACTCTCTTGTTAACGAATTAGAGATGGTACAAATAGCTGATGAAGTCTTCACTAAATTAGATACTCGCGTTTGTATTAAGATTAACAATCGTAAATTATTAGCTGGATTAGCTGAAGTATCCGGATTTCCTGATAAACTTGTAGATATTACTGTAGCCATAGATAAAATAGATAAAATAGGTCTAGAAGATGTAAAAACAGAATTAATAGAAAGAGGCATTTCTAAAGAAGGTATTGATATCATAGAGCCTGTTTTATTAATTAAGGGTAATACTGATGAGAAATTAACTATTATGCGAAAAGTTTTAGCTAATTCTGAAATAGGTTCTAAAGGTCTAGATGAATTAGAAGAATTATTCTCTCTTATCACTATTTGTGGTGTTAAACAAAAAGTGGAAATAGATCTTTCATTAGCTAGAGGTTTAAATTACTATACAGGAGCTATTTTCGAAGTAAAAGCATTAGATTTCGAGATAGGAAGTATTTGTGGCGGTGGCCGTTATGATGATCTTACTAGTATATTTGGGTTACCTGATATGTCTGGGGTAGGTATTTCCTTCGGCGCTGATAGAATATATGATGTTATGTTGGGTAACAATAAATTCCCTACAAAAACTATAAGTGGTACTAAAATTTTATTCTCTAATATGGGTGATAAAGAAATGAAATATACACTACCCTTACTAAAAGTACTAAGACAAAACGGTATCGCTGCTGAAATTTATCCTTCTAAAGTTAAATTTAAAAAGCAATTTGAATATGCTAATAAGAAAAACATTCCTTATTTCGCTATCATAGGTGATACTGAAATACAATCTTCTACTATAACTATAAAAGAATTAGCTAGTAGTGAACAATCTGAAATAAAATTAGAAGAATTAATTACTCTTTTAAAAGACAATTAATTAGATTTATAGAGATATTTATAGAGATAATTAATTAAACTTATATTATATTATTAAATACGTTGTTCATGTTTTATAAAATAAATTTTAAATATTTTTATTTCGAATATGAAATCATATAATAATTAAGAGATAATTTGGAATTGTAAAAAATAAACATCATATTTGCACTCACTATCGCGGAGTAGAGCAGTTGGTAGCTCGTCGGGCTCATAACCCGGAGGTCAGGGGTTCGAGTCCTCTCTCCGCTACTATTAATAAAAAACGCAAGTATCTTAAAGATTCTTGCGTTTTTTCTATATATAATCGTGTAAATTAATCTAATTAATATTTAGAATAAATTTTTTATTTATCAGATAGATATTTATCAATAGAGGCAGCAGCTTTACGACCTGCTCCCATAGCTAAGATAACTGTAGCAGCACCGCTTACTACATCACCACCTGCAAATACTCCTTCTATAGAAGTTTGACCTGATTCATCTATAATAATACCTTTCTTAGGACCGATTTTAATACCATGTATTTTTTGTGAAATAAGCGGATTTGGAGAAGTTCCTAAAGCCATAATCACCACATCAGTAGGGATTTCCATAAATTCACCTTCGATAGGAATAGGTCTTCTTCTACCACTTGCATCAGGTTCTCCTAATTCCATTTTAGAACATTTGATACCAGTTACCCAACCGTCTTCATTTCCTATAATTTCTACAGGACTAGATAGCATTTGGAATTTGACACCTTCTTGCTGTGCATGATGTACTTCTTCTATTCTAGCTGGAAGTTCTTTTTCAGTTCTTCGATATACAATCGTAGTATCAGCTCCTAAACGTAAAGCTGTACGTGCTGAATCCATAGCAACATTCCCTCCACCTACTACGACAGTACGAGTTCCTACATAAATAGGAGTATCCGAATTTTTCTTGTAAGCTGTCATTAAGTTATTACGAGTTAAAAATTCATTAGCTGAGAAAACACCATTAAGATTTTCACCAGGGATATTCATAAAATGAGGAAGACCTGCTCCAGTACCTACAAATATGGCTTGATAACCAGCTTTCCTTAAATCATCATAAGAAATAGTTCTTCCTACTATGACATTAGTTTCTATTTTAACTCCTAATGATTTAATATTATTTATTTCGCGTTGAACGATTTTTTCTTTAGGTAATCTAAATTCTGGAATACCATATGCTAACACTCCACCAGCTTTATGTAAAGCTTCGAAAATAGTTACATCATATCCTGCTTTAGCTAAGTCAGATGCACAAGCAAGACCTGAAGGACCACTACCTAAAATAGCTACTTTTTTAAAATTAGCAGGAGCTTTTTCTACCATATGAATTTTATTGTCGGCAGACCAATCTGCCACAAATCTCTCTAATTTACCGATAGCGACAGATTCTCCTTTCTTAATTAAAATACAAGAACCTTCACACTGAGATTCTTGAGGGCAAACTCTACCACATATAGCAGGTAATGAACTATCTCTAGCTATAACTTTAGCCGCATCTGCTATATCTCCATCTTTTACATGTTTAATAAATTCAGGAATATTAATAGAAACTGGACATGCTTTCATACATGTAGGATTCTTACAATTAAGACAACGAGTAGCCTCTAACATGGCTTCTTCCTTATTATAACCGTAACATACTTCTTCGAAATTAGTAGCTCTTATTTTAGGATCTTGTTCTCTTACTGGTACTCTATTGATTTGTTTCATATCTATAATTATCTATTAATTTCTTTAAGAGCATCTGCTTCTTGCTTATTATACATTTTTTGTCTTCTCATCGCTTCGTCGAAATCTACTTTTCTACCATCAAATTCAGGACCATCTACACATGCAAATTTAGTTTTACCATCTACTGTTACTCTACATGCCCCACACATTCCTGTACCATCTACCATAATAGTATTTAAACTAACCACTAATGGTAAATCAAATCTCTCACATGAATATGCTACAAATTTCATCATAATCATAGGTCCCACAGATATGACTTGATCATAATGTCTTTTATCTTCCATTAATAATTCAAGTCTCTTAGTTACGACACCCTTAAATCCTTTAGAACCATCATCAGTACATATAAACATGTTATCGCACTGACTAGTAAGTTCATCCTCATAAACAAGTAACTTTTCAGATTTAGAACCAAGTATAATATCTATTTTAGCTCCTCTTTCTTTTAAATATTTAACTTGAGGATATATAGGGGCTGCACCTAAGCCTCCGGCAATGAATAAATAAGATTTTTTAGAAATCTCTTCATCAGAAAGTGTTACAAAATTTGATGGTTCTCCTAAAGGTCCTACTACATCATGAATAAATTCTCCTCTTTTCAACTCACTTAGTCTTAAAGTAGAAGCTCCCATCATTTGTGTAACTATAGTAACAGTTCCTTTTTCTAAGTTACTATCACTAATAGTTAGAGGAATTCTTTCTGCATCTTCATTAGCAATAACTATTAAAAACTGTCCTGGCTGAGCAGTTTTAGCTATTCTTTCAGCTTTAACTTCCATCAAAAAAACGGCAGAAGATAAATACTCTTTTTTTATGATTTCGAACATACTATTTTATTTATATTATTTCTCTTAAAATTCTTATTTAACGATATTCCTTTAACGATATTCCATCTTCTCAGATTAACTAAACTATATTCCTTTAATAACTATGCTATATTCATTTATTAGAAATAAAATATAACTTAACAAAAATACAAAATAATAATATGAAAAAAAGACTTTCTTTATTTTATTAATCTATAATGAAATAATTTCGATAGGAAACTTTCTTTTTTCTCTGGGAAAATAGGATTTAAAACCTTTCTAGAATCTATTTTAATAATAGGCGTACTTAGCTTAGTAAAAGTCATTTCTGTAATAGAATGCAAATAAAAGATCAACATAGCATCTTGCCCACTCAGTTTAATAATATCTTTATTATATCCTACTGAAGTAGCTAATAATGTAGCATTGACTTGATCAAAATAAGTAAAATGGAAACGACCTTGGATATCTGTTTTCATATGTGTTCCAGATTCTAGCCAATAAACATTAGCAAATGGTAAAGGAAGAAGTGTATCCCCTACATGCCTTAATACTACACCTTCTACTCTATGAGAATTCTGAGCAGTACTAGAAATAGATACTACTATTAAACTTAACACTATAATAATAATAGTTAATATATTATTAGATAATGGGGACATTATATGCTTAGTTATCGATTTCACTTTGCAAATATAAATATTCAATCTTCAAAAAGAGATAATAATAGATATTATCTGAATTTTTATTAAATTAGCAAAATAAACTAGGAAAAATTTACCAATTAATAAAAATATTATAACTAGAAAAAACAATATATGAAATCATTTTTCAAAACATTATTTGCTTCATTTTTTGGAGCATTATTAGCATTAGCTTTTTTCTTTTTGATAGGATTTTCTATCATAAGTAGTTTTAATGCTAAAACTGAAGTTAGTATACCTAGCTCAGCTATTCTAAAACTTGATTTTAATGAATCTTTAGCTGAACAAACATCTAAAGAATCATTTAATTTCGATTTAAACATAATTCCTTATATTAATACATCTTCAAATAATAAGCTAGGCATTTTAGACGCTGTTAAAGCAGTCAATATAGCTTCTCAAGACCCTGCTATTAAATTAATATACATCAATCCTACTAATTTAGCAGGAGATATGACCCAATTAGAAGAATTAAGAAAAGCTCTTGAAAATTTCAAGGCTTCAGGTAAACCTATCGTTTCTTATAGTGAAAACTATTCACAGCTAGGTTACTATTTATCTTCTGTAGGTGATAAAGTTTATATTAACCCTATGGGAACTAACCAATTAATGGGATTATCTGCTCAAATAATGTATTTAAAAGACATTTTAGATAAAATCGGAGTAAATGTTCAGTTAATTAGACATGGTAAATACAAATCAGCTGGTGAGCAATACATAACTAATCATATGAGTAAAGCTAACAAAGAACAACAAACTGTTATGTTAACTAGCATATGGAAAGAATTATCAGAAGCTATTTGCAAATCACGTAATATAGATATTAATCAGTTTAACGAAGACATTAATAATCTATCAGTCATAACAGCTGATCAAATGGTCGAAGCTGGTCTTGTAGATAAGACTATGACTAGAGATGAGATGAATAAACAGCTTTGTTTACTATTTAATGTAAAAAACCCTTCTAAGCTAAAAATGGTTAGCCTAAGTAAATATGCAAAAGTAAAATTAAAAACGAATGTTAAAGCTAAAAATAAAATAGCTATTTTATATGCTACAGGGGAAATCGTAGATGGTAGTGACCATTCAAAACTAGCCACTGAAGATTTTATTCCATTAATTAGAAAAGTAAGAAAAGATAGTAGTATTAAAGCTGTCGTTCTTAGAGTTAATTCTCCAGGCGGAAGTGCTATAGCTGCTGAACTAATGAGAACAGAGTTAATGCTTCTTCAAGAAGATAAACCTCTAATTTTATCATTTGGTAATTATGCTGCCTCAGGTGGATATTGGATTTCAGCTAATTGCGAAAAAATATTTACTGATAATATGACTTTAACTGGTTCTATTGGAGTATTTAGTATGATTCCTGAAATCGGCGGAGTAATAAGAAATAAACTTCATATTAATCCTCAAACAATTTCTACTCATAGACATGCTGACATGATGAAATTAATGAGACCTTTCGATAAAGAAGAAACTCGTTATATGCAAGCAGGAATAGAACAAGTTTATACTAACTTCCTTTCTATAGTATCTAATGGTAGAAGTATGACTACAGAAAAAGTAGATAGTATCGCTCAAGGTAGAGTTTGGACGGGATATAATGCTATTAAAATAGGACTAGTAGATGAAATCGGTGGATTAAATGATGCTCTAGAGTATGCATCTGAAATTACTGGATTAGAAGAATACAGATTAGTCTCTTATCCAAAACAAAGAAATAGTATTTCTGAACTTATGAGTAATATGAATCAGGCTGCCGCCAATATAAATTTCTTCAGCAACGCTACTCCAGAAGATATTTATAATCAAGTAGCTTCTGACCTAGAAAAAAGTAAGGGAATCTATGCTAGAATCCCTTATATAATGAACATTAGTAAATAACTAATATTATAAAACAATTTCAACCTCGGCTATTATTTTAGTCGAGGTTTTTATTTTATATCTATCATCTATTCTAAGACCTAAAACACATGATATTTCACTACCGCTAAAAATAATAGGCTGCATATCTTTGGCTCTTTTACTTAACTTGAGATCTGTATAAAAATCACTTATTTTCTTAAATCCTTTCTTCATACCTAGTGGTTTAAATTTATCAGCTGCTTGCCAGCTTCTTACAGTTAATGGCATCTTAAGTAATTCTCCATCCAGAAACAACTGACCTTCATGTACAGCAGAAGGATTAAAATGATAAGGTTTTACGAAAAGATCAAATTTAAAAGTTATTCCTTCAAATGTATAAATTCCAGGTTCAGTAATAATTAATTCTTTTACGCTAGTATCAGGAATTAAATATATTCTAATATTACCCCTATCTATTAATAATTCGTGAGTCTGGGATCTAAAGACTTTTCCAGTTTGTCCTTTCCCCTTACTTTTAATAGAAGTCATCACCTGAGATATCTGTGAAGCATTAAACCCTTTTTCATTAATTAATCTATAAATCCAATATTCAGGATGTTTCTCAGCTAGTAATTTATCTATATCGATAAGAAATTCACCATTTTCTTCTGTATATAAAGAGCCCTTATGACTTTCATAAACATCCTCTAATACATCGAAGGCCTGAGTGAAATAATTACTACTACGAAATACGCTATTAATGAAGGAAGGATTAATTTTAGAAAATTCAGGGAAAATAACATTCCTTAATCTATTTCTAGAATAATGTGATTCGAAGTTAGTTTTATCATCTCTATGACTATTTCCCTGCTTATTCATATATTCATTAATCTCAGATCTTGTAACAGAAATCAATGGTCTAATAATCTTATCATTTACAGCTCTAATACCTAATAAACCTTTAACTCCTGTACCTCTTAAAAGGTTCAAGAATAAAGTTTCCACGCTATCATTAAGATTATGAGCTACTGCTAAAAAGTCGTATGAATATTTGTCTATTAATTCATAGAACCAATTATATCTTAAATCTCTAGCAGACATCTGAGTAGATATAGAATTCTCTCTAGCATACTTATGAGTATCTACCGTAATAGTATGAAATTTTATACCTCTCTCATTCGCCCAGTCTTTTACGAACTGCTGATCCAAATCACAATCTCCTTTTCTCAATGTAAAATTCACATGAGCTATAGCGAATTCTGGCTTTAATGGACTATCATAAAATAAATTAGCCATACACATTGAATCTACCCCACCACTGACTGTAACAAGATATTTTTTGTTCTTAATCTCTCCATTAGAAAGTTCTAATAGAGAATTATCAAATTTAGTCTGCATTATAATTATTTCTTTTTAACGTAATTTCCAAATGTATAAACCAATGCTAGACTAAATATTTCTTTAACCTGTAATCTCGCTACTGCATTATTCCCATCACTATCCGGTATTTTTATATTATCGTTATAAATAACATTAGTTCTTAATGTCGCTGATATATATTTAGAAAGATTAAATGTAGTATCAAACTGCCAATAAACCTGAATATTTTGTGGATTATTTAGATAATCTGAGAATAAAAGTAAAGAGGTATTTACTTTAGCGACTTCAAATTGATTTTTATATTCTATTTTTAATTGAGCACCTAGTTCACCTCTAATAAACTGCCCATCTTCATTACCATATGTTGTACGTAAATTTCGATCTTCTACTATTACCATATTACCCGTAAAAGGAGAAAAGTTAACGGATAAAGGTCTTATAGGTTTCCAGTCTAGACCTATACCTAAAGAAATATAGGCTGGTGAAAATATATTAGATACGATTTTCCTATCTGCATCAGCAGAATCATATCCAGGAAACATTTGAGATTTGAAACTAAATAAGGTAGAATAATAAATATTATTTACCATTTTATAACCAAGTTTACTAGTTAAGTATATTTGATCCTCACTTTTTTTGAATTGATTAGTTTCATCTAAAGATTCTATAAAACCATAAGAAAACTGACCTCTATTCTCCCAAAACAAATCATTCTTCGTATAATTAGCATTAACATCTATATAAGCATTCATAGCTATTGATCCAGTACCACCTTCAGCCCAATTAGTCAAAGACACTTGTGAAAAACCCAATTGTCCCAAAAAACCCAACTTCCAATTACTTACAGGTTTAACAATAACTTCAGGTTCTTTAATAGTATCTAATTTAGCAGTTAGACCAGCCACTATAATTTGAGCTTTAGACATTTGCGTTATTTCAGAAGATGCCACATCTTCGACTAATAAAGTATCAAATACTTTATTAGTAACTGTATCAGTCTGTGCAGAAAGAATTTGGGTAATCCAAATAAAACATAGACTTAAAATAGAACATATTTTAAATATTTTAGTCATATTATTATTTTTAAAAATGGCTATCTAAAATAAAATTAATCGTCATCGACACCTAAAACATCATCAGAATTATAACGGTAACCCATACGTTTACCAGTTTTCATTTTAGCAGACTCTCGTTTTTCATTTATCTGAGCTACTGAAGCCTGTTTTACTAAATCAAATGGAGGAACCAATAAATCGAAAGATAAAGAATATAATATAGCTGTTTCTACGATAGCCATTAATTCTTCTTTATCTATTTGTTTCTTACCGAAATCAGACACTTTCTGTCTTTTCTGTCTTTTGCCTTCTACGAAGAACTGACGATCTTTATTTATAAAAATTCTAGCTACCATATAACCCAAATCATCCATTCTACTATATTTCATAGAATCAGAAAGGAAATTATAAACATTTATTACACCACAATATGTGTTAAACTCATCTTTCTTAGTATATGAATTTTTCCATATTGGGTGATCTCTATCGAACTTAAATACATCAGTATGCATACTAAATACCAATACATCATCAGCAAATTTAAGTTCAGCTTCAAATCTTCCTTTATCTCTATATTCTAATCTAACACGACGATCTTTAATATTATCAAGAGAGTCATTAATATCATTACTAACCTCTCCTAAGATATCCTTTAGAAGGTTAAAGATTTCCAAACACTCATCGAATACAAGAGATTTGATTTGAGATTTACTGTTTAATAATTCAATAATACTTTCCCTCGAGGAAGGTAAAGGTGCTTCTTTTTCCATAATAATTTTTTATCAATATAATTTTTTAATAAGATCTTGCAAATATTACTCTTTGTTTAGAAGGTTTCCCTGAATAAACACATTTACCTTCTTCTTTAACTATAAAACTATCCATAGGAATACAACGAATAGTAGCTTTAGTTTCTTGTTTGATTTTTTCTTCTGTCTCAGGTGTTCCATCCCAATGACAAAGTAAAAAACCACCTTTTTCTATTTCTACTTTAAATTCTTCCCATGTATCTACTTTTCTAGTATTATTGGCTCTAAAATCGTAAGCTTTTTTATAGATATTTTTTTGAATATCAGTTAATAAATTTTTAATGTATTCTACTACATTATCTTTACTAACGATTTCTTTAGTACTGTTATCTCTTCTAGCTATTTCAAAAGTTCCATTTTCCATATCTCTAGGACCAGCTACGATTCTAATAGGAACACCTTTAAGTTCCCATTCTGCAAATTTATAACCAGTACGGATATAATCTCTAGTATCTATTTTAATACTTATATTTTCTTTTTTAAGCTGATCAGCTACTACATTGAAATATTCCACTACAGCATCTAATCCCTCTTCACCTTTATATATAGGGACCATAACTACTTGTATAGGCGCCAACTCTGGTGGTAAAACTAATCCATTGTCGTCAGAATGAGCCATAATCAAAGCTCCTATTAATCTGGTAGATACACCCCAAGATGTAGCCCAAACATATTCCAACTCACCTTTTTTATTAGCATATTTAACATCGAAAGCTTTAGCAAAATTCTGTCCTAAAAAATGTGATGTTCCAGCTTGTAAAGCTTTTCCATCCTGCATCATAGCTTCTATACATAAAGTATCTAAAGCCCCTGCAAATCTTTCATTAGGAGATTTATGACCTATTACTACAGGAATAGCCATATATTCTCTGACAAATTTAGCATACACATCGACCATTCTTTGGGTCTCTTCTATAGCTTCTTGAGAAGTAGCATGAGCTGTATGACCTTCTTGCCATAAAAATTCTGTAGTTCTTAAAAATAAACGAGTTCGCATTTCCCATCTAACTACATTTGCCCATTGATTACATAATATAGGTAAATCTCTATAAGATTTTATCCAATTTTTATATGTGTTCCATATAATAGTTTCTGATGTCGGTCTAACGATTAATTCTTCTTCCAATTTAGCAGAAGGATCGACTACTACTCCATCTCCATCAGGGTTATTCATTAATCTATGATGAGTAACCACAGCGCATTCTTTAGCAAAACCTGCTACATGCTCCGCTTCTTTACTAAAAAAAGATTTAGGAATAAAAAGAGGGAAATAAGCATTTTGATGACCTGTTTCTTTAAACATTTTATCTAAAATAGCTTTCATCTTTTCCCAGATAGCATAGCCATAAGGTTTTATCACCATACATCCTCTTACTGCAGAACTTTCAGCTAACCCTGCTTTAACTACTAAATCATTATACCATTTAGAATAATTTTCTTCTTTATTAGTTACTTCCTTATTAATCACTTGTTTTCCCATTAATACATTATGTTTTCAAATTGGTACATTTTTTGCATATTTAATACAAACTAAACACTACAAAAGTACTAAATATTTTGATATATATTTAATTATATATAGGTATAATTCCAACATTTACAATGTGTTATTTTCAAATATATTTTGAAGTCCATATTATTTTAATTACATTTACTATAAGATATATAGAAAAGCACTTATAACTTAATAAATATAGGAGGTTATTATGAAAACAAAATTAATTTTATCAATCACAGCGATCATTCTACTTTTCACTTCATGTGGAACATCCAATTATGCTTCTAAATTCGAAGATGGTATTTATTCTCGTTCTGAAGGTTCGAAAATAGTAAATAAAAATGTGGATAAAACTATACTCAAAAATCTAACTTCACAAACTGATACCATTTATATTACTAATACTAAGGAAATGAGTGTCGGAACTAGTTCTTCTGGCCAAAAATACATAGTATTAAATAATATAGAATTTAATAATTTAGATGGAGGAGCCTATGAAAACAACTTTAATATAGGTAGTCGTTGGGCTTATCAATATAATTATACATTTAATAGTTTCTTACATCCTTATTACGATTGGAATTACTTCAATACTTGGGGATCATATTATTGGAATCCTTATTATTCATATAATCCCTTTATGCATTACCGTCCTTGGTTAGATTCATGGATGTTTGGTCCTAGTTTTTACGGTAATAGTTATGCTAACAGGAATACAAGATGGTCTTCACCTAGAATAAATAATAAATATTATTATCCAAGAGAATCTACTGAACACCAGAATAATATGAATAGAACTAATTCACTTATTAAGGTTCGTGAAAACAACACTCGTAATGGTATAATTAGCGGTAGAAGTAAAAATTATAACTCTACTAATGTTATTAGAAAATCTTCTGATTCTAAAGTTATTAACTTACAAGGTAGAGGCTCTATTAATACTAAACGTTCTACTAATAATGTTTATAATGAATCTTCAAGACATAGTTCTTATCAAGGATCATCTAATTCAGGATCATCTAATGTAGGTTCTAGTTCAACAAAATCAAATGGATCATCTGGATCATCTGGATCTAATAGAACTACTGGCGGTGGTAGATCTAGAAAATAGTAGTAAATTTAAAAGATTATAATACATTTAGAATATAATTATTTATGAAAAAATTTGTTATTACTACTTTAGTAATACTTATTGCAATTAGTGGATTATCGCAAAACAGATATGATGCTCTTAGATATTCGACCGAATATTATCAAGGAACAGCTCGTAGTATGAGTATGGGAAATGCAATGACAGCCTTAGGTGGAGATTTGGGAGCTATAACTCTTAATCCTGCTGCTTCTGGAATATTTTTACACTCAGAATTTACTCTAACTCCTTCATTATTTACATCGTTTGTAGATACTGATTATCTTGATAATAAAGATCAGACTAATCGCACACATTTCGGTTTAGCAAATATAGGTTGGGTATTATCTCTACCTATAAAATCATTATCAGAAATCAAAAATATTAATTTTGCAATAGTAGCGAATAATACTAACGATTTTACTTATAAAAATTATGCTCATGGTACTGAGACTTTATCAAGTTTCTTAGGTGCAGAAGCTTCTTCCATATCTCCTGATGTCACTGGATATCCAAACATAAAAGGATATAATTTAACTATGACTGATGATTATCCTAACAGACCATATGATAATGGAATAGCTCCTTGGTCTAGTATTTTAGGCTGGAACTCATTTATGTTAGACACTTTAGCTAGTTCTGATCATAGATTCATAGGTGCTACTCAGAATATAGACTCTAATGGAGATTACGTATTAGGCGGTCCGTTAGATCAGTTTTATAGTAGAAGCATATCTGGATATAATACAAATATTACTCTAAATACATCTATAAATATTTTAGATAAATTATTTATAGGTGCTAATTTATCTATTATAGATATTTATTATCATTCTTCATCTAGCTATTCTGAAAAAGCTAAAAATATAGCAAATTTTGATACTGGATTTGAAGAATTTACTTATAATCAATTATTAACTACTACTGCTACTGGTATAAAACTTTCCGCTGGTGTCATATACTTTCCTATTAAAGGATTAAGAATAGGTGCATCAGTTAGTACTCCTACTTGGTTAAATTTAAAAGATAATTGGAAAAACTCTATGTCATCTAGAATCCAAAATCAAGATTTTAATGTAACATCTCCTTCTGGAGAATATGAATATAGAGTAACTTCTCCATTTAAATACGAAATAGGATTAGCCTATATATTAGGAAAACGAGCTATTATTAGTTTAGATTATGAAGGCCTTGATTATAGTGAAATAAAAATGAAAGGAGATAAATCTATTAATATTAATCCTTTCGAATCTGAAAATGATGATATTTCAAAAGATTTTCAACACGTAAATAATTTTAGATCAGGATTAGAATTTAGAGCCACACCTAATTTTTCTATCCGTGCAGGTTATGCTTATTACGAACAAACCGATAAGACCTACGATGATTCTAAACAATTTGGAACAATCGGTATAGGTTATAAAACTAACAATGCATTCTTTATAGATTTGGCATATATGTATCAGCTTAACAAACAAAATGAACTATATACATTATATAGTGGATATGCTGCTGAAAATGAAACTACTGGCCAATCTGCACAATACATATCAGTACCTACTCTTTATGAATCTTCGAGATTTCAAAAAATACTATTAACACTAGGATTTAGATTTTAAAAAATAATTAGATTCTAATAAATAGTTTAGATTCTTAAAAATGACTCAGAAGAAGGTCCTTCATTAAAAAGCAAATCTAAAATAGATAGATTATTAATATAACCATACTTATCTGAAAATACCTGATAGTATGGTTTTTGTTTATAGATATTAGGCTTCTTCGGATTAATTAATCTACGTAAATCTAAATCATCTAAATATTCCTTTTTAAACTTTTCTGTCTTGTCGACTATAGAATTAGTACCTAATAATTCTATAATCTTAGTTAATAAAACATTATTGAGCTCCCATAAATATTTAGGTTTAGAATCTATGATTTGAAAAATTTCATCTTGATAATGCACTAGAAAAGGAGAATTTCCATAAGCAGAAATGATAGCCATCTTATGCTGATGTATCCAAGAAGTAGAATAATCTATCATGATCTTGGATATCTTTTTATCTGAAGATTTAATTATGGGTACTATTAAAGTTTCGACACCTTGAGCACCGAAAATCTCACATCTAGAACGATAAGATTGTTTCTGGTAATTTTCGTGATATTCTATATAAGCCTTATTAGAATTCACTATCGCATAAAAATAATCGATAGGAGGAAAATAGGCTGTACTTAAAATACTATTCTTCTGCGGTAAAACTGCTCTCACATTTAATGATTCCACGCTTTGAATTTTTGATAAAATCTAATATCACGCGTTTTTCTTGGGTTTCTTCGAACTCATTTTCTATAACCTTACAAGCATCTGAACGATTCATACCACTGTAATATAAGATATTATATATAGATTTAATTCTATCAATTTGTTCTCTAGAAAAATTTCTTCTACGAAGACCTACAATATTAATACCGCAATATACAGAAGGTCTGTGACCAGCTAATGAATAGGGAGGAATATCTTTAGACACCATGGATCCTCCAGAAATCATACAATGAGCACCTATCTTAGAAAACTGATGAACTGCAGAAGCACCACCTATAATAGCCCAATCATCTACATCTGTTTCACCTGCTAAACCTACATAACTAGTAAGAATTACATTATCACCTATTTTACAATCATGAGCTACATGAACATAAGACATAAATAAACAATTATCCCCTATTTTAGTAATTTTCTTACCACTAGCAGCAGTACCTCTATTCAAGGTTACACACTCTCTAATAGTAGTATGGTCACCTATTTCTAAATAAGTTATTTCTCCATCATATTTCTTATCCTGAGGGATAGCACCTAAGACAGCACCTGGAAAAATGTGACAGTTTTTACCGATTTTTGTATAATTATATATAACTACATTAGGTTCTAAAATAGTTCCACTACCTATTTCTACATTTTCTTCGACATAACAATTTGGACCGATTACTACATCTTCAGCTATTTTAGCTTTAGGACTAATATTTGATGACATCATAAGCTATTTTTTTCTTTTAAAGCTATTTCCCGAATACATTTAGCTGCCCGGGTATTCAGCTGATGACCAGTTTTTTCGGCGATCACCTTGCCTTTTATATGTAATCCGATAAGAGAAAAATCTCCTAATACATCTAGAAGTTTATGCCTTCCACATTCATCAGGATACCTAAGATTCACATTATCTAAATAACCTTCTGGCAATCTTTTTATTCTCTCTACATTGAATAAATCAGCCATTCTATTTAGTTCTTCTTGAGGTACTTCTTTCTCTACTATTACAATAGCATTTTCTAAATCTCCACCCTTAATAAGGTTATGTTGAAAAAGAAAAGCTAATTCATGAAAGAACACAAAAGTTCTACATGGAGCTATTTCTTCTGCAAAATCTGTACCCTTATCAAAATGTGCTTTTTGTACTCCTAAAACCTTAGAATTATAATCCACACTTATATCTATAGAAAAGTCATCTGAAGGCATTACTACTACTTCAGCACCACTCTTTTCATCTTTTACTCTTATTTCTTCTTTTATTTGATAATATTTTCTTGGCTTATCTTGCTCTATTAAACCATCAGCACATATCGCTTTCACATAAGGAAGAGCACTTCCATCCATTATAGGAGCTTCAAAATTATCTAACTCTATAACAGCATTATCTACTCCTAAACCTAGGAAAGTAGCTAATACATGTTCTATTGTAGAAACTTTTACACCATCTTTTTCTAAAGTAGTACCTCTTTCGGTATGAGTAACATAATCTGCTAAAGCTGGAAGATAGACATTTTCTCCTAAATCTTTTCTTAAAAAACGAATACCAGTATCTACAGAAGCTGGTTTTAATTCCATTTTTACATTTTGTCCTGAATGAAGACCTTTACCCTCAAAGAAATATGTTTTTTTTAATGTTCTTTGTAATTCCTGCATAAAAAATTTATATAATCTACAAAAGTACTAATTATTTAACTAATTTTTAAATTTAGCGTATGCTTTAAGATAATCTTTATAATTAAAAGCAGGAGATCCCATAAGAGTACTACCCTCTTTTTTAACATTTCCCATTATTCCACTCTGAGCTGCTATTTGAGCCCCAGCAGCTATGAAAAGATGCCCAGCAAAACCTACTTGACCACCTATCATACAATTCGGTCCTATCTTAGTAGATCCAGAAACTCCAGACTGAGCAGCTATTACAGTATTAGTCCCTATAGTAACATTATGAGCTATTTGAATAAGATTATCCAATTTAACTCCTTTCTCTATTAGAGTCTGCCCCATAGTAGCTCTATCTACAACAGTATTAGCACCTATTTCTACATAATCTTGAATTTCGACTATTCCTGTCTGTGGTATCTTTTTATAAGATCCATCGGAAACAGGAGCAAAACCAAAACCATCAGAACCTATAACTACATTAGCATGGAAAGTACAATTATTTCCTATCTTACATCCTTCATAAATTTTAACTCCTGGAAATAATATTACATCATTACCTATCTTACAGTTTTCACCTATGAATACTTGAGGATAAATCTCACAATTTTTACCTATTTGGGCACTTTTAGAAATATAAGTACCTCTACCCACATAAGTTCCCTTACCTAATTTAACACCCCTACATAAATGAGCACCTCTATGCCCCCTTCTTCTCTTCTTTTTTAAAGTATTTAATAATTCTAATAAAGATGCAACAGCTTGATATGCATCATCTACTAATATTAGTGTGGGGTCTATCTTACTTTTGGGTTTGAAAGTTTTATTTATTAATATTATACTAGCTTTGGTAGTATATAAATAATGCTCATATTTCGGATTAGTCAAAAAACAAATAGCCCCAGGCTTTCCATTTTCTATTTTTGCTACAGTTGAGACTTTTACTTCAGGATCTCCGATAATCTCACCTTTTAAATGGTCAGCTATAATTTGTGCTTTTATCTCCATAATATCTGATTTTCAGTGTATATAACGAGCAAATGTACATAAATTTTTTGGTTTTGTTAGATAATTTTTCTACTTTTGCGACATCCGCGTGGGAGGATAAAGAATAGGGGGCGTTAGTCCCCTTATTTATTGAATAATACAAAAATAACCACAATGATAGCAAAAGAAACCATAGAGAACATTCTTAAAGATTATCTAATTGAAAATAAATTAGAATTAGTGAGTATTAAAATTAATCAAGCTAATAATATTAAGGTGTTTTTTACCGCCTTAGACAGAAATATCGACATCCAAGATTGTAGCACTATGAGTAAATTCATAGAAAAACACTTAGATAGAGATAAAGAAGATTTTTCTCTAACAATAAGTTCAGCAGAAAAAAAATAAGAATTAAAAAATAATAATTACAATAATACACATTTAAGATGAACGGTTTAGACTTAACCAGCACATTTGCGGAATTCAAAGAGCTTAAGAACATAGACAGACCGACTATGATGAATGTTTTGGAAGATGTTTTCAGAACTCAACTCATAAGAATGTATGGCTCTGCCGACAATTTTGATATTATTATCAATATTGATAAAGGAGATTTAGAGATTTGGAGAAACAGAGAAGTAGTGAAAGAAGTAGAAGATCCTCTTGCTCAAGTTTCTAAAGAAGAAATAGACAAAATAGATAAAAGTTTCGAAATCGGAGAAGAATACTCTGAAGAAGTACAGCTTCGTAGCTTTGGCAGAAGAGGAATTTTAAATATCCGTCAAAATCTTTCTGGTAGAATAATGGATATCGAAAAGGCAAATCTATTTAATAAATATAAAGACAAAATAGGAGAAGTAGTAGTAGGAGAAGTCTACCAAATATGGAAAAAAGAAACTCTTATTATGGATGAAGAAGATAATGAACTTACTTTACCTAAAACCGAACAAATTCCTACTGATTTCTTTAGAAAGAATGATACTGTAAAAGCTGTTATCATAAATGTAGAAATGAAGAATAATAATCCTTCTATTATATTATCAAGAACCTCACCTATTTTCCTTGAAAGATTATTTGAACAAGAAGTTCCTGAAATATTTGATGGCCTTATTACTATAAAGAAAATAGTTCGTATCCCTGGTGAAAGAGCTAAAGTAGCCGTAGAATCTTATGATGAAAGGATCGATCCTGTAGGAGCCTGTGTCGGAGTTAAAGGCTCTAGAATACATGGTATAGTTCGTGAACTTAGAAATGAGAATATAGATATCATTAATTGGACCACTAATACTCAGCTATTAATCCAACGTTCTTTAACACCTGCTAAAATTTCTTCTATGAGAATCGATGAAGATACTAAATCTATCAATGTTTCTCTTAAACCTGAAGAAGTTTCTCGTGCTATCGGTAAAGGTGGTAGTAATATTAAATTAGCTAGTCAATTATCAGGATATAATATCGATGTATTCAGAGAATCTGAACAAGTAGAAGAAGAAGATGTATTATTAGAAGAATTCTCAGATGAAATCGAACAATGGATAATAGATGCCCTTGTCCGTATCGGATGTGATACTGCTAAAAATGTATTAGCTCTTCCTGTTTCTGAAATAGTAAAAAGAGCAGACTTAGAAGAAGAAACTGCTATTGAGGTACAAAACATTCTTAAAACAGAATTCGAAGAAGATAAAGAAACTGTTGAAGAATCTACTGAAAAGATTGCTGAAGAATCTACTGAAGAAGTAACTGAAGAAACTGCTAAAAAACCTACTGAAAAGATTGCTGAAGAATCTACTGAAGAAGTAACTGAAGAAACTGCTAAAAAACCTACCAAAGAAGTAACTGAAGACGCTGTTAAAAAAGTAACTAAAAAAGCTACCAAAGAAGTAACTGAAGAAGCTGCTAAAAAAGCTACTGAAAAGATTGCTGAAGAAGTAACTGAAGAAACTGCTAAAAAAACTACTAAAAAGGTTGCTAAAAAAGCTACTAAATAAACTATTGCAGATGATAAAAAAGTATTAATAATATTAAAAAGGAATAACCACGAAGAATAATAATATAAAGACAGGAGATAATATGGCAGGAGCAAAAAACACAAGATTAAGTAAGGTCGTAAAAGAATTTAATATAGGGATGGGAACCCTTATTGATTTTCTTAGTAGTAAAAGTGTAAATATCGATTCTGGACCTAATACTAAAATCGACAATGATACTTATGCTATGGTGGCTAAAGAATTTGGTAAAGAACTGATAATTAAAGAACAGTCTAAGAAAGTTCCTATTACAGTAAAAGAAATTACTAATACAGATACTCCTACTAAAAGTGAAGAAGAATATCATCCTGAAGAAGAGGTATTCATCAAAACTAATGTAATAAAACCTGAGAAACCCGCTGAACCTTCTAATCTAGAGCCCAAAAAAGAAATTATTCTCGAAAATAACACTCCCAAAATTAATATAGTAGGTAAAATAAACCTTGATAAAAACAGTCGCCCTGTCAAGACTGAACGCAAGGAAAACCCTATTAATAAAAATACATCTGTAGAGACTAAAACTGTAAATAAGGTGACTCCTAAAGAAAAAGAAAAGGTTCAAGCTAAAATCGACGTACCTAAGTCTAAGGTAGAGAAAAAAGAAATGGATAATAAGAAAGACACTAGTATTCCTAAAAATAAAGTAGAGATTCCTTCCAAGAATAATTCTAAGGAACACTTTAAATATAATTCTAAAGAAAACGTTAAAGGACATACTAAAGAACACGCTAAAGAGCATGTTAAAGAACACGTTAAAGATTACGTTAAAGAAAACTTTAAAGAAAGTTTAAAAATTCAACCTAAGAATCCATCCCCTAAGAAAAAGGATAAAGATGCTATTCTACCAAGACAAACTCCAGAACATATAACTACTCGTTCTATTAAATTAGAAGGTCCTAAACAAGTAGGCACAATAGATCTTTCTCAATTCGAAAAGAAAAAATCACCTAAAAATAAAAAAGGTAAAAGAGAAAGAATTCATCCAAATAACAGACAAAAAGTAGATGTAAATAAAGAATCATCTAGAAAGACCACTGGGAACAGAACTAACAACAATACTAATCGTAATAATACTAATAGTACTAATCGAAACAATACTACTAGTACTAATCGCAGCCATACTACCGGTAGTAATAGCAATACCTCTAGAAATAGAACCGATAATCGTAGTAGAAACAATCCAAGAAATAACAATAGGAAAGGTCCTTTCAGACCTTTACATAAAGTAGTAGATGAAGATCAAGTTCAAAAGCAAATTAAGGAAACTTATGCTAGAATGACTGAGGGGAAAAATAAGACTAGAGGATCTAAACATCGTAGAGATAAGAGAGATTTTGTTTCTAAAAAAATTCTAAAAGAACATAAAATAGAAGAATCTCAAATCCATACATTGAAAGTTACAGAATTCGTTACTGTTAACGAATTAGCTATAATGATGGATAACACTCCAGTAACTAAAATTATAGAAGCTTGTATGAATCTTGGTTTAATGGTATCTATAAATCAAAGACTAGATGCTGAAGCTTTAGTATTAGTAGCTGAAGAATTCGGATATAAAATAGAATTCGTAACCGCTGATGTTAATAATGCTATAAAAGAAGATATCGATAAAGCCGAAGATTTAGTAGAAAGACCTCCTATTATTACTGTAATGGGTCACGTGGATCATGGTAAAACTTCTTTACTTGACCATATTAGAAAAACAAATGTCATAGCAGGTGAAGCAGGTGGTATTACTCAGCATATCGGTGCATACAATGTGAAATTGAATAGTGGAAGAAGAATAACATTCTTGGATACTCCTGGTCATGAAGCTTTTACAGCTATGCGTGCTCGTGGTGCTAAAATAACTGACTTAGCTATTATTATAATAGCAGCAGATGATGCTATTATGCCTCAAACTACTGAAGCTATTAACCATGCTCAAGCAGCAGGTGTTCCTATGATTTTCGCTATAAATAAAATAGATAAACCAGGAGCTAATGCTGATAAAATAAAAGAACAATTATCTAATATGGATATTCTAGTAGAAGACTGGGGTGGTAAATATCAATGTCAAGAGATATCTGCTAAAACAGGTCTTAATGTAGATAAATTACTAGATAAAGTATTAGTGGAAGCAGATTTAATGGAATTAAAAGCTAATCCTAACAAGAATGCAAAAGGAAATGTAATCGAATCTTCATTAGATAAAGGTCGTGGATATCTAGCTACATTATTAGTAGCTTCAGGAACATTACATCTAGGAGATTATATGATAAGTGGAAGTTACTGTGGTAAAATTAAAGCCATGTTCAATGAACGTGGTTCTAAAATTAGTGAAGCTAGCCCTTCTACTCCAGTTTCTGTTCTTGGATTAAATGGTGCTCCTACAGCAGGTGAAACATTTAATATAATGGATGATGAAAAAGAAGCTAAAGATTTAGCAGCTAAGCGTGAACAATTAATGAGAATTCAGGGACTTAGAACTCAGAAACATATTACTCTAGAAGAGATCGGCAGAAGAATAGCTATCGGTAATTTCCAAGAATTAAATGTTATAGTTAAAGGTGATGTAGATGGATCTATCGAAGCATTATCGGATTCTATTATTAAGTTATCTACTGAAGAAATACATGTAAATGTTATTCATAAAGCTGTAGGTGCTGTTTCTGAATCAGACGTTTTATTAGCTGTCGCATCTGACGCTCTTATCATTGGCTTCCAAGTAAGACCTTCTACTTCTGCTCGTAAACTTGCTGAGAAAGAAGAAATCGAAATAAGACTTTACTCTGTAATTTATGATGCTATAAATGAAATCAAGAGTGGTATTGAAGGCATGCTTGCTCCAGAAGAAAAAGAAGAAATCACTGCTACTGCTGAAGTTCGCGAAACATTCAAAATCACTAAAGTGGGTACAATCGCTGGATGTATGGTTACAGATGGTAAATTATTAAGAACTGCCAAAATTCGTGTAATCCGTGACGGCATAGTCATATATACTGGAGAACTTGGATCACTTAAACGATTCAAAGATGATGTTAAAGAAATCATTAGTGGCGTAGACTGTGGTTTAAATATCAAGAATTTTAATGATATTAAAGTAGGTGATGTAGTAGAATCATTTGAAATCGTTAAGATTAAAAGGACACTTGCATAATAAATTAACATAATAATTAACGTATATGTGAATTTTTTGAAATTAAAATTTAACATTAATATTATGGAAAAATATTATAAACATATCAGTAGAATATCATCAGGTATTCTACTGTTTTTTTTAGTTAGTAGTGGACTCCTATTTAGCAGTTCCCTTGTATTAACAAGTTGCCACAGTTATCATAAAGATAATCAAGGTATTAATCTTAAAATCAAATATTCCCATAGCCTAATTATAAAAAAGACTAAAACTTATACTTCTGTAAGCATTATAGACCCCTGGGACTCTACAGCTATTTTAGGTCGTTATATTTTGGTACGAAGAGACTGGAATCTTAATAAAAAGAATAACAGTATAGAAAATTCCGTTTTACCACCTAATATGCCTGACGGCCATATAATCTTAGTTCCTATTAGAAAAGCTGCTGTTTACAATGCCGTTCACACTTCCATACTAGAAGAATTAAATGCCACATCCTGCATTGCTGCTGTATGTGAACCAAAATATATAGCTTCTAAAAAAATACATGAATTAATAGATGCCGGGGAAATAATAGATCTCGGGCCATCCACTGCTCCTTCTATAGAAAAAATTATAGATACTGGCTGTGATGTTATTATTCTTTCACCATTTAAAAATAGTGGTTTAGGGGCACAAGAAAAATTAGATATTCCTATTATACAAGCTAGTGATTATATGGAAGCTAGTTCACTAGGTAGAACTGAATGGATAAAATTTTTCGGATTACTTACAGGTAAAGAAGCCCTGGCAGATTCTCTATTTAAAGACACAGAATCTAAATATTTGGACCTTAAAAAATTAGCATCTACTGCTAATAATAAGCCGAGTTTACTTCCTGAAAAAAAATATGGTAGCACTTGGTTTGTACCTGGAGGACTATCTTCTATGTCTAAACTGTATGCTGATGCTGGTACTAATTACTTATTCTCTAATAATGAAAAAACAGGAGGAGTACCGATGTCATTCGAAACAGTATTAGATCAAGCTATCCATGCAGATATCTGGTTATTCAAATATTATCAAAATAATGATTATACTCTCAAAAATTTGAAACAAGAATATGAACCTTATTGTAATTTTGATGCATTTAAGAAAAAACATATTTATGGAGCTAACACATCTAAAACAAGTTTTTTCGATGATATAGTTTTACACCCAGACTGGATTCTTAAAGACGTAATAGCCCTAGCACATCCTGAATTATTACCCGACTATCAAATTAGATATTTTAAGAAATTAACAACCGAATAAATCTGTATAAAACTTATTTAGCGGGCACGAAATTTTCTAAGATCTTTATCAAATACTGAAATATCACTATCGAAAAATTTATTTATACTACCATTTGATATCAATTCTTCTGGAGAACCTTCTATAAAAGTAGACAATGAAGGAACTGAAACTTTATCTGCCTTACACATTAACCAAATCTTATCTGACATTTGAAGTGCTGTATCCATATCATGTGAAGATAAAAGAATAGCTCGATGCTGTTCTCTAGCTAGTTTCTTTAAAAATATCATTATCTCGATACGACTGGTTATATCTAAAAATGCTGTAGGTTCATCTAATATAATGATAGGACATTCCTGAGCTAAAGCTTTAGCTATCATAGCTTTTTGGCGTTCACCATCAGAAAGCTCTGACACGTAATTATCTGCTTTAAAAAGAATGTCTACTACTTTCATTGAATGTTCTACTATAGAATAATCTTCATCAGAAAGAGAACCAAAAAAGCCAGTGTAAGGATGTCTTCCCATAGCTACTAATTCACGAACAGTGATTCCACCTGCATTAGTTTTTTCTGTTAGTACTACACCTATCAATCTAGATAATTCGGAAGCAGAATATGAAGTAGCTGGTTTTCCCATAATCTCAATATTGCCCGACAGGGCTGGCAAAAAACTTGACAAAGTCTTAAGTAATGTAGATTTACCAGAACCATTGCGGCCAAGCAAACAAGTAAGTGAAGAACTTTCTAATCTAAAATTTAAGTTTCTTTGAACAATAGTTTCACCGAAATACTTCTTTTCACTAGGCTTATTTCTATGTCTAGGCTTACTGTGGTAACCGATACTAAGATTTGTAACTGATAGAAAATGCTTCATGGTACTAATTGAAATATTGAATATTTTTACGATTAATAATCACATATATTATTATAGGAGCTCCTATAATCGGCGTCACAGCGTTTAATGGGAGTAATAATCCGCTACCGGGTAATACACACAAAATATTGCATAATAAAGCAATAACACTTCCGCTTAAAGCTGTATGAGGTAATAAACTTCTATGATTTGAACTACCTAACATAAGTCTAGAAATATGAGGAACCGCTAAACCGATAAAGGCAATAGGTCCACAAAAGGCAGTTACCACAGCTGTTAATAAGCCAGTTACTAATAAAATAGAAACTCGTATTCTTTTAATATTAATACCCAGGTTTTGCGCATAATTTTCACCCAAGAGCAATGCATTCAAGGGTTTGATTAGTAATAAAGAAAAAATTAAACCTACCGATACGAAACCCACAAAATACGGTAATTTCTCCATGGAAACAGCAGAAAAATCACCCATCCCCCATATAACGAATTGTTGTACCTTATCAGCAGATGAATAAAAATTCAAAATAGATATCACAGAAGATGCTAAATAACCTACCATAATACCTATGATAAGTAACATAACATTAGATGATACTTTATGAGAGAAATAAATTAATATTCCCAATACAAGAGCTGAACCTAGCAGCGCAGCTATTACTATTAACAAATATGAACCAAGACCAGCAGAACCTAAAAACACACCTCCACCGAAAGCTAACATTACTATAGCTACCCCTAGATTTGCCCCACTAGATACACCTAAAATAGAAGGACCAGCCAATGGGTTCTTAAATAAAGTCTGTAATAATAATCCACTTACAGCTAGTGATGCTCCTGCAAATAAAGCAGTAATAGCTTGAGGAAGTCGGGAGCTTAACACAATAAATTTCCAAGAATCTTTACCTCCACCTCCACCGAATAGAATATCTAATACAGAACGAAAAGGAATATGAACATTACCATAAAACAAATTAGCACAGAAAAACACTAATAAAGCTATTAATGTAATCCATATAGATTTTTTTATTTTATTTTCTCTATTCATTTTTATAATTAATATTTTTCTATAATAAATATCTTTTTCTATAATTTTTTAATCAGATTTATTCCATCGCGAATCGGCAATATTACATTCTCTACCCTAGGATCTTCTTTTACTAATTTATTGAATGCTATAATAGACTGAGTTTGTGAATCCTTAGGAGGATTTGGCAGTAACACCTTCCCACTCCAGAGTACATTATCAGCCAAAATATATCCGCCTGACACTACTCTATCTATTATTAGTTTATAATATTCGATATATTCTCTTTTATTAGCATCGATATAAACTAAATCGAAATCCCCTTCTAAATTAGGGATAATTTCTTTAGCATCCCCGATATGAAGATGAACCCTGTCGGCAATACCTGCCATATCCAGAGCCTTATTAATTATCTCTACATTCTCATCAAATATCTCGATAGTATCTATTATACCGTCCTCATTTATAATGCCATCCTCATTAGATTCATTAGAGGTGAATAATCCTCTTGAAAGACAAATAGTAGAATATGCTGTAAAAGTCCCTAATTCTAAAATATGTTTAGGTCTAACCTTTAAAGAAAAAGCTTGTAAAAATTCTCCTTGATCACCACTAGAAAGCATACGAGAATATCTTGTCTTTAGAGCAGTTTCACGCTGTACCCAAAACAAAGCTTTATTAATTTTATCTATATTATCTAGCATTCTAATTTTCTAAAATAATTCTAAAATAAACTATATATTCTAAATATATATAAGTGTAGAAAGACGATCTTTCGCTAATATTTTTCGACCGATTTCTAATAATTTTTCAGCTGTTATATCTAATATTTCTTTTTTTATATCCTCAGTATTTTTAATATTTCCATAAACCATTAAACTTTTCCCCATAGACAAACAATTATTTTCCGCATTGTCCACAGCTATGGTCATCTGACCAAGAAATTGTTTTTTATATGCTCTCAAAGCTTTTTCAGTAGGTGCTATCTTAGTTATCAGTTTAATTTCATTATATATAAGATTAATACACTTTTCTACATCTTCTTTATCACTCCCGAAATATATACTTACACATCCCGTTTCACAGAACTGATTATAAGAAGCTTCTACACTATAAACCAAAGCATGACGTTCTCTCAAAGCCATATTTAATTTCGAATTAGAAGCAGGCCCTCCTAATATATTTATCAAGAAAGCCAAAGGTATTCTATCCTCTTGGTAATATGAAAAACCTTTCGTGCCAATAATACAATGAGCTTGGTGAGTATCTTTGGTTAATGAATCAGTGAAAGGGATATAAGAAAGTTCAGCTTCCGCTTTTTCCGCTATATTTCTAGAAACATGAGATGTCAAATCTAAAGTCGAACTCAGACTAGCAGTATAAAATTTGTTAACTGCGGCATTAACTAAACGTTTTACTCGCTCCTGGTCAGTATTAGCTACTACTGTGAATGAAATATTCTCTGGTACGAAGTATTTACGGATATAATTCAATAATACTTCAGGACTTATTCTTTTTACTGTTTCTTCCGTTCCTAAAACAGAATGAGATAAATCTGTCCCCTTGAATAATCTTTCTTCGAAATCATCATAAATTAATTCAGCTGGGCTATCTTCGTATGAAGAAATCTCATCTAAAACTACTTGTTTTTCTTTTTCAAGTTGTTTTTCAGGAAAAATCGAAGTAAAAGCTAATTCAAACAGCAGTCTAATAGCCTTATGCAAATCTTCATTAAGCACAGTAGAATATATAACTATCTCTTCCTTAGAAGTATAAGCATTTAATTCCCCTCCTAGATTTTCTATTACAGAATTAATATATCTAGCTGTATGAAATTTAGTGCCTTTAAAAAGCATATGCTCACACATATGAGCAAGACCAGCGAACTTTAAATCTTCCACACGAGAACCAGCCGCTACTGTAAGTGCACAATAAGCTACTGGAGAAGAAGTTTTCTTAAAAGCAAATTTAAGATTATTTGCTAGTATATAATTATTAGAATCTTTAATCATTATTATAGATCATTATAGCATCATATAACTATAACGAAAAAGGAGTAGATAATCTACGCATATCTTCTTTAAGGAATCCTTTACCTTTACGTCTATTAATCTTATGTGTTCTATAGAAAAATAGTTTACCATCTGTAGCACGAATAAGCATCTTGTAACAATAACTCTTTTTCATTTTCTTTTCTGGTGATATAGTAAGACTAACTAAGACATTAGACCTTTTTTCAGATAATGCTTTACTTATCTCATCAGCAGTCACATATTTAGCGTGCCCATTAAACATACTTCCTAATTCTTTTTCTGAAATATCATAAGAAATATCAGATTTAAGAAATAGAATCTGCATATCATCTAGATTATCTATATTATCCATTTCAGATCCATAAGAAAGCATTCCGATAAAGCCATTAACTTTTTTAGTTAATATCTTATTTACATGAGACTGAATAATATATACATATGAAGGTAAATACGAGAATATTCTATCAGAAGATGAACCTGTCGGCAATAGCGGTAAAGTAACTATCTCAGACATATGATTTATACCTTTTACAGCATCAGGACCACCTTTAAGTAAGGTTATAAAATCCATACCATAAGATCTATCTTTTTTATTTTCACCCTTGACTCTTATTAAGAAATAATAAGAAGTATCTGTTTTAATTTTAGCAAATTCCTCTTGATCACAAAATTCATAAGGAGATATTTCCCAGTTTTTTAGCACTGCATCTTTAAGAAATAAATCTATCATAGAATTATCATTAAACACTACGACTTTGGTAACTCTAGAACGAAAATCATTTATATCATCTACTCTATCAAATAATCCACTTTGTGCATAAGCTGTAGTAAATGACACTAACAGAAAAATTAGACTTAAAAATTTCTTCATTATATATATTTTTTAATTCTTTAGCTTTTATTATGGTTTTACAAAAGAAATCTGTTCTGGAATTCTAGCCTCTGTTTCTTTAGAAATAGGATCAAAATAATGATACCTAAATAATATCTGAGGTTTTAGTAAATTCACTGCAGCTATAAACATATCATCATCCATAGTATAAGGAAGATTATTAGGCAAAAACACTACATTCATTTCCTTAGGAAGATCCTTCATCTCAGGAATAAATTCTGTATCTCCTGCGAAATAAGCTAAAAATTCATCAAAATCGAATATGTATCCGTTACCCACACCCTTAGGATGAAAAGGCTCATTAGTTTCAGGATTTTTATGATCGATATTATATGCAGGAACAGCTTTTATATTTATACCTTTCCACTCCATATTATCTCCGTTATTAAGCACATGAGCTTCTTTCAAAACCCTCTGAACATCTTTATTACCTACAAACTCTGTACTATCCTTACGGATTAGAGAAATAGCTTTTAAATCTAGATGATCATCATGATCATGACTTATTACGATTAAATCTGCTTTAGGCTGTCCTGTATAATCAAAGACCTCTAAATAAGGGTCTACATATATTTCTAAACCTTTAAAAGTCATCCTAACTCCAGAATGACCATAGTAGGTAAAAGTGATGTGATCTTCTCGTTTTCCGTCTCTGGAACAATAGAAAAATGTTCTTGTTAATATCTCTTTCATAATAAACAAAGATACTAATAATTGATAAAATATTTGTACTTTTGTTAACGTATGGAACAATTCGTAGTATCAGCTAGAAAATATAGACCTAAGAGTTTCGACGAGCTTATTGATCAAGAAAATATAGCTCAAACACTTCGTAATTCTATCATAAGTGGGCAGCTAGCTCACGCTTATCTTTTTTGTGGACCTAGAGGTGTCGGGAAAACCAGTGCTGCTAGGATTTTCGCTAAATCTATTAATTGTTTAAATCCTTCTAAAGATATGGAGCCTTGCGGCCAATGTGAATCTTGCATTTCATTCCAAGAAGGCCGTTCATATTCCATTCATGAATTAGATGCTGCATCTAATAACTCAGTAGATGATATCAGAAATCTTAACGACATGGTTAGGATTCCCCCTCAAATCGGAAAATATAGTGTATATATTATCGATGAAGTACATATGTTATCCTCTGCTGCTTTTAATGCATTCTTAAAGACATTAGAAGAACCACCTGAATATGCTATTTTTATATTAGCTACTACAGAAAAACACAAGATTCTACCTACTATATTATCGCGTTGTCAAACATACGATTTTAATAGAATATCAGTTAATGGAATAGTTAAAAATCTAAAGAAAATAGCCAAAGAAGAAGGAGTAAATATAGATGAAGACGCTATGCATATCATAGGGCAAAAAGCCTCTGGAGCTATGCGTGATGCTCTTACTTTATTCGATCAAACTGTATCTTTCTGTGGTAAAGAAATAACATACGAACAAGTAATCAAGAACTTAAATGTACTAGATTACACTTATTATTTCAAGATCACTCAAGCTTTTATGGATCATAACCATACAGAAGCATTAATTATATTCAATGAGCTGCTATCTAAAGGATTCGATGCATTACATTTCATTTCTGGTCTATCATCCCATTTCAGAGATTTAATCGTTTGCAAAAACGATGCATCTAAAAGTCTAATGTCTCTACCTCCTTCTATTACCAAACAATATGAAGATTTTTCTAAGAATTGTACATTAAAATTCCTTTTTAACGCATTAAAAGAAACGACTAAGTGCGAAGTCCTTTATAAAAGTAGTGGAAATCAACGCCTTCTAATAGAATTTACTCTGATGAAACTTGCTCTATTAGATTCTGATTTTAATAAAAAACCCGAGACTCAGCCTATCGTAAATACGATTAAGCCTATCGAGAATAGTAAATCAGTAGCTGCAGAAACTCCTAAGGAAAAACCAGTAGAACCTATAACTGTTAAACCAGAGCCAGAACAACCTATTGATATTAAACCAGAAACAGAACCTACTACTGTAAAACAAGAAACAGAACCTGTTCCTGAAACAAAATATACTCGCAGAAGAATAACCAAGTCCATTAAAGAAATGATGCAGGATGCAGAAACTGCAGACCAAAAGGCAAATGAGAAATACGATCCTAAAAATGATATAGAATTTGATTTAGAAAAAGCCAATAAAGCTTGGAAAGAATTTTCTGAAATCATGATTCAAGAGAAAAAAGTCGTTCTAGGTAAAACTATGTTACATCATCCTTTAATACTAGAAGACCATAATAAAATAGTTTTTGAAATAGATAATATCGCTCAGAAAAAATGGATTGAAGAAAAATGCCTAACTCGTATGAATTCGTTTATGCGTGAAAAACTTTCTAATAATAGCATGATAGTCGAAACAAAAATCCACGCTAGAAATCAGAAAGATAAAAAAGTATTATATACACAAACTGAAAAAGCCAAACATATCCTTAGTCAAAATCCTGAAATGAAAGAACTCAAAGAAGCATTGGATTTGGATATAAAATAAGAATCTTGATATAAAATAAGATATGAATTTACATTGCGAGAATTTAGTAAAAAAATATGGAATGAGGACAGTCGTAAAAGGCGTGTCTATTTCAGTAAATCAAGGTGAAATAGTAGGATTATTAGGTCCTAACGGTGCAGGTAAAACCACTAGTTTTTATATGATCACTGGTCTAGTCAAACCTAACGCAGGTAAAATCTTCTTAAATGATGAAGATATCACTACACTTCCTATGTATAAAAGAGCCCAGAAAGGACTTGGATATTTAGCACAAGAAGCATCAGTATTCAGAAAAATGTCTGTAGAAGATAATATCATGTCTGTCATGGAAATATCTTCTAAACTAGACAAAAACGCCAGAAAAGAAAAATTGGAATCTCTTATAGGTGAGTTCGGTCTAGAAAAAGTTAGAAAAAGTTATGGCATTCAGCTTTCAGGTGGTGAAAGAAGAAGATGTGAAATAGCTAGAGCCTTAGCCATAGATCCTAATTTTATATTACTAGATGAACCTTTCGCAGGTGTAGACCCTATCGCCGTAGAAGACATTCAACACATCATAACCAAGCTTAGAGCAAAAAATATAGGTATCGTAATAACTGATCATAACGTGCATGAAACCTTAGCTATTACTGATAGAGCTTATCTTCTTTATGAAGGAAGCATATTAGAAAGCGGTACAGCAGAGGAATTGGCCAATAATCCAGATGTTCGTAAAAAATATCTAGGTCAGAACTTCGAATTAAGAAAAGCAGTACTTCACGATAAAGTAGTCGATTAAAAATGGAGAAAACTAAACAAATACTTAGAGCCTTATCTTATATAGGAATCGGATTAGTAATAGGTATTATCGGTACTTATTTTCTTATGTCACATCCTAATGAGAATAAAGATAATCAAGATAATAAGGATAATAAGATTATTACAGAAAGTATAGTAAAAGCAAAAGTAAACAAAGCTGACGCCAATATTCTTACATCAGAAATACATTTCGATAAATATAATATGCCAGATACACTTCTTTTTAAAAAGGGTGTAGTAAAAAGGAATCAATTCTTCGCAAATCTATTATCAGATCTAGGAGTCTCTCAGAAAGAAATTTATAATCTCACGAATATCTGCAAAGACAAATTCGATTTAAAACATTTCCAAGTAGGTAAACATTATAAAGCATATTTCACAGAACAAGCTCCCGAAGAATTAGCATACTTAGCCTATGAAAAAGATAGCCGTTCTTATGTAGTATTCACACTAAAAGATTCATTAGCAGTAAAAAATGGAAATAAAGCTATAGATTATCAATATCATTACCAAGAAGTCGTTATTAAAAACTCTCTCTGGTATGATGTCACAGAAGCAGGTATAACACCACTACTAGCTATCACCCTAGCTGATATATATGCATGGACTATTGACTTCTTCGGCTTACAGCCAGGAGATTCATTCAAGGCTTATTATCAAACAGTATCTATAGATGGTAAAATAGTAGATATAGAAAAAGTTCTATATTCTGAATTTACTCATAAGAAAGATGCTTATACATCATATTATTTCGATGAAAAAGCAGGTAATTATGAAGGAACAAATGGGGATTACTGGAATGAAAAAGGAGAAAGCATGAAAAAAGCTTTCTTAAAAGCTCCATTAAACTTTAATAGAATAAGTAGTAAGTTCACACTGCACAGAAGACACCCTATTACTAGAATAGTAAGACCGCACACTGGAGTAGATTACGCAGCTCCCATAGGAACTCCTGTTAGAAGTATCGGAGATGGTAAAATAATAGGCAGATACTATCAAAAAAGAGGTGGTGGAAATATCGTAAAAATAAGACATAACTCAGTTTATACTACTGCTTATCAGCATCTTTCAAAATATGCCAAAGGCATACATGTAGGAGCATATGTGAAACAAGGTCAAATAATCGGATATGTAGGTACTACAGGAATGTCCACAGGGCCTCATTTAGATTTTAGAGTATGGAAAAATGGTACACCTACTAATCCATTAACTATGAAGTCCCCTCCTACTAAACCCATAGCTAAAGATCAGATGCAAGCCTTCAAAACTTCTATCAATAAAATAGACTCTAAGATATATTATCAGAAAGCATTAGAATATCTAGAAGAATCAGGAAAACTATTAGAAGGTAATACTATAAAGAAGTAACTAAAACTAGCCTTTACAAATAAACTTAGATCGATATCCATATATATTAATATCATCTACTTAATCACAAAATAATGAAAAAATATTTTCTATTAACAGCGATTATATTGATGTGCTCATTGCTAAGCAATGCACAATCTAAAGTATGGATAAACAGTTCTGACAATTCTAATTTAGGGTTTACTATCAAACATCTCGCCATCACTAAGGTTAAAGGACATTTCGAAGATTATAATATTAAGGTAACCACCACCAACGCAGATTATACGGATGCAGAAGTAAGATTAACGGCCAAAGCAGCTAGTATTAATACTAATTCCAGTTCCCGCGATAAACTCTTGCGAGAAAAGAATTTTTTCGACACAGATAACTATCCCCTACTAGTATTCAAAAGTACTTCAGCAAATAATATTAATACCAAGAAAGGATTCATGTCAGGAGATCTAACCATGCATGGAATAACCAAACCCATAACACTCACAGTAAAATACTTGGGATTAGTTATTAATCCAATAAACAAAAAAGAAACTATCAGTTTCAAGGTAACAGGAACAGTAAAAAGATCAGATTATACTATCGGACCTAAACATTCTGGAGCTATTTTGAGTAATAAAGTTAAAATCGTAGCGACGGTAGAATTCATTCCCTATGAATAAAGAATAATAAAGATATAATTATATAACTACTATTTCTTTTGTTATATATTAATTTATTCTTAATTTTATGAAGCTTAAACTTCTTTATATGTAACTCCCTATCTTTTAGAGACAAGACATAAAAAAAGCCCCTGATTAATGGACAAGAGCTACCCAAATGTTTTCACAACGGAATAATCCTTATTGTGAATAGCTTTGAAATTGTAAATACAAAAATAAAGATATTATTTTTAATAACCTAACATTTATATGAAAAACATACTTGGTCTAGATTTAGGTATAGCCAGCATAGGCTGGGCATATGTACATGAAGCAGAAACTAAAAAAGAAACTTCTGAAATAATAAAACTGGGAGTTAGAGTGAACCCCCTTACCACAGATGAACAATCAAATTTCGAGAAAGGTAAACCTTATAGTGTTACAGCTCAACGAACTTTAGCTAGAGGAGCTAGGAGAAATCTTCAAAGATATAAAGATAGAAGGCAAAAGTTAATAGAAATATTAATAAACAAAAAAATCATATCTAAGTCAGATATATTAACTGAAACTGGGAAAAACTCTACTTATGAAACTTTACGTTTTAGATCTAAAGCTGCAGAGGGAAAAATAGAACTAGATAAATTTGCTCGAGTATTATTAACAATTAATAAAAAAAGAGGTTATAAAAGTAATAGGAAAGCTAAAGGTGATGAAGAAGATGGCACTTTAATAAATGGAATGTCGATAGCAGAAAGAATGTATTCTGAAAACCTAACGGCTGGTCAGATATGCTTTGAAATAGTTAAAAAAGGCAAATTAAATTTTCCTGATTTTTATAAATCTGACTTAATTGATGAATTTAATAAAATATGGAATAAACAACAAGAATATTATCCAGATATTTTAGATTCAAAATTATATGAATCTATAAAAGGACAAGGTAAACAATCTACAAGTAAAATAATTTACAAGTTAAAAAATATAAATACAGCTGACAATAAGGGCAGCAAACTTGAAAAAATTTATAAAACATATAATTGGAGAGTATTAATATTAGAGAAAAAACTTCCAATAGAAGAAGTAGCTTATGTAATAGTAGAAATAAACAATCAAATTCACCAAAGTTCTGGATATTTAGGAGCAATCAGTGATCGTAGTAAATTACTTGTCTTCAATCATCAAACTATAGGGCAATATTTATATCATAGAATTTGTCAAAGTCCTCATAATTCTTTAAAAAATCAAATTTTCTTTAGACAAGATTATTTAGATGAATTTAATAAAGTATGGGAAAAACAAGCAGAATATTATAAGATTTTAACACCAAAACTTAAAGGAGAAATTAGAAATACTATTATCTTTTATCAAAGACCACTTAAATCTCAAAAAGGATTAATATCATTCTGTGAATTCGAAAGTAAAACTCAAGAAATAATAACAAATGGGAAATTAAAGAAAAAACAAATAGGGTTAAGAGTATGTCCTAAATCATCTCCATTATTCCAACATTTTAAAATTTGGCAAAATATTTCAAATATTAAAATTATCTCTAAAGAAGATGATAGTATTATTAATTTATCATTAGAAGAAAAAAAATCTTTATTTGAGGAACTTAATATAAAAGGCACTCTAAAAAAGAAAAATATTCTGAATTTTTTCCACTTAAATGATAGATATTACGATTTAAATTTCTTGGAAATACAAGGAAATAGAACTAATTCAGAATTATATAAATGCTATAATCATATCATAGAAGAAGAAGGTTATGAACCATTTTTAAAAAAGAGTGGGAAAGAACAATATGAACAAGTAAAAACTATTTATAAAGAATTAGGTATTCATACCGAAATACTAGATTTTAATCCTGAATTAAAAGGAAAAGATTTAGAAAAACAAGATTCTTATAAACTATGGCATTTACTTTACTCATATGAGGGAGATAAATCAGTTTCAGGTAATGACAAACTAATTTTAATGTTAAAAGATAAATTTGGATTTACAAAAGATCAATCTAAACATTTAATTAAAATTAAGCTAGAAGATGATTATGGAAATCTAAGTGCTAAAGCTATAAGAAAAATACTACCACATCTCAAAGAACATACTTATTCTGAAGCATGTGAATTAGCAGGATATAATCATTCTCACTATTTAACTAAAGAAGAGAATGATAAACGAGAACTTGTTAAATATCTTGAACCTCTTGAAAAAAATAGTCTACGCAGTCCAGTAGTTGAAAAAATATTAAATCAATTAATTAATATAGTTAATGCGATTACGGATGATCCACAAATGGGAAAACCAGATGAAATAAGAATAGAATTAGCTAGGAAACTTAAAAAGAACGCAGATGAAAGAGCTAGGTACTCAAAATCCATATATGAAAACACTGCTAAAAACGAAGCTGTAAGAGAATCTATTAGAAAAGAGTTTGGAATTAAGAATCCGAGTAGGACTGATGTTATCAAATATAAATTATATGATGAATTAAAAAATAATGGTTATAAAACTCTATATACTAATAGATATATCGATAAAAGTAATCTATTCTCAGAATCTATAGAAATAGAACACATTATTCCTAAAGCCCAAATTTTTGATGACAGTTTTTCGAATAAAACATTAGAATTTCATGATGTTAATCAGAAAAAAGGAGATCTAACTGCATATGATTTTATTAAAAGAGATTATAATGACTTATTGGAAATTTATGAGAATAGAATAAAAGGATATTTCAATGATGGTAATATTACAAAAAATAAATATAAAAACTTACTTAAAACATCTGATAATATAGAAGTAGGTTTTATCGAAAGAGACCTTAGGGAAAGTCAATATATCGCTAAAAAAGCAAAAGAACTTTTGATCACTTCTTGCAGAACTGTAACATCTACTTCTGGAACTATTACTGGAAAACTAAGAGAAGATTGGGGTATCATGAATATCATGAAAGAATTAAATTTTGATAGATATAAACAATTAGGAAAAATTTATTATCAAGAAAGAAAAGATGGACAAAAAATAGCTATGATAAAGGATTGGACTAAAAGAGACGATAATCGTCATCATGCTATGGACGCCCTAACTATAGCATTCACTAAACCTTCTTTAATCCAATATCTTAATAATTTAAATGCTAGAAAAAATGAAAATAATAAGATACATAGTAATATTATAGCCATAGAAAAGAAAGAATTACATAGAGAAAATCATGGTAAATTATTATTTAATGAACCGTTCCCTAACTTCAGGGCTGAAGCTAAAAAACATATTGAAAGTATTCTTATATCTCATAAGGCTAAGAATAAAGTAGTAACACCTAACATAAATAAAATAAAAATAAAAAAGGGAACATATAAACAAATTACTTCTACTCCAAGAGGACAACTTCATAAAGAAACTATTTATGGAAAATCGATTAAGCAAGAAGTTAAGAGTATAAAAATAAGTTCTAAATTAACATTAGATATTATCAATAATATCATAAATCCAGAATACAAAAAATTAATATTAGAAAGATTTAATAAATTTTCAAATGATTCCATAAAAGCATTTGCCGGTAAAAATTCTATTTCTAAAAATCCTATAGTTTTATCTAATGAAGAAAAAATTCCCACTATTATAGAATACCTTTCAAAAGAACCAATTTATATTATTAGAAAAAATATAACAAGTGATCTTAAGTTAGATAAAATAGTAGATATAAGTATTAAAAAGAAATTACAAGAACGTTTAAAAGAATATAATGAAGATTCCACAAAAGCTTTTTCTAATTTAGATAAAAACCCAATTTGGCAAAACAGAGAAAAAGGTATTGCTATTAAAAGAGTTACTATTACTGGCGTTTCAAATGCTATTGCTCTTCACGAAAAAAGAGATCATTTTGGAAATCTACTAGAAGATAATAAAAAAAATAACATACCTAATGATTATGTAAACCCTGGCAATAATCATCATATAGCTATTTACATAGATAAAGAAGGTACTTATCATGAAGATGCTGTATCATTTTTCGATGCAGTTACTAGAAAAAATCTTGATATGCCAATTATAGAAAAAAATCCATATCCTGGTTGGAAACTATTATTCACTATGAAAAGAAATGAAATGTTTGTAATACCCACAGATAATTTTCATCCTGATAAAAATTATTTATTAAATTATAATAATTATTCTGAAATAAGTAAACATCTTTATAGAGTTCAAAAAGTTTCTAGTAAATATTATGTTTTTCGTCATCATTTAGAAACTTCAGTTACTCGAGATATTATGAATGATACTTTTATTAGAATAAGAAAAATATCAGGAGTTGCACATTTTTTAAAGGTTCGTATTAATAATTTAGGAAAAATAGTTCAAGTAGGAGAATATTAATATCTGCATTATGAGTCTTACTAAAAGAAATATAATACTAAATTCTCCGGCTTATCTTCATTTAAAAGATTTACAATTAAAAATAATAAATAAAGATAAACAAGAGATAGGTTCTATACCTATAGAAGATATAGCTTTACTTATATTAGATAATTCTCGTATTACTATTACTCATGCTCTTATTGAATTATTATTAGAAAATAATTCTGCTATTATTTTCTGTGACGAAAAACATCTACCTAATGGATTAATCCTTAATCTAAATAAACATTCTATTCAAGCTGAAAGATTTAAATATCAAATAAAAGCTTCCGAATCCTTAAAAAAACATTTGTGGAAACAAACCATTTATCAAAAAGTAGAAAATCAAGCTGCTGTTTTAAAAATTCTTAATAAAGATGTCAAAAGATTAAATCATCTTTTAACATTAATAGAATCCGGTGATTCGACCAATGTAGAAGGAAGAGCTGCTGCTTATTATTGGAAAACTTTACTTGGGAAAAAGTTCATTAGAGATCGATTTGGAACATTCCCAAATTCACATTTAAATTATGCTTATGCTATTCTTAGGGCTACAGTAGCAAGAGCATTAGTAAGTTCTGGGTTACTCCCTACTTTTGGAATATTTCATTCTAATAAATATAATTCCTACGCACTAGCTGATGATATAATGGAACCATATAGACCATTTATTGATTTATTAGTAGTAAAAGGTATGCAACAAGGTTTTATTTCAGATAATGAAATAACTAAAGAGGAAAAATCCTATTTATTAGAATTTGAAACAATAACTGTAAAAATTAGAAAAAGAAGAAGCCCTATAATGGCTGCTATAAGTTCTACTACAAGTTCTTTGGCTGAATGCTTTGAAGGTACTAAAAGAAAAATAGTTTACCCTAATGTATATGATAAGCCATGATAGATTCTCACAATACCAAAATATGTGGGTACTAGTTTTTTTCGACTTGCCTACATTTACTAAATCAGATAGAAGGGCATCTCAACGCTTTAGAAAAAATCTGATAAATAATGGATTTACAATGTTTCAATTTTCGATCTATATAAGAAATTGCGCCTCTCGAGAAAGTTCAGAAGCTCAGATTAATAGAATTAAATCAATTATACCGCCTAAAGGTAAAGTAGGAATATTATCTATAACAGATAAACAATTTGGTACTATAGAACTGTTTAACGGAAATAAAACAGTAGCAGGATATCCAATAGCACATCAATTAGAACTATTTTAATTAAAAAAGTAGGCTTTCTATTAAAAAACTATATTTCTAATAAAAGGCCTACCTTATTATATATCAGTAATTTACAAGCAGTAGGTTGTAAATCAACCTACTAATATACAATTTCAAAGCTATTCACAACTAACAGAAATAGTATCTAAATTAATAGAAGGTTGTAAATCAACCTACTAATATACAATTTCAAAGCTATTCACAACCAGAAGCTATAGATACCTTCTTAGCAGATAGTTGTAAATCAACCTACTAATATACAATTTCAAAGCTATTCACAACTAATATCAAATGTAGGTTGAAGCAAATTAGGTTGTAAATCAACCTACTAATATACAATTTCAAAGCTATTCACAACTCATAACTAAGATGGTATTTTCTGGGCCTTGTTGTAAATCAACCTACTAATATACAATTTCAAAGCTATTCACAACAAGTGCTTTTGTCTCATTCATTTTTTTTGTGTTGTAAATCAACCTACTAATATACAATTTCAAAGCTATTCACAACAGGGGGCGCAAGCTCCTAAACAATTTAAAAGTTGTAAATCAACCTACTAATATACAATTTCAAAGCTATTCACAACTGCGTAGGTCAATGTGCTTACTCCTATCTGGTTGTAAATCAACCTACTAATATACAATTTCAAAGCTATTCACAACCTTATAAAGGAAACGAAAAATTAATAGGAAGTTGTAAATCAACCTACTAATATACAATTTCAAAGCTATTCACAACAGCCTACAAAATCACCTGCGACCGTATATCGTTGTAAATCAACCTACTAATATACAATTTCAAAGCTATTCACAACTGGGGGGTGGAAGTGAAGCTTCTACATTAAGTTGTAAATCAACCTACTAATATACAATTTCAAAGCTATTCACAACAGAGCAGCAAATGAAGAAGCTAAAGTAGTAGTTGTAAATCAACCTACTAATATACAATTTCAAAGCTATTCACAACACATCCTTTAGCCTTTCTGCTCTCCACTCAGTTGTAAATCAACCTACTAATATACAATTTCAAAGCTATTCACAACAAGTCGGCTACGGTATATGTCTTTTTAGCTGTTGTAAATCAACCTACTAATATACAATTTCAAAGCTATTCACAACTGGTAACTCCTTTATTATATCGTCTATAATGTTGTAAATCAACCTACTAATATACAATTTCAAAGCTATTCACAACGGGATAGTTTATAACGCTCTTGGAGGTAATGTTGTAAATCAACCTACTAATATACAATTTCAAAGCTATTCACAACTATCTCTGTTTAGATAGTTTTCTCTCTTTAGTTGTAAATCAACCTACTAATATACAATTTCAAAGCTATTCACAACAATGAAGTAAATGCGACATATAAAGATTACGTTGTAAATCAACCTACTAATATACAATTTCAAAGCTATTCACAACATATCTCCTTCTTTTCCTTCCTCCACTCTCGTTGTAAATCAACCTACTAATATACAATTTCAAAGCTATTCACAACACTTCTTCAGACGCTGTTTTATTACCTCCTGTTGTAAATCAACCTACTAATATACAATTTCAAAGCTATTCACAACAGCCATCTACATTGACTCTAAGGGTACATTGTTGTAAATCAACCTACTAATATACAATTTCAAAGCTATTCACAACACACAGAAATTTCTAAATTAGAAGGAGTAGGTTGTAAATCAACCTACTAATATACAATTTCAAAGCTATTCACAACTAATCGTTCCATCTAAATAAGCATCTGTGCTGTTGTAAATCAACCTACTAATATACAATTTCAAAGCTATTCACAACCTGCAACATTAGAATCTAATTCTTGATACTGTGTTGTAAATCAACCTACTAATATACAATTTCAAAGCTATTCACAACCCACACAGTCACAGCAAGTGGTGCAAGTGGGGTTGTAAATCAACCTACTAATATACAATTTCAAAGCTATTCACAACACGCAGGAGGTATCTAAAGCTTATCATACTGTTGTAAATCAACCTACTAATATACAATTTCAAAGCTATTCACAACGAAATAACACTAGACATCTGGACAACTACCTGTTGTAAATCAACCTACTAATATACAATTTCAAAGCTATTCACAACTAGAATTGAATCGTATGCAAACTCCGCAAAGTTGTAAATCAACCTACTAATATACAATTTCAAAGCTATTCACAACAGGTAACCTTAGCTTCACATATACTTTTACGTTGTAAATCAACCTACTAATATACAATTTCAAAGCTATTCACAACGGGGATTTAATAGATAATGATTCTGATGTAGTTGTAAATCAACCTACTAATATACAATTTCAAAGCTATTCACAACTTTAAGTCAGTTACATTTTTGTATAAACTTGTTGTAAATCAACCTACTAATATACAATTTCAAAGCTATTCACAACTCATCTGTCCTTTCATCATATCGCCATTCCGTTGTAAATCAACCTACTAATATACAATTTCAAAGCTATTCACAACTAGAATTGAATCGTATGCAAACTCCGCAAAGTTGTAAATCAACCTACTAATATACAATTTCAAAGCTATTCACAACATTTTCTTATTTTTGTTTTATTTTTTATTAGTTGTAAATCAACCTACTAATATACAATTTCAAAGCTATTCACAACAATATGATGGTTTTAACGACCAAGAAATAAGTTGTAAATCAACCTACTAATATACAATTTCAAAGCTATTCACAACAATGTTTTTAGTTTTCATAATGTAAATATAGTTGTAAATCAACCTACTAATATACAATTTCAAAGCTATTCACAACAGACAAAGGAAAATTTAAACAAAAATTTTGGTTGTAAATCAACCTACTAATATACAATTTCAAAGCTATTCACAACTTAATTTTGATAGCTTACAACCGAAAAATGGTTGTAAATCAACCTACTAATATACAATTTCAAAGCTATTCACAACACGCAAAGGAGGTAAAAGGGAACATCGGAGGTTGTAAATCAACCTACTAATATACAATTTCAAAGCTATTCACAACGAGTTGATGATACTGAAGATGACGATGATAGTTGTAAATCAACCTACTAATATACAATTTCAAAGCTATTCACAACGAAGAATATCTCCTATCACTATACCCTGCACGTTGTAAATCAACCTACTAATATACAATTTCAAAGCTATTTAAAAAATACAAACTTCAATCCCTTATTTTTATTATTCCCCTAGAACCAGTAAATTCATTGCCGTCAGGATCTAAATCAAACCTTTACTCTTCATTTCCCAGAAGCATTCATAAGTAGCTTTAAAATCTTTTATGAATAATTCTAGAACATTCCTTAAAGATTTCATGTTTCCTCCCGAAATAAAAATAGTAAAGAATATCTTATACTGCTTATGCTGCTTATATTTTATAATATAGAGTTATACTTTTAGGGTTTTCTACTAAGAATCAGATATTGGTTGGTTTTGGGCTTATACTCTTGGTGGCAAGTCTTAGTGTCGTGAGGGTGTGGAGACTGGATACAGCTATGCCTTCTTCGATGCTAGGGTATGCGGAGTTGTATTGGTGTTGAGAGTGGAAAAGTATCAAAATAAAGCCATTCTTATTGTTAATATATTGTAATAAAAATTTCCTTTTAATAAATATTTTTTTGTATTTTTGAAACATCCTAATAATTAAAAAAACATATAAATGAAAAAAATTGTACTTTCCATAATCGTTTTATTAACTACTATTTCTTCATTTGCGCAAACTGGAACAAGTGCAAAATCTGGTTCACATTTACAATTCGAAGGAATTACGATGAATGGAGAGATAAGAGCTTTTTGTTCAAAATTAGAAAAAAAAGGATATACTTATGAAATGGGCACAAAGGCTTTTGGAAAATTGAAAGGTGATTTTATGGGATGTAAAGATTGTGATGTTGCTGTATGTGGAGGTACAAATTTTAATTTAATTAGTAATATCTTTATAGAAAAATCCACCAATAATAAAGATGAAAAAATAAAATACTATTCTACTTTAAAAAAGAATTTGGTTGAAAAATACGGGAAACCAAGTTTCTGTAAAGAAAATTTTAAATGCATTATAGAACCAACAACCAAAAATGAAAGATTTTATGCTAAAGACGAAGAAATAAAATACATGACCACATTCAATCTTAAAAATGGTATAATAATGCTTGGAATGCAAGAAGAATCTGTGATAATTAGTTATCTTGACAATATTAATTACAGCCTCATGAAAAAAAGTTGTCCAGAAGACATGGATTAACTGCAAACCTGAATTGATCTATGCTTGAACTAAGGTTCATTCTCCAACTCTTTTAAAATTTTCTCTAAAATTGAAATCTGTTCTTTTTGCAAAGTGACTCTTTCGTTAATTTTCCAATACCAACAATTAACTTCTCTAAGAATCAAAAAAAATATGACTACGATTAGGATCGTAATCAAAATAATTGATTGTGCATTTTCCATAATTTTATTTTTTAAAGGTTTAACAATATTAATAAAAAAGTAATTATTATGAAAATGTAAATTCCAATAGTTTTGAAAGTAATCCTATTTTTGCCAATACCGTAAATCAATCCAATTAGAATAATTCCTAGTGGAATTATTGTATAGTTTGAGCGTGATAAGACCTCGATATAATAAGTTTCTGACATTACTCATACAAGGTGTTTAGCGGACACAAATAAAATCTAAATAAATTCTTCATAAATAAAAATTATTACTATTTTTAAAATATTTAGTGTTAAATCATTAAATCACTTTTAGCCAATTAGGACCTAAATGACAAACAAACCTACCCAAAAAGCCTCTGACAAAAGCGCTGAGCTTTACTGTGTGCATAAAATATTTGAAAACACAGTAAACGCAAACCCACAACGAATTGCTGTTAGCGACAACAACCATACTTTAACTTTTAACGAGTTAAATAAAAAAGCAAACCAAATTGCCCATTATCTAATTCAGTCGGGCACAAAACAAAACGAATGTGTTTTATTGTATTTTAACCGGGGAGCCGATTTTATTATTTCGCTGTTGGGCGTTTTAAAAGCTGGTGCAGCTTATATTCCGGTAATTCCCAAATTTCCTGAAGAACGAATTCTTCAGATTTGTAAGGATGCAAAAGTAAAAACGGTAATAACAGAAAGCAGCCTGGAAAACACAGTTGATTTTGCTGATTATAATGTAGTTATAAGCAATTCCGATACTCCGGTTTTCGAAAACAATTCTGATAAAAATCCTGAGATTGAAAACGATTTAGAACAACTGGCTTACGTTATTTACACCTCGGGGACTACTGGTGTGCCCAAAGGTGCAATGATTCAGCACAAAGCCTTATGCAGTTTTTTTTATGCCCAACAAGAAATATATTTTGCCAATGATACAAACTTGTACAATGTAGCTTTCAGTGCTCCGCTGGTTTTTGATTTTAATGTTCAGCAGTGGACACAAATACTTGCCGGACACACACTTGTTGTAGTGCCTGAAGAATGCCGCTACGACGGAAGTTTATTTATTGACTTTGCAAAAAAACACAAGCTGCAATCCATTGGTTTTACACCATCGGAAATGAATATGCACATTGCTGCAGGAATGTTTGAGCAGCTTCCACAACTTACGCATTTAACAATTGGTGGCGAGGCGGTTACACAAACACTATGGAACGAAGTGGGCCGACACAAACACATAAAAGCCTTTAATACTTATGGTCCGGCCGAATGTACTGTTTACGTTACAACAGCCCGCATAAATGCTAACGATAAACTCTCGATTGGAAAAGCCACACCAAACAGCAAATTATTTATTGTAAACGATAAATTTGAAAAAGTTAAAGATGGCGAATTCGGCGAATTAATAATTGGCGGATTGTGTATAGGAAAAGGATATTTAAACAATAAGAAATTAACAGAAAAGAGCTACATAAAAACTTCGTTTGGCAGCAACGAACTATTTTACCGAAGCGGAGATAAAATAAGGCTTTTAGAAGATGGAAATTACGAGTACCTGGGAAGAATTGACCGACAGGTAAAAATTAGGGGAAACAGGATTGAATTAGCAGAAATAGAACACGTTTTAAAATCGATTAAAGAGATAGAAAATGCTGTTTGTACTATTAACGACGACGACCCGCAGAACAAATTTCTGATTGCTTATATTAAACCACAATCTAAAACCTATTCGAAAAAAATAAAGGAAGCATTGGGCCACAAACTTCCCGATTATATGATTCCGAATGTGTATGTTTTTGTAGAAAAATTTAAACTCAGCGCAAACGGAAAAATAGATACAAAAGCACTTCCAAAACCTACAAAAAAAGACCGGTTCTGCTCTGAAATAATTGCCCCTAAAAACCAAACTCAAAAAATATTGGTTGAACTGTGGCAAACCGTTTTAAAAACCCAAAACGTAAGTATTAGCAATAGCTTTTTCGAAATTGGCGGCCACTCGTTACTGGCAACGCAGGTGGTTTCGCACATCAGAAAAACGCTGAACAAACAGCTTAAAATAAGGGATATTTTTGAAAAACCGGTTTTAGAAAACCTGGCCAATTATATCGACACACTGCCCGAAAACAGTACCGAATTAGTATTCAAAAGCTATGGTAAAAAACTACAGGCACCACTTGCTTACTCTCAAATTAGGCCTTGGTCGATATTTCAATTTAAAGGACCAAATAGTCTTTACAATATTCTTATCGAAATTAAAATTGAAGGCGCATTAAATACTTCAATACTGAATAAAAGCCTCGAAATACTGGTTAACAGGCATCCGGCGCTACGAACAAGGTTTAAAAATACAGACGATAATATTCTTCAGGTTGTTGATAAAAGCATTAATTTTGAATTAGAAATAAGCGATTCCTCGCAAAACGAGCGCAACAAAGTAATTGAAGAATTATCGAATCTGAATTTCGATTTAACGTCGTCTCCCCTGTTTCGGTTTAAGGTGCTTAAATTGGCCGACAATTCTTTTAGCCTGTTTGTTTGTATGCACCACACTATTACCGATGGATGGTCGATGGGAATATTTATAAAAGAACTGAGCCTTGTTTACAACAGTTTGTACCGGAAAGAAAAAATTGAACTGCCCGAAAACGAGTTTTCTTACACCGATTTTGCCTTTTACCAGCAAAGCTATTTAGGCAGCAACAGCTACAACGAACACCTGAATTTCTGGAAAAAAGAACTTACCGGCCTTCCCGAATTATTGAATTTACCTTACGATAAAACACGGCCCGAAGAGCAATCGTTTAAAGGAAATACTATCAGTTTTTCCTTCAGCAAAACGCTTTCCAATAATATTTTAACTTACAGCGAAAAAGCAAACATAAGTCCGTATATGACTTGTTTGGCTGCGTATTTCATTCTACTTAAACAACTTAGTCGAACCGACGATATTGTTATTGGTAGTGTTATTGCCAACAGAAATTACAAAGAACTGGAAAATATTTTTGGTTTCTTTTCGAACACAATATTGATTAGGGCACTGTTTAACAACGATTTTACTGCGAAAGAATTTGTAGAATACATTCGCGACAAAAACCTAAAAGCATTCGAAAACCAGGATATGCCAATGGATAAGCTTATTGATGAGCTGAAACCAAACCGTAGTCTTTCGTACAATCCAATGTTCCAAGTGGTATTTAATTACCAAAATATGGATTTGGGAAACCTAGATTTTCCGGAAGCAAAAATCGATATTTCGCAGGTACATAACAACACTGCAAAAGTTGATTTAACACTTGAACTACACGAAAAAGATAATATAATTTCAGGCGAAATAGAATATGCCGAAGATTTGTTTTTCGAAAAAAGTGTACAAAATTACATTGCGTATTACCAAAATATTTTAGCAGAAATAGTTTCAAAAAATGATACAAAAATATCGGAATTAAGGCTTTATAATCAACAGGAAAAAGACGAATATTCAACGTCATTTTCTTTTGAGCCGGTTAGCGAATTGTTTAACCGCACAGCTATTAAATTCGGCAATAAAAAAGCAATTCAATTCCTCGACAAACAACTCAGTTACAACCAACTGAATAAACTTTCGAATAAGTATGCCAATTATTTACAGAAAAACCATCCTGAAAATATTATTGGTATTTCGTTGGAACGAAGCATCGAAACCATCGTGGTTATTCTAGGTATTTTAAAGGCCGGAAAAGCTTACCTGCCCATCGATTTAAAATACCCGGCCGAAAGGAAAAATCTGATTATTGAGGACAGCGAGCTTAAAACCCTGCTTTGTTCCGAAAAAATTGATACCGAAATTAACCAAATTACGCTCGATGAGCTGAAAGAAAAAATTGAGGATTACGAAGATATTGCCCCGAATATAAAAATTACGGAAGATACTCCGGCTTATATTATTTACACCTCGGGAACAACAGGAAATCCCAAAGGTGTGGTTATTGGCCACGGAACTTTGAGTTATTTTACGCAAACATCGCGCGCTCATTATAACATTTCTGAAAAAGATACCGTGCTCCAGTTTGCTTCCGTAAGTTTCGATGCAGCAATTGAAGAAATTTTCCCGACACTTTGTTATGGTGCATCGTTGGTGGTTCGAGATGAAAATATGATTTCGACAAACCAATATTTTCTAGAAAAATGTGTCGATTACGAAATAACAATTTTAGACCTCCCAACCGCCTACTGGCACCAGCTTGTTGCCGAACTCGATTCGCTTGAAACCAACGACTTTAAAAATATACGAATAGTTATTTTAGGTGGCGAAGCGGTTAAAAAATCGATAGCTAAAAAATGGTTCGAATATTTCGGGAAAAGCCCCGAATTAATTAATACTTACGGGCCAACCGAAGCTACTGTGGTGGCAACAAAACACACCATTACCAGTGCCGATTTACAAAATGAAATACCCATTGGAAAACCGATTGCAAATGTTAATTTCACTATTATAAACAGTCATAACCAAGCTGTTCCGACTGGAATTCCGGGCGAATTGTGCCTTGGTGGCAATTGCTTGGCTTTGGGCTATTTAAAAAACAAAGAACTTACTAATCAGAAATTTATAAAAATATCCGGCAAACGATTCTATAAAACCGGCGACCTTGTTCGTTTAAAAACCGATGGAAATATCGATTTTATGGGACGAATGGATAAGCAGGTGAAAATTCGTGGTTTTAGGGTAGAACTAAACGAAATTGAAAACAGAATAAGGCAGTTTGGCAAAATTAAAGACTGCGTGGTTTGTGCAAAAAATATAGGACAAAATAATCTTGATATTGTTACTTACCTTGTAAAAAACAGCGAGTTTAAAACATCGGAATTAGCTACTTTTCTCGAACAAAATCTGCCCGATTTTATGGTACCGGCATACTTTGTTTTTATCGACGAAATTCCGCTAAATATTAATAATAAAGTTGATGAAAAAGCGCTTCCTTTACCCGAAAGCAAAGACCGCCAAATCGAACAAGGTGAGCATAAAAATCCGGAAACAAAAACACAGCAACAAGTTCACGATGTTTGGTGCAAACTGCTAAAACTCGACGAACTTAGTATTTCTGATAATTTCTTTAAACTGGGTGGGCACTCGTTATTGGCTATGCAAATGATTACCCGTCTCGAACATATTTTCAATAAAAAAATTACCCTGCAAAAGATTTTTGAGTACCCAACCATAGAAATTTTTAGCAAGTATTTAGATAAAAACACCACTATTTGTAATTTCGAAGAGAACAAAGAAATACAGGTAGTTGACCGAAGTAAACCCATTACTTTATCTTCATCTCAAAAGCGAATTTGGTTTGTCAATCAGCTTGAAGGAGCAAACGCATCGTACAATATTCCTCTCGATTTTAAAGTAAGCGGAAATTTTAATATTGAAGCCTTTAAACAGTCTTTAAAAATTATTGCCGAACGCCAAGAAATTCTACGTGCAAGCTTTTCTAACAAAAACGGAAACCCTGTTCAAACTTTCGAAAATAAGGCTGAAATAGAATTTGTATTTCACAATTTAACAGAAAAAAGCCCAAAGGAAGCAGAAACAGAATACCTAAATATTTCGGCTGCCGCTGCTGAGCATATTTTCGACCTTGAAAAAGCACCACTTTGGCGCTCAGTTCTTGTTCAAATGCTCGATTCAAGTTTCAGGATACTCTTTAATTTCCACCATATTATTTCCGATGGATGGTCGGTTGGAATATTTATAAAAGAACTTTCAGAAATATATAATTCGTTAGTGAATGGCAGAGAATTAAAACTAAAAAAGTTAACAATACAATACGCCGATTATGCCGCCAGCCAGCAGTTGCACAACAATTCTGACAAGATAAATAAGCAAGTAGATTATTGGTGCAAAAAACTGCAGGGAGCTCCCGAAATTATACAATTTCCATGCGATTTTCAACGGCAAAAATTTCAGACTTTTAACGGCGGCGAAGTACGCATTAAGTTTAGTAAGACCACCACTTTAAAATTAAAAGAACTGGCAAACGAAAACAATATTAGTTTATACATGCTTTTGTTTGGTGCTTATGTAATATTGCTGCACAAACACTCGCACGATACTGATATTGTGGTTGGTACACCCATTGCAAACCGCAAAAATGGATTAACCGACAACCTGATTGGTATTTTTATAAACAACCTGGCAATTCGCTCAAATATAACAGGCGACCTGAGCATTAAAAAGTTTATAAACCAACTTAAAAATAACCTTTTTGAAGCCTACCAAAACCAGGAAGCGCCTTTTGAAACGGTGTTGAAAAAACTTCAGTTAAAAAGAAATCTTTCTATTAGTCCACTGTTTCAGGTAATGTTTAACTTGCTAAATGCCCATAACGAACAGCTTAATTTCGACGGAACAGAGGTTGATTATCTTGATATTCCACGAAAAATTGCCAAATACGATTTAAGCCTGATTATGTCGGAGCGGAACGACGAATTACGTGGCATTTTCGAGTATAATTCCGACTTGCACAAACCGTCTTCAATTGAAAGAATTTCAAAGCATTACGAAAATATTATTGCTTTTATTTTAGAAAGTTTCGAACATAAAATTTCGGAAATACCAATTTTAACCCGCAGCGAACAAACGTTGTTATTAACCGAAATAAATAATACGAATAGCGAATATCCGGAAGATAAATGTTACCATCAGCTTTTCGAAGAAGCGGTAAAAGAACATCCGCAAAAAACGGCGGTTCTATTTGCTAATAAACAAATCACATACGAAGAGCTAAACAAAAAAGCGAACCAACTGGCAGCTTATTTAAGAAATAAACAAATTGGAGAAAACCATTTTGTTGGCATTTACCTCGATCGTTCTATTGAAATGGTAATTGCACTAATTGCGGTAATGAAAACCGGGGCCGCGTATATTCCTTTAGATCCTATTTACCCGAAAGACCGCATAAAACTGATACTCGACGATGCCAGCCCCAAAGCAATTATTACGCACAAAAATTTATTCGATAATCTGCCCGAAACAAGTGCTGAACTTATCGATATTAACAACCAGGAAATTGGACAATCGGCAAGTAAAAATCTAAAACTCAATACAAAAGCATCGGCGGTTGCTTACCAAATTTACACATCGGGCTCAACTGGAAAACCAAAGGGCGTGCAAATTCAGCATTCGGCTTTAAACAACTTTTTGTTGTCGATGGCTAAAAAACCGGGGTGCACAAAAACCGATGTGTTGCTGGCCGTTACTACCATTTCGTTCGACATTGCAGGGCTTGAACTTTTTATGCCATTGCTTGCCGGGGCTAAAGTGGTAGTGGCAAAACAAGAAGAAGCCAGGAATGCCGACCTATTAATAAATTTGATTGAAAAACACAATCCTACCATTTTACAGGCAACTCCGGTAACTTTTAAAATGCTGTTAATGGCAAATTGGAAAGGCAGCAACTACTTAAAAGTTCTTTGCGGAGGCGAGGCATTCCCCCTTGATTTGGCACAGAATTTAAACCAAGTTTGTAAGGAGGTTTGGAATATGTACGGGCCTACCGAAACAACTATTTGGTCGACAATAAAAAAGGTAGAACAAAATAATTGGAATGGTGCTTACGAAACAATTGGGTTCCCCATTGACAATACCCAAATTTATGTGGTTGACGAATATTTTAAACCTCAACCAATTGGCGTTTCGGGCGAGTTATTAATTGGCGGCAAAGGAATTGCCAAAGGCTATTATAACCGTCCCGACTTAAATATCGACAGATTTATTGATTCGCCTTTCGAAAAGGGAGCAAAGCTTTATAGAACAGGCGACAGGGTTAAATTTCTTGAAGATGGTGACCTAGAATACCTGGAAAGAATGGATAATCAGGTTAAAATTCGCGGTTTCAGAATTGAATTGGGAGAAATTGAAACAGCTTTAAAATCGTTGGAATACATTCGCGATGCAGTGATCGTAGTAAAAGAAGACTCATCGAAGAACAAGGTGCTAGTTGCCTATTTTATCTCGAAAAACGGCACAGTTAATCAAAACGAAATTGCAAAAGAAATACGCAAAAAAGTTCCCGATTATATGGTTCCGGGCGTTTATACCGAATTAGCGGAATTTCCGATAACACCAAACGGAAAAATAGACAGAAAAGCGCTACCCGACCCGGAAACGAAGAGCCACGACACAACAGAAATTATTCCTCCCAAAACTAAAAATGAAAAACAAATTCTTGAAATTTGGAAAAGATTATTGGAAAAAGATGAAATAAGTGTCGAGGACGATTTTTTTGCTCTCGGAGGCCATTCGTTACTGGCAGTTAATTTAATGGTTAAAATCGAAGAAAAAACGGGTGTCAGACTTCCGTTGGCTACACTATTTAACCACACAAGCATTCGCAAACTTGCACAGTGTATCCACGAAACAGATATTTCGTGGAAATCGCTTGTTCCAATTAAACCTAATGGAAACAAAAATCCGGTTTACCTTGTACACGGTGCCGGATTA
>JBAYYV010000008.1:0-22451 GCA_041672845.1 Bacteroidales bacterium
TATTGAATTCATATATGTCTTTACGACTATTAGTATCTAATATCTCTTGAACCGTCTCTAACTGTTTGTAATTTCATGGCAAGATCTGTTTTTCTAGGACCTTGAGGAAATTTAGCTAACTCTTTTTCGATTAATTTAATACCTGCAGCTTTAGTTTCAGGTGTAGCATAATCGATAAGATATTCAGTAAGAGTAAGCATAGCATTAGGTGTACAGAAATTATGAATGAAACCAGGGATAGCATATTCCATAAAATGTTCACCAGTACGTCCAGCTCTATAACAAGAAGTACAGAAACTAGGAATAAAATCTCTGCTGATTAACCATTTGACAGTATCATCAAGAGAACGAGTATCTCCTACTTGGAATTGTTCTTCTTTCAAAGCCTGTGTACCTACTTCTCTAGCTTTTTGATAACCTCCGATTTCAAGTTTAGTACCTGCATCGATTTGTGATATACCAAATTGCATTAATTCGTCACGTAATGCTACTGGTTCACGGGCTGTCATAATCATACCTGTATATGGGACAGAAAGTCTTAATATACATACTAGTTTCTTAAAGTCAGCATCGCTAACTAAGTAAGGAATATCTTCTTTCTTTAAACCGTTAGCTGGTTGAATTCTAGGGAAACTTAATGTATGAGGACCTACACCATATAATTTTTGTAAATGAAGAGCATGGGATACTAAACTAAGTACTTCGAATCTCCAATCATATAAACCAAATAAAGCTCCTAATCCCATATCATCGATACCACCTTCATAAGCTCTTTCCATAGCATTTAATCTCCACATGAATTGACCTTTCATAGTGTTAATTGGGTGATATTTATTATAAATTTTTCTGTTATAAGTTTCTTGGAATACTTGATAAGTTCCGATACCTGACTGTTTAACAGTATTGAACCCTTTAATATCTAGAGGTGCAGCATTAATGTTAACACGACGAATAGAGCCATTTTTAGAATGTACTTTATATACTTCTCTTACTGTATGTGCGATAAAATCAGCATTGTATTTAGGGTGTTCACCATATACTAAGATAAGTCTTTTATGTCCCACATCTTCTAAAGATGTTACTTCATTTTCAAGATCTTTATCTGAAAGGGTACGACGAACAGTAGTAGAATTAGAACTTTTGAACCCACAGTATGAGCAATCATTGACACAATAGTTACCTACGTATAATGGGGCAAATATAACTATTCTGTTGCCGTAAATAGATGTTTTTAGTTCATGTGCTATTTCGTACATTTCTTCTAAAAGTTCTGGGTCCTTGATAGCGATAAGCTCTGCAGTTTCATCAGGAGTCAAAGGCTTTTTTTCACGACATTTTGCGAAAATTTCTCTACATCTTCCTTGATTTTCAGGATGATTAGTAATTAAGTCATGAAGATGTTCATTATCGATAAAATCAATAGCACCTTCAGTGAGTTTCATGTCGAAAAGTTTCTTCATTTTTATTTTTATGTATTAATTAGTTTGTTATATATTTATAATATATTTTTCAATAGATTTTCAAATCTTATATAATTCTTTATTAAGTAAATCACTTATCATTTTTATCTTTTCTTTTTTCCTGTCTTTTTTCCTGCCTATGTTCTTTTTTCAGCTGTTTATTCATTTCCTTTTCATGTATAACACTCATAGGTATTAACAACTTAGCACTTTTATCATCATAATAATCAATATGTTGATATGCATAAGTTATTTCAGCTCCGAGTAAAATAATATACCAGCCTATATTCATCCAAATCATAAATAAAGGGATAGCTCCAAAAACTCCATATACAGCATTTAAACGAGCGACAAATACCTGAGTTTCTAAATATAAATACTGTATTATGGTAAATGCTAATGCTGTTAACAGAGCAGATTTAAGAGCCGGAACAAATTTCACCTTAGCATTAGGAATTAGGACATATAATGCAGTAAATAATAATGTAGCAAAGATATAAAATATCAGCCACAATATTATAGTACTTACTGATTCTATAAAAGGAATATCTAATCCGATACTATCCATTCCTTTAGAAATAGTAAGGAACATAAACATAAATAAGATTAAAATAAATGGAGACAATATTATTATCAAAATATTAGTTAATATTCTTTTCCAAATAACTCTAGATTTTTCTACTCTCCATATAGTATTAAATGATTTTTCGACACATAATAAAAGCCAAATAACTACCCAAGCAAATACCAAAAATGAAATTATTCCCATAGGACCTTGTTTAGCAGTAGTAATAATATTATCAGCAAAAGTGGTAACCACATCTACTAAATAATCATTATTGGCTATTTCGTATATCATAGTTCTAAGCATCTTATCCATACCAAAACCATAAGTCACAGTAAATAGGATAGCTATCATAGGAATAAATGCCATAGTAGAGAAGAAACTTAATGCCACAGATTTCCAACCAAGATTCTGCTCACCGAAATTTTTAGAAGTAACTATAGATACTCTTAAATATTTGATGGCCTTAGCTCTTTTTTTAGAAAAATTAGATAAATCTATCTCCCAAACTTCATTCTTCAAAAAGTTAGAAATCTTTTGATAAGAATTACCTACCGATTTTTTAATGTTAGCAAACATATTCTGCAGCTTATGTTTTTATTAATTAATATCTAATGATATATATTTATATTATTTATTTAGTCTGGAGACCATATCTTTAACGAAAGCAGTAGTATCTACTTTATTAGATTCGAAAACTCCAGAAAGCTCTAAAATATCTTCTGAAACATTCATTTTCATTTGCTGACAAGCAGCCAAGATAGATTTAGCACCTGCACCGTTCCAGCTAGAACCGCCGAACACACTAACTACTTTATTTTTAGGAGAAGAAACAGATAATTCATGAATAAGAGCAGCCATCATAGGATGCATATCAGAATTGTAAGCACAGCTACCAAGGATTAAACCTTTATATTTCCAAATATCACTAAGAATGAATGAAATGTGAGTTTTGGAAACATCATAAATATGAATATTTCTAATACCTTTCTCAGCTAATTTTAAAGCGATAGTATCAGCTAATTTTTCAGTATTACCATACATAGAAGCGTATGCGATAACGACACCATCCTCAGCTTTATGAAGACTCCACTTGTTATACCATTCTATTACTTGAGTAGGGTCTTTTCTCCAAATAGGACCATGAGCTGGACAAATAAATTTAAGAGGTATATCTACTAATTTTTTAAAAGCGTTTTGTACCATTATCGACCATTTACCTACTATATTTGAATAGTATCTTCGACCTTCTTCTTCGAAGAATTTCAAATCTACTTGGTCATCATAAATAGTACCATCTAAGGTACCATAAGTACCGAAGGCATCACCTGAAAATAACATTTGGTCTGTAGTATCATATGTCATCATGGTTTCAGGCCAATGAACCCAAGGAGTTAATACAAATTTAAGATTATGATGTCCTAATTTTAATTCTTGCCCATTAGATACTTTTAAGAAAGATTCTTCTGGAAGAGGATAATAAATATCCAATAATTTTTTAGTCTGATTATTACCTACTACTTTAACATTAGGATATTTCTCTATAATTTCACCGATCATACTAGAATGATCAGGTTCCATATGATTAATTACTAAATAATTTAGTTTTTTATCACCTAATAATTTAGCAATATTCTTTTTGTATAAAGGGTCTGAACCATATTCAAGAGTATCTATCAATGCTGTTTTTTCATCTGCTATTAAATATGAATTATATGAAATGCCATAGGGTAGTGGCCAGTTATTTTCAAATAATGTAGTCTTTCTATCGTTGATCCCTAAATAAAAGACCTTGTTACTAATATTAATCATGTTAAAGATTTTATAGTTATTATAAATAATTTATTTCAAATTTTTATTAATAAGTTCATTAAATATCTCCTGGGTAATAATTTTAATCCCTAATTTTTTGGCTGTCGCCAATTTTTTCGGTCCAATTTTTTCTCCAGCCAAAAGATAATCTGTATTCTTACTTATAGAAGAAATATTCTTACCACCATGAGTATTAATAAGTTTCTTTATATCTTCTCTGGGAATAGAAAAGTTACCAGAAATCACTATTTTTAATCCTTCTAAAGCAGAAGATATAACTTTATTTTCAGAATCATCATTTTTAAGTTTAATATTTGCTCTATTTAAATCATTTATAAGTTTAATATTTATTGGATTATCGAAGTATTCTCTAATGCTTTTAGCCATAATATCACCTATCTCATCTACCTGAGTGAGTTCTGCTTCATTGGCATTCATTAAATTATTTATATTTTGAAAATGAGCTGTCAGTATTTTAGCTGTAGTCTGACCTATATGTCTTATTCCTAAAGCATATAAAACTCTAGCAAACGGAACTTCTTTAGAATCTTCTATACTCTTTAAAAAGTTATTTACGGAAGTCTTTTGCCATCCTGGTAATGTTAAAATATCTTTTTCATTTAATTTATATAAGTCGGATAATTGGGAAATCATTTTATTCTTATAAAGAAGATTAATAGTAGCCTCTCCACCTAAAATATTCATCGCTTTCCTAGAAATAAAATGTTCAAATTTGCCTTTTATTTGGGGAGGACAGTTATTACTATCAGGACAATAATGTCTAGCTTCTTCTTCATCTTTAACTAAAATTGCCCCGCAAGCAGGACATTTAGTAGGAAAACTGATTGACTGAACATTATTTTGTCTTTTAGATAATTCTACTCTAGTAATCTTAGGAATTATTTCACCCCCTTTTTCTACATAAACATAATCACCTATATGAATATCTAATCTTTCCATTTGCTCACTATTATGCAATGAAGCTCTTTTAACAGTAGTGCCTGAGATAAATACAGGATCTAAATTAGCTACAGGAGTAATAGCACCAGTTCTTCCTACCTGATAATCGACAGATAAAAGTTTTGTCAAGGCTTCTTCAGGTTTGAATTTATATGCAGTAGCCCAGCGAGGTGATTTAGCTGTATAACCTAATCTTTTCTGAAGCGCTAAATTATTCACTTTTATTACCATTCCATCTATAGGATAAGGTAACTTATCTCTCTTAATATCCCACTCTTTAATATATTCTATAACTTCTAGTATATTAGAGCATTCTTTAGTGTACTCCGAAGTAGGAAAACCCTGCTGGGCAGCCCATTTTAATATATCGGTATGCTTATGGATTATGGAAGTATTATTCTCGTTATTCTGGCTATTATCTTCACTTAATACATGATATAATACAGTCTCTAAACCTCGATTCTTTACTACTTCGACATCTAGAGATTTTAAAGAACCTGCAGCTGCATTTCTAGGATTAGCGAAAGACTGATCTCCTATTTCTTCTCTTTCCTCATTTATTCTATTAAAAGCTTTAAAAGGCATAAATATTTCACCTCTTATCTCGAAATCTTGCTTGTAATTTATTTTAGTAGGAATACTATCTATAGTCAAAACATTTCTTAATACATCATCACCTATGATTCCATCTCCTCTAGTTAATGCTCTTATTAGTATGCCATTAGAATAGGATAAGCATATAGCTGTTCCATCAAATTTAAGTTCACATGAATATGTAAAATCTTGAGCTATAGACTTTTTAACTCTAGTATCAAATTCTATTAGTTCTTCGAAATTATAAGTATTACCTAAAGATAACATAGGATACTTATGAGAATATTGTTTAAATTTATTAGTGTTAGTTAAATCACTACCGACTTTTTGAGTAGGAGACTGACTATCTTTAAACTCTGGATACATCTTTTCGAGAACTATCAAGTCATTCATTAAAGAATCATACTCGAAATCTGATATTATGGGTTCGTTCTTTACATAATATTGCAAATTATGTAAATTCAGTTCATTCTTGAGATTTTCTATTTTCTTTTTAGCTTGTTTTTTACTAACGGCCATAATACAAAAATACAAATAAAATGTGGTGAATTGTATTATTTTTAATAAATTTACAAACAATAATTAAACAAAAAAGATACGTAGATAAAACAAAAATGGTATTATGAAAAAGATTATTTTAACGATAATAATTTTCTTTTTTTCTATTCTAAATATTAACGCTCAAAATATCACTGGATGGTGGAAAGGAGATTTGAATGTTATGAACCAGAATCTTGAGCTATATCTTCATGTTTTAATAGATTCTGATTCTAATTATGTAGCTAATCTAACTATTCCAGAACAATCTGTCATAGATCTTGATGCCCAAATAAAATATGATAATCCCAAGTTAGTATTGGAAATAAGTAAATATAATATTTTAATAGAAGGTGTTATAATTAATAATAGTTATATGGCACAGTATCATCAGAATGAATCTAATATTCCTATTAATTTTTATCCAAGTGATGGTCCATGTTCTGATAGACCTCAAACACCTAAACCACCTTATTCTTATAATATAGAGGAAGTGACCTTTCATAACGCTCAAGACAATATAGATTTATCAGGTACATATACTTATCCTAAAACTGGAGATGATTATTCTGCTGTAGTTATGATTACAGGTAGTGGTTATCAGAATAGAGATGAGGAAATAATGGGACATAAACCTTTTTGGGTTATAGCAGATTATCTTTCAAAAAATGGTATTGCTGTATTAAGATATGATGATAGAGGCTTTGGCAAATCTGGTGGTACTATGATAGGTAATACTTCAGAAGATTTTTCTAGAGATGTAGAAGCAGCTATTACATTTCTTAGAAAAGAAAAAGGAATTAATAATGTAGGTCTTTGTGGCCATAGTGAAGGTGGACCTATAGCTTTTATAGTAGCTGCAAGAAATTCTTCTAAAGTGAATTTTATTGTTTCTTTAGCTGGACCTGCTATTAGAGGTGATGAAATCTTATTATCTCAGCAAATAGCTTTGGCTAAAGCTGCAGGAATACCTGAAACTATTTATTTGCCTGCTAATAATTTGAATAAAAATCTATTTGATATATTATTGTCGTCAGATAATAATAATTCCGAGTTAAAAGATTCTTTAATTTATTATGTAGATCATATATCGACTGATAGTATTCCATCTCGAGAAAAAGACAAAATAATCGCTCAGCTTACAGATCCATGGTTATATTATTTTATAAAATTTAATCCTTTTAACGATTTAGTAAAATTACATCTACCTATTTTAGTCCTTAATGGAACTAAAGATTTACAAGTATTATCCAATATAAATATTCCAGCATATAATAAAGCATTTAAAGAATCAGGAAACAGTAAATATGAAATTCATGAATTAAAAGGCTTAAATCATTTATTCCAACACGCAGATAAAGGTTCTGTAGATGAATACTTTACTATAAAAGAAACTATTTCACCCGAAGTTCTTGATATTATAGAGCAATGGATAAACACACTTGATTGAAAATATAAACATAATAATACTTAATATAGAAAAAGCTCTACCTATGAATAAATTATTATCTATCGCATCACATTTTAAACTGGATAGTGTACCAGATCAAATAACTTTTCTTGGAAGAGGTTATATAAATGATTCATATATTTTGAATACTGTTTCTGGTGTCAGGTATATTTTGCAAAAGAAAAATTCTAATATTTTTCATGATGTGCCTGGAATGATGAATAATATTCTAAAAGTTACTAATTATTTAAGAAAGGCTAAAGCTACTGATGGTGAAGATATTTCTAGGAGAACTCTTACTATAATGCTTTCTGAAGATAATTTACCATATTATATAAGTGGAGAAGAATATTGGATAGTTTGTTTATTTATCGAAAATACTATTACTTATCAGTTAGTAACTGATAACAGAATAGCTAGGGAAGGAGGTCGTACTATTGGATATTTTCAATCTTTATTAGCTGATTTTAATGAAGAATTAGTAGATACACTTCCGGGCTTTCATAATATGAAACATCGTTTTCAGCAGTGGGATGAGGTACTTGCTAAAGATCCTGTAGGAAGAGTAAAAGAAGTTAGCAAAGAAATAGAGTGGATAGAACTTAGGAAAAAAGAAATGTTGGATTTTTATTCTTTAATCGAGTTAGGCAAAATTCCTTCAAGAGTAAGTCATAATGATACTAAGATTTCTAATATATTATTTGATGCTGATTCTAATAAAGCTTTATGTCTTATAGATTTAGATACCGTACTTAGAGCTCCTTGTCTTTACGATTTTGGAGATGCGGTACGATCTTATACTAATACAGGTAAAGAAGATGATAGAGATACTGAAAACGTTTCTATGAGCATGGATTTATATAATGCTTTAAAAGAAGGATATCTTTCTCAGGCTAATTCCTTTTTAACTAACATAGAGAAAAAATATCTACCATTTTCTGCTGCATATATTACATATGAACAAGTTTTACAATTTTTAATGGATTATATAAATGGTGACTGCTATTATAAAATAGAAAGCCCTGATCATAATTTGATTAGGACTCGTGCTCAATATAGATTATTACTTTCTATCGAAGACCTATTATTCTAAGAGATTTCTGTCAATGATACTAGAAAATTTATGTTTTAATTATTTTAGTTTTATAAAAGAAGGAAAAAGGATTAACTTTGTTCATAATTATAAAGAAAACCTTATACACTTTTGAAAAGAAATAATATGAAAATAATAGACACCAGCATATCTGATGTGAAAATAATCGAACCTAAAGTATTTAAAGATTCAAGAGGTTATTTTTATGAATCTTTTTCACAAAAAGAATTCAATCAATTAATAACACCTATAACTTTTGTTCAGGATAATCAAGCTAAATCTTCGTTTGGTGTTCTTAGAGGTCTTCATTTTCAGAAACCTCCTTATTCTCAGTCTAAATTAGTAAGAGTAATATCTGGAAAAGTATTAGATGTCGCCGTAGATATAAGAAAAGAATCTCCCACTTATGGACAATATGAATCTGTGGTTTTATCTGGCGACAATATGAGACAACTTTTTATTCCTAAGGGATTTGCTCACGGTTATTCAGTCCTTTCGGATGAGGCTGTATTCCAATATAAATGCGATGAATATTATCATCCAGAATCTGAAGGTGGTATAATATGGAATGACCCAGATTTAAAAATTGATTGGATGCTAAAACCAGAAAATATATTATTATCTGATAAAGACACTAATAGAATTAAACTTTCTCAGTTAGAAAATATATTTTAAAACTTAACTATTCTTATTCAATTATTCCTATTTTAAGATCTATTTATCTTCTACGAAATTCTGAAAAAACTATAGCTGTAGCCATGGCTACATTAAGAGATTCTGAACCTTTTTCATTAATAGGATAAGGTGGAATATTTAATTTATCAGTAACTTTTTTAGAGATTACAGATGATATACCATTGTTTTCACTGCCCATGACTATAAGTGCTTTTTGAGTATTTAATTCATGTTGATAAATATTATCACCTTCTAAGAAAGTACCGTAAACCTTCCCATTCTCAGCTAAATAGCGATCACATAGGTTGTTAATGTTTTGGTAACAAATATGTTTCCTGAAAATGGCACCCATTGAAGATTGTATAACTTTATTGTTATAAGCATCGACAGTGTCTTCAGAGGCGAATATATGATTAATTCCGAACCAATCAGCTAATCTTATGATAGTACCCATATTTCCAGGATCTGATAAATGATCTAAAGCAATAGAAACGCCAGAAAGATCTACAAATTCTGAAAGGAATGGATCTATTTCGGGTTTTTTTACTAAAGCTAATATAGGAGAAACAGATGACTGATGTGAAATTTTTTTCATATTATCTTCACCGATATCTTCAGTGCGAAAAACTTTCAAAACTTGCATATCAGACTGGCAAGCTTCTTCTACGATTTTTTCACCTTCACATACAAACATGGAATATTCATTTCTATATTTTTTCTGTTTTAAAGAACGGATAAGAGAAATATCTTTTTTAGAAATTTCTTTTCTTAATACATCATTTAGTTTATTCATACTATATATTCTATTATTATACTAAGATACTTATTATTAATATTAGTAACCTAAAATTTTCAACATAGATTTGTAACTCTGTTCTTTAGAGAAAAGTTTAGTAGTATAATCACCATTTTCATCTCTATCAATTATAATATGTTTAGGTGCAGGTAATAAACAGTGTTGAATACCACCATAACCACCTAGTGATTCTTGATATGCACCAGTGTGAAAGAAACCTATATATAAAGGTTCGGGTTCTTTCCTAGAAGTAATAGGAAGGAAAATAGCATTGGCGTGAGCCTCAGCAGCATAATAATCATCACTATCACAAGTAAGTCCACCTAAAAACACTCTTTGATATTGATAATCCCATTTATTAATAGGTAAAAGAATATAACGTTTTTTAATACCCCAAGTATCAGGTAGGGTAGTCATAAATGAACTATCTATCATATACCATCTTTCTCTATCGTTTTGCTGCTTGGTATCTAAAATAGAATAAATAGTGGCTCCACTTTCTCCTACAGTGAAAGATCCAAATTCAGTATAAATATTAGGTTCAGCGACATCTCTTGATTGACAAATAGTTTTTATCTGATTTATTACCTCTTCAGCTATATATTCATAATCAAAATCAGCTGCGAGGGAAGTTTTTATAGGAAATCCACCACCGATATTTAACGAATCTAGTGTGGAACAAACAGATTTTAAATCACAATAAGCATTAACACATTTACCTAATTCATTCCAATAATATGAAGTATCTTTCATTCCTGTATTGATAAAGAAATGAAGCATTTTAACAGGAAATTTCTTATTGTTAACCAGTTTGTTTTTATAAAATGGTAAAATACCAGCATATCTAATTCCAAGCCTTGAAGTATAAAACTCAAACTTAGGTTCTTCTTCAGATGCTATTCGAATACCTATGTTACAATTTTTATTAACTAAGTGATCTAAATCATCTAATTCTTCCATATTATCTAAGATAGGGATGATATTAGACCAGCCATCATTTATATGATTAGCTATATTTTCGATATAATCAGCTCTCTTAAATCCATTGCTAATAATTACAGTATCTTTATTAAGGTGACCTTCTTCAAACAAAGCGTCTACTAAATTATAATCAAAAGCAGAAGAAGTTTCTAAATGAATATCATTTTTTAAAGCTTCTTGTAATACAAATGAAAAATGAGAACTCTTAGTACAATAGCAATAATGATAATCTGCATTATAATCTACCTTAGCCATAGCGACATTAAATATTCTTTTAGCTTTTTGTATTTGATCACTAATGGTAGGTAAATAAGTTATTTTTAGTGGTGTACCGTATTGATGAATGATATCCATCATCGGAATGTTATGATAGTAAAGTTCATTATCCTTTACAGAAAATTCATCTTGTGGAAAATCAAAAGTTTGATCTATTAGATCACTATACTTGTTTTTCATTTTATTAATCTAACTAAGTTACTTACTATAAAATTCGTCAATCCGATTGAGTTGGATTATCCTTGCAAATATACATTACAATTTTTATATTTCGATGAAAAATCTTAAATTTGCAAACTTGAATTTAATAGATGAATAAAAAATCTATAGTAAATATTTTTATTATTTGTCTGTCGACAATTTTTTTGTCGATGGGTTGTAGTACTGTGAAAGAAGTTCCGGAGGGTAAATACAGGCTACGTAAGAATTCTATACAAATAGTTAATCTTAAAGATTATCCTGATTTTCAGAAGTCAGAAGTAAGTAGTTATATCCATCAAAAACCAAATTCTTATTTCATAGCAGGCTGGAATCCGTTTTTAAATATTTATAACTGGAGTAATGGTAAAGGAAAGGGATGGGATAAATTTGTACATAAATTAGGGCAAGCTCCTGTCATATTTGATAACACATTAGTAGACAATAGTAAAGAGAATATAACTACTCATTTAAAATATTTAGGATTTTATAATTCCCAAGTTATAGATTCATTAGTAGTTTATAAGAAAAAAGCTAATGTATTTTATCAAGTTATTTTAGGAAAACAATATCCTATAGATAAAATTAAATATATAATAAAAGATAGTACTTTAAAAGCTAAATTCATAGAAGATTTACCTAATAGTTATATTAAAGAAGGTGAAATCTTATCAGAATCTTTACTTGACCAAGAATCTTCTAGATCAGCTAAATACTTTAAAAATCAGGGATATTTTGAATTTTCTAAGAATTATTACTTTTTCGATGCTGATACTACTATTGTAAAAGATTCAGCTATTCTTACTATTTCTATTAGAAATTATACAAGGAATGAGAATTCTTCTGATGCTAAACCTCATGTTCAGTATCATATGGGTCAAATAACTGTTAATCCTATCTATGATATTATAAGATATAGAGCTTCTTTATCTCAAGGTGTCTCATTAACTCTAGATACATTAAAATATAAAAATTTTCAGATACTATATGATAAGAAATTAAGAATTAGACCTAATGTACTATATAATATGAATAGGCTTAGAACTGGAGATTTATATTCAGCAGATAAAGTCAATGATACATATTTAAGGTACACTAATCTTAAATTATTTAATAGTATTAACGTAGAAATGAATCAAAGAGATAGTGGGATAGTAGATTGTAATATAAGACTATTACCTTCTAAACTAGAGGGATATAAAGTAAAATTTGAATTTTCCACTAACTCTAATGGACTTATAGGATTATCACCGACCCTTTCATATTATAATAGAAATATATTTAGAGGAGGTGAGTGGTTGAATCTTTCATTTATGGGAAATTTCCAATTTCAAGCTAAAAACTCTGATGTAAGAGCTACTGAATTTGGTACTACTGCAGGTATAAGTTTACCTAATTTCTTATTTTTACCAGATAGAATATTTGGATCTATAGTACCTAGAACAAATTTTAATTTATCTTACAATTTTCAGGAGAGACCAGAGTTTACTAGATATATGATAGGTACCTCTTTCGGTTATAGCTGGAATAGTGGTAATAGAAAGTGGTTCTATAAAATTTCTCCACTAAAAGCTAATATTGTTCGAATGTCTAATGTGAGTGATGAATTTGTTGATTCAGAAACTGATCCATTTATTCAGGATATGTATAAAAATCATTTCGATTTAGGAGAAGGATTTACTATTTCTTATTATCAAGATCCTGATATGGACTCTCGAGAATCATCATTTAAAGCCACATTTTCTGGAAGAACTTCTGGAAATATTCTATCACTTTTTAATTCTTCTTTAGCTACTACTGCGGATAATTATCATAAAATATGGGGGACTACTTATGCACAATATGCTAGAGCAGAATTATCATTAGTAGAAAATTTTAAAATAGGTAGAGAAGCTAATCAAGATTTGGTTTTTCGATTAAAAGGAGGTATAGGATATCCTTATGGTAATTCTATTTCTATACCTTTTGAACAAGTATTCTTTTCAGGAGGTCCTAATAGTATGAGAGGATGGTCTGCTAGAACATTAGGTCCAGGTAGTGCTAAAAAAGGTTCTACATTTTCTATTCCTAATCAGACAGGGGATATTCAGCTTGAAGTTAATGCAGAATATCGTTTCCCATTATTTTGGCAGTTACATGGAGCTATATTTTTCGATGCAGGTAATGTTTGGAATCTTAAAGACAATGTGGCTGGCGGACAATTCACTAAAGATTTTTATAAAACGATAGCTTTAAACACAGGTGTAGGTTTACGTTTAGATATGAATTTCGTAGTATTCAGATTAGACTGGGGTATTCGTATGAGAGATCCGATTGAACAAAAATGGATACCATTAAATACTTATATTAATTCAGACAATTACTCATTCCAGTTCGGTATCGGTTATCCGTTCTAGGATATGGGCGGTAGCTAATAAAATCAAAACTATTTTTTAATTCTTAAAGCGCAAACATTTTCGACATGATGTGTATGAGGAAACATATCTACTGGGCGGACAGCTGTAATTTCATATTTTTTTGATAACTTAGATAAATCTCTTGCTTGTGTAGCTGGATTACAACTTACATAAACAATTTTCTCAGCTTCTGCATTTAAGATTACTTCTAGGACATCTGGATAAATACCTGCTCTAGGTGGATCTAAGATTATTACATTAGGAGTCCCGCCATGTTTTTGAATAAAGTCATCATTGAGAACATCTTTCATATCTCCTGCGAAAAATTCGCAATTAGTAATATGATTATTTTTAGCATTTACTTTAGCATCATTTATAGCTTCTTGAATATATTCAATACCATATATTTCTTTAGCTTGAGAAGCCAAAAATAAAGCTATAGTACCAGTGCCAGTATATAAATCAAAAATTCTTTCATCACCTTTTAAATCAGCAAACTCTCTAACTAAAGAATATAATTTATAAGCTTGTGCAGAATTAGTTTGATAAAATGATTTAGGTCCTATTTTAAACGAAATACCTTCCATTTCTTCATATATAGCATCTTCACCTGAATAGTTAATAACGTTTAAATCAGCTATAGAGTCATTTCCTTTATTATTAATTACATAGTTAAGTGATTTAATAGCAGGAAATTCTTCTATTAACTTATTTAATAAACAGCTAATTTTATTTTCTAAAATAAGAGTATTATTATTTAATATTTCATTAGGATCTCCTAAGGTTTTTGGTTCACTAAATTTATCTATACCAGGTATTTTGACAGATAATGTAAGCATTACATCACCTTTAAGATTATTTCTGATAATTACATTTCTTAGACAACCTTCTTGCTCTCTTAAGTTAAAGAATTGAATGTTATGATTTATAGCGTATAGTTTTATGAAATTTCTAATTAAATTAGAAGGTTCTGATTGAAGATAACAATTCTTAATATCTAATACTTTATCGAAAAATCCTCCTAAATGAAAACCTAGGGCATATCCTTCAGAATTAGTATTTACTGATGAGAATCCATTACGTAAATGTCTAGGGAACTGACCGTTAGGGAAATTGGCAGGATTAAGTGGAATAGGGGATGAAAATATTTTTTCAGCATCTTCATTTGCTATAATCCAACGTCTATCAGAGAATGTAAATTCTAATTTATTACGATATTCAGTAGTCTTTTCAGAGCCTATAATAGGCTGTATTTCAGGTAATTCAAGATTTCCTATACGAGTTAACTGATCTTTAACTTGTTTTTGCTTGTATTTTAACTGTAATTCATAAGGCAATGGCTGCCATGTACAACCGCCACAAAGGCCATAATGTTCACAGAAAGGTTCTAATCTATCGGGAGATTTCTTTACTAATTTAACATATCTACCTTCTATATATCCTGATTTTTTTCTGGTAACCAATACATCACAAACATCTCCAGGAATAACTTGTGGGACAAAAATTACTTTACCGTCTACATGTCCTATAGCTTTTCCTTCAGCTGCGACATCTTCTATTAAAATATTTGTTAGGATTTGATTTTTCTTTCTGCGACTCATATGTATAGGATTTTAATAATGTTTTCTATTCTTTAAAATGTATAGTTGTTTTCTACTATATTTTCTACTGCAAATGTATAAAAACAAATGTATATAAATATGAGTAATTTAGTATATTTGTAATATACAATCTGATTATAGTTAATTACCTACAATATATATTATGTTAAATAGAAACAATGTACCATTACCCGAGCGTTTAAGACCAGAGAATCTAGAAGATTATTTCGGTCAGGAACATATTATCGGTAAAGGTTCTATTCTAAGGAACATGATAGATTCCGGAAATATCTCTTCTTTTATTCTTTGGGGTCCTCCAGGTGTCGGAAAAACTACCTTAGCTAAGATTATTTCTAAAAATCTTAAGAGAACTTTTTATACGCTTTCTGCAGTAAATTCTGGAGTTAAAGATCTTAGAGAAGTTTTTAAGAAAGCTGAAGATTCGTCTATTTTCGATCAGAATGGTTCTCCTATATTATTTATAGATGAGATTCATAGATTTTCTAAGTCTCAGCAAGATGCTCTTTTGACTGCTGTAGAGACTGGAACTATCTGTCTTATAGGTGCTACCACAGAGAATCCCTCTTTCGAGCTAATCACTCCTTTATTATCCAGATGTCAGGTCTTCGTATTAGATTCTCTTTCAGTTAAGGATATGGATAAGTTAGTAGAAAGAGCCTTAAGAGAAGATGAAATATTATCGAAAAGAAATATAGAGATAAAAGAAAAGAAAGCCCTTTATAGATTTGCAGGTGGTGATGCTAGAAAATTATTAAATATTTTAGAGATAGTCATAAATTCTTTTCCTTTAGAAAGAGGTAAAAGAAAGGATGATCCTATAATTATAGATGATAAAATTATAGCAGATAAGCTTCAAGAAAATATAGCTATCTATGACAAAATTGGTGAACAGCACTATGATATTATCTCTGCTTTTATTAAAAGTATTAGAGGTTCTGATCCTAATGCAGCCATATACTGGATGGCTAGAATGCTCTCAGGAGGTGAAAAACCTGAGTTTATAGCTAGAAGGATGCTTATTTCTTCATCTGAGGATATAGGATTAGCTAACCCTAATGCTCTACTTTTAGCCCAGTCCACCTATGATGCAGTAAAAAAAATAGGCATGCCAGAGGCTAGAATCATTCTCTCTCAGTGTGCTATATACCTAGCCTCTTCCAGAAAGTCTAATTCTGCCTATATGGCTATAAATAAGGCTTTAGAGGCAGTTAAAGGGGACTGCTCCCCTGTTCCACTCCATCTTCGTAATGCTCCTACTAAGCTCATGGAAGAATTAAATTATGGTAAAGAATATAAGTATTCTCATTCCTATGAAGGTAATTTTATAGATCAAGAATTTCTTCCAGATAATCTTTCTGGCACGAAATTCTATGAAGCATCTAATAATCCTTCAGAAAATAAATTAGAAAAATATTTATCTAAGTGTTGGCCTAAATATCATTATGGCGAGGATGATGATAAATAAAAAATAGAATAAAAAAGAGAATAAGAATAATAAAATAGAAAATTAATATATACAGATATTATGAATATTACAGGTCTTTATAAGTTAGAACAAAATCCCAAAAACCTTTTTACTCTTTTTGCAGGTCCCTGCGTGATAGAGAATGAAGAAATAACCAGAAGAACGGCAGAAGAGCTTTGTGAGCTTTCATCTAAGTACTCCTTACCTTTCGCCTTTAAATCTTCTTATAAAAAGGCTAATCGTTCTCGTATAGATTCTTTTACTGGAATCGGTGATGAAAAAGGTCTAGAAATCCTTCAGAAGATACGTGAAGATTTCGATGTCCCTGTATTAACTGATATTCATTCACCAGAAGAAGCTCACTTAGCAGCATCTTATAATATAGATATTCTACAGATTCCCGCCTTCTTATGTCGTCAGACCGAATTACTAGTGGCAGCAGGAGAAACCGGTAAAATAATTAATATAAAGAAAGGACAGTTCTTAGCTCCTTCCTCTATGAAATTCTGTGCCGATAAGGTGGCCTCTACTAATAATAAGAATATTATATTAACAGATCGTGGTACACAGTTCGGATATGGTGATCTTATAATAGATTATCGCGGAATCCCTGTTATGCAGGCTTTCGGTTATCCAGTATTTCTAGATGCTACTCATTCCCTTCAGCAGCCTAACACTGCTTCAGGTGTTACCGGTGGAAAACCTGAGATGATCTCTACAGTCTGTCGCGCTGGTATAGCTATAGGTGTAGATGGTTTATTCATCGAAACCCATCCAGATCCTTCAGTAGCCAAGTCTGATGGAGCCAATATGTTAAAATTAGATAAAATGGAAGCTTTAATTAAAAGTTTAATTCCTATAAGAAAAGCTATTATATAAGATTACAAGATATGAATACTATTTGTGCATTGGCGACAGCCTCAGGAAATGCAGCTATCGCTATTATACGTATCTCAGGAAAAGATACTTTTAAAATCGTTTCTAAGATTTTTATTCCTGCAGGAAAAAAACCATTTGAAAAGACTCCTAGTAGTTCTCTTCGCTTCGGTACTATCGTCCCTGATATAAATAAAGAGGATATTAAGGATAAAGATATTATCGATGAGGTCCTAGTCAGTGTTTTCAGATCCCCTAGATCATATACTGGTGAAAATTCTTGTGAAATATCATGTCACCCTTCCCCATACATTATTCGCAAGATACTAGAATTATTAGTGGATAATGGTGCAGATATGGCCACCCCAGGAGAGTTTACCCGAAGAGCTTTCGTTAATAACAAGATGGATCTAGCTCAGGCAGAAGCCGTGGCAGATCTTATCTCTTCAGAAACTGAATCAGCACATAATGTAGCTATGACACAGATGAGAGGCGGATTTTCCCAAGAACTCAGCGATATGAGAGCCCAGCTCGTACACATCGTATCACTCATGGAGCTAGAACTAGATTTTAGTGAACAAGATGTCGAATTCGCAGACAGAAAAGAGCTATCACAGCTAGTCGACAAACTATCGAAACATATAGTCAAACTAGTAAAAAGCTTCACACTAGGAAACGTAATTAAAAACGGCGTTCCATGTGCCATAGTCGGTGCTACTAATACTGGTAAGAGTACTTTCCTTAATGCTATATTAGGAGAAGATTTAGCTATAGTATCTGATATAGATGGTACTACTCGTGATTCCATAGAAGATACCATAAACCTAGGCGGAGTAAGTTTCCGCTTCATAGATACTGCTGGTATTCGTAATTCTACTGAAACTATAGAGATGATAGGTATCGAACGTACTTATTATAAGATGAGACAAGCATCTGTACTCATCCTCATGCTAGACGTAAAACGAGAAGATGAAATAAAAAGCTCAATAGAAAACTTCGCAAAAAAACTAAAAGAAACCACTTCTGAAGATACCCTAAAAGAAGATCCACGAGATATCTTCATACTAGTAAATAAATGCGACACCATAAAAAAAGAAAAACTAGAGAAAATACTAGAGGGAATAAAACAGAACATAAACGAATACCAGCTAAAAGTAAATAAGATCATCCCCCTATCAGCTAAGAAAAAAGAAGGCATAGAAGATTTTACCACAGCCCTCGTAAATTCACAGAAAGACAAATTCTCAAATCTAGACACTACCCTAGTTACTAACCTACGCCATTATCAAGCACTCTCTAAAAGCTTAGAATCCTTATACCGCGTACAAGACGGAATGAAACAAGACATCCCTACCGACCTAATCTCACAAGACATTCGCGAAGCACTATATAATATAGGCACTATCACCGGAGAAATCTCAACAGACGAAATCCTAGGCGACATCTTTAAGAATTTCTGTATCGGAAAATGATGACGAGCAGAGGAAAACGAAAACCATTAAAAATGCGTAGAAAGACGGAACTAAAAACATAAAAAAGTTTATCAGAGGTTATATTAATAGTATTACACTTCTCCTCCTACTCCTTTAAATTTATCGATAAAAGAAGCTATCTTCTGAAAAACAGTATGCTTTTTAGTTAGATATTTAGGATTTAATGGGCTCATTTTAGGTAAAACCTCATTTAACTCAGTACCATTTTCACTAGCATATTCTCTCTTTAATGATGATAAGATATATCTTTTAGCTGCTTCCTCATTAAGATTCTCATCACTAATTAATTTACTAACTTCAGTTTTTTGTCGAACTTGAGCATATTTAAAAAACGTTTCTATTATACTAGCTTTATCATAAATTTTATCTAAATCTGTATCATTAATAAAATCTACTATTAAACTTTCTTTAGCACGATTTCCTATGCTAGAACGAATAATACGACGCATTTCTACAATTAATGATTCTTTATTTTTAATATTTTTATTATGATCGAAGATTAATTCTAAAATGTAGTCAAGATTTATTTCTTGAGATTTAAGAAGATCTACTTCGAAAACCACATCATCCCAGTCGATGCCTGATTCTTCAGATTCTTTACCCTTGTTTTCGCGATGGAACCAGTCTCTAATATCATTATAAGTAGATCGATAATCTTGAACAGTTCGTTCTGCTGGTAAATCAATATCCTTCATCGCAGCAATATCTTCATCATTTATAAAGAACGATTTTTTAAACTCTTCCACTTCTTCACTATTATTTGTATCTATAGATTGAAGTGCTTTTAGACTAGCAAACTCATCATAATTTTGAAGTATGTTTTCGATACGAAGATATTCTCCAAATATTTTAATGAAGTCTTTTTTATCTTTTTCAGTAATGATTTCTTCTGGTTCAGGGAACTTTTCATTCAATTCTTTTACTACTTCTATATAACCACGACGAGCTTCACCTGTAGCTATATCTGTAAAACCTTCCAAATATTCTTTATAGCTCTTCTCTAGTACTACATTTCGAGTATTACTATCTCCGAAAAGAGTAATAGCATCGACAGTAGCTTGTTCTAAATCTCTAAAAGTAACAATATTACCAAAAGTCTTAGTGGCATCATAAATACGATTTGTACGGGAAAAGGCTTGAATTAAACCATGATAATGCAGATTCTTATCTACGAAAAGTGTATTTAAAGTAGGAGCATCAAAACCAGTAAGGAACATACCTACTATTATAAGTAAATCTATATCCTTATTCTTTACTTGTTTAGCAATATCACGATAATAATTTTGGAATCCCTTACCATCTATTCCGAAGCTAGTTTTAAAAATTTTATTATAGTCATTTATAGCTGAAGTTAAAAATTCTTTTGCACTGCTATTCATTGCCGAAGGCTCAAAACTTTCATTAGGAATATCCCCTTTTGCATGTTGCTCTTCATTGGCAGCAAAGGAAAAAATCGTAGCTATCTTTAAAGGTTTATCATTGTCTTTTTGTAAATTATTTAGCGTTTCATAATAACATTTCGCTGCATCTACACTACTTACGGCAAACATGGCATTAAAACCTTTTTTACTACCTTCTAATCTGTGGGTCTTTAGTTTATAATTCTGTAAAATATATTTAGAAATCTCTTCAATACGTGTGGGGTGAAGAAGTGCATTTTTATTTTCGGCTGCACTTAATTTATTTTCATCTAATTCGGTTTCAAAATCCCTAAAATGGGGTCTAACATCATTATAATCTACTTTAAACTTAAGTACTTTTTCATCTCTAATAGCATCTGTAATAACATATGAATGTAATTCATGACCGAAGACATCAGAAGTAGTCTCGGAACCTAATGCATTCTCAGGAAAAATAGGTGTGCCAGTAAAACCAAATTGATAATATTTTTTAAACTTCTTTTTAAGATTTTTTTGAGCTTCTCCGAACTGAGAACGATGAGCTTCATCGAAGATAAATACCACTTGTTTTTTATAAATAGATAGCTTATTCTCTCCTTTCATAAGATTATTTAATTTCTGAATAGTAGTTACTATAATCTTATTATCGTCTTTATTAATATTCCTTAGAAGTCCTTTAGTACTTTCTGAACCATTAACACTATCGGGAGAAAAACGCTGGTATTCCTTCATAGTCTGATAATCTAAATCTTTTCTATCTACTACGAAGAATACCTTATCTATAAAATCTAATTCTGTAGCCAGACGTGCTGCTTTAAAACTAGTAAGAGTTTTTCCTGAACCTGTAGTATGCCATATGTATCCACCACTTTGTGAATTAGACCAATTTTTAGCAAGATATGAACTTTTTATTTTCCAAAGTATCCTTTCTGTAGCAGCTATCTGATATGGTCTCATTACCAAAAGAGTGTTATCTATATCAAATACAGAATACTTAAAAATAATATTTAGAAGAGTGTTTTTCTGGAAAAAAGTAGCAGTAAAATCCTTTAAATCTTTAATAAGGGTATTGTCTGATTTTGCCCAATTCATCGTGAAATCATAGCTATTTTTATTTCTCTTTACAGTATTAGCGAAATAGCGACTATCTGTTCCATTAGAGATAACGAATATTTGCAAATATTTAAATAGCGAATTATCACTATTGAAACTTTCTTTAGAATAACGGTGTACCTGATTAAATGCTTCACGAATAGCTACACCACGTTTTTTTAATTCTATCTGTACTAGAGGAATACCATTTACTAATATGCTAACATCATAACGATTAGCCTGAGTTCCTTTCTGCTCGAACTGAGATATTACCTGAACTTTATTTCTAGTTAGATTAGTTTTATTTACTAGGTAGATATTTTGTATATGACCATCATCAAATACGAAATCGTATATATAGTTATCTTGTAGTTTTCTGGTTTTATCGACTGAGTTATCACTGGGTTTGTCTAAATATTCTTCTACAAAACGAGCCCATTCATCATCTGAAAATTTCATTTCATTTAGAGTCTGCAGCTGCACTCTTACATTGGATAGCATAGCTTCAGGATTATTAAGATTAGGCATATAATCATAGCCCTGATTTCTTAGATCTCTTATTAAACTTTTTTCTAAACTGGCTTCAGACTGATATACTGCCGATGCTTCGTGAAGTTCTGAATATTTAGTGTATTTGTCTAATACGATGAAATTATTCGATTCTGCTATAGGTTTGTAGGTTTTCATGTTATTTAGTGCTATTATTCTTT
>JBAYYV010000009.1:0-14085 GCA_041672845.1 Bacteroidales bacterium
CCCGGAGACCGCGATGCGCCACAGCGCGGTGTGGGCGTGTTTGCGACTGAGGGCTGACCTGATCTCCACGATGCCGATCGACGCCTACCGGAAGGTCGGTGGCATTCAGGTGGAGGTGCCCAAACCGCCGGTGCTCACGCGGCCTGGCGCTGGCGGGCAGAAGATGCTGGAGTGGATGTACTCCTCGCAGGTCGACCTGGACCGGGCCGGGAACGCGATGGGCATCATCACCGCGCGGGATGCCATGGGCCGCCCGGCGCGCGTTGAGCTGCAGGACCTGGCCGACTCGTCGGTGCTCATCAAGGACGGCCAGATCGACCATTACCGGTTCCGTGGCAGGCGGTATGAGCCCTACGAGGTGTGGCACGAGAAGCAGTACACGGTCGCGGGCCTGCCGATCGGGTTGTCCCCGGTGTCGTACGCGGCGTGGAGCATCGGCCAGTACCTGACCGCGCAGCAGTTCGCGCTGGACTGGTTCACCGGCGGTGGGGTGCCGGCGGGCTCGTTGAAGAACACGGCGAAGACCATCAAGCGGTCGGACTCCGAGGAGATCAAGTCCCGGTTCAAGGCATCCGTTGAGCCTGGCGGCGTGTTCGTGCACGGCTCGGACTGGGAGTACAAGCCGCTGCAGGCGATGACCAGCGACGCGGCGTGGATCTCCACCCAGCAGCACGGCATCCCCGACATCGCCCGGTTCTTCGGCTGCCCGGCCGACATGATCGACGCGGCGGTACAGAGCGGGTCGATCACCTACGCCTCGATCAGCCAGCGCAACCTCCAGCTGCTGATCATGAACATCGGGCCGGCGGTGTTCCGCCGGGAGACCGCGCTCAGCGACCTGTTGCCGGAACCGAGGTTCGTCAAGCTCAACAGCGACGCGCTGCTGCGGATGGACCCCGAGACCCGCGCGAAGGTGCTCGGCCAGCAGGTGCGCGACCGGCTGATCGCCCCGTCGGAGGCTCGCGCGCTGGACAACCGCCAGCCGTTCACCGAGGACCAGTTCGCCGAGTTCGACCGGCTGTTCGGCGCACCGCGCACCCAGCCCGTTACCGCTACGTCAGGAGTGACCTCATGAGCGCGACGACCCTGCGGGCCGCGGCGACCGTCCGGGCCGCCGAGGTGGCCGCTCCGGCTGACCGCCCGTCGCGGCGCCGGTCCGCCGAGGAGGAGACCGCACCGGCTCGGGTGAGCGTCCGGGTTCGTGACCTGCAGATCCGGGAGGCCGGCTCGACGGGGCTGCAGTTCCGCGGCTACGCCTCGGTCACCGATGCGAGCTACGAGATGTGGGACATGTTCGGCCCGTACGCGGAGCTCGTGTCACCGGGCGCGTTCGCCAAGACCCTGGGCACACCGGAGCTGGACGTGCCGCTGGTGCTGCAACACCAGGACCTGCGAAGGATCGCCCGCACCACCAACGGCAGCCTGCGCCTGACCGAGGACGACAACGGGCTGCTGGTCGAGGCTGACCTCGACCCCGAAGACCGGGACGTCGACTACATCGTGCCCAAGCTGCGTAGCGGCCTGATTGACGAGATGTCCTTCAAGTTCCGCATCACCAGCGGCCAATGGTCACCGGACTGGATGGAGTACCACATCAACGAGGTGGACATTCACCGCGGCGACGTGGCGATCGTCGGGTACGGCGCCAACCCGCACACCGCCGGCGCCAGCATCCGCCACGGTGACCCGCTCGCGTTGGTCCGGTCCCTGGACGAGGAGCAGGCCCGCACCGTGCTGGCCGCCCTGACCGCCCGGCTCACGCCGGCCACGACTCCGCGTGTTCGCATCAGCGATGAGGACACGCGGCTGCGCGTCATCTCCTGACGCGCCTTTCCCTGCCGCTTCGCGTAGGAACCCCGCACCGCGCCACGGCCCGGTCTGGGTGTCACCGCCTGCTGTCCGCAGGGCCATCACCCACCTACCCGATCCCGCTCGCGGGAGAGAGGAGCGGCGTCACCATGACGCTGGATCAGCTCATCGCGCAGCTCCGGGGCCAGATGGCCACCAAGCTGGAGCAGCGCAACAAGATCGCCACGCAGCTCGCCGAGCTGCGCGCGGCGGAGACCACCGACGAGGCCGAGGTCACCAGCCTGCGGAAGTCCAAGGGCGACCTGGACGCCGAGCTGGACGCCCTGCAGGCCCGGGTCGCCGAGTTCGAGCAGGAGAAGGCTCGCGACGACGCGGCGGACCGGCTGGCCCGCGAGGTCACCCCGGCAGCCGTGCGGCCCTCCTATGACCAGGTCGCCCGGGTCGGGGTCGAGGCGCGCACCTACCGGCCCGACACCGACAAGCGCGGCAAGCAGTTCCTGTCGGATGTGGTCCGGTCGTTCTGGCACCGCGACCCCGCCGCGGGTGAGCGGCTGGGCCGGCACATGGACGAGGAGCGCGTGGAGCGGGAGCAGTACCTGCAGCGCGCGGTCGGCACCGGTGCATTCGCGGGCCTGACCGTGCCGCAGTACCTGACCGACATGTACGCGCCGGCCACCGCGGCACTGCGGCCATTCGCCGACGAGTGCTGCACACCGCACGACCTGCCGCCGGATGGCATGACGGTCAACATCTCCCGGATCACCACGGCCTCGAGCGTGGATCTGCAGGCGGCCGAGAACGACGCGGTGGCCGAGCAGAACATGGACGACACGCTGCTGACCATCCCGGTGCAGACCGCGGCCGGCCAGCAGACGATCTCCCGGCAGGCCATCGACCGGGGTACCGGCATCGAGGACGTCACGATGCAGGACCTGTTCAAGCGGTACGCCACCAAGCTGGACTCCACGCTGCTCAACCAGGCCACCACCGGCCTGTCCGCGGTGGCGCAGGCGGTGGCCTACACCGATGCCAGCCCGACCGCGCCCGAGCTGTACCCGAAGATCCTCAACGGGTTCGCGAACGTGGAGGCCGCGCTGCTGGCGCAGGCCATGCCCACCCACGTGACGATGCACTCCCGCCGGTGGAACTGGATGCAGTCTCAGGTGTCGTCCAACTGGCCGTTCATCAGCCAACCGTCCATCCCGACCCAGTCCGGTGGCGTGAACCTCGGCGCCGGCTACGGCAAGGGTGTGCGCGGCATTCTGCCCAACGGGTCCCTGGTGGTGGTGGACAACAACATCGCCACCAACCTCGGTGCGGGCACGAACGAGGACGAGATTTACGTGACCCCACAGGACGAGTGCCACCTGTGGGAGGACCCGTCCGCGCCGCTGTTCATCCGGGCGGAGCAGACCAAGGTCGCCAACCTCGGTGTGGTGCTGGTCGTCTACGGCTACTTCGCCTACACCTTCGGCCGCTACACCAACGGCATGGGCAAGATCGGCGGCACCGGTCTGGTCACGCCGACCTTCTGATGATCACCCGATGACAAAGGGGGCCGTCCCCCGTGGGCGGCCCCCTTTGTCCTGGCGCACCCGGAGAGGACGCGATGACCGAGGACCAGCCACAGACCGAAGACCCGATGGTGGCCGCGTTGCTGCGGGAACGCGAGGGCTACCTCAGCCGCGACCTGCCGGATCGTGTCGCGCTGGTCGACGAGCAGCTCCGGCTGCGTGGCCACAAGCCCGCCCAGGCCAGCGGCGACCCCAGCAGGACGCCGCCCAAGGCAGCGAAACCGGCGAGCAAGGCACGGCAGACCACGCGTACGACCGATACCTGACCGCCGGCTGCCGGAGGGGGTGAGCTGTGGCCACCACGACCTACACGACGCTGACTCTAGTGAAGACGGCCCTCGGCATCCCTGAGGCCGACACCGGCGACGACACGCTGCTCAACAGCAGCATCGCCAGCGCCTCCCGGTGGATCGACCGGGATACCGGCAGGCGGTACTGGAAAGACGACAGCGCCGTGCCGCGGCTGGTCCGGACGTCCAAATGCGCGTTCTGGGACAACGGCGAGCACATGCTGCTGGTCAACGACATCGCCTCGACCGCGGGCCTGATCGTGGAGACCGGGTCGACCTCAGGCGGCTGGCAGACGGTCACCGGCTACGAAACCCTGCCGGACAACGCGATCAGCGACGGTGTCCCGATCACCCGGATCGTGCACCCCTCGCAGTGGCCGACCGGTCCCCATCAGCGTGTCCGGATCACCGCGATCTGGGGCTGGCCGAGCGTGCCGGAACAGGTTGAGGAGGCCGCGCGGCTGCTGGTGAGCCGACGCTTCCGTCGCAAGGACTCACCCCAGGGCGTGGCGGGCTCGGCGGATTGGGGCGTGGTCCGGATCGCGCGAACTGACCCCGACGTGTGGGACCTGCTCAAGGACGTCGAGCTGCCCGGGTTCGGATAGGAGAGCGATTCCACTATGGACATGACAGCGGTGTTCCAGGGACTGGCCGACAACGCCGCCACCACCGGGTTGCGGTGCTTCGCTGAGGTGCCCGACGCGATCAGCCCGCCGGCGTTCCTGGTCGTCGACGCCGAGATCCTGTTCAACCAGAGTTTCGGCGGCATGGAGGAGCTCAACCCGGTCACCTGCCGGTTGCTGGTGTCGGCCGCGACGGACAAGCAGGGCCAGCAGAAGGTCAAGGACTACCTCAAGGGCTCCGGCCCTCTGAGTGTCAAGGCCGCGCTGGAAGCCGACCGCACTTTGGGTGGCGCCTGCGACGACTGCCACGTGATGCGCGCCAGCGGGCCGGCCATGTACGAGCACGCCGGCCAGCACTACTGGGGCTGCGAACTCGCGGTCCACGTCATCGGATCGGGGACGTGATGGGCAAGTTCATTTTGACGAACGTCCGGCTGTTCACCGGTGCCGCCGACCTCACCGGCGCCAGCAACAAGCTGGAGATCTCCGCCGAGGTCGAGGACAAGGAGACCACCAACTTCGGGTCCGGCGGCTGGAAAGAGTTCCGTGGCGGGCTCGCGGCCACGGAGATCAGCGCCGAGGGACAGTGGGAGGCCGGCGACCCGTCGATGGTGGACAACGAGCGGTGGGCCGCACTCGGCGGGCTTGGCCCGTGGACGGCCGCACCGGACGGCGCCGCAGTGGGCGCGCTGGCCTATGTCACCAATGCGCTGTCCGGCATGTACAAGCTCGGCGGCGAGGTAGGCGACGTCGCGCCGTGGACCGGGGAGGCCAAGTCCAGTTGGCCGCTGGTGCGCGGCCAGATCGCCCACCCGCCTGGCACCGCACGCACCGCCAGCGGCACTGGCACCGGCGCGCAACTGGGCGCGGTGACCACCGGCAAGCAGCTTTATGCCGCGCTGCACGTACTGTCGGTGGCTGGCACCGGCACACCCACGATCACCGTCGAGATCGAATCCGACGACGCCAGCGGATTCCCGTCTGCCGTCTCACGCATCACTTTCGCGTCCGCCACCGCTGCGGGCGGGCAGATCGCGCGCGCGGCCGGGCCGATCACCGACACCTGGTTCCGCCCGAAATGGACGATCAGCGGGACCAGCCCCAGCTTTCTGTTCGTCGTCGCCTTCGGCATCGCATAGAAGGGTTTTCCTATGGCCAAGATGGTGCTGCTCGCCTCCTATCTGAGCATCAACAGCAACGACCTCTCCGGCAACACGTCGAAGATCGAGCTCACCGCCGAGGTGGCCGACGAGGACGTCACCACGTTCGGTTCCGGCGGCTGGAAGGAAGTCCTCGGCGGGCTGAAGGAGGGGTCGCTGTCGGTGACGTTCAAGCAGGACGTCGCCGCCTCGGCGCTCGACTCGATCATGTGGGCGCTGTTCGGCACGGTCGTGCCGTTCGAGGTTCGGCTGTCGAATGCCGCCGTGGGCACGTCCAATCCGAAGTACACCGGCAGCGTGCTGGTCAAGGAGTGGAAGCCGATCGCCGGTGAGGTCGGGTCGGTGGCCGAGGTCGACGTGGAGTTCCCGACCTCCGGGGCTGTCGCCCGCGCGGTGTCCTGATGCCTGTCGAGCTGGACCTCTCCGGACCGGAACGCCGGTTGCGGGACCTGGGCCGCGCGTTGCGTGCGGAGGAGAACGGCAAGGAGTTGCGCCGCCAGCTCACCCGCAACCTGCGTCAGGCCGCAGGACCAGCGCGGCAGGCCGCCCGTGCGGAGGTCCGCTCCGTGTCCTCGCGCGGCCATGCCGGGCCGTCGATCCGGACGGCGATCGCGCAGAAGATCCAGGTCGTGGCGAAGGTGTCCGGGAAGACGGTCGGGGCGCGGGTGGTGGCCAGGGAAACCCCGAAGGTCCGCGGGTTCCGGCACGCGCCGAGACGGTTCAACTCGGCCAAGGGCTGGAACCACCTGGTGTATCGCAGCGGGAGGACAGCCCATCAGCGCGGCAAGCCCGGATGGTTCGACAAGCCGATCGCCGCCCGGAAACCCCAGTACAAGCGCGCGGTGCTCGCAGCCATGGACGCCACCGCCAACCGCATCGCGAGGAGGATCTGAGTGATCGTCACCTACAGCCCGGCAGGCCAGGACAACCAGGTGTGGACCTGGGACCCGGGTCAGGTCCGCGCCAAGGACGCCGAACTGATCGAGGACAAATTCGGTGGCACGTGGGACGAGTTCAACCTGCAGTTGCTGCAGGGCCGGATGCGGGCCCGACGCGTGCTGCTGTGGCACCTGCTGCGCAGCGAGCACCCCACCATCCGGATCGATGACATCGACTTCGCCGCCTCCGAGCTCACGCTCGACCTGCAGCCCGCCGAGCTGCAGCTGATGCGCGAGGGCATCCAGAAGGCCGCGGGTCTGTCGGAGGACAAGCGGGACCTGGCGTTGCAGCTGATCGACCAGCAGATCACCGAGGCCGGTGGACCGGCGGGAAAAGCCCCCTCCAAGCCGAGCGCGAAGAATACTGCCTAGTCATCTCCGAACTCCTGCACATCCGGCCCTGGGAGCAGCGCGAGCTGCTCACCGCGGCCGAACTGAAAGCCGCGATCACTTTCGTCAAGGAACGCCTTAAACAAGCCAGCAAGACCTAACTGAACAGCGGGAGTGTGAGCACATACCGTGGCGTCTGACACCTCTCTGTTATTCAACATTCTCGGCCGCGACGGCGTGTCTAAGGTCTTCGCCCGGATCCGCCGGGAAGCGCTCGGCGCCGGCGGTGCGTTGCGCGCGTCTGCTGCCCTCACTCGGGCGGCAGCCCAGGACAACCTGTCCGGGATCGCGAGCCTCACCAAGCAGTTCGGGATCTTCGGCGGCGTGGCCTCCGGTGCCGCACTCGCGGCAGGTGGTGCACTGGCCGGGCTCCCGCTGGCCTTCGCCGGCATCGGCGCGGCCCTGCTGAAAGAAAATGCGGTCGTTAAGACCGCGTTTACTAACCTCGGCAACAATGTGAAAACCCAGTTGACCAAAGCCGCGCAACCCTTGGTGCCGGTATTTAAGAATGTCGCTAGCCAGCTCGGTGCGGCGTTCAACCAACTGCTGCCGCAGATCCGTACCGTGTTCGGCTCCATCGGCCCATACATCACCACCCTCACCGAAGGGGTAACCGGGTTCGCGGTGCAGGCCATGCCGGGGTTGGTGACTGCGGTCAAGTCCGCCGGGCCGGTGTTTGACGGGCTCGCGGACCTGCTCGCCAACGCCGGTGCTGGCGTCGGGCAACTGGTCGCTAACTTGGCCCCTGCGGCGGGGGCTGCGGGGCAGGCGCTGTCAGCGTTGGGTGGGGCCCTGCCGGAGATCCTGTCGATTCTGGGGTCGATCCTCGGCGCGCTCGCCCAGGTAGGTGGGCCGATCCTCGAAGCCCTCATGCCCGTGATCACCACTTTGATCGACGGCCTGACCGCAGGGTTAATCCCGGTCATCCAGTCCCTAGGCCCGGTGTTTGTCCGGGTCGCCACGGCCCTGCAACCTTTGGCGGACGCTTTCGGTCGCGTGTTCGAGGCCGCGGGCCCGGCGATCACCGACCTGTTTACACAGCTCGGCGGGGTGCTGACCGCGTCACTGATTCCGGCGCTAACCCAGATACTTGACGCGGTGACACCGTTGATACCGGCTCTGGTGTCGCTGCTGTCGCCGATCATGCCGCTGGTGCCGGCGATCGCGCAGGTGGCCGCGCAGCTGGCTGGTGCGCTCGCGCCGATCCTGGTGCAGCTGCTGCCGATCGTCACCCAGGTGGCCACGATTCTGTCGCAGATGGCCGCGCAGGTGCTGCTGCAGCTGGCCGCCGCGATCGTCCCTTTGTTGCCTGCTATCGGGCAGTTCGCGACGATCCTCGGCGGCGCTGTACTCACCATCCTGCAAGCCCTGCAACCGGTGCTGGGTGCGTTGATTGACGCCGTGGTTGCTTTGCTCCCGCCGATCGTCGCACTACTGGGCCCACTGGGTCAGCTGGCGACTGCGGTCACGCCCATTATCGTGCTCGTCGCCCAGTTCGCGGCGTGGCTGATTGGGCAGTTGGCACCGGCGATCTCCACGATCATCGGGTGGATCGCCGGGTTTACCGGAGTCATCGTCGGCGGGCTGGCCGCGGCCATCAGGTGGCTGAGTACGGCAGTACCGCAGGCGTGGGGAGTGGTCACACGCGCTGTCGGCAGCGCTGTGGACGCCATCGGCGGGTTCATAGGCAACATGATCAACTTGGTGCGGTCCATACCGGGCCGGGTCCTCGGCGCCCTAGGCAATTTCGCCGGGCTGCTGTACCAGCATGGCCGAGACCTGATTCAGGGGCTGATCAACGGAGTGAGCAGCCTTGTCGGCGCGTTCATCGGCCGATTGCGCAGCCTCGCCAGTCAAGCCATGAGCGCGCTAGGTAACTTCCTCGGCATAGGGTCTCCCTCGAAGATCACCATGCAGTACGGTGTGTGGCTCGGAGAGGGACTGAACGAGGGCCTGGCGAAGGTCTCCAGTTCGGTCGCGAAAGCCGCCACCCAATCCCTAGGTCAGCCCGCGCTGGCGCCATTGTCCAGCGGGATCGGCACCGCCGTACCGCCCTCCGCGGCGGCATCGCCCCGGGTGGTGTTGGAAATCCGGTCATCCGGATCACGTGAGGACGACGACCTCATTGAGCGTCTGCGCCGCGCTGTCCGCGTGCGTGGTGGCGATGTGCAACTGGTGCTCGGGGGTGCCGCGTGAGTTTCCCCGCTGAGCCGCGCGACATCGTCACCGAGATCTACGCGGGCGACGGGTGGCGGGATATCAGCACCGATGTGCGCGTGGACTCTGGGGTCACCATCACGCGTGGCCGGCGCAACGAGGGCGGCGCGGTCGACCCGTCCTCCTGTGCCCTCAAGTTGGACAACAGTTCGGGCGACTACTCGCCCCGCAACCCGATGTCGGCGTACTACGGGACGCTGGGCCGCAACACGCCGATCAGGGTGTCGATCCGGCACGCCCGGGACACGTTCGCCCGGACGGTGTCAGGATCCTGGGGCACCGCGGACACGGGGCAGGTGTGGGCGCAGGACGGCGCCGGCGGGACAGTCCAGGCGTCGGACTTCAACGTCACCAGCGGCACGGGCACACACCTGGTTCCGGTGGCCAATGCCCAGCGGTTCACGTACTTGTCGACCTTGGCTAACAAGGACTTGGAAGTCGCGGTCACCGTCAGCCTGCCCTTCTCCAACGTGACCGGCGGCGGGATTTTCCCAGCGTCGATCATCTTCCGCGCGCCCGACGTCAGCAACTACTACATGGTGCGGGTCGGGATCACGACGACTGAGCAAATACAGATGTCCGTGGTTAAAACCGTCAACAACGTCACCACGCAGGTTGGGTCCACGGTCACCACGGCCCTAACCGTCACCGGCCAGAGCCTGCGCGTCCGCGCCCACGTCGAAGGCTCCACACTGCGCGGGAAGGTGTGGCCCGCTACGGATCCCGAGCCGATCGCGTGGGCGATCGAAGCCGAAGACGACACCCTCACCACCCCCGGATGGGTCGGTATCCGCTCCGAGGTGGCCACCGGCAACACCAACACCCCGGTCACGTTTTCCTACGATGACCTGCAAATCACCCTACCCCGGTTTAACGGGGAGGTGACGGAATGGCCGACGAAATGGGACATCTCCGGCCGGGATGTCACCGCGCCCATAGAGGCCGCGGGGATAATGCGCAGATTGGGGCAGGGGGCAAGTCCCTTGCGGTCCACACTCCGCCGCAGCATCCCCACCCTCCCGAACCTGGTGGCGTATTGGCCCTGTGAGGACGGGGAAAACGCAACCCAGGTCTCTTCAGGGTTGACCGGTGGTCAGCCTGGCCTGTTCCATTTCAGCGGCTACCCTGACTGGGCCGGCTACAGCGGGTTTGCCTGTTCGGAACCCCTACCAGTGTTGCGTAACGCGCGGTGGGACGGTCAGGTTAACACGTACAACGACACCGGTGTAATCCAGATCCGGTTTGTGCTTTACATCCCCGCCGGTGCGGCGGACCTGTCACCCTTAATCCAGTTGTGGACTTTTTCGGGTGACGCTTGTCTTTGGGAGCTGCGCTATTTGGATAGCGGCGGAAGTGGCGATATGGATATCGCCGTGTTCGCGCCAGGTTCCGGCACTCCCGCCTACCAGTCCGGTGGGCAGGATGTCAATGTGAACGGCAGACCAGTCCGCGTGCAGCTGCAACTAGCCCAAAGCGGCGGAAACGTCAACTGGGAGCTGTCGACTTTGCAGCCGGGGTTCAGTGGCGGTGGTTTCAGCACCGGCACGGTGGTTGGTCGCACGCTGGGCCGGGCGAACACGATCGTGGTTGGTGCCCACCGTAACTTGGACAACGTCACTATCGGCCATGTCTCCGTGGAGAACGCGACAAGCAGCCTCTTTACGCTCGCCGACGAGTTGGCTGCGTTCGACGGTGAGGCGGCCGGGTCACGGATCCAGCGGCTGTGCACCGAGGAGGGCATCCCGTTTTCCGACATCGGGAGCATGTCGGCCACAGCCAAGATGGGGCCGCAGCGCCCCAAAACCATCCTCGACCTCATCCGCGAGGCCGAATCTGCCGATGGTGGCACCCTGTTCGAACCCAGGGGCACCCTGGGGTTGGCTTACCGGACGCTGACCACCATCACTAACCAGCCCGCACGCCTGGCCGCGTCCTATGGCCACCTGTCGCCGCCGTTCGAGCCGACCGACGACGACCAGGGCCTGCGCAATGACGTGACCGTCCGCCGCCCTGGCGGCTCGGAGGTCCGCTCCCAGCAGACCACCGGACCACTATCGGTGTCCGACCCACCGACGGGTGTCGGCCGCTACGACACCAGTGTCGAGCTTAATGTTCGGGACGACGCACAGGCGCTGCACGCCGCAACGTGGTTGGTGCACGTGGGCACCGTCGACGAGGCCCGCTACCCGACCGTCACCGTGAATCTGGCGTCGTCGTCGGTAGCGGCACTGGAGTCTCAGGTGCTGGACGTGTCCATTGACGACAGGGTGACTATCACGGGTCTCCCCTCGTGGCTGCCACCAGGTCCGGTGTCCGTGCTGATGGGTGGTTACACCGAGCGGATCGGGCCTTATGAGCACACCCTGACCGCGGTGTGCTCGCCTGCGTCACCGTATGAGGTGCTACAGCTTGACACGGACAAACTGGACACCGCCGGGTCTAAGCTGGTCACCGCGGTGACCTCCGGCGCGACGTCCTTTACCGTCGCGCGCACAGGCGACTACGACGAGGGGTTCGAGGACGCCACCTACGATCTCAACGTCACCGGGACGTGGACCCGCACCAACGCCCAAGCCCACAGTGGTTCGTGGTCACTGCGCTCCGCGGCGATCGGCGACAGCCAACAGTCAGACTGCGTCATTACCGTCCCCGAGGGGGCGGACACACTCCAGTTCTGGTTTCGCGTGTCGACCGAGAGCGGATTTGACTTTTTCCGCCTCTACATCGACTCCACGTTTTGGGGTGAGGCATCCGGCTCGATCGGCTGGACACAGTCAATCGTCTACCCGGTCGCCGGGGCCAGCACGGTCACCTTCCGGTACATCAAGGATGTCGCCACGGCAGCCGGCGACGACGCCGTCTACATCGACGATGTGCAGTTCAGGTCGTCGGCGCCGCTGTGGACCACCACCGACGAGCCGGTGTCGCTGGTGATCGGCGGTGAGGAGGTCACCGCTACCACCATCACCGGCTCCACCAGCCCACAAACGATGACCGTCACCCGAAGCGTGAACGGTATATCCAAGGCGCACCCGGCCGGCGCCGAGATCCGGCTGAAAACACCAGCGACGCTCGCACTCGGATAAGGAGTTAACCATGGCGGACGCCGCGTTTACCGCTGGCCAGAATCTGACAGCCGCCGCGTTGAACGACCAATTCAACCAGATTCGAACGCGGCGTCAGCAGGTCACGCAGACGGTTAACAACAGCACGACCTTGGTCAACTCGACCTACTTGACGTTGAGCGTTAAGGCAAACACGAACTACATTTTCGAGGCGCTGATTTTGTACACCGCCGATGCCCTGGCGGATTTCAAATTCAACATCGCTCTACCCACTGGGTCAACACTGCGCATGGCGACCTGGACCAACCTGACGTCCGGCACCGCGTTGGACTCGCCGATCGCGCACGACGCGATCACCACCCAACCCTGGCCCATGGGTGGCGTCACAGGAGTCACTATGTCCTCCCGACCCACCGGTGCCATCACCATCGGCGGCACCGCCGGAAACTGCACGATCCAGTTCGCGCAGAACGCTGCGCACGCCAGCAACTGCGACCTGAACAGCCAATCGTGGATGCGGCTCACCGAAGTCGCATAACCCATCGGGTAAAACAATCAAACATGACCGCACTGGGGGGTGTCGTGGATGTTCTGGACTCGCTGCCCAGCGTCCTGCCGGCGGCCGGCGGTGCGTCCATCCTGCTGGTCATCATCGGGATTCTGTCCAGGTTCTGGTTGACCGCCGAAAGCAGGCATGCGGCCGAGATTAAACGGATCAGTGACTCGCTCAAGTCGGATATCTCGGAACTGCGTGCAAGGGTCGATGAGCTGACCAAGCAGCTCGACGCGGAGCGTAAGAAACGGTGGAAAGCCGAGGACGACGCCGCGAGCGTACGCCGACGAATCGGGGAAGTCGATGCGGGGTAAAAACCATGCGGCACTGTGGGCTATCGCAATGGTGTCACTGTTGGCGTCCGGGTGGGTCGTCTACGGGCAGGTGACGTCAGTGGGCACCGCGCGGGCGGCACAGGAGCAGGCCAAGACCTTGGCCGAGCAGGTAAACGAGGCGTGTGCCAAAGGGGGGCCGGCGGCGGCCGAACTAGGGCAGGCATGCCGGAAAGCGGCCGAGGTGGCCGTGCCGGTCGAGCCTGTCGGTATCGCCTCGGTGGAGCACGCGGAATGCGCCCTGACCGTACGCCTGACGGACGGCCGGCAGACGACGGCAGACAACATCTGCGGACGCAACGGGGACGACGGCCGTTCGATCACCAGTGCGTCCCCATCGGGATGCGACGTCATCCTCTCCTGGTCGGATGCCACCACCACACGCGTAGGTCCCCTGTGCGGTCCCGCAGGCCCGTCCGGGACGCCCGGCGCCGATGGGCAGGACGGCCAGGACGGTGCTCCCGGCGAGCCGGGGCCGGCTGGCCCGCAGGGGCCGCCGGGTGATGCGGGCACGGACGGCGCCCCGCCGCGTGGCTGGGTGACCACCCGAGCGGACGGCAGTGAGGAAACCTGCACCCGCGACGCCGGCTCCCCGGATGACGCACCGACCTACAGGTGCGAGACAACCTCGCCACCCACCCTGCTGCCCATCGGCTGATTCGCGACAAGCAAACGGCGATACCGGTACCGCTTACCCATGCGCGTGACTTAACACACTCAACGTGAGGTGATCATGACACTGGGTATCGACGTCTACCGCTACCAGACGGTAACAGACTGGAACGCGGTCCGTCGGACAGTTGATTTCGTATGGGTCAAGGTCAGCGACGGCGGCGGCCCGGCGGTCGTCAAGGGTGACGCGCAGGTGAACGGCGCCAAATCGGTCGGCCTACCGGTCGGCGGATATCACTACGCGCAGCTTGATCCGAGCCCGGAACAGCAGGCCGACGTGCTGCTGGCCGAAGTGGACCGACTCGCGGCGCGGGGGCTCGTTCCCATGCTGGACATCGAGGCGCCGTTTCAGCCCGACCAGGGGGCACGCGTCTTCGCCGAGCGGTTCTGCAACCACATCGCCGCGCGTACCGGCCGACGCCCCGGCGTCTACATGAACAACGCGTTCGCGAAGGTGCTACG
>JBAYYV010000010.1:0-2601 GCA_041672845.1 Bacteroidales bacterium
TTTACATGGACAAGTGAAAAAGACGGTTGGCGTCATCTTTATAAAGTATCTCGTGATGGTAAAAATGAACAATTAATTACCAAAGGTGATTTCGATGTAATAAGCATTAAATGTATAGATCCTAAAGATGGTTGGGTCTATTATTTAGCTTCTCCATATAATGCTTGTGAAAAATATTTATACAAGAGTAGAATTAATGGAAAAGGTGAAGCTGTAAGAGTTACACCTGAATCATTCGTTGGACAGAATAATTATGAAATAACTGCTGATGCTAAGTATGCTTTCCATGAATTTGATAATGCGACTACTCCTCAGTTTTATGAAATGGTTAAATTACCAAAACATAAAACGCTAAGAATTTTAGAAGATAATGCTAAAGTTAAAAAAGAAGTAGCAGATTTAGGATTGAATAGTAGAGAATGGTTTAAAGTAGATTTAGGTTATATTACTTTAGATGGATGGATGATTAAACCGCTTAATTTCGATCCTAATAAGAAATATCCTGTAATTTTTTATATATACGGTGAACCTTGGAGTTCTACTGTACAAAATAATTGGGGTGGTGGTGATCTTTGGAACAAATTTTTATCTGAACAAGGTTATATAGTAATGAGTGTAGATCCTAGGGGTACTAATAATCCTAAAGGTAGGGAATGGAGAAAGAGTATATATGGTAAATTAGGAGATATCCCTCCTGCTGATCATGCTAAAGCTGTTCAGAAAATCGAAGAAACATATTCATTTGTAGATGCTACTAGAATAGGTATCTGGGGATGGAGTGGTGGTGGATCTTCTACTGCTCATGCTATGTTTAAATATCCTAATATATATCAAGCAGGTATTTCTGTAGCAGGTGTATATCTTCAGAATTTATATGATACTATCTATCAAGAAATGTATATGGGTCTTCCTTCTACTAATCCTGAAGGATTTCGCATAGGTTCCCCTATAAATTTTGCTAAAAATTTACAAGGTAAATATTTGATAATTCATGGTACTGGTGATGATAATGTTCATTATCAAGGTTGTGAAATGCTTATCAATGAATTAGTTAAACAAGGTAAATTCTTTGATCTTATGATTTATCCGATGAGAACTCATGGATTAAGAGAAAGAGAAGGAACTACTATTCATCTTTATAGTAGAATGACTAAGTTTTGGTTAGATAATCTGCCTAATGATGCGCATGTTCCTAGTGATTCTTGTGATTAAATAGTTTTAATTATAAAACTAAATAAATATAAAAAACAATTAGAAAACGAAAAATGGAAAAAGTAAAATTAATGAAGAACAAATTTTTATTGTTAGTTTCTTTGGCATTTTTGTCATTGACGACAGTCGGACTAAAGGCTCAGCCTGCTAATTTTAATGGTCTGAAAGTAAATGACTCTAAATTGAGTCTTAATGATATTTATGTTACATATAAATATCACACTAATTATCTAGGTGCCCCAGCTTGGATGAAAGATAGTAAATCTTATACTGCTATAGAAAGGAATAAAGAAATCGGTGGTACAGATATCGTTAAATATGATATCAAAACTGGTGAAAGATCTATTCTTGTATCAGCTAAGAAGTTAGTCCCTGGTGGTTTTATCATTACACAAAAGGATAAAGTTCAAATAGATGATGTGGCTACTGCTGAAGTTACTGGTGCTGCTGGTGCTCCTGTCGGTAGTTCTAAGGATTTTAAAGCTGCTGGAAAACAGCAACCTTTAAGAATCAGAAGTTTTTATTGGTCTAAAGACAATACTAAATTGCTTATATATACAAATACTAGAAAAGTATGGCGTTATGATACTCGAGGTGATTATTGGGTACTTGATATGAATACTGATGAACTTTTTCAGGTAGGTGAAGGTTTAGAGGAATCTAGACTTATGTTTGCCAAGTTTAATGATCAAGGGACTAAGATAGCTTTTACATACTATAATAATATATATGTAGAAGATTTAGCTACTAAAGAAATTAAGCCTCTTACTATAGATGGTGATAATGTTATAATTAATGGGACTTTCGATTGGGTATATGAAGAAGAACTTGGTCAGAGGGATGGTTTTAGATGGGCTCCTGATGGTGAAAGTATAGCTTATTGGCAGTCTAACACTGAAGGTACAGGGGTATTTAAGATTATAGATAATATAGATTCTATTTATTCTACTATTCATAATTTTCCATATCCTAAAGTGGGTACTACTAATTCTGCTGTTAAAATAGGTGTAGTAAATGTAGAAACAGCTAAGACTAAATGGTTTGATATTCCTGGTGATCCTAGAAATCATTATTTAGCTAGAATGGATTTCATTCCAAATTCTAATGAAGTTATGATCCAACAGCTTAATAGGCTTCAGAATACTAATAGAGTATGGGTTTGTGATGCTGCGACGATGGAAATATCGAATATCTTGACAGATAAAGATGATGCTTTTTTAGACTGTTATGATAATATCGAATGGCTAGATCATGATAAGTATTTTACATGGACAAGTGAAAAAGACGGTTGGCGTCATCTTTATAAAGTATCTCGTGATGGTAAAAATGAACAATTAATTACCAAAGGTGATTTCGATGTAATAAGCATTAAATGTATAGATCCTAAAG